>JBFMGV010000010.1:0-104106 GCA_040752615.1 Pseudomonadota bacterium | reverse complement strand
GCCGCCGACCGCCTGCGCCTCGGCTGTTGCAGCCGGGCGCGCGGTGTCGCATTGAGGCCGGATGTTCGAAGAGCTGTTCTCGCCCGGCGCCCTGTCGGCCCTGCTGCAAGTCCTGATGATCGACCTGGTCCTGGCGGGCGACAACGCCGTCGCCGTGGGCCTGGCCGCCGGCGGCCTGCCGCCGGAGCAGCGACGCAAGGCCATTTTCTGGGGCCTGGGCGCGGCCGTGATCACCCGGATCGGCTTCGCGCTGATCACGACTCAGCTCCTCGGGATCGTCGGCCTGCTGTTCGCGGGCGGCCTTCTGCTGCTCTGGGTCTGCTGGAAAATGTGGCGGGAGCTGCGCAATCAGGCGGTTCACGAAGAAGCCGCGGCCGAGGCGGCGCTGGATTCGGACCCGACCACCGAGCCGAAGGTGAAGCCCAAGTCCTTCAAGGACGCGCTGATCCAGATCCTGATCGCCGACGTCTCGATGTCGCTCGACAACGTGCTGGCGGTCGCCGGCGCGGCGCGCGAACACCCCGGCGTCCTGGTCTTCGGCCTGCTGCTGTCGATCGCGCTGATGGGCGTCGCCGCCCACGCCATCGCCCGTCTGCTGCACCGCTACCGCTGGATCGGCTACGTCGGCCTGCTGATCGTGCTGTACGTGGCCTTGCACATGATGTGGACCGGCTACCGCGACGTGGTCACCGACCTCGGCTACACGGCCCAGTACAACGCCGCCGTCCCCGACTTCCTCGACATCATCCCCAAGCTCCCGGCCGCGCCGGCGCACTGAGCCGGGGTTGCGGCCCCCCTGGAGGGATGACGAGGGGCGGACTCAGGCCGCGTCCGGCCCGCCGAAGCGTTCACGCCATTCGGCGACCTGGGTGTCCTCGATCTTCCTGAACAGCACCTCGGGCGCCTGGATGGCGCGGCCCGGCTCCAGGATCGAGAGCACGCCCGGGCCCTCTAGCGACGGCCACTTCGCCGGGAACGCCTCGCCCAGCGCCACCGAGATCTTCTCGGCCGCGAACGGAATGAAGGGCTCGGAGACCTTGGCGAACAGGGCCGCCAGGTTCAGGCCGTTGCGCACCGCCACCGCCGCCCGATCGCGGTCGGTCTTGATCGCCGTCCAGGGCGCCGCCTCGGTCAGGTACTGGTTGCCCAGCACCCAGAGCTGACGCAACGCCGTGGCGCTCTTGCGGTACTCGCGCTCCTCCATGAAGCCCGTGTACTCGCGCAGCTTGGCCAGGACGTCGGCTTCGAGCTTGTCGTCCAGCTCCCCCGGCGCGCCGCCTTCGGGCACGATCCCGTCGAAGCGGCTCTCGGTGAACTTGCAGATCCGGTTCACGAAGTTGCCCAGGACGTCGGCGAGGTCCGCGTTCACCTGGTCGCGGAACTGCTCCCAGGCGAAGGTGGAATCCGAGGTCTCGGGCGCATTGGCCATGATCCACCAGCGCCAGTAGTCGGCGGGCAGCAGCTCCAGCGCATGGTCCATGAAGACGCCGCGCTTCAGCGAGGTGGAGAACTTGCCGCCGTAGTAGTCGAGCCAGTTGAAGCCCTTCAGCTCGTCCACCAGCTTCCAGGGCGCAGCCTCGCGCGTGTTCACCCCCATCAGCGTGCAGGGGAAGCCCACGGTGTGGAACGGCACATTGTCCTTGCCCATGAACTGGACGTAGGTGACGTCGGCGGCCTCGGGCCCCTTCCACCAGCGCTCCCACGCGGCGTCGGGCGCCGGGCCGGTCCCGGCCTCGGCGGCGCGGGCGTCGGCCCACTCCCAGGTGGCCCCGATGTATTCGATCGGCGCGTCGTACCAGACGTAGAAGACCTTGCCGGCCAGCCCTTCGATGTCGGGAAGCTGCCCCTCGGGGTTGGCGCCCCACTCGCCGGCATTCACCGGCACGCCCCACTCCAGGTCGCGCGTGATGCCGCGATCCTGCAGGCCCTCATCCAGCCACTTCAGCGCGATGGAGGTCACCAGCAGCGGCCAGTTCCCGCGCTTGGCTTCGATCCATTCGCGCAGCTTCCCCGCGAAGTGGCTCTGGCGCAGGAACAGGTGCTTGGAGCCACGGATCTCGATGTCGGTCGAGCCCGACACCGCCGAGCGCGGGTGCAGCAGGTCGGCCGGGTCCAGCACCCGCGTGCAGTTCTCGCACTGATCGCCGCGCGCCGCCTCGTAGCCACAATGCGGGCAGGTGCCGATCACATACCGGTCGGGCAGGAAGCGCTTGTCGGCGTGTGAATAGACCTGCTGGGTCACCCGCTCCTCGATGAAGCCGGCCTCCCACAGCTGCTGGGCGAACCGCTGCGTCAGGCGGTGGTTCTGCGGCGAGGACGAGCGGCCGAAGTGATCCCACGACAGGCCGAACTGCCGACCCAGGCTGTGCTGCACCTCGTGCGCCTCGGCGCAGAAGGTGGCCGGGTCCTGCCCCTTCTCGGCGGCGGCCAGTTCGGTCGGCGTGCCGTGCTCGTCGGTGGCGCAGATGTAGAGCGTCTCGCGCCCCCGGGCCCGCTGGAAGCGGGCGTAGACGTCGGCCGGCAGCATGGAGCCGGCCAGGGTCCCCAGGTGCTTGATCCCGTTGATGTACGGCAGGGCCGAGGTGATGAGGATGCGGGACATGGGCCTTCGCGCAGACGTCGTTCGGTGGCGGAACCGGGGCTTATAGGCCGCTCAGGTGGTTCGCCAAAGCGAGCGTTGCAAGAAATGCTCGCCAATCGCGGGTATCCGCGCAAACTCGGCGTGTCGGGCCGGGCGGCGGTCCGCGAGTCGTCAACGAAAAAGCCGCCGGTATCGGGAGAAGACATGCGCACGATGTGGCTTGCGGCGGGCGCCCTCGCCTGCCTTTCGCTTTCCGCCTGCAACGAGAAACCCGCCGACCCGGCGCCGGCCGCCGAGGCCCCGGCGCCCAAGAAGTCGCTGGCCCGCCAGGTCCAGTTCTACCAGGGCCAGGAGAACGTCCAGGCGATCACCTCGGGAAGCATCAAGCCCGCGTCCAGCGGCGGCTACGACCTGGAGGCCAAGGCCACCACGGACGGCGGCGGCTGGACCAAGGTGGGCTTCCTGCCGCGCGTCTACGCGGCCAGCCCGCCGGACGGCATCTACGAGGTCGACGTGGTGGCCGACAAACCTGCGACGCCCGGCGCCGCAGGCCCGACGCCCGTGGACGTCAAGAGCGGCTGGGACCGCTACAAGGACGGCCGGGTCAAGGGGGTGAAGTTCATCTCCAAGACCAACGAGGTCGTCGCCATGGTGGGCGGCGAGAGCGGCGGCGGCGCGCCCGCGGCCAAGTAGATGGTGGGCCGGGCCGCCCCGGCGGCGGCCCGGTTCAGAACGGGCTCTTGAACACGAACCAGGCGCCCAGGGCGATGAAGGCGAACCCGACGCCGTGGCTGAGGGTCAGCTTCTCGCCAAGGTAGAAGACCGAGAACACGGCGAAGACGACCAGGGTGATCACCTCCTGCATCGTCTTCAACTCGGCGGGGCTGTAGACCGCCCGCCCGATGCGGTTGGCCGGCACCGCCAGCCAGTATTCGAAGAAGGCGATCCCCCAGCTCACCAGGACGATGATCCAGAGCGGGCGATGCTCGACCTTCAGGTGCCCGTACCAGGCGAAGGTCATGAAGACGTTCGACGCCAGCAGCATCAGGATCGGCAGCACGAAGTTGGAAGTCGGCATGCAGCAGCCTCGGGTCAGACCGCCGCAGCTTCCACGGATTCGCCCCGATCAGGCGCAGGCGACGGCCCGGCGACGCTCGCCTCTGAGGCTGAGCGCCGCGACGGCCAGGCCACCCACCGTGATCAGCGCGCCCGTCGCCGGAAGGGCGGCCAGCCCCAGGCCGTGGTCGATCACCGCCCCACCGAGGCCCGCGCCCAGGGCGTTGCCGAGGTTGAACGCGGCGATGTTCAGGCTGGAGGCGAGGCCCTGCCCCGCCCCACCGGCCTGCTCCAGAACCCGCATCTGCAACGGCGCGACCGTGGCGAAAGCGGTCACTCCCAGCAGACCGACGAACACCACCGACAGGATCTGGTCGTGCACCGCGAAGGTGGTCAGCGCCAGGGTCAGGGCCAGCGCCCCCACCGTGCCCAGCAGCGCCGCCCGAGGCCAGCGATCGGCCAGCCGGCCCCCGGCCAGGTTGCCGACGAAGAGGCCGCCGCCGAACACCAGCAGGATCGGCGAGACCGCCGCCTTCGAGAAGCCGGCCAGTTCGACCAACATCGGCTGGATGTAGCTGATCACCGCGAAGACGCTGCCGAAGCCCAGCACCGTCGTGGCCAGGGCCAGCAGCACCTGCGGACGCTTCAGCACCGCTAGTTCCTCCGAGAGCGGCGGCAACTCGGCCTGCTCGGCGTCGCGGGGGACGAACAGCGCCAGGGCGGCCAGGGCCAGCACGCCGACGGCCGTCACCAGCAGGAACGTCGCCCGCCAACCGAACTGCAGGCCGATCCAGGCGCCCAACGGCACGCCCGCCAGCGTCGCCAAGGTCAGCCCGCTGAACATCAGGGCGATGGCCGAGGCGCGCCGCTCGGGCGCCACCAGTTGCGCCGCCAGCACCGAGCCGACACCGAAGAAGGTGCCGTGCGCCAGGGCCGTGACGATGCGCGCGGCCATCAGGCCGGCGTAGGTGGGCGCCAGGGCGCAGGCCAGGTTCCCGATCACGAAGATCCCCATGAGGATCAGCAGCGCCGCCTTGCGCGGCAGCCGCCGGGTGGCCAGCGTCAGAACCGGCGCGCCGACGAAGACGCCCAGGGCGTAGCCGGTGATCAGCATCCCCGCCGCCGGCACCGAGACGCCCAGGTCGCCAGAGACCTGCAGAAGCAGGCCCATGATCACGAATTCCGTTACCCCGATCCCGAATGCCCCGACGGTGAGGGCGTAAAGCGCCAATGGCATGGCGGTCTCCAGCTTGAGTTCAGGCCGGCAGATGGCGCATTCCTCGGCGATGAATTAGATGGCGCTTGGTCAAATCAGTTGTGACGTGAATTCACATGCCGCGAACCGACGTGAACCGCTTCGGCGAGATGGAGGTCTTCACCCGGGTGGTGGACTACGGCGGCTTCTCCTCGGCCGCGCGCAGTCTGCAGATGACGCCCTCGGCGGTCAGCAAGCTCGTGTCCCGTCTGGAGGCCCGCCTCGGCGTCCGGCTCTTCAACCGCTCGACCCGCCATCTGATGCTGACGACCGAGGGCGCCGATTTCCACGCCCGCGCGGTGCAGGTCCTCGCCGATCTGGACGAGGCCGAGCGCGCGGTGGCGGTGGGCGCGCGGCCGCAGGGTCGGGTGCGGGTGAACTGCAACGTGGCCTTTGGCCGACATCATCTCCTGCCGCTTGTCCCCGGATTTCTCGATGCTTTCCCTGACATCACCGTCGACCTGGTCCTCAGCGACGTGGTGATCGACCTGCTGGACGAGCGCGCCGACGTGGCGATCCGCGGCGGTCCCCTGCAGGGGGCCATGCTGACGGCCCGCAAGCTGGGTCAGAGCCGCGCCGTCGTGGTGGCGTCGCCGGACTATGTCGCCCGGCACGGCGCGCCAGCCGACCTCGACGAACTCGAGCAGCACAACCGGATCGGCTTCAACTTCGCCCGCGCGTTCGACGAGTGGCCCTTCGTGGTCGACGGCGCCGCGACCAGCCGTCCGGCCTGCGGCAACGCCAAGGTGGGCGATGGCGAGACCGCGCGCCAGATGGTGCTGGACGGCGTCGGCGTCGCGCGCCTCTCCCGCTGGCACGTGGGCCCGGACATCGCCGCCGGCCGCATGGTCCCGCTGCTCGAAGCCCTGAACCCCGGCGATGTGGAGGAGTTACACGCGGTCTATGTCGGCGGCCGCGCCGACCTGCCCGCCCGGGTCCGCAGCTTTATCGATCATCTGGCGACCCACGTGGATCTCGACGCATCGGGGACTTAACGCCGGCCGCGAGCGCCCTATAAAAGTCCCCGGAGAGAATGGGGGATCGGGTCATGGCCCATTGGGTGAAAGCTGTGGGCGTCGCGACGCTCCTGGCGCTGGCGGCGTGCTCGCCGAAATCAGACAAGGCGGCCGACGGCGGCAGCACCGAGCTGCGCATCTACAACTGGTCGGACTACATCGACCCCGAGCTACTCACGCAGTTCACCAAGGAGACCGGCATCAAGGTCACCTACGACACTTTCGATTCCAACGAGGTGCTCGAGACCAAGGTGCTGCAGGGCGGCACCGGCTACGACCTCGTGGTCCCGTCCAACCACAACCTGCCCCGCTATATCGCCGCCGGCGCGATCCAGCCCCTGGCCAAGGACAAGCTGCCCGGGCTCGACCAGCTGTCGCCCGACCTGATGGCCCACATGGAGCCCTTCGATCCGGGCCACAAGTACGCGGTGCCCTACATGCAGGGCACCATCGGCATCGGCTACAACGCCGACGCGGTGGCCAAGCGCCTGCCCGGGGTGAAGGTCGACAGTTGGGCCGTGGTCTTCGACCCCGCCAACCTCGCCAAGCTCAAGGACTGCGGCGTCTACTTCCTGGACGCGTCGGAGGACATGTACGCGGTCGCGCTCAACTATCTGGGCCGCAACCCCAATTCGCAGACGCCCGCCGACTATGAGGCCGCCACCGCGCTACTGCTGAAGGCGCGGCCCTACGTGCGCAAGTTCCACTCGTCCGAATACATCGAGGCCCTGGCCAACGGAGATGTCTGCGTGGCGGTGGGCTACTCGGGCGACGTCCTGCAGGCCAAGGCCCGCGCCGAGGAGGCCAAGAACGGGGTCAAGATCGCCTACGCCGTGCCCAAGGAAGGCAGCCAGGTGTGGTTCGACGTCTTCACCATCCCCAAGGACGCGCCGCACGCCGACGCGGCCCTGAAGTTCATCGCCTACATGCTTAAGCCCGAGGTCATCGCCAAGGCGTCGAACTACATCCAGTACGCCAACGCCAACGCGGCCGCGACGCCCATGGTCGACGAGGCGATCCGCAACGATCCTAACGTCTATCCCACGCCCGAGATGTCCAAGCGGCTCTTCGTGACCACCACCAAGGACCAGGACCTGCTGCGCGAGGTGAACCGCCAGTGGACCCGGGTGCTGACGGGCCGGTGAGCGGCCTTCCACAGAACGGGCGTCCCCAGATCGGCGGCATCCGCGAGACCTTCGCGCCCTGGGCCGATCCGGGCGCGAAGCCGCTGGTGCGCTTCGACCACGTCTCGAAGACGTTCGGCGACACCGCCGCCGTGCGCGGCGTCGAGCTCTCGATCTACGAGCGGGAGTTCTTCGCCCTGCTGGGCCCGTCGGGCTGCGGCAAGACCACCCTGATGCGGATGCTGGCCGGCTTCGAACAGCCGGACCAGGGCCGGATCATGCTGGAGGGCCGCGACATCCAGGCCGACCCGCCCCACCAGCGGCCGGTCCACATGATGTTCCAGTCCTACGCGCTCTTCCCGCACCTGAACGTGGCGCAGAACGTCGCCTTCGGCCTGAAGCGCCAGGGCCTGCCCAAGGCCGAGATCGCGGCGCGGGTCGACGAGATGCTGGCTCTGGTGCGTCTGCAGGATCACCACCGCCGTCGCATCGACCAGCTTTCCGGCGGCCAGCGGCAACGGGTGGCCCTGGCCCGCGCCCTGGCCCCGCGGCCGCGCATCCTCCTGCTGGACGAGCCCATGGCCGCCCTCGACAAGAAGCTGCGCGAGGAGACCCAGTTCGAGTTGATGGCCCTGCAGCAGCGGCTGGGCATGACCTTCATGATCGTCACCCACGACCAGGACGAGGCGATGGTGGTCGCCGACCGGATCGCCGTGATGCGCGAGGGGCAGATCGTCCAGGTGGGCCGCCCTGCCGAGGTCTACGAAGCGCCGACCGACCGCTACGTCGCGGGCTTCATCGGCGACATCAACCTGTTCGAGGGCCGCATCGACACCGTCGGCGCGAACCTTGTCCGCATGGTCTCCCACGAAGGGATCTTCGAGGCCGAGGGGTCGGCGCCCACGGGCGAGACCGCGTGGCTCGCCGTCCGGCCCGAGAAGATGGTGGTCCACGCCGAGCCGCCGCCGGACGGCCCCAACGTGGTGGCCGGTCGCATCCTCGACTACGGCTACCTGGGCGACTGGACGACCTACCTGGTGGAGATCGCGCCCGGCCGCACCCTGCGCGCCGCCCGGGCCAACGCCACCCGCGCCGTCGACCGGCCGCTGGGCTGCGACGACGCCGTCTGGCTCACCTTCGCGGCTTCCAGCGCCGTGGTCCTGACCCGATGAGGCGCCAACGGTCCGGTCTGGCCTCGATCCTGCCGTTCCTCTGGCTGGCGATCTTCTTCGCCTTCCCCTTCCTGCTGGTCGCCAAGCTGTCGCTGTCCGACACCGCCCTGGCCATGCCGCCCTATGCGCCGCGCATCGACTGGAGCCGAGGCCTGGACGGCGTGCGCGCCTTCCTGGCGGCCCTCGATGGTGAGACCTACGCACGGCTCACGAAGGACCGTCTCTACATCGACGCCTACCTCTCCAGCCTGCGGCTGGCCGGCCTGGGCACGCTCCTCCTGCTGCTGATCGGCTATCCGATCGCCTACGGGATCAGCCGGTGCTCCGACGGGGTGCGACGGGCGCTGGTCATGGCGGTGATCCTGCCGTTCTGGACCAGCTTCCTGATCCGGATCTACGCCTGGATCGCCATCCTGAAGCCGGCGGGCCTGCTGAACACCCTGCTCGCCGCGGTCGGCCTGCCGCCGGTCGACATCCTCAACACCGAGACGGCGGTGATCCTGGGCCTGGTCTATGCCTACCTGCCGTTCATGGTCCTGCCGCTGTACGCGGTGCTCGAGCGCCAGGACGAAACCCTGATCGAGGCGGCTCAGGACCTGGGCGCCACGCCGCTGTCGGCCTTCTGGCGGGTGACCTTCCCGCTGTCGCTGCGCGGCGCGGCGGCGGGCGCCCTGCTCTGCTTCATTCCCATGGCCGGCGAGTTCGTGATCCCGGACCTGCTGGGCGGGTCCGAGACCCTGATGCTGGGCAAAGTCATCTGGACCGAGTTCTTCGCCAACCGCGACTGGCCCGCCGCCTCGGCCGTGGCGATCGTGCTGCTGGCCACGCTCACCGTTCCGATCCTGCTGTTCGAACGGGAACAGCGGAAGGTGGTCGGATGAGGAAAGGCCCGTCCGCCTTCAACATCGCCTCGATCGTGCTGGGGCTGACCTTCCTCTACGCGCCGATCCTGGTCCTGGCGGCCTACTCCTTCAACGCCAGCCGCCTGGTGACCGTCTGGGGCGGCTTCTCCACCCGTTGGTACGTCGCCCTGTTCCGCGACACCCAGTTGCTTGAGGCGATCTGGGTCACCCTGCGCGTCGGCGCCCTGTCGGCGACCCTCGCCACGGCCATTGCCTTGCCGGCCGCCTTCGCCCTGGTCCGGGGCCGCCGGGTGCGCACCGCCCTGGCCGGCGGCGTCTATGCGACGCTGGTCATGCCCGAGGTGATCCTGGGGCTCTCCCTGCTGCTGTTGTTCGTCTCGGTCGGCCTGCCGCGCGGGTTCTGGACCGTCACGCTCAGCCACGCGACGCTGACGCTCGCCTACGCCACGGTGATCATCCAGGCGCGCCTGGCGGCCTTCGACCGGAGCCTGGAAGAGGCGGCGCAGGATCTGGGCTGTCCTCCTTGGAAGGCGTTCCTGCTGGTCACCCTGCCCGGCATCGCGCCGGCGGTGGGCGCGGCGTGGATGCTGGCCTTCACCCTGTCCCTCGACGATCTGGTGATCGCCAGCTTCACCTCCGGCCCGGGCGCCACCACCCTGCCCATGCGCCTCTACAGCCAGGTGCGGCTGGGCGTGGATCCCAAGATCAACGCGGTCTCGACCCTGTTGATCGGCCTGGTGGCGACGGGTGTCATCATCGTCTACCTGGCGCAGCAGCGGCGCCGGACGCGATCCTGATCGCCACGGACGGCGCGGCCCAGCCTTGTGCGACCCTGCTCGGCCAAGGCTGCGCCGTCCGCGGCTGACGTCCAGAGCCGGACGTCAGGCGCCCGGCCTGCCCCCCAGCCGACCCGGCGCCATCGGAAACACCCCGCGTCCCGTCCCGGCACGCATTCCCGACTTGCCCGTGCTGCAGTGCAAACCGCGGGCTAGAGCGCGGAAACGGTGGGTCGGGAGCTGCGCCGCATGGTGAACGGCCGAGTGTCCCGCATGTACGGAGGCGAAGGGCCGGCGGTTTCCTTCCGCGTTCGCGGATGTCCGCCCTTACCGAGCCGAAGTGGTGCCGGATGCAGGGCTCGAACCCGCGACCTTCGGTTTACAAAACCGCTGCTCTACCAGCTGAGCTAATCCGGCCTCCTGGAGGCGGGCCGCTTATGCTTTGAAACGGGCTCATCGCCAAGGGCCGGTGTCGTCCGCGCCGAAAGGCTGTAGAGAATGCCCATGCGCATCTTCATCGACGCCGACGCCTGCCCGGTGAAGGACGAAACCTACAAGGTCGCCGCCCGCTACGGCCTGAAGGTCTACGTGGTCTCCAACAGCTTCATCGCGATCCCCGCCTCGCCGCTGATCGAGCGGCGCATCGTCGACGCCGGGCCGGACGTGGCCGACGACTGGATCGCCGGCGAGGTGCAGCCGGGCGACATCGTGGTCACTCAGGACATCCCCCTTGCCGACCGGGTGCTGAAAGCCGGCGGCGCGGCGATCGGGTCGAACGGGCGGCCCTTCACCGCCGACTCGATCGGCTCGGCGCTGGCTCAGCGTTCGCTGATGGAGCACATCCGCTCGACCGGCGAGATCACCGGCGGTCCCCGCCCGTTCGCCGCCGACGACCGCTCGCGCTTCCTGCAGGCGCTGGACGAGGCGGTGAACCGCGAGAAGCGCCGCAAGCGCTGAGGGCGCCGCGACGCCACCTTGCACGGGCTCGCGGCAGCGCTAGTTTGCCGCCGACTTCAGCCCGGAGAGTCCGTATGCGCACTGGCCCGATCCTCGCCGCCGCCGCCCTGAGCCTGATGGCCGCGGCCTGCGGCAAGTCCGACACCGCCGCCCCCGCCGGCGATCAGGCCTCCGGCGCCGCCACCGCGCCGGCCGCGGTCGAGATCAGTCCCGAGGAAAAGCAGAAGATCCTGGCCTCGCTGCCCGCGCCCTACAACACGGCCGACGTCGACAACGGCAAGACCAAGTTCGGCCTCTGCCAGTCGTGCCACACCATCGCGCCCGGCGGCGCGAACATGACCGGCCCGAACCTGCACGGTATCTTCGGCAAGAAGGCCGCCGCCCACCCCGACTTCAAGTATTCCGACGCGCTGAAGACCGCCGGCTTCGTGTGGGACGGCCCGCACCTGGACCAATGGCTGGCCAAGCCGCAGACCTTCCTGCCCGGCACCAAGATGACCTTCGCCGGCCTGAAGGACGAGAAGGACCGCACGGACCTCATCGCCTATCTGATGGTCGAGACCGGCCACAAGCCGTAGGCTGGGAGCGCCGGGGGGACGCAATATTTCGTCACGGGGACAACCTTGACGCGCAGGCTACACGCGTTCATGGTGAGTCCGTCGACGACGAGCATCTGTCTGGATCGACACCCCAATCCGAATGGCGGCGCCCCCCGCTGCCGGCCGGGCCCAGGGACCTGACACCCCCCTTTTTGTACCAGGTCCCTGGCGCCGGCCCGCCGGCTGCGTGACCTGCCCACGGCGCCCCCGGTGCGCAAGCACACACCGCAAACGAAAACCCCGGCCGCGACGGCCGGGGTTTTGTCTTTTCCGCGGTGGTCCGACAGCTACTCGGCCGCGTTGGCGACCCTGGCGCGCTCGGCCTCCTCAAAGGCCTCGATCCGCCGGGCGGTGGCCTGCGGCGACTTCGTGAACCGCGCCAGCATGTTGTAGAACACCGGCACGATGAACAGCGTGACCAGGGTGGCGAAGATCGCTCCGTAGAAGATGGTCACCCCGATGGTCTTGCGGGCCTCGCCGCCGGCGCCGCCCTCGAACATCAGCGGGATGGCTCCCGCCGCCGCCGCGATCGAGGTCATGATGATCGGACGCAGGCGCAGGCTGGCGCTCTCGATCACCGCCTCCCGGATCGACAGCCCCTCGTCGCGCAGCTGGTTGGCGAACTCGACGATGAGGATGCCGTTCTTGGCCGCGATGCCGATCAGGATGATCAGGCCGATCTGGCTGTAGGTGTTGATCGACGAGTCCACGAGCAGCAGGCCGAACAGGCCGCCCACCGCCGCCACCGGCACGGTCAGCATGATCACCGCCGGGTGGATCCAGCTTTCGAACTGCGCCGCCAGCACCAGGAAGACCAGCAGCAAGGCCATGCCGAAGGCCAGGCCCACCGAGCCCGAAGCCTCCAGGTAGTCACGCGCGCCGCCGCCCCACTTCACCGTCACCTGGCCGGGCTGTTTGGCGGCCTCGGCCTGCAGGAACTTGATCGCCTCGCCCATCGAGTAGCCGGGGTTCAGCTGGGCCGAGAGCGAGATCGAGCGCAGGCGGTCGACCCGCGAGCGGTCGGGGGTGTCGCCCCGGATGCGCGTGGTGACCACGGAGGTCAGCGGCACCAGTTCGCCCGACGAGGCCCGCACGTAGAGCTGGCTCAGGTCGTTCTCGGTCTGGCGATGCTCGCGCGGGGTCTGCAGGAGCACGTCGTACTCCTGGCCGTTCTTGATGTAGGTGGTCACCCGCCGCGAACCGAACTGGGTCTCCAGGGCGCGGCCGATGGTCTGGGCGGAGACGCCCAGCGCGGCGGCTTTCTCGCGGTCGATATCGACCACCAGGCGCGGGCTGGTCGGCTCGTAGTCCAGGCGCGGACGGGCGAGGCCGGGGTTGTTGTTGGCCGCGGCCAGCACCGGCTGGATCCAGCGGGCGATCTCGGGATAGTCGGTGCCGGTGGCGATCAGCTGCAGGCTGGAGCCGCCCCCGCCGCCGCCCTGACCGCCGCCGCCGCGCTGCAGGCCGCCCTCGGGCGAGACGATCGCCCGCACCGAGGTGATGGACGACAGCTCGCGGTTCAGCTTGGCCGCCAGCTCCGGCGCCGTGGTCTTCGTCTCCGTCGACAGGATGGCGTTGCCGCCGCCGGTGTTGAACGAGTTGTTCCCGAAGCGCGGCATCGAGAAGACGTAGCGATCCAGCGTGCCGTCGTTCAGGTACTTGGTCAGCACCTTCTCGACCTGCCGGCTGGCGGCCACGGTGTAGTCGAACCCGGCGCCTTCGGGGCCCATGATCATGACCTGGGCGCGGCGACGGTCTTCCTCGGGCGTCAGCTCACGCGGCAGGACGCTGAAGATCCCCACCGCGGCCAGGGCCAGCAGCAGCACAAGCGTCGAGGCGATCGCCGAGGTGCCGCGCTTGCCGAGTAGCCCCTCGAGCGAGGCGTGATACGAGCTCTTGAGCCCGTTCATGATCCGGTCGACCTGCCGGGCCAGCCAGCCCTCGCCGTGCGCCGGGCGCAGCAGCTTGGACGCCAGCATGGGCGACAGCGACAGCGCCATCAGCGCCGAGAACGCGATGGCGGCGGCGACGGCCACGGCCAGTTCGACGAACAGGCGGCCGATGAAGCCGGGCAGGAACATCAGCGGCGCGAAGACCGAGATCAGCACGATCGTCGTGGCGACCACGGCGAAGAACACCTGCCGCGCGCCACGCTGGGCGGCGACCACGGGCGGCTCGCCCTCGTCGATCCGTCTCTGGATGTTCTCGACCACCACGATGGCGTCGTCGACCACGAGGCCGATCGCGAGAACCAGGGCCAGCAGGGTCAGCAGGTTGATCGAGAAGCCCAACGGAGCCAGCACGATGAAGGTCGACAGGATGCAGATCGGCGCCACGACCGACGGAATGATCGCCGCCCGCCAGGTGCCGAGGAACAGGAAGTTCACCAGCGCCACCAGCCCCATGGAGATCCCCATGGTCACCCAGACCTCGCGGATCGCGTGGCGGGTGAACTCGGTATAGTCGACCGAGATGCCCAGCTTGGTGCCCTTGGGCAGGCCGGTGTTGATCTCCTTGATCGCCGACCGGACCCCGTCCGAGATCTCCAGGTCGTTGGCCTGGCTCTGACGGAAGACCGCCACGCCGACCATGTCGCGCCCGTTCGAGCGGAACAGGCGGCGGCGCTCGTCAGGGCCCTCCTCCACGCGGGCGATGTCGCCCAGGCGGGTGATGTAGCTCTGGGTGGCGGTCGCGGTGGTGACGTCGCGCGTCGCCCCCTGCGCCGCGCCCGCGCCCGCCGCCGAACCGCCCAGGGCGGCCGAGGTGGTGGCCTGGCTGGTGGTCCGCGACGGGACCACCGGCATCTGGGCGAACTGTTCGGGCGTCGAGTAGCCGCGCGCCACGCGGATCGTGAAGTCCTTGGCGGGCGCCTCGAGCGAACCGGCAGGCAGCTCGGCGTTCTGGGTGTTGAGCGCCGTCTCGACGTCCTCGACGGTGATGCCCCGCGCGGCCATGGCCTCGGGGTTCAGCCAGATGCGCATCGAATAGAACTGGGCGCCGCCGACGTTGACGCTGGCCACGCCCGGCACTGTCGACAGCCGCTCGACCAGGTAGCGCTGCGCGTAGTCCGACAGCTGCAGCCGGTTCATCGTCGTCGAGGTGAAGTTCAGGAACATGATCGGCGAGGCGTCGGCGTTCGCCTTCTGGATCTGCGGCGGATCCGCCTGTTCCGGAAGCTGAGCCGACACGCGGCTGACCGCGTCGCGCACGTCGTTGGCCGCGGCGTCGAGGTCGCGGTCCAGCTTGAACGAGATGTTGATGCGCGAAGAGCCGTCGCGCGACGACGAATTGATCCGGTCGACGCCCTCGATGCCGGCGATCTGGCGCTCGATCACCTCGGTGATGCGCTCCTCGATCACCTCGGCCGAGGCGCCCCGGTAGGACGTGGAGATGCCGACCACGGGCGGATCGACGCTGGGCAGCTCGCGCACGGTCAGGGCGCTGAACGAGGCGAAGCCCACCACGCAGAGGATGATGGCCGCGACCGCCGCGAAGACGGGCCTGCGGACGGAGATGTCCGAGAGCATCATGCCGCGGGACGCTGGGCGTTGGCCCGCGCTCCCGGAGCGTTCGCCGCGGCGGGACGGCCGGCGCCGGGGCCGCCGGCGACGCGCACCGGCTGGCCGGGCTGGATCTTGTTCAGGCCATCGGCCACCAGGCGCTCACCGGCCTTCACCCCATCGACGATCTCGACGAAGCCCTGTTGGCGCACGCCGGTGACGATCGGGCGCTGCTCGGCCATGGTCCGCTGGCCCTGCTGATGCAGGACGTAGACGAACGCCGAGTCGCCCTGCACCGAGACGGCCGACTCCGGCGCGCTGGCGTTGGTCCGCTCGCCGCGCGAGACGCCCACCCGCACCAGCATGCCCGGCTTCAGACGGCCGCCGGCGTTGGGGAACTCGGCGCGCGCGGTGATGGCGCGCGTGCGCTCGTCGACCCGGCTGTCCAGTTTCGCGATGCGGCCCGAGATGGTCTCACCTGGGAAGGCGTCGGCCGTGGCCAGCAGCGGCTGCCCCTCGCGAAGCTGCGACAGGTAGCGTTCCGGGATCTGGAAATCGACGCGCATCACCGACGTGTCGTCCAGGGTCACGATCGGCGCGCCCGGGTTCACCAGCGCGCCAGGCGCCACGTCGGACAGGCCCACGACACCGGCGAAGGGCGCGCGGATCACGCGATCGGCCTCGCGCGCCTTGGCGGCCGCGACGTCGGCCTGAGCCGAGCGCCAGGCGGCCTCGAACTGGTCAACGGCGGCCTTGGAGGCGAAACCCTGCTCGCCGAGCGTCTTGTAGCGGTCATAGGCGCGCTTGGCCTGCACAAGCCGCGCCTCGGCCTGCACCACGCCGGCGTCCTGTTCAGTCGCGCGCAGCTCCACAAGCACCGCGCCGCGCTGCACGCGCTGGCCGTCCGCGAACCGCACGCGGTCGACGAGCTGGGTGGCCGCCGCCGTCAGGGTCACCGACTGACGGCCCTTCGCCACACCCAGCACCTCGATGGTGTCCTGGAAGGCGCGCGGCTGAACCACCGCCACCGACACCAGGGTCGGCCCGCCGAGCGCGCCGGCCCGGCGCGCGCCGCCGGGCGCCCCGCCCTGGCCACCGCCTTGACCGCCACCGCCCTGGGCCATGGCCGCGGGGCCGCCCGCGCCGCCCCCGGACTTCTTGGCCAGGACCTTATAGCCGCCCGCCACCACCATGACGGCGAGGACCACAAGGGCCGCAACGAGGAAGAAGTGACGTCGGATCAAAACTGAAAGGCTCCCGCGCCTGTGATGATTCAGGCGGATTACTGCGAATTTGTCGCGCGGCTCTTAAGCAGCTGCATATACGCGGTCCAGTGACAGCAGGATGGCTTTGCGTTTCCACTCTGAAACGTCGCCGAAAATGCAAAAGGGCGCCCGAAGCCGGGCGCCCACGTGCCTAAGCTTGCGGCGAGGGTGTATCAGGCATCGTAACCTGGGCGTTCTCGATCCAGTTTGCGCAGGCAGCCGGGCCACGCGAGCGCGCCGCCGATTCCCCGCGCGACCTGCGACTTCACCTCGGCCTGCGACGCCTCGGGCGCGATCAGCACCTTCTCCCGGCCGACGGTCAGGGCCTTGACCTGCATCGTGCAGGCCCGCTCCAGGTAGTACATGCCGACCCAGCAGTCGGCCGCGCTCTCGCCCACCGACAGCGTCCCGTGATTGCGCAGCAACATCAGCGTCTTGTCGCCGATATCAGCCACCAGACGCTCGCGTTCGTCATGGTTCAGGGCGATGCCTTCGTAGTCGTGGTAGGCCAGTCGCGGCTGCACGATCAGGGCATGTTGCGAGAGCGGCAGCAGCCCCTCCGATTGGGCCGCCACGGCGACCCCGTCGTCGGAGTGCAGGTGCATCACGAACTTGGCGTCCTCACGCGCCGCGTGGATCGCGGAATGGATCGTGAAGCCCGCCGGATTGATGAAGTACGGCGTCTCCTGGAGGATGTTGCCGTCCAGGTCGATCTTCACCAGCGACGAGGCGGTGATCTCCTCGAACAGCATCCCGTACGGATTGATCAGGAAATGGTGTTCGGGCCCCGGGATGCGGGCCGAGATGTGGGTGTAGATCAGGTCATCCCACCCATAGACCGCCACCAGACGATACAGAGCGGCGAGATCGACCCGCGCCTGCCACTCCTCCGCGCTCACCTTGCCCCTCAGCGAGGTGACGCCGACCGCTGAACCGTCCGCCATGGGCCGCTCTCCCTTTGTCTTTATTGAGCCGCGAACCTCGCGCCGCGGGGACACAGCGTCAAGCACGGGCGATCGCCCTTTGTGACCAGTGCTCGTCAACTTGGTGGCAACACGCGTGTCGATATACTCTGGGTCACTGCAGCCGACGCGGGAATATCGCGGCGGGGATGTCGTCGTGCGCGGGGCGCGACGCGCACCGTTCGGTTCGCCAGAAGGGGGAGCCCATGCCAGACACCACAGGCCTGATGGCCCTTGCGCGCGGCGAGCGCGGCAAGCTGGCGCCGAAGACCCTGCGCGAGATCCTGGCCCAGGTGCCGGCGGCCGCGGGCTTTCCCAACCTGCTCGTCGGCGCCGAGACCGCCGACGACGCGGCGGTCTGGCGGCTCAACGACACCCAGGCCCTGGTGGCCACCACCGACTTCTCGGCCCCGATGGTCGACGATCCGTTCGACTTCGGGCGCATCGCCGCCGCCAACGCGCTGTCCGACGTCTACGCCATGGGCGGCGCGCCGATCATGGCCCTGGCCGTCGCCGGCGTGCCCAGCGGCAAGCTGTCGGCCCGGGCGATCGCCCGCATCTTCGAAGGCGGCGCGGCGGTCTGCGCCACGGCCGGCGTCCCGATCGCCGGCGGCCAGACCATCCACAGCGAGCAGCCCTTCTACGGCCTGGTAGCGATGGGGCTCGTCCACCCCGGCCAGGTGCTGACCAACAAGGGCGGCCGGGAGGGCGACGCCCTGATCCTGACCAAGCCGCTGGGCCTGGGAATCCTGGCCGCGGCGCATCGCGAAGGCCGGCTCGACGAGAGCGGCTACGAGGCCCTGATCGGGTCGGCGATCCAACTCAACGTCCTGGGCCGCGACCTGGCCGGCATGGCCGGCGTGAACGCGGTGACCGACGTCGCCGGCTCGGGCCTGATCGGCCACGCGCTCGAAATGGCCGTCGCCGCGCGCCTGCTGGCCGACATCCAGGCCGATGTTCCCGTGCTGGCCGGCGTCGAACGGTTCATCAAGACCGGCGTGCGCGCGCCCGCCGCCGCCTGCAACTGGGAGAGCAGCAGCGACCTCGTGCAGGAGATGACCGCCCTGCCCCACTGGAAGCGCGACCTGCTCACCGACCCGCAACCGAACGGCGGGCTGCTGATCGCCGCCGCGCCGGGGGCGGTCGAGGCCGTGCTGACGGCCGCCCGGGCGCGGGGCTTCGGCAAGGCGGCGGTCATCGGCCGCCTGTCAGGCCGCTCGATGGGCATCCAGCCGCGGGTGCGGATCCACTAGGTCGTGCGCACCCGCGCCACGGCGTCGAGCCACCGGGCATAGGCCCGCTCGCGCGGATCGTCCCGCATCGCGGGTTGATAGCCCTCGGTCTTCGGCCGCGCGCCGGCCGCCTCGGCGACGTCGCGATAGACGCCCGAGCCGACGCCGGCGAACAGCGCCGCCCCGAGCGCCGTGGTCTCCTGGTAGATAGCGCGGCTGACGCCGATGCCCGTCAGGTCCGCCAGCCGCTGGCTGAACCACGGACTCCTGGCCATGCCGCCGTCGATCCGCAGTTCCACGTCGCCGTGAAACGCCTTCGGCGCGTCGGCCCGCATGGCCTCGATCAGGTCTCGCGT
Source organism: Pseudomonadota bacterium (assembly GCA_040752615.1). GTDB lineage: Bacteria > Pseudomonadota > Alphaproteobacteria > Caulobacterales > Caulobacteraceae > Phenylobacterium. The sequence goes on along the minus strand of JBFMGV010000010.1, from coordinate 85,392 downwards.
CTGCAGGGCGCAGGCGTCGAACGCCGCGCGGGCGATCTCGGGCAGGCCGGCGTCGCGGGTCAGGCCGAACAGACCACCGCGCGCCCCGGCGTCCCACCACGGCGCGCCGAGCCCGGTGAAGGCCGGCACCAGCACAACGCCCAGGTCGTCGTTCGCCTCGGCCGCCAGCGCTTCGGCCGCCTTCGGCCCACCCGGGATGCGCAGCCCTTGCTCCAGCCACTGGATCGCCGCCCCGGCGATGAAGATGGCGCCTTCCAGGGCATAGGTCCGCTTGCCGCCCACCTGGGAGGCCACCGTGGTCAGCAGGCGGGCCTCGGAGACCGGAGCCGTCTCGCCGGTGTTGATCAGCATGAAACAGCCGGTGCCGTAGGTGGCCTTCATCTCGCCGGGCCGGATGCAGCCCTGACCCATGAGCGCGGCCTGCTGGTCGCCCGCCACGCCCCGGATCGGCACGGGCCGCCCCAGGAAGGCGGCCTCGGTCTCGCCGAAGTCGCCCGCGCAGTCCCGCACCTCGGGCAGCAGGTTCAGCGGCACATCCAGCATCTGGCCCATTTCGGCCGACCACTCGCCGCGACGCAGGTCGTACAGCAGCGTCCGCGAGGCATTGGTGGCGTCGGTGGCGTGCACCTTGCCGCCGGTCAGCTTCCAGATCACCCAGGTGTCGATCGTGCCGGCCAACAGCTCGCCCGCCGCCGCGGCCCGACGCGCGCCCGGCACGTGGTCCAGCAGCCACGACAGCTTCGTGCCCGAGAAGTAGGGGTCGAGCAGCAGGCCGGTGAGCTCGGTCACCCGCGCTTCGTGGCCTGCGGCACGGAGTCGCGCGCACATCGGCTCGGTGCGCCGATCCTGCCAGACGATGGCCTTGTGCACCGGTCTTCCGGTCGCCTTCTCCCACAGCACCAGCGTCTCGCGCTGGTTGGTGATTCCGATCGCCGCGACGTCGGCCGGATCACGCCCCGCCTTCTCCACCGCCTCTCGGAGAACCGCCGCCGAAGCCTCGAAAATCTCGTCGGCGTCGTGCTCCACCCAGCCGTCCTGGGGGTAGTGCTGTTCCAGCGGCCGCCCCGCTTCGGACAGGGCGGAACCGTCGGCCGCGAACAGGATCGCGCGGGTCGAGGTGGTCCCTTGATCCAGGGCAAGGATCAGCGGTTCGGCCATTGGTCTTATCCTCCCGTTCAGACTCACGCTTAAGCATGTCTTCACCGCAACGGCACAGAGTCGGCTACGGCCGTGTTCGTACTGTAGAAAATGGGAGTCCCGGCTTGAGTCTCGCGATGAGCAGCGAAAGTCTGCTCGACTTGGCCAAGAGCCGCCAGCCGGCGGACAGGGAACGCCTGCTACTGGCGATCGCGGACCTGTGCGACGCGCCCCACGTCGGCTCGGCGATGAAGTCCCCGGCCATCCAGGCGCTGCTCTCGTCGATCTTCATGAGCCTCGTGGTCGAGGCCGAGCGCGACATCCGCCACCGCCTGTCCGAGAAGCTGGCCGACGCCGACTGGGCGCCGAACGCCCTGATCAACGTCCTGGCCCTCGACGACATCGAGATCGCCCGCCCGATCATCTCGCAGAGCCCGGTGCTCAAGGACCTGGACCTGGTGCGCCTGCTGGTCGAGGCGACCATTGAGCACCAGATCGAGGTCGCCCGGCGGCCGAACCTGTCGAAGACGGTGGTCTCGGCCATCCTCGAACAGGCCGAGCCGGCGGTGCTGACCGCCCTGGCCGGCAACGCCACCGCAGAACTCGCCCCGCGCGACATGGAAGAGCTGGTCGAGGCGTCCCGCCAGATCGCGGCGCTGCGCACGCCCCTGTCCCAGCATCCGCGCCTCACCGGCCAGCTGGCCAAGCGCCTCTATCTCTGGGTGGGCCTGGCGCTGCGCCAGGGCCTGGCCGACCGCTTCCGGCTGGACGTCACCGTGCTGGACGAGGCCCTGGCCGCCTCGCTCAACGAGGCGCACGTCGGCATGGCGCACCTGAACTCCGAGGCCCTGCCGCGCACCAGCCGCGAGGGCGAGCGCGAGATGATGGAGCGGCGGCTGATCGAGAAGCTGCACGCCGCCGGCCAGCTCCGTCCCGGCTATCTGATCCGCGCCCTGCGCGAAGGCCGCCTGGGCCTGTTCTCCGCGGCCCTGGCCGTCCTGGGCCGCTTCGACAACGCCCAGGTCCAGGCGACGATCGACTCCGACCGCCCGGAACTGCTGGCCCTGGCCTGCGCGGCGGTGGGCATCGACCGCAGCGTCTTCCCCGACATCCTGGCCATGACGCGCAAGCTCAACAACGGTCGCCCGGGGGGCGGCGCCGATGGAGCCCGCAAGGCCTCGGTGGCCTTCGCCCCGGTCTCGCCGGAAGTGGCGGGCGCGGCTTTCCGTCAGGCCGCGAAAGCCTTCGCGACAGTTTGACACAGAGCAAAGCTTCGGCCCCTCTACCGGCCGAATGAAAAAGTCCGCCTTCGTCACCCGACTCACCTTCCTGGCGTCCAGCCGCCCCGAGGCCCTCGAGGCGCGGGACAAGCTCATCGCGCGCTATGGCGACGCGGGACTGGACAACGCACAGGTGATCGTCGCCCTGGGCGGCGACGGCTTCATGCTGGAGACGGTCCACGAGGTCATGCACTCGGGCAAACCGATCTACGGCATGAACAAGGGCTCGGTCGGCTTCCTCATGAACGAGTTCGCCGACGACGACCTCCTGGGCCGGATCAACTCGGCCGAGGCCGCCACCATCCACCCGCTCCGCATGCAGGCGGTCGATGTGAACGGCCAGACGCACGAGGCCATCGCCTTCAACGAGGTCAGCCTCCTGCGCACCACCCGCCAGGCGGCCAAGCTGCGGATCTCGGTCGACGGCAAGGTCCGCCTGCCCGAGCTCATCTGCGACGGCGCCCTGATCTCCACCCCGATGGGCTCGACCGCCTACAACCTGTCGGCGCACGGCCCGATCATCCCGATGGACTCGTCGATCCTGGCCCTGACCCCGATCAGCGCCTTCCGCCCCCGCCGCTGGCGAGGCGCCCTGCTCTCGCACCACGCCCGCATCCGCCTCGAGGTGCTGGAAGGCGCCAAGCGTCCGGTCAGCGCCGTGGCCGACAACTATGAGGCGCAGAACGTCATGGAGGTCTACATCGCCGAGGACCGCGACGTTCAGGTCGACATGTTGTTCGACGCAGGGCGGAGCCTGGGCGAACGCGTGCTCGCCGAGCAGTTCCAGGTGTGAACACCTGTCACATAACCAGGTCGGCCATCATCGCTTATTAACGGGTTCACCTTACTATCCCTGGTTACGTTCGGGAGAGTCACGTGAGCGAACACAAGCCCGGTCAGATGTTTCCTGCCCCTACCGCCCTTCGCCTGAAGGTCGGCGGCGGTCGTCTGGGCGCCATTGATCCGGCCGCCATCGCCAAGGCCGAGGCGGCGCTGAAGAGCCTCTCCGGCAACTTCACCCAGTGGCTGAACGACGAGATCACCAAACTCGAAGGCGCGCGCCAGACCGTGCGGGCCGAGGGCGCCACGCCCGAGAACATGGAAAGCCTCTACCTGCGCGCCCACGACCTGAAGGGTCTCGGCGCCACCTACGGCTTCCCGCTCATCACCCGTATCGCCGGCCTGCTGTGCCGCCTGATCGACGACAAGACCAAGCGCCTCGAAGCGCCGATGCCGCTGATCGACGCGCACATCGACGCCATCAAGGCCGCGGCCCGCGACGACATCAAGACCGAGGATCACCCGGTCGGCCAGGCCCTGGTCCGCGAGCTGGAAAGCCAGATCGCCGCCTTCGGCGCCTAGCCCCCGATCTTCTCCATAGGCTCCGCCACGACGCCGTAGCCGGCGTCGGACGGCAGCACCAGAAAGCGCCCTTCGGGGCGCTTTTCCACATGGGGCAACACCGTCACCAGCGTACGAGCGTCGGCGCGCGCGACGCAGTCCTCGGCGCTCTGCGCCTCGGCCAGCAGCTGCACGTTCATGCGGGTCGGGAAGATCACCGTGCGCTCGCCGGCGTCGGCCAGCCGCAGGATCTCGGCGGGCGCGATCCACTCCGCGTCGACGGTCTCGCGGCCGTCGCAGGCCGCCACCTGATCGGCGGGCGCGCGCACCGCATAGAACCAGGTGTCGAAGCGTTTGGGCATCATGGTGGGCGTGATCCAGCGGGCGAACACCGACAGGGCGTCCAGTCGCAGCTTCACCCCCAGCTCACGCACCACATCCAGGAAATGGACCTCGCCGCGGTCGACCGCCTCGCGCACGGCAGGATCACAGGCGGCGGCGAAGTGCGAGCCATCCGCGTGCTCGGCCAGCAGGATGCCGGCTTCCTCGAACGCCTCACGGATCGCGCCGATCCGCAGCGTCCGCTGCACCTCGTCCATGTCGCCCCAGCCCGAGGCGTGATCGGCCCAGGCCGGATCTGTGTCGCCCGCGTGGGTCTTGCCGCCCGGGAACACCAGGGCCCCGGAGGCGAAGTCGATCTGATGGTGCCGCTTGACCATGAGCACCTGGAACTCGGGCTCGTCGCGCAGCAGGAGGATGGTGGCGGCCGGTTTCGGCTCTGCCGCTTGGGGCGTTTCGCTCATGAGTCCAGCTTGGAGCCCGCCCCCTGGGGAAGGCAAGCCCGGCGAGCGGTCAGGCGCTGCGCGCCAGGGCGCGGGCGTCGTTGGCCACCTGATCCATCCGCTCCAGCAGATAGTCCACGTCTTCACGGGCCACCGACGCTGGCTGGGTCAGGAACCGCTGGAGCATCCGCTCCTGGAAACGCTCCTGGTCCTTCGGGCCGCCGTCGAAGTCCATGGAATGGAAGGTGTCCACCGCGGCGCGGAACGCCGGGAACAGGCGGGCCGGCAGCCCTGCCCGCTCGTAGATCGCCCGCAGGCCCAGCGGTCCGGCGTCGTGGATCATCAGCCAGGTGCGATGGTGCGGCACGCCCGCCAGCTCCGCGACGCCCCACTCGAAGAACGTCATGTGGCCGTGCGCCAGGGCCCGCAGCAGCAACGAGGCCGTCAGGCGGCGCTCGATGTGCAGGTGGCTCACCAGCGCCTTCACGTCGGCGGCGCGCCCCGCCTGGTCGACGAGATCGACAGTCGCCCGCTCGGCGGCGCCCACGGCGACTTCCAGGGCGGCCTCGGCCGAAACCCCGTGCACGCCGATCAGGTGGTCCCGAACCTGGTCGCTGACCAGCCGGATCAGGCGTTCGGTCACGGCCGCGGGCAGCACGTTGCGATAGGCCACCGCGGCCAGGACGCGCTCGGACTCCTCGAAGCGGTCCACGATGTGCTGCAGGGCGTCGTCGGTGAACTCGGCGCCGGTATTGGCGCAAGCGACCGAGACGGCACGCTCGGCGCCATAGTCCGCCAGGCTTTGGGTGACGGTCGGCGCCAGGGTCGGCCGTCGGGCGATGGCCACCTGGCGAACCGGGCCGCCCAGGCGGACGATCTCGGCCAGGTCGGCGTCGGTGAAGGCCGGCGAGAAAGCCAGCATCGGCAGGCAGACGGCCTCCACGTCGCGCGCCAGGCGCACGGCCACGTCGCGCGGCACGACGGGCGACTCCCGCAGGGTCTCCGCGATCGCTTTCCGCACCATCTCAGCCGCGTCGGCGGCCATGACCCGCAGGATGTCGCCCGCCAGCTCGCGGTCCTCTTCGGACAGAGGCGTGCGGTTCATGGTGAGGCACAGCTTGCGCGCGGCCAGGGCGCGCTCGTCCGGCGTCGCTCCTTTCACCAGCGTGCGGATGTCAGCATCCGTCAGCGCTGACCGCGTTGTCGTCATCGCCCGTTGTCCCGCCCCGTCCGGATCGGCTCCGGAGTCCCGCGATTCGACATTTGAACAGCCAAGCTTAACCAAACGTTGCCGGCCGAATCTGTGGATTAAGGATTTCGCGTAACCGGAGCCCAACGAGGCGCCGCGCACAGTGCCTGCCTCACCCTCGGAGGCCCGCACGCTTGACCCTCGACAAGCCCGCCGATCCGGCGCTCAGCGCCTCCGTCGCCGCCCAGGGCATGAAGGCCCAGGCGGCCCTTCTCCCCTACGCATTGCTGGCTTTCGGCATCTGCCTGCCGGTGTTCGTGTGGGTCGCGGGTCACGCCGCCAACGCCGCCTGGATGAGCGCCTGCTTCGCGGGGTTCGCCATCGGCTGGGGCGCGTTCTACGGGGCCGTGAACTGGTTAAGGACGCCCGCCGCGACGAATCCACGCAGCCGCGCGCGAATGCAGATTCTGGGCGGCCTGATCTGGGCGGCGGTCATCGGCCAGTTGGCGGTCTTCGCCCATTTCGCCGGGCCCGCGCGCGAGACGCTGCTGATGCTCACGCTCGGCGCGGCGATGATCTGCGTGGTGTTCACGACGCCCTGGCTGCCCAGCCTGCTCATCGTCGCGCCGGCCGCGGCGGCCCCGCCGCTGATCGGCCTGTTCCTCCAGACGGAGGGCCTTCCGGCCGCCCGCCTCGGTCTCGCCGCCGCCGCGCTCTGCCTGGCGCTGGCGCTGCTGGTGAACCGGATCCTGCGCACGCAGTTCGCCCTGGCGGCAGAGCGCGAGGTGCTGATGGCCGAACGCGCCGCCCAGGCCGAGGCGGCCCGCCGCCTCGCCCGCTCCAAGTCCGACCTCGTCTCCACGCTGTCGGACGAGATCCGCGACGGCCTGACGGGCGTGGCCCATGTGCTGGGCTCCGCGGCGGGGCGGGGCCGCGCGGCGCCGTCCCGCCAGCAGGTGAGCGCGGCGCTGGACGCCGTCACCGACCTGCTCGCGGTGCTGGAGACCACGGTCGACGCCGAGAGCGCCGAAGCCGGCCGCCTGACCGTGGAGCTCAGGCCCGTGGACCTGGCCGCCATCGCCGGCGAGCTGGTCGCCGTCCATCGCCCCGCCGCGGCCGCCAAGGGACTGGAGGTCGCCATCCACATCGACGAGGCCCTGGCCAGCGCCTGCGGCGCGGCCATCGCCGACCCCGCCCGCGCGCGCCAGGTGCTGGGCGCACTGGTCGGCAACGCGGTGAAGTTCACCGTGCGCGGCCGCGTGGAGCTGCGCCTGGCCCGCCCCTCTCCCACGCGCATCGCGATCTCGGTGGCCGACACCGGCCCCGGTCTCACCGACGATGAGCTCGCCGCCGCCCTGCAGCCCTTCCGCCGTGTCGCCCGGACGAGCGGCGGGGCGGCCGGCGCCGGCCTCGGCCTGCCGCTGGCCCAGCAACTCGCGCGGCTGATGGGCGGCGAACTGCGCGCCGAGAGCGCCCCTGGGGTGGGCAGTTGCTTCACCTTCGAACTTCCGTTCGATCCCCACGCCTCCGTCGAGGCGCAACCGCGCCCCGCGATCGCGACCGCGCCGGCGGCCCGGCGCCTGCGGATCCTCACCCTGGAGCCCGACGCGCTTTCAGCCGCCATGCTGCGCGCCTGCCTGGAACAACTGGGCCATCAGGTGGTTCACGCGGTGGACGCGGTCCGCGCCGTGGAACTGGCCCGGATCTGCGATCTCGATCTCGTCGTCAGCGGCGAGCCGGCGGCCATCCGCGCGCTCCGGGCCCTGGCCGGCGAGGCCGCGCACACGCCGGTGCTGGCGCTGACCCACGGCGACCCCGACGAGAACCAGGCGGCGCGTGACGCCGGAGCCGACGCCCTGCTGCGTCGACCGGTGGCGGTTCCCGCCGCGGCGCGGGCCATCGGCGAGGCTCTGTCGGCCCGCGCTCCGGCCAACGATCGCGCCGTGGCATAGGGCGCCGCTCCGTCACCTGTTCTAGTCTGCGGTCAAAACGGGAGGCCGCGAGTGCTGCTGCAGGGTCTGAAGGTCGTCGATTTCTCCGCCTACATCGCTGGACCGGGCGCCGCGGGCATCCTGGCCGACTGGGGCGCCGACGTGATCAAGGTGGAACGTCCCGGCGGCGACAACATGCGCCACATCTTCGCCGACCTTGCCAACGACCTCGGCACGAACCCGACCTTCGACCTCGACAATCGCGGCAAGCGCGGCGCGGTGCTGGACATCTCCATCCCCGAGGGCCGCGAGGCCCTGGCGAAGCTGGCCGCGCAGGCCGACGTCTTCCTCACCAACGTGCGCCCGGCCTCGCTGCGCAAGTATGGCCTGGACGACAAGGCCCTGCGCGCCGCCAATCCCAAGCTCGTCTACGCCGTGATCACCGGCTACGGCCTCGAAGGCCCCGACGCGCACCTTCCCGGCTTCGACGTCACCGCCTTCTGGGCGCGCGCGGGCGTCGGCTACATGACCGCCCCCAAGGGCTCCGAGCCCTTCCTGCGCAGCTCGGGCATCGGCGACCACACCACCTCGCTGGCCACGGTCTCGGCGATCCTGGCGGCGCTGTACGAACGTGAGCGGACGGGCGAAGGCCGGCTGGTTCAGACCTCGCTGCTGGCCTCCGGCGTCTACCTGATCGGCTCTGACCTCGCCGTGCAGCTGAAGCTGGGGCGGCTGGCCTCGATCCGGCCGCGCGACAACCCCATCAACGCGCTCGCGAACTACTTCCAGAGCAGCGACGGCCGCTGGTTCGTGCACAATCCGCGCGGCTCGGGCGGCGGCTGGGAGAAGTTCTGCGAAGCCGCCGGCCGGCCCGAGCTTGCCGCCGACGAACGGTTCGCCAGCGGCAAGGCCCGCCGCCAGAACGCCCGTGAGCTCTCGGCCGAACTGGACGCCGCCTTCGGCGCCCTGCCCATGGAGGAGATCGCGCGCCGTCTCGACGCGGCCGATCTCGTGTGGGCCCCGATGCAGACGCCCGGCGACGTCGCGAGCGATCCGCAAGCCGCCGCGGCGGGCGCGTTCGTCGAGGTGGAGGACGGCCAGGGCGGCGTCTATCGCTCGCCGGCGGCCCCTGCCCGCTTCCCCGGCGCCGATGTCGACGTTCGTCCGCGCGCGCCGAAGCTGGGTGAGCACACCCGCCAGGTCCTGGCCGAGGCCGGCTATGGCGAGGCTGAGATCGACGCGATGTTCGCGAGCGGCGCGGCCGCCTAGAGGTCCTGGGTGTCCCGGCCGTCGCGGCTGTCGGACAGCATCTTCAGCATCTCGCTGGTGAAGAGCGATCCGGCCAGGCGGCTGCCGACGCCCTGCTGGTCGCTGGGCTGCGAGCCCTTGAGGATCATGGCCACCAGCATGTCCTGCTCACGCTCGCGCGCGTTGCGGCGGGCCGAGGCGTACTGGATGAACCCGCCATCCTCGGGGTCGGCGACCTCGCGCGGCCCCACCGCCGGCATGCCGCCGCCGCCGGTCTTGGTCAGGTTGGCGTAGACCTCGCCCACCGTGGCGGCGCGGCCCTCGCGATAGAAGATCGAGCGATTGGCCCGCGCCGCGTCCGGGAACAGCGACGCAGCCGTGGCGCCCGGCTGGGATTCGGCCGCCTTGATGAGCTTCGCCGAGCCCTGCGGCCCCAGGAAGTGCGCCACATACAGTTCGCCGGAGGTCGGATCGCGCCCGACCCGCCCCTTGAGATAGGCGGCGTTCTGCGCGGTGAGCTCACCGGCCATGACCGACGCGGCGTGCGGGTCCAGGCGCAGGTCCATCACCGCGCGGCGGGCCTCGGCGCCCTCCACGTGATAGCGGCCGTCCGCGCCCTTGCTGATCAGGTCGGCGTAGCGGGCGTAGCCGTGCTTGGAGCCGTGCTGCTTCAGCGTCGCGAGCCAGGTCTGGCCGACGAACTGGAAGAGGCCCGCCGCCGAGGAGGTGGAAGCCTGGGCCCGCGGATTGAAACTGCTCTCGCGGGCGGCCGTCTTCATCAGGAATCCGAAATCGACGCCCGTCGCCTTGGAGGCGCGTTCGATCGCAGCTTCGACAATGCCCCGGATTCCCTGGACGGCCATGCGGTCAGGAGTCGGCGATCATGGTTAACGCGCGGCTAACCCTGGCGGCGAACGTCGGCGACCGCCTGCGACCGATCGCCATATTACCGCTGTAATTGCCCCATGAACTACACGCGTAATCCACTACGGAGCACGCCATGGTCGCCCGCACCTACACGCCCTTCGACGTCGTCGCGCCCCGGCGGCGCATGTCACGCACCACCAGCCTGGTCGTCGCCGGCTCGCTGGGCCTGCACGGGGTGATCGCCGCCTATCTGGCCCTGATGCAGTTCGCGCCGCCCAAGGCCGATCCGGTCCAGGATCCTCCGCCGATGGTGGTCGAGACCTGGTCGCCGCCCAACCCCCCGCCGCCGCCGCCCGAAGCCCCGCCCAAGCCGTCGGTCGCGCCGCGCGTCCCCGTGGCGACCAGCACACCCCAGTCCGTCCCGCCCCTTCCCCTGCCTCCCAACGCGGACCCCGCGCCCCTGCCCGCACCTGGGCCGGTGAATCTGGCGCCTCCCACCGTCGAACCACCGGCGCCGCCGCGCGCGCCGGTGGTCAGCAACCCGACCTGGCTGAAGAAGCCCGGCGGCGACGAGATGGCCCGCTTCTATCCCGACCGCGCCGTTCGCCTGGGTCAGGAAGGTCGCGCCGTCATCTCCTGCGAGGTCACCGACGCCGGCACCGTCACCGCCTGCCGCGTCACGACCGAGAGCCCTGACGACTACGGCTTCGGTCAGGCCGCGTTGAAGCTGGCGCGCTACTTCCGGATGAGCCCGCAGACCGTCGACGGTCAGGCCGTGGGCGGCGCCAAGGTCTCGATCCCGATCACCTTCCGCCTGCCGGGCTGACGGTCCCGCCGGGCCTGTCCTCAGTAGCTCTTGGGCAGGCCCAGCACCCGCTCGGCGATGTAGTTCAGGATCATCTCGCGGCTGACCGGCGCGATGCGCGCGATCATCGCCTCGCGGAAGTAGCGCTCGACGTCGAACTCCTTGGCGTAGCCCATGCCGCCGTGCGCCAGCACCGCCGCCTCGCAGGCGTTGAAGCCCGCTTCGCCGCCCAGGTACTTGGCGGCGTTGGCCTCGGCCCCGCACTCGCGGCCGGCGTCGAACAGGGCGGCGGCCTTGAAGGCCATCAGGTTTGCGGCCTCCAACTCGGCCCAGGCCTTGGCCAGGGGATGGGCCACGCCCTGGTTCTGGCCGATCGGCCGGCCGAACACCACGCGTTCCTTGGCATAGCCCGCCGCCCGCTTCAGCGCCGCCCGCCCCAGGCCCACCGCCTCGGCCGCGATCAGCACCCGCTCCGGGTTCAGCCCCTCCAGCAGGTAGTAGAAGCCCCGCCCCTCCTCGCCGACCAGGTCCTCGGCCGGCACGTGCAGGTCGTCGATGAAGACCGCGTTCGACTCCACCGCCTTGCGCCCCATCTTCGGGATCGGCGTCGCCTGGATCCGGTCGCGATCGAAGTCGGTGTAGAACAGCGACAGCCCCTCGGTCGGCCGCTTGGCCTCCTCCTTCGGCGTGGTGCGCGCGATGATCAGCATCTTGGTCGCGCGCTGGGCGTTGGTCGTCCACATCTTGCGGCCGCGGATGACGTAGCCGTCGTTGGTCCGCGTCGCCCGGGTGCTCAGACTGGTGGTGTCCAGCCCGGCGTCCGGCTCGGTCACCGCGAAGCAGGTGCGGTCCTGGCCGGCGATGATCCGGGGAATCGCCTTCTTCCGCTGTTCCTCGCTGCCGAACTTCACCACGGGCATCAGGCCGAAGATGTTGAGATGGATGGCGCTGGCGCCCGAGAAGCCCGCGCCGCTCTCGGCGACCGCCTGCATCATGATCGCAGCCTCGGTGAGCCCCAGACCCGCGCCGCCCAGTTCGGACGGCATCGCGACGCCAAGCCAGCCGGCCTCCGCCATCGCCGCCACGAAGGCCTCCGGAAACTCACCGCTCTCGTCGGTGCGCCGCCAATAGCCGGCGTCGAAGTCCTCGCAGAGCCGCGCCACCGCGTCGCGGATCGCCTGTTGTTCGTCGTCCAGCCAGAAGCCGCTCATCTCATCCCCCCTGGAACCGTCCGGGGTCGAACCGCCCCAGGTAAGGTCCCGCATCACGTCCAGTGACCACCGCCGCCACGACCTGCGCCACCAGCGGCGCCAGCAGCCAACCGTTCCGCCGCGCTCCCGTGGCCAGGACCACGTCCGGCGCCTGGCCCGGCCCGACCAGCGGCAGGCCATCGGCCGTCGCCGCCCTCACCCCGGCCTCGATGCCGGCCGAGGCGCCGGCAAGTCTCGGGAACAGGCCCAGGCCCGCCCTCAGCAGCGCCTCGCCGCGGGACGGATCGACGGTGGAATCCGCGACGCCGGGCTCCATGGTCGCGCCGAACACCATCGCCTCGCCCGGGGCGGCGTAGATGCCCTGGCCCCGCACGACGGCCCCGACGGCCGGCGCGTCCAGGCGCACGATATGTCCCTTGATCGGCGAGAGGCGCCCGAGTTCCGGCGCCAGCGCCGCGAGCCCGGTATCCGCCCCGGTGGCGAGCACCAGCACATCGGCCTCGCCGCGCGCCTCGACCCTCCGACGTTCGAAACCGACTCCGGCCTCGCGGGCCGCCGCCGCCAGGGCGGCCAGCGCCGCCGGCGCGTCGACCCGCCAGTCCTCGCGGGTCAGCAGCGCCACGTCGACGTCCGCCGACAGGCCCGGCGCCATCTCTCGCGCCGTGGCCCCGCCGATCTCGGCCGGCCGCAGGTAGAGCGCACCGAACCGCGCTTCCAGATCGTCCAGCCACGACTCCTCGCCGACCGCCATCGCCCCCGTGCGATCAAGGGCGATCCCGGCGCGCCGCGCCAGCGCCGGCCACAGGTCGCGGGCGTGCAGCAGCAGGTCCAGGTGCGGCCGGGCGGTCTCATCCAGCACCGCCTCGAACACCGGGGCGATCATGCCCGCCGCCACGCTGGAGGCGTTCGGGCGACCAGGATCGCAGACCGTCACCGCGCACCCCGCATCCGCCAGCGCCAGGGCGCTGGCCAGCCCGAAGACGCCCGCTCCGGCGACAGTGACTCTCGGACCGCTGCTCATGCGCCTAACGACCCGCTGGCCCCTCAAAAAGCAAGGTCGGAACCGCGCCCGGGCAGGCGGGTTTCCAGCGTCGCCAATTTCACCGGAGAGAGATCGTCATGCCCACCGCTACCCAACCCGGCGCCGGCAAGTCCGACCCCGGCCTCACCAAGGATGGCCGCGCCCGGATGACCGTCGAGGACGGCGTCACCCTGCTGATGCGAGACCACCGCACCGTCGAGGATCTGTTCAAGGCCTACGAGGACGCCAAGGACGACAACCGCCGAAAGGCGAAGCTCGTGGCCACGATCATCGACGAACTGCGCGTGCACATGCGGATCGAGGAGGAGGTCTTCTATCCCGCCTCGCGCCCCTTCGTGGACGAACAGGATACCGTCAACGAGGCCGAGGTCGAGCACGCCGCCGCCAAGGACCTGATGAGCCAGCTCGAGGCCATGTCCCCTTCGGACGACTATTACGACGCCAAGGTGAAGGTCCTGCAGGAGATGATCGACCATCACGTCGAGGAGGAAGAGACCGAGTACTTCCCCGAGGTGCGGCGGACCGCGATGGACCTGAAGGCGGTCGGCGAGGAGATGGAAGCGCGCAAGCAAGAGCTGAAGGGCGAGCCTCGCGCGCACTGAATCCAAGGCGCGGCGGTCCGGATTGCCGGGCCGCCGCACGCTCCCTAGGCTGAGGTTCGTGTCTCGGCGGCGAAACAATCCGCAATCGACACGCACGGGGTTCTCTATAGAAGAACCGGTATGCCTGGGGAGGGCGACCGTTGATTCGTGATGTGGTGGTCTGGCTGTCGCAGCTGGGCAAGGGACCGGGCGAGTACGACCCGTCGTGGAGCGAACAGCTCGCCAGCACCCTGAACTTCTGGGGCCTGCTGGAAGGCACCCACGTGCTGTCGCTGATGCTGTTCGCTGGCACGATCTTTCTGGTGGATTTTCGCCTGCTGGGCTGGAGCTTCCGCCGGACGCCGGTCTCGGTGGTCAGCGACCGCGTCCTGCCGCTGACGGTCTTCGGCTTCGCGCTGATGGTGGTGACCGGCGTCGCACTTTTCTACGCCAAGCCATTGCTTTATTATCACAATATCTGGTTTCGCCTGAAGCTGATCTTCTTGGTCGTCGCCAGCATCAACATCCTGGTCTTCCACTTCCGGGTTCAGCGAAACCGGGATGCGTGGGACACGGCCGAGAGCCCGCCGGCCGCCGCCAAGGCCTCGGCCTGGATCTCGCTGTCCGCCTGGATCCTCGTCATCACCTTCGGCCGCTTCATCGCCTACGACTGGTACGAGTGCGGCAAGCCGCTCCCCCACTGGGCCAACGCGGTCCAATCCTGCGCCGCGTCTGAGCGCGGCGCCATCGAACTGGGGGAGACCGCCCAATGACCATGGCCCCTCAGGATATCTTTCCGGCCCTCGCCGACTGGGTCGCCACCCTCGACGACACTTTCCCCGGAGCCTGGGTGAAGCCCTACTTCGCGCAGTGGGAAGTGGGGCACATCCTGACTCTCGCCCTGCTGGGCGGCTGCAGCATCCTGCTGAACCTGCGCCTGATCGGCTATGGCCTGACCGACGAGCCGCCCTCCGAGGTGCGTCGCGGCGTGCTCAAGTGGCTGAACGTCGGGGTCGTCGGGGTGATCCTCACCGGCGTCCTGATCGGCGCCTCCAACGCGGAACGGCTCTACACCTCCGAAGCCTTCACCGCGAAGATGCTCGGCCTGGCCGCCGCGCTGGTGCTGACCTACGGCGTCAGCCTGCCCGTCGCCAAGGCCGAAGGCCGCGCGAGCCCGGCGGCCCACCTGGCCGGTCTGCTCGGCGTGCTGTTGTGGGCGGCCTCGCTCTGGGTGTTCGGGATCGGCAAGCTGATCAATCCCGGCGTCTGGCACGTGATCTTCGCCGCCGCCCTCATCGTCCTGTTCGTCACCCGCGGCCTGACCCGGATCGTGTACGTGGCCACCGGCGTCGGGCTGGTGACCGCGCTCTATGTGATGAACCGGGTGGTGATCAGCCCCGACGACTACGCGCGGCTGGACCCGATGAACAAGGCCTTCGCCGGCGGCTTCGCCGTCTGGATCCTGGCGGCGATCGCGGTGCAGCTGGTGACCACGGGCCGTGGCGCCCAGGGCGGCGCCTTCACCAAGGCCATGGCCTATGCCGCCATCCTGGTCTGGATCACCACGGCCGCCGCCGGACGTTGGATCGCCTTCGCCTGACCGTTCCTCAGCCGGCCGGCGACACGTGCCGGCTGCTCCAGCCCATGTGCCACTCGGGCTCGCCCGCGTAGCGCTGGGCCAGGAAGTCGACGAAGGCCCGCACCTTGGCCGCCAGGTGCCGCGCATGCGGATAGACCGCGTGCACATGGATCAGCTCGGGCTCGAAGTGGCAGAGCACGGGCACGAGCCGCCCGGCGCGCAGTTCCTCGGCCGCCGCGAACGCCGGCGTACGGACCACGCCGAACCCCGCCACCGCCGCCGCGACGCAGGCCTCCGCCCCGTTGAAGCGCAGCCGCCCATGCACCCGCACGTCCTTGGGATCGCTCTGTGGGCCGAAACGCCAGACCGTCGCGTCGCGAGCGTTGGTGTCCAGGATCGCATCGTGGGCGGCCATGTCCTCGAGCGCATTCGGGACACCGGCCCGCGCCAGGTAGTCGGGCGAGGCGCAGGTCACCATCCGCACCGCCGCCAGTCGCCGCGCCACCAGCGACGAGTCCGACAGATGGCCGATGCGCACCGCCACGTCGAAGCCCTCCTCCACGAGGTTCACCACGCGGTCGGAGAAGCTGACGTCCAGTGAGACCGCCGAACAGCCCGAGGCGAAGTCCAGCAGCGCCGGCGTGAGCTGGTTCTTGCCGAAGGACACCGGCGCCGAGATCTTCAGCGTGCCGGACGGGCCGCTCTTGTCCCGCACCGATGTCTCCAGTGCGTCGAAGCTCTCCAGCACCTCGCGCGCCTGTTCGAGATAGGCCTGGCCGGTATCGGTCATCGACACGTCCCGGGTCGTGCGATTCAGCAGCCGCGCGCCGAGCCGGTTCTCCAGGCGGGCGATCAGCTTGGAAACCTGCGCTCCCGACACATCGAGCTTGCGTGCCCCTTGGGTGAAGCTGCGAGCTTCGGCCACCGCGACGAACGCGCGGATCTCGTCCAGACGATCCATGTGATTGCTTCCGTTTCGGCAACACAATCCTCCCTCGCGGGCGGATTATCAACGCACAAGTGTCGGACCATCTTCCAGCTCATCCCGAGGCGATCCGGCCACGGGCCAACAAAACGGATCGTCGAAAAGGCTAATCAGATGTCCAACACCCAAACCTACAGCCGCTTCACCCCCCAGGCCCTGACCGCTCTGCGCGTCGTCACCGGCCTCCTCTTCCTGGGCCATGGCCTCGTCAAGCTGGCGGGCTTCCCGGAAGGCGCGCAGCCCGGCATCGTCCCCCTCGCCAGCCTGTTCGGCATCGGCGCGGTGATTGAGGTCGTCACGGGCGCGCTGGTGATCGCCGGCCTCTTCACCCGTCCGGCGGCGTTCATCGCCTCGGGCCAGATGGCGGTGGCCTACTTCATGTTCCACGCCCCGTCGGGCTTCTACCCGGTGCTCAACGGCGGCGAGCCGGCCATCCTGTTCAGCTTCATCTTCCTGCTGCTGAGCGCCACGGGCCCCGGCGCCTTCGCCCTCGACAACCGCCGCACCGCGCGTCGCCTGACGCCCGTCGCGGCCTGAACCACCCACACCTTCCCTCTCGCAAAGGAAATCCTCTCATGACCCAAGTTCGCAACGTCGCCGTCGTCGTCGGCTCGCTCCGCAAGGACAGCGTCAGCCGCAAGCTGGCCAAGGCCTTCGCCGCCCTCAGCCCGGGCCTCAAGTTCAACATCGTCGAGATCGGCGACCTGCCGCACTTCGACCAGGACCTGGAGTCGGATCCGCCGGCCCAGTGGGTGCGCTTCCGCCAGGAAATCGCCGCCGCCGACGCCGTGCTCTTCGTCACCCCGGAGTTCAACCGCTCCGTCCCCGGCGCACTGAAGAACGCCATCGACGTGGGCTCGCGCCCCTACGGCTCCAGCGTGTGGAACGGCAAGCCCGGCGCGGTGATCAGCCTGTCGCCCGGCGCGATCGGCGGCTTCGGCGCCAACCATCACCTGCGCCAGTCGCTGGTGTTCCTGAACGTGCCGCTGCTCAGCCAGGAAGCCTACATCGGCAACGCCTTCGCGCTGTTCGATGACTCCGGCGAGCTGGTGAACGAGGGCACCGCCGAGTTCCTGAAGTCCTACGGCGCCCAGTTCGGAGCCTGGGTCGAGAAGATCCTCGCCGACGCGCCGGCCGCCAAGGCCGCCGCCTGACGCCAACCGAAAGGTCCCAGGTAAAGCCATGACCCTGCCCACCGTCTTCCTCCCCCACGGCGCGGGCCCCTGCTTCTTCATGGAGTGGGGTCGGGGTCCGGCCGACACCTGGGACCGCACGGCCGCCTATCTCAAGGGGCTGATCGCCACCCTGCCCGAGCGCCCGAAGGCCATCCTCGTGGTCTCCGGCCACTGGGAAGCCCCGGAGTTCACCGTGGGCTCGGGCGAGCGCCCCGCCCTCGACTTCGACTACTACGGCTTTCCGCCGCACACCTATGAGCTGACCTTCGATGCGCCCGGCGCTCCGGGTCTCGCCCACGAGATCCGACGCCTGCTCACCGAGGCCGGCATCGCCTCCGGCGAGGACCCGGCCCACGGATGGGACCATGGCGTCTTCATCCCGCTGAAGCTGGTGACGCCCGCAGCCGACATTCCGGTCGTGCAGCTCTCGCTGAAGGCGGACCTGGACCCGCGGGCTCACCTCGCCGCCGGTCGGGCCCTTCGTCCGCTCCGCGACGCGGGCGTGCTGATCGTGGGTTCGGGGATGAGCTGGCACAACATGCGCGGCTTCTCGCCGGCCTTCACCGAACGCTCCGCCGTCTTCGACCGGTGGATGGAGCAGGCGGTGACGGACCCGGCCAGGCGCGACGCCGCCCTCGCCGCCTGGGACGCCGCGCCGCACGCGCGGGAAGCCCATCCGCGCGAGGAACACCTTCTGCCCCTGATGGTGGCCGCCGGGGCCGCCCCGGGCGAGCCGGCCGTCGTCGCCTTCCGCGACACGGTCATGGATGTGGTGGTCTCGGCCGTGGAGTTCGGCCGGGCCGCCTGACTGTCTCCCAGCGAGAGGGACCGGAGACCCTTTTCTCCCCCCGCGGCGCTCACACACCCGCCGTCGAGGGTCTCCGGATCTCGCCCGTCCTCAGGCGACCGCCGCTTCGGCCTCGCCTGGTCCGTCCAGCGCCGCCTGCAGCGTCTCGTAGAGCCGGCCCGCCTCGATCGGCTTGGCCACGAAGGCGTCCATCCCCGCCTGCAGGTACTCGGTGATCTGGTGAGACATGGCGTTGGCCGTCAACGCCACGATCGGCGTGCGCGCCCGCCCCTCGGACCGCTCCCTGGCCCGGATCTGCGCCGTGGCGCTCGGCCCGTCCATGATCGGCATCTGCACGTCCATCAGGATCACGTCCCAGGGCTCGCGCTCCCAGGCCGCCACCGCCGCCTTGCCGTCGGCGACGATCACCGGCTCCACGCCGATCTGCGCCAGCAAGGTCTTGAGCACCAGCTGGTTCATGGTGTTGTCCTCGGCCGCCAGCACACGCACCGGGCGGCCCGCCGTCTCCGAGGCCGCCTTGGCCCGCTTGCGTTGCCGCGCCGCCGGCTTGGGCCGGATGGACTCGCGCGAGACCTGCGCCAACGGCAGCAGCGCTGTGAACGTCGAACCCATTCCCGGCGCGCTGGTCGCGCTGATCGACCCGCCCATCATCTCGGCCAGCTCGCGGCAGATCGCGAGCCCCAGCCCCGTGCCGCCGAAGCGCCGGGTGGTCGAGGCGTCGGCCTGCTCGAACTTGCGGAACAGCCCCGAGAGCTGTTGGGGCGACATGCCGATGCCGGAGTCGAAGACGGTCAGCGACAGCCCGCCGTCACGCTGGCCGATGCGCACCTTCACCCCGCCGCGCTCGGTGAACTTCAGGGCGTTGGACACCAGGTTCCAGAGGATCTGGCGCACCCGCACCTCGTCACCCTCGTAGACGCCGCGCGCCGCCGGATCGACGGTCAGCTCGAAGCTGACGCCCTTGGCCTCGGCGATCGCCTGGAAGGTGGCGTGGACGGTCTTCGCCAGGTCGGCGACCTCGAAGGGCGCGCTCTCCAGGCCCAGCTTGCCCGCCTCGATCTTCGACAGGTCCAGCACGTCGTTGAGGATGGCCAGCAGGCTCTCGCCCGACTGGTGGATCACGTCGATGCGCTCGCGCTGGGTCTCGGTGAGATCGTCGTCGGCGGCCAGCGCCTGGGCCATCCCCAACACCCCGTTCAGCGGAGTGCGGATCTCGTGGCTCATGGTGGCGAGGAAGGCGCTCTTGGCGCGGTTCGCGGCCTCGGCCTCCTCCTTGGCCTGGACCAGGGCGCGCTCGGCGGCCTTCTGCGCTGTGATGTTCCGCAGGGCTCCGACCAGACGGACCGGCTGGCCCTCCTCGTCCACGGTCAGCTTGGTGGTGCCGGCGACCCAGACTTCCTGGCCGTCGCTCCGGGCGACACGGTACTCGGGGCGATAGGGCTCGCCATGCTTCTGGTGACGCCGCCACATCTCGACCAGCCAGCCGCGATCACGCGGATCCACGGTCGTCCAGACGTCCTGCTCGAGGTCCTCGAAGGTCTTCGGCGTCTCGAAGAAGGTGTCGCTGGCCCCGACCTTGGTCAGCTCACGCCGGACATAGTCCATCTCGAAGACGTGCAGTTCCGCCAGTTGCAGGGCGAGCTTGAGCCGTTCCTCGGACCGCTCCGAGCTTTCCAGCGCCTCGACGATCTGGGTGATGTCGTACCAGGTGATGATCAGGCCCGCGACCGCGCCCGCCTGGTCCCGCCAGGGGCCGAGTTGCACCCGCGCCCACTGGGTCCCGCCATCCGGGCGCGGCAGCATGAGGCGCTCGATCGAGTACTCGTGCCCGTTCATGCAGTGCGCCAGGCCGGCGCGCCAGCGCTCGAACATCTCGGGGCGCAGCTCGAACAGGTTACGGCCGATGACCTGCTCGCCCTGCAGGCCGCGCGCCTCGATCCACGGCGGGCTCGCGTAGGCGAGGTTGTACTCGCGATCCAGCAGCACCATCGCCACGGGCATGGCGTCGACGATCGCCGAGACCGCCTGTTCGTAGGTCTGGCGCGTGCGTTTCGCCCGCACCCGGGTCCACTCGTCGGCCACGAAGTCGGCCAGGTCCTGCAGGCGGCGAGCCAGGCTTTCGTCCCGGCCCCGGGGTTCGGGTCCGGCGACCCAAAGGGCGCCCGGCGTCGAGCCATCGTCCAGGCGGATCGGCGCGCCGGCGAAGAACCTCACGCCCTGTTGCGCCACCTCCGGTTCGTCGCGGAACTGCGGGTCGCTGAGCGCGTCCTCGATCCAGACGACCTCGCCACGGCGCATGACCTCGTTGACGCCCGCACCCTTGCCGACGAACGGCGCCGATGCGGCGCGGCTGCGCCAACGCCCCTCGTCGCTCACCAGCGTGACCTGCGCCATGATCGGCCCGAACAGGGCCCGCGCGAGGCGCGTGGCGCGATCGAACACCGGCAGCGACTCCTCGAGTCCCGCCGGCACGACGTCCGTTTCTCGCGTCGAATAACCCGTCATCGTCTCTCTGGCGCCCCCCACGGCGCACGACCCCGGGTATATTTGTCGCGCAGACGGGTTAAGCGGGCCTTTAGTTTGAAAGAACAGTGAGATGATGCAGGACGATGCCGCTGGTCGTGGCGACGTTCAGCGAGTCGAACCCTCCGGACATGGCGATGCGCACGCCCCGGGCCTTCGCCATCACGGCGTCCGGCAGCCCGGGCCCCTCGGCGCCGAACAGCGCCGCGGCCCGCGGAGCGCGCGGCAGGTCCTTCAACTCCACCTCCCCGCGCGGCGACAGGGCCATGACCTCGAAGCCCCGCGCCTCCAGCACGGCGGCGAGGTCGGAGGCGGCCCCAGCGCGCGCGAAGGGCACCGTCAGGGCCGCCCCGACGCTGACCCGGATCGCTTTGCGATACAGCGGGTCGCAGCAGGTGTCGTCCAACAGGATCGCGTCGGCGCCGAACGCGGCGGCATTGCGGAAGACGCCGCCCATGTTGTCGTGATTGGCGATGCCCACGAGGCCGACCACCAGCGCTCGCGCCGGCAGGCTGTCCAACAAGGCGGCGACCTCGCGCCGGGGAGAGCGGCCGATGGCCAGGATGCCCCGGTGGATCGGAAAGCCGACGATGCCGTCCATCACCGCTTGTGAGGCGGCATAGACCGCCGTCTCCACCGGCAGGTCGGCGAGCACCCCGGCCAGGCTCTCCAGGCGATGCTCGGCCACCAGCACCGACTCCAGGTCGGCTCCGGCCCGCGCCGCCTTCTCGAGCACCACCCGTCCCTCGGCCACGAACCGGCCGTCGCGGCCCACGAGATCGCGCTCGCGGACCGCACGATAGGGCTCCAGGCGCGGATCGTCCGCCTCGTCGATGCGGACGATCACCCTCGGCCTACCAGATCTTCACGCGGTCGGCGGGCGACAGGTAGAGCTTCTGGCCTTCCTTCACCTCGAACGCCGGATACCAGGCGTCGAGGTTGCGGACGGTGAGGGCCCGCCAGGGACCCGGTGAGTGGACGTTGGTCACCACCTGCCGCCGCAGCGCCGCCTCCCTGTACTTGCTGCGGTAGTTCTGGGCCCAGCCGAAGAAGAAGCGCTGGTCGGCCGTGAAGCCGTCCACCACCGGCGGCGGCGCGCCCTTCAGCGACAGACGATAGGCGTCGTAGGCGGCGGCCAGGCCCGCCACGTCGGCGATGTTCTCGCCCAGAACCTGCTGGCCGTTCATCTTCAGGCCCGGCAGCGGCTCATAGGCGCTGTACTGGTCGGCCAGCTTCTTGGTCTCGGCCTTGAACCGCGCGAGGTCCTGGGGCTGCCACCAGTTGCGCAGGTTGCCCTCGGCGTCGAACTGGGCGCCCAGGTCGTCGAAGCCGTGACTGACCTCGTGCCCCATGACCCCGCCGATAGCGCCGTAGTTCACCGCCGCGTCCGCGTTGGGATCGAAGAAGGTCGGCTCCAGGATTGCAGCCGGGAAGATGATGGAGTTCTGGCTGGGGGCGAACAGGGCGTTCACCGTCTGGGGCGTCATGAACCACTCCTGGCGGTCCACCGGCTTGCCCAGCTTGGCGAGATTGCGGCGGTACTCGAACTGCGCGCCGCGGAACCAGTTGCCGTAGGCGTCGCCCGCCTTGATCTCCAGGCCGGCGTAGTCGCGCCAGACGTCGGGGTAGCCGACGTAGATGCGGAAGTTCGCCAGCTTCTTCTTCGCCTGGGCCTTCGTCTCGGGCGTCATCCAGTCGATCTTGTCGATCCGCTGACCGAAGGCGGTGAGG
This sequence comes from Pseudomonadota bacterium, assembly GCA_040752615.1. GTDB lineage: Bacteria > Pseudomonadota > Alphaproteobacteria > Caulobacterales > Caulobacteraceae > Phenylobacterium. The sequence continues at coordinate 63,177 of JBFMGV010000010.1, read as the reverse complement.
ACGTTCCTGGCCATCTCCTCGGCCTGGGCCTTGTACTCCGGCGGGAAGTGCCGCTGGACGTACTGCTTGCCGATCGCCTCGCCGAGCGCGTTGGAGGTGAAGTCCACGCCCCGCTTCCACCGCTCGCGCTGCTGCGGCGTGCCGCTCAGGGCCTGGCTGTTGAACGCGAAGTGTTCGTCGACGAAGGCCTTCGACAGGTACGGCGCGCCGCGCTCGATGGTGTGGAACGTCAGGTAGTCACGCCACGCCTGCAGCGGCTGGCTGGCCGCCAGCTTCGACATGCCCGCGATGGCGCCGGCCTGCCAGGCGCCGAAGCGCGGCTCTCCGGCCAGCCCCGCGCTCTCCAGGAACGCCGTCCAGTCGAGGCCCGGCGCCTTCTTCGAGAGCTCCTCACGCGTCCAGACGGTGTTGGACTTCGACACGTCCGACGTCTCGTCCACCGTCGCGTGGGTGCGAGCGATGGCCGTCTCGAGGGCCACGATCCGCTTGGCGGCCGCTTCGGCGTCGGCATAGCCCGCCAGCTTCAGCATCGCCGCCACGTGCGCCTGATACTTGCCGCGCAGCTCCACGAAACGGGCGCTGTCGCCGATGTAGTACTCGCGATCGGGCAGCCCGAGGCCGCCTTGCATCAGGTAGGCGCGGTACTTGGTGGTGTCGTTCAGGTCCTCGGCCACCCAGAGGCCGAAGGGTCGCTCGGTGTAGAAGTTGGTGGCGTTCAGGGCGTCGGTGTCGGCCCGGATCGCGCCGCCCAGGGCTCGAGAGAGGTCCTTGCGCGTCTTGATGGCCGCGATGGCGTCCAGTTCGGGTTTCAGCGGGGCGGCGCCCAGTTGCTCGATCCGCGCCTCGTCCATGAAGCTGGTGAAGTAGTCGCCGATCTTGCGCGCCTCGGAGCCCGCCGGGGCGCTGGCGTTCGCCGGGTCCTCGATGATGGCGCGGGTACGGGCCGCGGCGATCTCGCCGATCACCGCGAAGCTGGTCAGGTTCGAACGGTCGGCCGGGATCTCGGTGCGATCCACCCACTTGCCGACGGAATAGCGGAAGAAGTCGTCGCCGGGCGCGACGGCCGTATCCATGCCCGACACGTCAAAGCCGAACGAACCCACCTGCGGCCGCGGCTTGGCCGGCGCGGGCGGCGGCGCGGGCGGCGCCTCGGCCACTGGCGGCGGGGGCGCGGCGGTGGTGGTGGCGCAGGCGGACAACAGGACCGAGGCCGAGGCTGCGGCGAGCCAGGCGGTGCGGATCAGCATTTGGAAGGACGCTCCCTGAGGCGCGGACTCATCGCATCCGCGCACGATCTGGGGCTGTCTTACACCGCACGTCACACGAGGCGAGCGTTACGGCTTTGTCATGCGACGGAAGCTGCCTCCAGTTCGCTCAAGACGGGGGCGATCCGCCCCTCGCCCTCAGCGTTCGGTGGCGCTCTCGCGGATGCGGACGATCAGCGACTGGCTGGCCGTGGCCATCAGCTCTCCGTCCTCGGCGTAGAGGTACATGGCCCCGTGGGCGAAGCCGCCGTGGACCCCGGTCATCCGGATGTCGCACAACACCCACTCGGTCGGCACGATCCGGCGGATGCGCAGGGTGTTGTCGAGGCTGTTGCCGCCGGCGTGCTTGCCCAGCGCCGCTCCGAGCCCGGACGGCACGAAGTCGGCCATGATCGCCAGCATGGGCGCGTCCACCTTGAAGCCCTCGCGCGGCCGGATCCACAGCAGGGAGCGGCCGTCGGCCTGGGGATGACCCAGCCGATCCTGTCCGTAGCGCCCCTTGGCGACCCGCACCTCGATCCGGCTGTGCAGCCCTTCGGATGAACCGCGCCAGTGATCCGCCGGTTCACAGTCCTCAGGCGGCGGCGCGTCGGGCTTCTCCAGCCACTGTTGCGACAGATCGCTGGGACGCGCGCCCAGGGCGGCGTTGACCGTGAAGATCTCCTTGTCGCCCACGTGGCCGATCACCCGCGCCTGGGTGTTGTACTTGCCCTCCGCCGGCGTCCAGACGTCGAGATCCACGATGCTGGGCGGGCGGGCGTACGACAGATACTGGGCGGTGGCCCAGATCAGCGGCCGGTCGCAGGTGCGCTCCATCGCGGCCACGGCCGAAGCCAGCCCCACGCCCCCGAACATGAAGACGTTCCCGGGCGGTCCGACGCAGACCGACGGGTCGAGCTGGAGATACCAGCGATGCGGGTTGTGCGTCGGCCGCAGGTCGAAGAAGAGCTTGTCCATCGCCCGACCTTTTGGCCGCCTCACCCCATGGGACGCAAGCGCGGAAACCGGTTGTGCTGCGACGATATGCGCGCGCCACGCGAACCTGAAAACCCGGCCTAAACCACGAACCTTAAGCCTGGGGTGACCCGCGCCGTTTACGCTGTCACGCGATGATGATCGGACACCAGACCCGCCTTCCGGGCGTCTCGCCGCTGCCGCGGTCGACGTACGTACCCGTGGCCGCCGCGCTGGGCGCGGCGGTGCTGGTGCTGTCGCTGACGCCCCTGGCCGATCCCTTCGTGGCGCGCCTGCTGCTGTTCTACGCCGGGGCGACGGCCGCCTACGTGCTGATGCCGTTCGCCCGCCGGGGCGACGTGCCGCTGGTCGCCGCCTGGGTGGTCCTGTTGGCGGAACTGGCTCCCTGTATCGGCGGCCGGCTGATCTCGCCCACGCACGTGGCCGCCGACATCGCCGGCGTCGTGATGGCGGCGGGCCCGATCTATGTGGCCCGCCTGCGCCAGGTCCAGCAGGGCGACATCCGCCCGGGCGGACGCCGCGCCTCCGAGATGAAGGTCTAGAAGTTCGCGCGGCTCGAGATCGCGCCGTCGACGATCAGGTTCGTCCCGGTGGTGAACGCCGAGCGCGGACTGGCCAGGAATACCGTCGCCGCCGCGATTTCCTCCGGCGTCGCCATCCGACCGGTGGGATTTCGCTGGATCATCTGGTCGAAGAAGGCCGGCATGCCCCGCTTCACCTGCCCCCAGACGCCGTCCTCGAAGAAGACCGTTCCGGGCGAGACCGTGTTGCAGCGGACCTTCTTCGGCGCGTACTGGCGCGCCACGCCCTTGGCGAAGTGGATCTGCGCCGCCTTCATGGCCCCGTACGAGTTCGGCCCCGTGGCTTCCGCCGCCGAGATCGAGGAGGTGATGACGATGCAGGCGTCACCCTTGGCTTCAGCGGCCTTCTCCAGGAACGGCATCGCCGCGTCGACGGTCCGGACCGCGCCCAGGATGTCGATGTCCAGCATCGCCTTCCAGGTGTCCTCGCCGTTGCCCTGAACCAGGGCGCTGGCGTTCGAGACCAGCACGTCGATGCCGCCGAGCGTCTCCCCCGCCTTGGCCACGAAGGCCTTCAGCGCCGGGCCATCGGCGATGTCGACCACCTGGCCGAACGCCTTCACGCCCTTGGCTTCCAGCGCCTTCACCGTCTCGGCCACCTGATCGGCGTTGCGCGCGCAGATCGCGACGTTCGCGCCCTCGTCCGCGAAGGCCTCGGCGATCGCGCGGCCGATGCCCCGCGTCGCGCCCGTCACCACCGCCGTCTTGCCCTTGAGCTGCAGGTCCATGCCGTCCTCCCGATTTCTGTTCGGGCGCGAACCTGCCTGACCCGTCAGCGCTTGAACAGGTCCGCGAAGCGTTCGCGCAGCAGGTTCTTCTGCACCTTGCCCATGGCGTTGCGGGGCAGCTCGTCCACGAACATCACCCGCTTGGGAGCCTTGTAGGCGGCGAGCTGCCGGCGGGCCTCGGCGATCATCGACGCCTCGTCCCCTCGCCCCATCACCACCGCCACCACGCCCTCCCCGAAGTCGGGGTGCGGCACGCCGATCACCGCGCTCTCGCTGACGCCGGCCAGTTCATCGAGCACCAGCTCGACCTCCTTGGGATAGACGTTGTAGCCGCCCGAGATGATCAGGTCCTTGGCCCGGCCGGAGATCCAGACACGGCCGTCCGCGTCGCGCCGCCCCACGTCGCCGGTGATGAAGTAGCCGTCGGCCGTGAACTCCTCGGCGGTCTTCTCGGGCATGCGCCAATAGGCGGAGAAGACGCTGGGCCCCTTGATCTGGATGACGCCGGTCTCCTCGCCGCCGCCGATGCGCAGGTCCACGCCCGGCAGCGGATAGCCGACCGAGCCGGCGAGCCGCTCGCCGCGCAGCGGGTTGGTGGTGATGATCACCGCCTCGCTCATGCCGTAGCGCTCCAGGATGCGCTGGCCGGTGCGTTCCTCGAATTCCGCGAAGGTCGACGGCAGCAGGGGCGCGGATCCCGAAACGAACAGGCGCACGCCGGCCGCGGCCTCGCGGGTGAAGTCGGGGTTGGCCAGCAGGCGCGTGTAGAAGGTCGGCACCCCCATCATCACCGTCGCCTGCCTCAGCCCCGCCAACACCTCGGCATCGGAGAACCGCGGCAGCCACACCATGGGACAGCCGCTCAGCAGCGCGCAGTGCAAGGCCACGAACAGCCCGTGGACGTGGAAGATCGGCAGGGCGTGCAGCAACACGTCGTCGGCGCCGAACCCCCACGCCGCATGAAGCGCCAGCGCGTTGTCGGCGAGATTGCCGTGGCTCAGCATCGCGCCCTTGGAACGCCCCGTCGTGCCGGAGGTATAGATCAGCGAGGCCAGGTCGCCGGCCGTGCGCGGAGCGCTCTCGGCCAGGGCCGGGTGGCGGCGCGCATCGTTCACCCAGGCCGGCGGATCGGTGACGAAGACCTTCGGCTCGGCGTCCTGCAGGAAGTAGTCCACCTCAGCGGCGGTGTAAGCGCTGTTCAGCGGTAGGAAGACCGCGCCGGTCTTCAGCACGCCGAGATAGATCATGATGACCTCGGCGCTCTTCTCGGCTTGCAGCGCGACACGGTCCCCCGGCTCCACGCCCTCGGCGCGCAGGCGGCCCGCCACGTGAGCCGCGCCCGCCTCCAGGTCGCCATAGCTGATCGCCGAGCCGTCGCTCAGCAGGAAGCAGGGCCGCGCGCGGTCTGCGGGGAAGCGGCTGGCCAGCAGGTCGTAGAGATTGTCCGACATGGCACTTCCCTAGCCCATTTTCCGCGGCGATTGTCCCGTCCATGAACCCGCAAGACGCGCTCGACCGCATCCGCCGCTACGACAGCCGTCTGAACGCCTTCGTCCGCGTCTTCGACCCTCCCCTGTTCGGCGAGGACGGCGACGGCCCGAGCGTGGCCGTGAAGGACCTGATCGACGTGGCCGGCGTCCCCACCGGCGGCGGGGCGCGCACGCCGCTGGAGCCGAATCCCGCCGAGCACGCGCGGGTGGTCGAACGCCTGCTGCACGGCGGCTACAGCATCGTCGGAAAGACCCAGACCGTGGAACTGGCCTACGGCGGCTGGGGCACGAACCGCGCGGTGGGCGCGCCCTGGAATCCATGGGACGCCACGGTCCATCGCGCCCCTGGCGGCTCCTCGTCCGGCTCGGCCGTGGCGGTCGCGGCGGGCCTCTGCGACGCGGCGCTCGGCTCGGACACCGGCGGCTCGGTGCGCATCCCGGCCGCTGTCTGCGGTGTAGTCGGCCTGAAGCCGGGACGCGGCCTGGTGAGCCTGAAGGGCGTCCACCCTCTCAGTCCCGCCCTCGACACCGTCGGCGCGCTCGCCCGCGACGTGGCGACGGCGGCGCGGCTGCTGGCGACCATCTCCGGGCCGGACGACGCCACCGCCGTGCGCGAGACCTTCGACGCCGAGGCGGCGCTCAAGTCCGACGCGCGCGGACGGCGCATCGCCGCGATCCCGCTGGAAGGCCTTGGCGAGTTGGATCCCGACGTCGCGCGCCTCTACCTCGCCGCCATCGAGAAGCTCGAGGGCGCGGGCCTGGACGTCGAGATGGTTCTGCCCCCCCGCGCCTTGGAAGACTCGTTCAGCGCCAACGGGCTGCTGATGGCGGGGGAAGGCTGGCGAATCTGGGGCGGGCGCATCGAGCGCCTGGGCGAGGAGATGGACCCCTGGATCGTCCGTCGGTTCGAGGCCGGACGCGAGGTCAGCGAGGCCCGGCTGGACGAAATCCATGCCGAACGCGCCGAGAGCCAGGCCGGCTTCCACGCCTGGCTGGCCGCTTACGACGGGCTGCTGTCACCCACCTGCCCTATCCCGGCGCCGCCGATCGCCGAGGTCGACGAGACGGTCTCACCGCTCAGCCGCCTGACCAGGGCCGCCAACTATCTGGATCTGCCGGGCATCAGCGTGCCCTGCGGGATCTCCACGCTGGGCCTGCCGGTCGGGCTGCAGATCCTGGGGCGTCCGCGCGACGAGACCTCGGTGGTGGCGATCGGCGCGGCCTTCGAGGCCGTCTCCGGCTGGAACGGACGCGCGCCCGACCTCTCAGGCTTCGCCTGACGCGGCGCGGGTCGGCGCACGGAGCAACCGCAGCGCCAGCCACGCCGCCAGGGCCCACACCGCCCCGAGGCACCAGCCCGCCAGCACGTCGCTGGGCCAGTGGACCCCCAGGTAGATGCGGCTGAATCCGACGCCCACGAGGACCATGCAGGCCAGGCCGTAGGCCAGCGCCTTGGTCCGCCGCCGTGGCTCAAGGCTGGCGATCAGCATCGCGAGGGTGAGATAGGTCGCGGCCGCCATCGTCGAGTGGCCGCTCGGGAAACTGCCGGAATAGACGTAGACCTCGTGGGGCACGAGGTCCGGCCTGGGCCGGCTGAAGAAGGCCTTGGTCGTTCCGTTCGAGATCGTGGCCAGCAGCACGGTCACCGCCAGCACCAGGGCGTGGCGGTAGCGGCGGTGGAACGCGAAGGCCAGCACGCCCACCACGGTCACCACCACCACCAGCGTCGTGCCGCCGAGCGCCGTGACGTCGCGCACCGCCTCCTCGACGTTGTGCGAACCGATGGGGTCCTTGAGATCGCCGGGCGTGCGCAGCGCCAGGATGAGGCTCCGGTCGAGCGCCTGGGTCTCGCCCTCGGACATCTCGTCCGCCAGTTCCAGGAATGCGGATACGCCCCCGGTGACCAGGACGAAAGCAATCAGGACACGCGCCTCGAAACGCCGGATGAAGCGCCAGAGGTCGGAGGGCTGGAATCTCGCCATGGCGCGAAGGCTAGAGCCCCGCGACGGTCCCGGCAAACCTCGTCAGGCCTGGAGGCCCAGGTCCACGCCCGCCGTGCGCAAGGTGCTGTAGACAGCCGCCTGCGCCAGATCCTGTGTGGCGTGGGCGCCGTCGGCCACCGTCACGCCTTCCTCATCGTAGACGCACCAGCGCCAGACGTTGTCGTCGTGGCTGAGCGAATAAGCGAAGCACCTTGGTTCACGCATACCCGTCCTCTCCGTACCGAGCGGGTTAACTTCGAAGTAACCACTTCGTTTCGCACTGCACAATAGAATTCCCGTGATCAGGAATTATCGCTCGCCCAGGGGGTGAATCAGGGCTGGTCCAGCAGCGCCCTGCCCGCGTCGCGGGCATTGTTGCAGCCGGTCAGGATCATCGCCACGGCCAGCTCCGCCCGCAGGATGTCCAGCATCCTGGCGATCGCCGGCTGGCCGCCCGCGCCGAGCGCCCACGCCCACGGGCGGCCGACGAAACAGGCTTTCGCGCCCAGCGCCAGGGCCTTCAGGACGTCCAGGCCCGAGCGGACCCCGCCGTCCATGAAGACCTCGAGATCGCCCCCCACCGCGTCGGCGATGGCCGGCAGGGCCGAGATCGACGAGCGCACGCCGTCCAGCTGGCGGCCGCCGTGGTTGGACACCACCAGCCCCTGCACGCCGGCCTTCACCGCCGCCTTCGCGTCCTCGACGTCGAGCACGCCCTTCACCACGATCGGCCCATCCCAGTTCTCGCGCACCCAGGCGATGTCGTCCCAGGTCACCGAGCGGTCGAAGTTGCGGGAGATCCAAGCCAGGAAATCGGTGACCCGCTTGCCCTCCTTCACCGCGTCCATCACCGAACCCAGGGTGTGCGGGCGGCCCTTCACGAAGACGTCCCAGGTCCAGCCCGGATGGGTCACCCCGTCCCACGCCTGGGTCATGGCGGCCTGCAGCGGCGTCGCCCCCGTGAAGCCCGAGCGCACATCGCGATAGCGCGAGCCCGGAAGGGGCAGGTCGACGGTGAAGACGAGCACGGGACACCCCGCCGCCTTCGCCCGGGCCAGCAGCTCGCGCATGTAGCCGCGGTCCTTCAGCATGTAGAGCTGGAACCAGGGCGCGGTCCCGGTGGCGGCCACCTCCTCGATCGAGCACACCCCGACCGTCGAGAGGCAGAATGGCACGCCGGCGCCGGTGGCGGCGCGGATCGCCTGGGTCTCGCCACGCCGGCCGTACATGCCGGCCATGCCCACGGGCGCGAGGCCCACCGGCATCTTCAGCGTCTGCCCCAGCGTCTGGACCGACATGTCGAGCTGGCTCATGTCGCGCATCACCCGCTGGCGCAGGGCGATCGCCTCCAGGTCCTGCACGTTCCGGCGCAGGGTCACCTCGGCGTACGAGCCGCCGTCGATGTACTCGAAGAAGATGTTCGGCAGGCGACGGCGCGCCAGCTCGCGAAAATCCGAAACTGAAGCCGCACGCATCGAAACGCCCTCCCGCCCGCCGCTTTTGGCGGCCGCGGCGGGCGGGCGCAAGCGTCAGGCCGTGGCGGCGGCCGTCGTGGAGGCGGCGGCGGGCGGCAGGGAGCCGATGACGATCCACACCTGGTGCGCCCGGCCGACCAGGCGCCCGGTCCCGTCGAACATGGCGACGCCCGCCACTTCCTTGCGCCCGTCCTTGGAGATCGGCCAGGCGACCACGGCGTATTCCTCGCCCGCCTTCACCGGCGCCACGACCTCGGCGGTCATGGTGCCCAGCAGCGCGCCGTGGCGGCCCTCCTTCTCGACCCAGGCGAAGTAGCCCGGGCAATCCAGCGCCGCCCAGACCACTTCCGGCGCGATCAGGCCGTCCGGCCCGGCGAAATTGGCGTGCGCGGTCCAGGTGCAGGCGACGACGCCGGTCTCGGCGCCTTCCAGTTGCCCCGGCAGCACGCGCAGGCCGTCGCCGTCCTCGCGGGCCGTGCCGCAGGTGAAGCAGATCGGGTGCACGCGCTGCGTCAGGCCGATGTGGCGCGCGGCGGCCGCGCGGGCGGCTTCCAGGCTAGGCGCCGGCGGCGGTTCGGGCAGTTCCTGGGTCGCTGCCCGCCCCTGGGCGATCAGCACGCCTTCCGCGCCCAGCAGCGCCTGGCCGCCGTCGCGCGCCTCCAGATCCAGTTCCGCGTCCAGGGGGATCGGCGCGCGCAGAACCGCCGTGACCGGGCCGTCCTGCCCCTTGGCCAGCACACCGCAGACATAGCCGCCGTTGCCAGAGTTCGGCGGGCCGCAGAATTGGCGGCCGATCGTGATCTTGCTCAAATCCAAAGACCCAGAAGAATGAATGAACCGGATGAATGTCCGGGCTTTCTCACGCTTGCGCTGCGGAATGGAAGCCGATTTCGCCATCGCGGCGTTGGACGAGACCGAAGGCCGCGCTAAAGGCAGGACATGCGTCGCGTCTCGCGACCCACAACGACAAGACCATCGACGGAGACACCTGGTGAGCAACCGGATCGAACGCCCCTGGGCCCTGATGCGCCATCACGCGGGCTGGGCTGACGTCTTCCACATCGAAAGCGAGACCGCCGATTCGATCACCGGCTTCTATCCGGACCGCGAAACCGTGGGCCCGCCGGTGAACTATTCCACCCGCGCGGTGCTGGCCCGCTACACCACGCTGGAAGCCGCGCGCGCCGCGCGTGAAGAGGCCGTCGGCGAATGGCGCAAGCACGACGCCGGTGTCCGCGACGCCGAAACCAAGCTGCGTGAAGCCGAGAAGCTGCGCGAGGAAGCCTGGCTGGGCTGCCTGCGCGACGCCGCCGAGCGCGGCTGAGGCCTTTTCCGGTCGGCCTCACCCAGGCCGACCGGCTCTCGCCCCTAGAGCCGCAGCCCCTTCGACACGAACCAGGCCGCGGCCCCGGCGAGCACGACACCTAGCGCCAGACGCCACCAGGGCGCCCGGGCCAGTCCGGGATCGCTCGGCAGCCTGCGGCGGCCGGTGATCATCGCGCCGATCAGGTCGGTGCGCTTCCACACCAGATAGTAGACCACCGCCAGCACGTGCAGCGCGACCAGCGCCTGCAGGACACGGAAGCTGAGCTCGTGGATGTCGGCGATCGAGCGCCCGGTCTCGAAGCTGACGCGGTCGGACAGCGGCCCCGCCTCGAACGCGTCGATGTCGACGGCGAAGAGACCAGTCACGACCTGCACCAGCACCACGGCCAGCAGCGCCAGGATGCTGAGCGCGCCCAGCGGATTGTGCCCGGGCGTGACCGACGGCTCACGACTCGCGGCGGTCTTCAGATAGGCCAGGGTCGCCCCCGGTCCCTTCACGAAGCTGGCGAAGCGGGCCGCCTCGCCGCCGGCGAAGCCCCACCAGACCCGGAAGAGCACCAGGCCCAAGATCGCGTAGCCGCTCCAGCGGTGCCAGTTCAGGTGGTCCTCGGCGGACCACCACGAGAATCCGATGAGGGCGGCCAGCAGCCAGTGGACGAGCCGCACCGGCCCGTCCCACAGCCTGACGCGGACGCCCGCGCGGGGCGCGGGCATCAGCCCTTCTTCTCTTGCCGATACTTCTCGTGGCAGCTCTTGCAGGCCTGGAAGGTCGGCCGGACCTGGGCCTTCACCGCGTCGACGTCACCGCTCGCGGCCACCTGGCTCAGCTTGGCGGCCTGGGTATTGAAGTTCGAAGCCGCGGCGGCGAAGCCCGCCGCATCGCTCCACACCTCGGCCTTGCTCTCGCTCATCGGCCGCGCCTCGACTCCGCTGCCGCGCGGGAACCAGGTCGGCAAGGCCTTGCCGAGGGTGGCGATGGTGTTGGCGTTGGCCACCAGCGTCGCCTTGGCCGGCTGCGGCTTGCGCAGCTCGTCGTTCAGGCCCTTGAAGGCGCCGCCCAGCTTCTCGAAGTTCGCATGGCGGGCGTAGGCGGCCTTGGTCGCCGCACTGGCGTTCTTGGGCATCACGTCGTCGTGCGCGATCGCCCCGCCGGCGGCCACCGCCGCACCGATCCCGAGGGCCACCGCCAGCATCACGCCCTTGCTCATCATCGCCGCCTAGCTCCGTAGATTCCCAACTGTCGCGGTGGAGATTGAGCGGTCCGGCGCGCCGGCGTCAACGCTTCACCGTCGCGGTCTTCACCGGAGCGCCCTCGACCGCCGCCTGGCTCAGCAGCGCGCCGCAGTTGGCGTCCTTGGCCAGCCCCGGATCGACGAACGGCAGGATCGCGGCGAGCGGCGAGAGGAACGAGCCCAGGCCCGCGGCGATCCCGCCCTGGGCGATGACCGGGCCGGCCTCGATGCCCATCTTCGGCGCCATCAGCGGCCCCTCGGCCTTCACCGGCACCAGCGCGCGGACCAGGCGGAACTTCTTGTTGTGCCCTTGCAGGCGCACGTCCATTCGCTCGGTGTCGAGGTTCACCGTCCCGCGCCCCTTCACCAGCACCGGCCCCGTGTCGAAGACGATGTTGTCCGCGCGCATGACGCCGCCCTTGGTCTCGAAGCTGGCGACCGCGCAGTTGATCGGGGTCGTCGAGGCGTCCTTCTTCAGCAGCAGGCCCAGGCCCTTCACGACATTGACGCCGGCCAGTTCGGCGAACGCCTTGCGGATCTCTCCTCCCGGCGCGACCACCACCACCTGGCCGTTCGCGCTGGCGAAGGTCTTGTGGACGCTGTCGCCCGTGCCCGACAGCTTGGCGCGGCCCACCAGTGGACCGGTCACGGGCGCGCCGCCCTGGAAGGTGATCGGGATCAGGGTTTCGATGCGCGAGTTGGCCAGCCGCAGGTCGATGTCCGTGGCGGGCGTCGCGTTCCGGGCGTTCAGCACCACCTGTCCCTCGACCCGCCCCTTCGGCAGGTCCAGGCGAAGCGGGTCGGCCCGCAACAGGCCGTTGTCCAGCTTCACCCGCACAGAGCCGGCGCTCAGGTTGATCGGCGTGTCGCGGATAGACAGCGCCTTGTAGCTCACGTCGGCGTCCATGGCGCGGATGCGGCTCACATCCAGGGGCGCGTCCGGGAACAGGCGCTGCTGCGCCACCATCGTCCGTGCGATCGCCGCCTGTTCCGGCGACGCCGTCTCGCCCGCCCCCACCTTGGGCGCGGCGCCGAAGATCGTGCCCAGGTCATCGAAATCCAGGCTGCGCGACTGGAGGTCGGCGGTCAGCAGCGGCCGCACGCGCCCGGTGTCCACCTTCACATCGCCGGACAGATCACTGTCACCGACGCGACCCGACAGGTTCTCGATCTTCCAGACCATGCCATCGCGCGAGAGGCGGCCGCGCAGGCTGTAGGGCGGTGTGTTCGGCAGGGCGACGCCGGTGATGGGGAACAGGTCCGCCAGGTCCGGGCCGCGCGCGGTCGTGTTCATGTAGAACGCGCCCATGTCGAAGGGCTGCGGCACCGCGCCCTTGGCGGTGATGTAGGTGCGCCCCGCGCGGATCTCGGCGTCGAAGGGGTACGGCTTGTCGCGCTCGATGTTCAGCAGCGGACCACCCACGACCTCGGCCCGGAACGGCGCGCGGTTGATCGTGCCCTGCCCCAGCAGCTGGAAGCCCCGGCTCGCCGAGCCCAGGTCCTCGCGCGCGTTGATCGTGCCCTGGAAGCGGATGTCCCGCTGGGTATCGAGATAGCTGAGCCGCCCCTCGCGAATGATGAAGCTGTGGATCGGCGGGAGCTGCATCGGCTCCTTCTTCGCGCCGTTCGAGAAATCCCAGTTCTTGCGGCCCGCGTCGTCGGCCAGCAGCCGGAACGACGGGCGATCCACGCTGAGCAGCCGCATGTCCACGTCGCCCCACAGCAGGGGCACGAGACGGACCTTCACCGTCAGTCGCTCGATGCTGCCCAGGTTGTCCTTTCCGGCCCAGGCAGGGTTGGCGATGGTGATGCCGTCCACGGTTGCGCTCGGCTGCCACGACCAGAGGTTCACGTTCAGGTCGCCGGCGATATCCACCTTGCGGTTGAGGCGCGCCGAGGCGGCGCGCTCGAGCGGGCCGCGGAACCAGTTCCAGTCCCAGATGGCGATGAGGATGGCGATCGCCAGGGCGATGAGCGCCAGGATCACCGCCGCGACCTTCACGCTCTTCTTGCTTGGCGGCTGGATCTTCGGTGTGCTCAGCCGCGCCGTGGACAGCCGTTCGCGCAGCGGCCGGCGACGGCCGGGCTGGGTGCGGCTCGGGTCCGGCCGACGACGGCTGGACGGCGGTGTCGAAAGGGGCTGCTGGCTCACGTCGGGCCTCCGGGGAGCCCTCAGAACGCCCCGGAGCGCCGTTCCGTTTCCGCTGAAATCAGTGACTTACGCCGCGGCCGGTCAGCGCGACCCGCGCCGTGGCCACCAGGATCGCGAGGTCGAAGCCGAACGACATGCGCTCCAGATACTCGCGATCCAACCGCACCTTCTCGACGATTGGCAGCTCGTCCCGCCCGTTCACCTGCGCCCAGCCGGTGACCCCCGGCCGCAACGCATCGACGCCCTCGGCGGTGCGCAGAGCCACCAGGTCGTCCTGGTTGAACAGCGCCGGGCGCGGTCCCACCAGGCTCATGTCGCCCTTCAGGACACTCCAGAGCTGGGGCAGTTCATCCAGGCTGGACCGGCGAAGGAAACGGCCCAGCGGCGTCACCCACCGTCCCGGATCCTCCAGCAGATGCGTGGCCACGTCCGGGGTATCGGTTCGCATCGAGCGGAACTTCGGCATGGGGAAGATGCGGTTCCCCCGCCCGACCCGCTTCGACCAGTGGATCGCCGGCCCCGGGCTGTCCAGGCGCACGGCGACGCCGATGGCGACGAGCAGCGGCCAGGCGACCGCCAGGGCCGCCAGCGAGATCAGGATGTCGAAGCCGCGTTTCAGCACCGGGCGTTGTTAGCCCCGCCCGGCGCATCCCGCCAAGTCAGGCCTGAGCGTCGGCCGCCGGCGGGGCTTTGCGGACACGCGGCTTAGGCAGCGGCTCGACCACGGCGACGGGCTCCGGTGGCGGTTCGGCGTCCAGGCTCGCCGCGGCCACAAACGGCGGCTCCTCGGGCGTCGCTTCGGGCTCTGGCGTGGGCTCGGGCGCGGCCTCGACGACCGGTTCCACGATCGCCTCGACGACGGGTGCGGCCTCCGGCTCCGGTTCGGGGATCAGGGCCTCGACCAGGGCGGTGATCGGCGCAGCCTCCCCGCCCACCGGCTCCGGCGCCGCGTCGACCGTCGCGAGCCCCACCATCGGCGTCACGGCCTCGACCATCGTCTCCGCCGGCTCGGCGACGGCTTCCGGCGCCTTCGCGACTGCGCCGAACAGGGCCTCGAGGTTCGCCACCTGCGTCCAGCGGGTCATCAGCCAGTAGGTCATGCCGCCCGCCGCCGCCGCGCCGTAGTAGCCCCAGAGGGGCGAAGCGGCTCCCACCAGGAACTGGGTGCTCACACGCGGCTCGGGAAGAGCCGGAAGATCGAACGTCGCCATGACAGTCTCCCTGTGCGGATTGTGCACCGCAACATAACAGGGCGAGCGGCCGGGCGGTTGCGAAACTATTGTGGCGACAGCGGGTAGACGCGCGCGCCGCCGCCGGCGCCCAAGGCTTGCGCGACCCAGCCACAGATCGCGGCAAGCGGCGCCTGCAGATCCGGGCCGCCCACCTGAACCAGCGCGCAGCCGTTCATCTTCATGGGGTCCGTCAGAGGCTTCACGCGGGCCTCCGCGACGATCATCGGCTGGCCGACCTCGTCTTCCAGGTCGCGCAGGAAGGCGTCCAGGGTCTCCAGGTCCTTGATCGGCAACCACACCAGGGCCTGGGCGGCGGAATTGCGGGCCAGCAACGCCGCCAGGGAGTCGACGATGCGGCTATAGTCGTCGGGCTTCTCGAACGGCGGATCGATCAGGGCCAGCACCCGGCCGCTGGACGGCGCCTCCCTGACCAGGGCCGCGTAGCCGTCTGCGTTCAGGGTGCGGACGTTGCGCCGCCCCTTCATCACCCCGGACAAGGCGTCGTGCTCTTCCGGGCGCAGTTCGCAAGCCAGATAGCGGTCCTGCGGCCGCAGCGCCTCGGCGATCAGCCAGGGCGAGCCCGGATAGCGACGCGTCTCGCCGCCGTCGTTCAGGGCGCGCACCGCCTGGACCAGGGCGGCGAAATCGGCCGGCGCGTCGCTTGCCCACATCAGCTGGACGATCCCTGCCTCGGCCTCGCCCGACTTGCGCGCCTCGATCCCCGCCAGGTCGTAGAGGCCCCTGCCGGCGTGCGTGTCGATCACGGTCAGCGGCGAGCCGCCAGCCGTCAGCTCGGACAGCAGCTTCAGCAGGGCGGCGTGCTTCACCAGGTCGGCGAAGTTTCCGGCGTGGAACGCGTGACGATAGTTCAAACGGACACCTGCGGCTGCGAAGCGGAACCGCGGCCGGCATACCACGTTGGCGCAGCGCCACGAGAGGGGCTGGCGCTGAGGGTGGTCGGGATGGCCAAGGACATGAACGCCGAGCCGTCGCTGCCGACGGGTCTCACCTACGTCACCGATCAGGACCCGGGGATCCGCCGCGAGCCCGCCCGGGGTCACGGGTTCAACTACGTCGATGGCCGGGGCAAGCGCGTCGCCGACGAGAAGACGCTCGAGCGCATCCGCGCCCTGGTGATCCCGCCCGCATGGACCGACGTCTGGATCTGCCCCACCGCCAGCGGCCACCTGCAGGCGGTCGGCCGCGACCAGAGGGGACGCAAGCAGTACCGCTATCACGCCCGCTGGCGCGAGAGCCGCGACGGCGACAAGTACGACCGCCTCATCGCCTTCGGCCGCGCCCTGCCCCGCCTGCGGGCGCAGGTGGACCGCGACCTGAACCGGCGCGGCCTTCCCCGGGACAAGGTGCTGGCTGCCGTGGTCAGGGTGATGGAGAAGACCCTCATCCGGGTCGGCAACGAGGAGTACGCCCGTCGGAACAAGAGCTTCGGCCTGACCACCCTGCGCGATCGCCACGTGAAGGTCGGGACGGCGAAGGCGGTGTTCGAGTTCCGGGGCAAGAGCGGCAAGGTCCACCAGACCGGCTTCAACGACCGGCGGCTGGCCCGCATCGTCCGGGCCTGCCAGGACCTGCCCGGCCAGAGGCTGTTTCAGTACCTCGACGACGACGGCCAACGGCGGGCGGTCGAGAGCGCCGACGTCAACGCCTACATCCGCGACGCCCTGGGCGAGGACTTCTCGGCCAAGGACTTCCGAACCTGGGCCGGCACCGTCGCGGCCGCCCAGGCCCTGATGCTGAGCGAGCCGTGCGGCGGCGCGAGCCAGGCCAGGCGGAACATCAACACCTGCGTGAAGGCCGTCGCGGGCCTGCTCGGCAACACGGCCGCGGTGGCGCGCGGCGCCTACATTCACCCGGCCGTGCTGGCGGCCTATTCGGAAGGCCGCCTCGACCTGCGGACCCGGTCCGAGGACCGGGCGTTCGAGCTCGCCGTCCTGCGTTTCCTCGAGGCGGCCCGCGACGCCGATTCCGGCAAGGCGGACCGCGCGGCGCGGCGGATGACCCGCGCGCGTCCCTGACGCAGCGGCGCCCTCGCCGACCGCCGCCGACCGTGACTATGGTGATCGCCGATAAGCTGCGGACGAACCGCGGCGTCGGAGGATCCTCATGTTCGGCCCGCGTCTTCGCTTCGGCGCCTTCATCGCGCCCTTTCACCCCGTCGACGAGAACCCCACGCTCGCGCTGGAGCGCGACCTTGAACTCGTGCAGCACCTCGACCGCCTGGGCTTCGAGGAGGCCTGGATCGGCGAGCACCACTCGGCCGGCTACGAACTGATCGCCAGCCCCGAGCTGTTCATTGCCGCCGCCGCCGAGCGGACCAAGCACATCAAGCTGGGCACCGGGGTGTCGTCCCTGCCCTACCACCACCCGCTGATGCTGGCCGACCGCATCAACCAGCTGGACCACATGACCCGCGGCCGGACGATGTTCGGCGTCGGGCCGGGAGCCCTGATCTCGGACGCGCGCATGATGGGCATTCCGCCCGAGAAGCAGCGCGACCGCATGGACGAGGCGCTGGAGGTGCTGGTGCGCCTGCTGCGCGGCGAGGAGGTCACCCACAAGTCTGACTGGTTCGAGCTGTGGCAGGCCCGCCTGCAGATGACGCCCTACTCGCGCCCCTCGGTGGAGATCGCGGTGGCCAGCCAGGTCTCGCCCACCGGCGCGCGGGCGGCGGGCCGGCACGGCCTCAGCCTGCTGTCGCTGGGCGCCACGGGGACGGCGGCGTTCAACGCCCTGGCCTCGAACTGGAACATCGCCACCGAGATGGCCGGCGACCACGGCAAGTCGATGGACCGTCAGGGCTGGCGGCTGGTCGGCCCGATGCACATCGCGCCCACCCGCGAGCAGGCGATGGAGGACATCCGCTTCGGCCTGGAGAAGTGGATCTACTACTTCAAGGAGATCGCCAACCTGCCGGTGGTGCCCGAGGGGCCCGATCCGGTGAAGGCGCTGATCGAGAGCGGCACGGCGGTGATCGGCACGCCCGAGGACGCGGTGAACCGCATCCAGCAGCTCGTCGACCAGAGCGGCGGCTTCGGGGCCTTCCTGCTGATGGACCACAACTGGGCCCCGTGGGAGCAGAAGAAGCTCAGCTACGAGCTGATCGCCCGCTATGTCGCGCCGAAGTTCCAGCAGTTGAACGAGAACCGCGAGGCCTCGATCGCCTGGGTCGGCGGCAACAAGGCCGAGTTCACCGGCCAGACCATGGCGGCCATGAGCGCCCGCATCGCCCAGCACATCGCCGAAAAGGGCGACAAGGACATCCGTCCCGAGTTCGCCGCGATGCTGGGCGGGGGCTCGGCCCCGCCCAAGGGCGAGTGATCAGCGGCGGTAGCTGACGCCGATCCGGACGGTGCGCGGGGCCGCATAGCTCTCGACGCCGTCCGCGGTCTCGCCGACCTCCAGCTTCGTGTCGAACAGGTTCTCGGCGGCGACGAAGGCCTCGAAGCGCTGCGACAGCCGCCAGACGGCCCGCGCGTCCAACTGCACGCCGGCCGAAAGCCTGCGGCTGTTCAGGTCGTCCTCCCACCGGGCGCTCTCGTACCGGAGGTCCGCCGACAGGCCGACGGGCGACAGCGGGAAGACGTCCAGGCCGCCGGTGACCGTCCACTTCGGCGTCTGCGCCGGGCGCAGGCCGGTCAGCTGCGGCGCGCCGGAGCCGCCGTCCACCTCGGCGTCGGTGTAGGCCGCGGCCGTGCGCCAGCGCAGGTTCAGCCCCGCCATCCCCGAGGCCTCGCCCTCCAGCCCCCAGGCCTCGATCTCGCCCGCGTTCCGGCGCTGGCGCAGCACGCCCCCGGCCGGGATGAAGCCGGCGGTCGGGAAGGTTCCCGGTCCGATGCCGATGGTGACGTTGGTGATCGGGTCCTTCAGGCGATTGTAGAAGGCCGTCGCCGCCCATTGGAACGGCGCCTCGCCCGCGAAGCCCACCTCCACGCCCTGCAGCGTCTCGGGCTTCAGGGCGGCGTTGGCTTCGGTGATGTCGTTGCCCACCCGGAAGGGACGGTGCAGCTCGTTCAAGGTCGGCGGCCGGAAGCCGGCATAGGCGGCGCCCCGCACGTACACGCCCTCGGACAGCTCATAGCGCAGACCGAGACGCCCGGTCGGCGTGGTGTCGGCGCGGTTCGGAGCGCCCTGGTTCAGCAGCACCGCGCCGGTGGCGGTGTCGCGCTCGATCCGCACCGCGTCATGGGCCCGCGAGCGGTCCACCCGAACACCGGCGCTGGCCAGCCACGGGCCGTCCTCCACCGCCGCTTCCAGGTAGACGCCGGCCACCAGCGTCTTGCCGCCGGCGGTCCGGTCGCGGGTGAAGGCGCCGTTCATGTAGCGGAACAGTTCCTTGACCTTGCCGTCGGTGACGCGGACGTCGCCACCCACTTCCCACGACAGCGGCCCTTCCCGCCCCTGCCACGCGGCGTTCAGGCCATAGCCCGCTGCCGGCGTGTCGTACTGATCGTTGGCGGGCGTGGTCGTCGCGCGGCCGGCGGCGACGGCGACCGAGCTGTTCTCCAGCTCACTGGCGCGAGCCCAGCCCTGGATGCGCCAACCGCCCACGCCCTCCTCTGCGGGCCGGGCCAGGGTGAGGGTCAGGGCCGCGCCCGAGGCGTTGGAGCGCGCGCCGACCAGTCCGGCCTGCTGGTTCACCTGGAACGCGGCGACGCGCACCGCCGCCTGCACACCGTCGAAATCGTGCTGCACGCGCACGGCCGCCGAGGCGTCGTCCATCCGCAGCCGCGTGTCGGCCGCCCCGCGTCGCGCCCCTCGCACCGCGTGGTAGCCGTCGGACCGCGAGCCTGCGGCGGTCACCAGCATGCCGGGCAGTCCGACTGACACGGCGCCGCGGTAGCTGTCGCGGGAACCCGCCGAGAGCTCGGCGGCGCCGATCCCCTCGCCCGCCCCGCGTTCCTCCAGCGCCACCACCCCGGTCAGGGCTCCCGCGCCATAGGGGCCCGCCCCGGCGCCGCGCACCACCGTGGCGCTCTCGATCCCCTCGGACGGCAGGCCGCTCCAGATCACCCAGCCGCCGAACGGGTCGTTCTGCGGCGCCCCGTCCAGGGTCACCAGCGTGCGGCCGGCGCCCGATGGCGCGATGGCGCGCAGGGACAGGCCCTGCGTGGTCGGGTTCGCCGCGTTGCTGGCCGTGCGCCGGAAAAGTGACACGCCCGGCGTCGACTTGAGGGCGTCATCCAGGCGCGGCTCGGTCCGCAGGATCTCCGGCGCGATCCGCACCGCGCTGAACACGGCGTCCCCGCCCAGGGGCGCCAGTCGGGGCGGATGGACCACGACGACTTCCACTTCGGTCGCGGGGGGAGGCAGCTCGGCCATGGTCGTCGTAATCCTGGTATGGCAGGTGGGGGCGAGGGCTACTGACGCCCGCAGGAGAGCGCAATGGCTAAGGTCGCAATCATCACGGGCGCGGGTACGGGCATCGGTCGGGCTGTGTCCCTGGCGCTACTGCGGGCGGGCTGGAGCGTGGCGCTCGCCGGTCGCCGGGCTGAACAGCTCAACGAGACCGCGCGCCTGGGCGAGGTCGGCGAGTCGCTGGTCGTGCCGACCGATGTGGCGGACGAAGCCTCGGTCGACGCGCTGTTCCAGTCGACCCGCGATCGCTTCGGCCGGCTGGACCTGTTGTTCAACAACGCCGGGACCGGCGCGCCGCCCGTTCCGCTCGAGGAGCACGGTCTCGACCACTGGAAGCGCGTCCTGGACGTGAATCTGACCGGCGCGTTCCTGTGCACGCGTGCGGCATTCCGCCTCATGAGGGACCAGGACCCGCGGGGCGGTCGCATCATCAACAACGGGTCGATCTCGGCCCATGCGCCTCGCCCGCGGTCCATCGCCTACACCGCGACCAAGCACGCGATCACCGGCCTCACCCGCTCCACCTCGCTGGATGGTCGCCCCTACGACATCGCGTGCGGACAGATCGACATCGGAAACGCTGGAACCCTTATGACGCAAGCGATTGCGAAGGGCGCGCCGCAGGCCGACGGCAGCCTGAAGGCCGAGCCGACCATGGACGTCTCGGCCGTCGCGGACGCCGTCCTCTACATGGCCGGCCTGCCGCTTTCGGCCAACGTGCAGTTCATGACCGTGATGGCCACGCAGATGCCGTTCATCGGCCGCGGGTGAACGCCGTTTACTGTGCATCGCAACAATGTTGCTGCGACGCAGCAACTTTGCGCTTGCGTCGGCCGTAGAACGTCGGAATCATTGGACATCGGCCGAGGCTGGGATTGGGAGCGGCAGTCTCCCCCGCCCGTCGAGAGGAACGCCGGAAAGGGGTTGTCAAAACCCTGGACCCCGGAAAAAGACCATGATCCGCATCCTGACCGTCGCCGCCGTCGCGGCCATGATCGCTGCCCCGGCTTCGGCCCAATCCGTGCGCGTCGCGGTGCAAGGCAAGTCGACCGCCCAACTGCACACCGACATCGCCGCGGCCGCCAAGAAGGTCTGCCGTCAAGCCACCGTCGGCGCCAGCTTCCCGCGCGAAATGTACGCCTCGTGCTACAAGTACGCGGTGGCCCAAGCCGTCGCGAAGGCCAACGACCCGGCTCTCGCCGCCGCCGCTGGCCTGACCCTGGCCGCGAACTAAGAGCTACCCGGCGCCGAACGGAACTGGCGGCGGGGTCTCGGCCTCGGCCTCCGCGAAGTTCGGCGCACGCTTCTGCATATTGGCCATCACGGCCTCTACCTGGTTCGGGGAGCCGATGAGCGCAGTCTGCTCTCGGCTCTCCTCCATCAGGACTTCCCGCTGATCGGCCTCCGCCGCCAGGTTCAGCAGCCGCTTTGCGGCCCGGATGCCGTGTGGGTTCTTGCCCGCCACATCCTTCGCGAACGCCAGCGCCTCGGCCCGCGGGTCCGACGTCAGCCGCGTGGCGAAACCCAGTTGCAGCGCTTCCTCGCCCGTGAAGATCCGGCCTGAGTAGGTCAGCTCGCGCGCCACGTCGTCGCGCACCAGTTGCCGCATCAGGACCAGGCCGGCCATGTCCGGCACCAGGCCCCACTTGATCTCCATGACCGACATCTTGGTGTCGGGGGCCACGAAACGCATGTCCGGGCCGAGGGCGAGCTGGAAGCCGCCGCCGAACGCCACGCCGTGGACCGCCGCGATCACCGGCACCGGGATCTCCCGCCACACCATCACTGCGTGCTGGGCCCGGTTGGAGCCGCCCGGGGTGCGGTTCGCCGTCACCAGCGCGCCGGTCGTGCCCTGCCCCTTCTCCCGCGTGCCCGAGGCCATCTGCGAGAAGTTGCCCATGTCGAGGCCTGCGCAGAAGGCCCGCCCCTCGCCCGACAGCACCACGGCGCGCAGCCCCGCCTCGGCCTTCAGGCGCTCGCCGGTCTGGATAAGGGCCTCGAACATCGGGTTGTCGAGGGCGTTCATCTTGTCGGTGCGGATCAGGCGCACGTCGGCGACGCCGCCCTGGATGTCCACGCTGATGCGGTCGTTCATCGAAGCTTCCTTCTAGCGGCGCGTCAGCACGTAGCCGGCGCGCGGAAAATGTACATGCAGCCTGCCGACGCCCTCGGCGTCGCGGGCCAGGGTGACGCGGTCGGGCCCCAGCCCCACCAGTTCGCCTTCCAGCGGGTCGCGCCCATAGTCGTCGGCCTGGACCACCACCCGCTCGCCCGGCTTCAACCCGGACGGATCGTCAGCCGCGACCGTGCTCGACAGATCGGGCGTCGCGCCGGCGGCGATCTTCACCGCCTCCGACGGCGGCATCTCGGTGCGCTGGCCGTGGCCGATGGCGCGGATGCGCTCGACCCATGCCTGGGTGCGGGTCAGCCCGGCCAGCATCGCTTGAGCCTGCCCACGCGCCGCGCCCGACAGCCACCAGACGTTCATCCAGGCCGCGACATCGGCGAGCGACGGCTGATCGCCGCCCAGGAAGTCGCCCTCGCCGAGCCCGTCCTCCAGCCACGCCGCGTAGGCGCGCCACTGCGCCCGCATGATCGGTGCGGCGGCCTTCATGGCGGTCACGTCGAACGGCCGGCCGGACAGCTTCTCCCGATCCTCGGCGAACTCCTTGGGGATGGCGTCCCCGATCTCGGCGAAGATCACCGCCACGCTGGCCTGGAACCAGGTCCGGTCGGCCCAGAGGTTGACAGCCCAGTCCATCCCCCGCGCCAGGCGCGGCGCCGGCGCGCGGCGATCCAGCTCGGCCAGGATGACCTGACTGTCGCAATAGACGTCGGCGCCGATCTGCATCACCGGATCCGGCGATACCCGCCGGTCAGCGGGATCAGGTCGGGCTTCGGCATGATCACCGGCTGGATCACCGAGCGCCACGCGAGGCCCTTGATGCCCAGCGCCAGCCGCACCTTCTCGGAGAACGGCGAGGTGTCGTAGTGGTGGAGGATGATCTCGGACATCTAGACGACGACCACGCCCGGCCCTGGCGGCTCGGCGTACAGCGCATCCACCAGCGACTTGCGGTTCTCCAGCGTGGCCCGCTGGTTCACATAACCCTTGTCGGTGATCTCGCCCGCGTCGATCGACGGCGGCTCGACCATGACGGCGAAGCGCGAGATCCGCCGGGATGACCCGCCCGAGGTCGCGTTGAACGCGGCGATCCGCTCGCGCAGCACCTCGTTCAGCTTGGCGAGCGGGTTCTCGCCCAGGCTCGCCAGCGCCGCCGGCGACGGCCAGATCAGCGCCGAGGCGAACTTCTTGTCCTGCCCGGCGATCACCATGTCGAAGGCGTAGGGGGTGCAGGCGGCCACCAGTTCGGGCCGGAGCGTGCCGACCGACACCCAGGTGCCGCTGTCCAGCTTGAAGTCCTCGGTTACCCGCCCGTCGAAGACGAGGCCCAGTTCCGGCTGCTCCGGGTCGATGAAGCGACAGGCGTCGCCCAGCTTGTAGAACCCCTCCTCGTCGAAGGCGGCGGCCGTCTTCTCGGGATCGTTGTGATAGCCGGTGGTGACCGTCGGCCCCTTGACCCGCACCTCCAATTTCGAGCCGTTCGGCACGAGCTTCAGCGTGATGCCCGGCAGCGGCAGGCCGATCAGGCCGACCTTCTCGGTGATCCAGTGCACCACCGTGATGCCCTGGGTCTCGGTCGCCCCGTACATGGTCGTCAGCGGGATGCGATACCCGGTCTCGGCGATCGCCAGCTTCTGCAGCCGTTCCGACACGTCCGACGACAGGGTCGCCCCGCCATAGCCCATGCTGCGCATGTTCTTGAACACGCTGGCTCGCAGGGCCGGATCGCGCTCCATCGCCTCGACCAGCATGCCGAAGGCGACGGGCGCCGAGCCGAACACCATGGGCGAGACCTCATAGAGGTTCTTGATGGTGGTCTCGAACTGGCCGGGGATCGGCTTGCCCTCGTCCAGGTGCAGGGTCGCCCCGCTCCACATGGCCCCGTTGAAGCCGATGTTGCCCGCCGAGATGTGGCTCCAGGGCATCCATTCCAGCGACTGCGGGACCACGTCCGGGTCGGCCGGCTCGTCGCGCAGCCCCTCGGTGCCGGCGATCACGCCCGCGAACATGCCGTGGGTCTGCGGCACACCCTTGGGCATGCCGGTGGAGCCGGAGGTGAAGAGGTACTTGGCCACGGTCGCGTGGTTCAACGCCTCACGGGCGGCATCCACCGCGGTCGTGGGCGCGGCGCCGGTCAGCTCGGACAGCGGGGTCGTGCCCTCGCCCCCGTCGACGCTGATGAACTTCAGCCCGGGGTCGATCGCTTTCAGCGTCTCGAACGCGCGAGCGAACATCGCGCTGTTCTGGGCGAAGACGGCCTTGGGGCGGACCGTGGCGAAGCAGTGCTTCAGCTTGGCGTGGTCGGTGGAGATCAGGCTGTAGGCGGGGCTGATCGGCGCGATCGGAACCCCCGCGGTGTAGCACCCCAGCATCATCAGCGCGTGCTCGACCGAGTTGGCCGACAGCACCATGACGCTGTCCGCCCCGGTCAGGCCGTGGTCCAGCAGCCACTGGGCGATGCCGTCGGCGGCGCGCTTGGCCTCGCCGTAGGTGACGCCCTGCCAGGGCCCGTGCCCAGGCGCCCGCTGCAGCAGATAGGGGCGATCCGGGTGCTCGGACGCGCGCTGCGCCAGCAGGTGCGCGATCGACCGCGGCCCCTCGGCCGGCGGGTGGTTGGAGCGGACGTAGAACGTCCCGTCGGCCGTCTTCTCGATCGAGACGTCCGGCGCCTTTTGCGGCAGCGGCTTGAAGGGCGGCAGCGCCGTCACGGCAGCGCCTTGATCGTCGGCGGGGCTCATGACCGATTTCCTCTTGTCGTTGTCGCGCGGAGCCTACGCCAGCCGCCGCGCGCCGCAACGGGGACGCCACGTCAAGATTCTGCCGTTTGCCGACGTCGCGTCAGCCGAACGCCGGCGCGAAGCGGATGTTGTCGCGCTCCAGCCCCCTCAGCACCACGTCGACGCCGCCGGACTTGATCATCCATTCCAGGCGATGGTCGCGGTACTCGCGCTTGAAGAGCCCCTTCTCCACCAGTTCGGCGACGTTGCTCATACTGGCGCCGGCGGCGTTCAGCCTGGCGATGTCGGCGACGCAGGCGGCCACCGACGGCCGCGCATTCGCGCGAGCCAGCCAGGCGGCGAGCTTCGTCCCCTCGGCGGGCGGGTGCCCATGGCCCACCGAGCCGTTCAGGTAGGGGACCACGGAAAGGTCCCCCCAGCCGAACTGATCGCCGTTGAACCACTCGCGCTCGCCCAGTTCCTTCTCCAGCCAGGCATAGAAGCCCTCGGTCTGGGCCTTGGCGGCGCTGAACAGCGCCTCGGCGGCCGCCCCTTCGGCGCGGCGGAACCAGCGGATCTCGGAGAGCCCCCAGTTGATGGCTTCGAAGTGGGTGTCCATCACCTCCTCCAACATCCGCACGCGGGCGCGGTCGGCCGCGCTGGCGGGCCGCATGGCCGGATCGGGATAGGCGTCGTCGAGGTACTCCAGGATGATGGTGGAATCGAAGATGCGGACGTCGCCGTCCACCAGCGCTGGCACCTCGGCCCGGGGGCTGGCGTCGACGAACGCCCCGGCCGCGCCGCCGGCGCCGAGGCCGCCCGGCTGGGGCGCCTCGAAGGCCAGACCCTTCTCCCGCAGGCTGATCTTGACCTTCTGCGCATAGGGCGACAGCGGGTGGTCGTAGAGCGTGATCATGACGACAGCGCCTCCCCCAGATCCATCTTCTGGGCCTTCTTGGCCGCCTGGAAGGCGGGCCGGGCCCTGAGCCGTTCCCAATAGGCCGCCACCGCGGGCGACCACTTCTCGTGCAGGGTGAGCTGCCGCGCGAGCAACAGCGCGTAACCCACTGAAATATCAGCCGCCGTGAACCTGCCCGCGCAAAGCCACTCCGCCCCGTCGGCCAGGGCGCGATCCACGTGACGCAGGCGCGAGAGGAACCATTGGGCGTAGTCGTCGGCGACCACCTCGGCCTTGCCCGGCTCGAACATGCGATAGCGCAGCACCAGGGTCTGCGGGAACGTCAGCGTCGCCTCGCCGAAGTGCAGCCAGTTCAGCCAGGCGCCATAGGCCGGATCGTCCACCGGCACGGCGAGCTCGCTCGGTCCGTGTCGCGTGACCAGGTACTGCACGATGGCGGCGGACTCGCTCATGAACGTCCGGCCGTCCTTCAACGCCGGGATCGTCCCCAGGGGATTGACCTCCAGATACTCCGGCTGGCGCACCCGCGGTGGGAACGGCAGCAGGTGCAGCCTGTACTCCAGCCCCAGTTCCTCCAGCGCCCACAGCGGGCGGAACGAGCGGGCGTCCGGGCAGTGCCAGAGCTCGATCATGCTCAGCCCTCCCGGCGCGTGTACTGCGGCCTGCGCTTCTCGAGGAACGCGCGGACCCCCTCGCCGAAATCGCCGTCCGAGCTGGCGAGGATCTGGTTGCGATCCTCCATGGCGATGGCCGCCTCCAACCCGTTGGCGTCGATCGCGTGGTTCAGCGCCTCTTTGGTCAAGCGCAGGCCCAGCGGCGTGGCGTGCAGCATGTCGTCGACGAAGCCCTGGGCCTCCGCCTCCAGCTGGTCGCGCTCCACCACACGGCTGACCAGGCCCAGCTCATAGGCCCGCCTGGCGTCGATGAACCGGCCGGTCAGCATGTATTCCGCCGCCACCGACGAGCCGACCATGCGGGGCAGGAAGTAGCTGACCCCGATGTCGCAGGCCGACAGCCCGATGCGGATGAAGGCCGCGTTCATGCGCACGTTCGGCGTCGCGATCCGCACATCGGAAGCCAGCGCCAGGGCGAAGCCCCCGCCCGCCGCCGCGCCGTTGATGCACGAGATGATCGGCTGCGGGCAGCGCCGCATGGCGATGACGATCTCGCTGATCTCCCGCTGACGCGTCAGGCCCGCGCCGATCGAGCGCTGTCCGCCGCCGCCGCCGCCCGGATCGTTGCTCTCCTTAAGGTCCAGGCCGGCGCAGAAGGCGTTGCCCGCGCCCTGCAGGACCACGACCCGCACGTCGCGCCGCCAGTAGAGATCGACGAAGAAGTCGCGCAGCTCGGTCACGAGGTTGCGGCTGAGGGCGTTCAGCCGCTCGGGCCGGTTCATCGTCGCCCAGACGACGTCGCCGTCCTGCCGAAGTTCCAGGTCCGCCATGCTCAGAGCCCTTTCAGCCAGTCGAGCAGGATGGCGGTGGTCTCGGCCGGCCGCTCCTGCTGGGTCCAGTGTCCGCACCCCGGCAACACATGCGCCGCGCGCAGGTCGGTGGCATGGTGGCGCATCAGCGCCGCCGGGTCGGGAATGCGGCCGAAGCCGTTGAAGGCCGGATCGCGATCGCCGCCGATCAGCAGGCTCGGCTGGTCGATCTTGCGATCCTTGAAGCCCTGCAGCCACTCGAAGTCGCGTTCGTGGTTCCGGTAGCGGCTGATCGGCCCGAAGAAGCCCGAACCCTCGAACTCGGCCACGTAGTAGTCGAGGTCCGCCGGCGACAGCCACGCGGGGAACGGGTCAGGGTCGACCATGCCCTCCAGCAGGGTCGCGCCGTGCTTCTTGGTCGGCCAGGTTCCGTCCGGCGCGTCGCCGCTGATGCCGTAGTAGAACTTGCGCAGGAAGTCCCGGACGTCGCCCTCGGCCTCCGCCTCGGGCGGCCCCACGTCCTGGAACCAGGCCTGGTAGAAGAAGTGGCCCTTGCTGGTGAAGGCCTCGGTGAAGATCTCGGTGAAGGGCCGCGCCGGCACGCCCGTGTAGGGCACGGACAGGCCCGCCACCGCTCTGATCGCCTCGGGGCGGGTCAGGGCCGTGTTCCAGACGATGGGCGCGCCCCAGTCGTGACCGATCAGGATCGCCGGCGCGTCTGGCTGCAGCGCCTTCGCCGCGCCCGCAACATCGCCGGTGAGCTGCTGCATCGAGTAGGCGTCGACCGCCTTCGGCTTGTCGGACCCGCCATAGCCGCGCACGTCGATCGCGGCGGCGGTGAAGCCAGCCTGCGCGATGGGCCCGATCTGGTGGCGCCAGGAGTACCAGCTCTCGGGGAAGCCGTGGACCATCAGGACCAGCGGCCCCTCACCTTCCACCGCCACCCGGATACGCGCGTTGCCCGCGTCGACCGTGCGGAAATCCGGCATCTTTGTTCCTCCCGGCCGGCATGCTTCGTCCCACGCCCGCCCCCTGGCAAGACTGCCCTGGCGTCACGGTTGACCGCTTTTCTCCCCATGCCAGCATTGAACAAAGGGAGGAGCGCCCATGGTCTCGCTGACCGAGAAGAGCGCCGCGTTCGAACACGTCCTCTGCACGCTGGAGGACCATGTCGCGACCATCACGCTGAACCGGCCGCAACGCCGCAACGCGCTGAACTACCAGGCCTACGACGAGCTCGAGCAGGCCCTGCGCCTGTCGGCGGCGGACGACGAGGTGCGCTGCGTGATCGTCACCGGCGCCGACCCCGCCTTCTGTTCGGGCGACGACGTCGGCGAGATCATGGCCGGTCCCAAGCCGGTCTCGAAGCGCAGCCTGCCCGTCACCTACCAGGCCACGCCCGCCGCCGTCGCCGCGCTGGAGTGCGACAAGCCGGTGATCGCCGCCATCAACGGCGCGGCCGTCGGCTGGGGCATGGAGCTGGCCCTGTTCGCCGACATCCGCATCGCCTCGGAGAGGGCCAGGTTCGGTGAGCTGTTCGTCAAGCGCGGCCTCGTCTGCGACGTGGGCGGCTTCTACCGCCTGCCCGCCATCGTGGGGCCGGCCAAGGCGGCCGAACTGCTGTTCACGGGCGACGTGTTCGACGCGGCCGAGGCCCTGCGGATCGGCCTGGTCTCCGAGGTGACGCCCCACGAGCAGCTGATGGCCCGCGCCCGCGACCTCGCCGGCCGCATCGCCGCCAACCCGCCGCTGGCCGTGCGCCACCTGAAGGCCGGCCTCTCCCGCTTCGCCTATGGCGATCCCCGCGAGATCGGCGCCTGGGCCATCGAGAAGATCCGCCTGTTGATGCAGACGGAAGACCACAAGGAGGGCGTGGCCAGCTTCCTCGAGAAGCGCCAGCCCGTGTTCCAGGGACGCTAGAGACATGAGCAGCCGATCCATCGCGGGCGCCGTCGCCCTGGTCACCGGGGCCGCCTCGGGCATGGGCAAGGCCACCGCCGAGGTCTTCGCCGCCGAAGGCGCCCATGTGGCCGTCACCGACCTTTCCGCCGAAGCCTGCGAGGCCGTGGCGGCGAGCATCAGGGCCGCCGGCGGCAGCGCCGAGGCCTGGCCCCTGGACGTCACGGACCCCGACGCCATCGTCGCGGTGGTCGAGGGGATCGCCGCCCGGTTCGGCCGCCTGGACATCGTGGTGAACAACGCAGGGATCTCGGCATTTTCCCCTATCGACTCAGAGGATTATGACGCGATCTGGACACGCGCCGTCTCGGTGCTGCTGACGTCGCACCAACGGATCATCCGCGCGGCCCTGCCCCACCTGCGGAGGGCCGAGCACGCGCGCATCGTCAACATCGCCTCGACCGAGGCCCTGGGCGCCACCAGCCGCGACAGCCCCTACTCCGCCGCCAAGGCCGGGGTCACCGGCCTGACCCGCGCGCTGGCCGTCGAGCTGGGACCCGAGGGCATCACCGTCAACTGCATCTGCCCCGGGCCCATCCTGACCGGCATGACCGCGAACGTCCCCGACGAGGACAAGCAGACCTACGCGCGGCGCCGCACGGCCTTGCGCCGCTACGGCCGCCCGGAGGAAGTGGCGCACATGACACTGAGCCTGTGCCTGCCCGCCGCCTCGTTCGTCACCGGCGTGACCATTCCGGTCGATGGCGGCCTGATGGCGAGGAACGCCTAGACGGGAGAGAAACGGGTCATCAGCACCTCGCGCCGGATCGCGAAGCCCAGCGTCTCGTACAACGCGATCGCGAAGGTGTTGCTGGCGTAGGCGTGCAGGAACGGGGTCTCGCCGCGGTCCAGTATCCGGCCCGCGACCAGCCGCATCAGGGCGCCGGCATGGCCACGCCCACGATGCTCCGGATGGGTGCAGACGCCGCTCACCTCGGTGAAGCCGTCCGGCTTCATGCGCTCGCCGGCCATGGCGATCAGCTGTCCGTCCACGCGGACGCCGACGAACTCGCCCAGTTGGTGCGTGCGCGCGAAGAACGGCCCCGGCTCGGTCAGCGTCGCCAGGGCCAGCATTTCCGGACCGTCGGCGTCCCCCAGGGACAGAATCTCGAACGAAGCCGGAGCCCCGGCCGTCAGCCGCTCGGCCACCATCTGGACGCCCAGATCCTGCGAGGCGATCCCCACGCCGGGGACGCCGCTGGGCGGATCGGCCTGCAGCATCGCCACGTCGCCATGCGCCGCGATGAGCGCGCCGAGACCGGCCAGGCTGCCCGCCGAGTGATCCTCGACCCCGGCGAACACGCCGTAGGCCGGATCGAAGCGCCGCGCCCCGCCGTCGATGACCGCAAGGCCCGCCTGGCGACCGGTCAGGGCCGACCAGACGGCGTGGTCGAGCGGATGAGCTGAGGTCATGGGCGGGCTATAGCCCAGCCGCACCGCCCGCGCCTCCGCCGTCGCGACGACCCGGGTGGTTTCCTCGACCGGTCAGGCCCTCAGAGTCCCCGCGCCTTCCGGATCTCCGCCACCAGCGCCGCGTTGAAGTCGCCGTAGGCCTGTCGGACGAGGCCCGTCCATACGGGCACGTCAACGACCACCGCATCGCCGCGCGCCGCGTCGCGGTCGATGTAGTTGGAGTCCGTCACCGTCGAGACCGACAGCGCGCGCACCGCGCCCTCCCCCTTCGCCACGGTGGCGAACGGCGTCGGCGAGGTGAGGTCCTTGGTCATCCGCAGCCAGCCCGGACTCACGAAGCGGCCGTCGCCGGCCGAGGCCAGCACGGTCGCCGACGAGACGGCCGACAGCGTGAACGCTAGGTCGCTGTTGATGCCCGCGCTCTCGCGGCCCAGGAAGTCGCGCCCGCCCTTGGCGTCCGTTCGAGCGAAGTCCAGCACCAGCGACGGGAAGACCAGGACCGCCTTCTCGGCCTTGGCGGCATTCCCGAGGCGGTTGTTCATCGAGATCGCGTTCAGCCCCGGCGCTCCCGTGGGATTGCCCGGGTTGTGCAGCCCCGCGATCGCCGGAGCGCTGGCCGCTCCGAAGGCCGCATAGGCCTTCTTCACGCTCTGTCCGATGGTGATACCCGCGCCGATACGGGTGACCTCGGCGTTGCCGGGCGCCAGTTCGACGCCCGTGGCCGCGATCGCGGCCTTCACCCGATCGTCCGGCAGCAGCGGCACATTGGCGGCCTTCAGCCGGGTGACGAGGTCTTGGTAGGCCTCCTCCGACAGCTTCCGCAGCGTGGCCTCGTCGACGCCCGCCAGGCTGGTGGTCAGGCGCGCCTTGGTCAGCACGCCGCCCACCGCGGTGCCCTGGTGCTGGGTGAAGAAGGCGATCTGATAGGCCGGAACGGCCATCGGCCCGCCCCGCAGCACCTGTCCCGACGCGCCCGAGAGCTTGACGGGGAAGATCTGGGCCTGGGCCGGGGCGGCCAGCAGGGCGGCCGAAACGGCCAGGACAGCAAAACGGCCGACGGCCTTGCCGAGCGACATGGGAGAATCCTTAGAATGGTTGGTCCGCGCGAGCGGCAACCTCCCCCCGTCATCCGTCGTCGGCACCCCACGATCGGGGGGAGGATCAGTCCCGGCTGAGTCCGGGGATCCGGCGCAGCAGGCTCTGCTTCTTCTTTTTCGGCGGCGGCGGGGCGATCTCGGCGATCGGCGGCGCCTTGGCCTTGGCGGTCTCCGTCGGGGCGGCGGCCTCGGGCGCGGCCTCGGCCGGAAGCGGCTCGTTCGCCGCGATGGTCTGGACGCCCAGGTCGCGGTCGCAGCGTTCGTCACGCTTGGTCGTCTCGAACACGGTGGCGGTCAGGACCGGCTGCTGGCCCGGCCGCGCGGTGCTGACGAACACCGCCAGGGCGCGGCGGCCCGGGATGTTGCAGAACGTCTCGCGCGAAGCGACCTCGCCGCCCGCCCATGCGGTCCTGGCCGGCGTGAACAGCTCGGCCCGGCGCTTGATGGCGGTCAACACGGCGTCGCGGACCACCACCGGCTGACCGTCCGACACGCGGACGGTGCAGCTCACCGGGGCCTTGCCCCGCCGGATCACCACATCGTCGCCATCGATGTCCTCGACCGGCGCATTGTCGATGATCGCCGCCAGGCAGGCGGCCGTCGCCGACCGTGCCTCCTGGACGGGTTCGGCGTGGGCCAGGGTCGGCATGACCAGGGTCGGCAGGGCCAGGAGCGAGGCGGCGAGGATCAGTCTGCGCATGGCGCTCCATATCCCCGGCAACGCGGCGGCGATATGGCGATCAGCCGGTGTTTCGGAGGCCCGAAGCCACGCCGGCGACGGTGAGCTGGATGGCGAGCTTCAGTTGCGGGTCTTCGTCCCCCGCGCGCCGCCGGGCCAGGAGCTCGACCTGCAGATGGTTGAGCGGGTCCACGACCTCGGCGGCCAGCGCCACCGACTCGGCCATCTGCGGGTGGTTGTCGAGCAGGGTCTCCCCGCCCCGGATCGCCAGCACCAGGTCGCAGGCGGCGGCATGCTCCAGGCGGATGCGCTCGAAGATCGCCGCGCCGGCCGGATGCAGGGCGGCGTACTTGGCGGCGATCGCCATGTCGGACTGGGCCAGCGCCACCTCCATGTTCGACACCATGGTGGCGAAGCGCTGCTCCTCCATCAGGCCGCGCAGGTCGTCGGGCGTCAGCGCCGCCTTGGCCACGCCGCCGGCGAAACCGTACCAGGCGGGCAGCATGAATCGCGCCTGCGACCAGCTGAACACCCACGGGATCGCCCGCAGGTCCTCGATCCGGCGACTGGCCGTGCGCGAGGCCGGCCGGCTGCCGATGTTCAGCCCGACGATCTCGGCGATCGGCGTCGCGCCCCAGAAGAAGTCCTCGAATTCGGGGGTGTCGTAGACCAGCTCGCGGTAGGCCGCGAACGAGGCCTTCGCCAGCGTCTCCAGCATCTCGGGCCCGTCGGACGCCGTCTGCGACGTGCTGCTGGCGACCAGGACGGCGGCGGCCAGGCTGTCCAGGTTACGCCGCGCGGTCGGCTGGTCGCCGAAGCGGCGCGAGATCATCTCGCCCTGCTCGGTCAGGCGCAGCCGCCCCTTCACCGTGCCGGGGGGCTGGGCCAGGATCGCCTGGGCCGCCGGGCCGCCGCCCCGCCCCACCGAGCCGCCCCGGCCGTGGAAGTACCAGAGGTCCACGCCCTGCGACCTGGCCTGGGCCGCCAGCTTCGCCGCCGCCTTTGTGACGTTGTGGCGCGAGGCGATGTAGCCGCCGTCCTTGTTGCTGTCGGAATAGCCCAGCATCACCTCGCGCCAGCCGGTCTCGCCGAACAGCTGGGCCGGCAGCGGCAGGTCCAGCCATGCGCGCAGAAGCTCGGGGCCGTTCTCCAGGTCGCCGATGGTCTCCAGCAGCGGCGTGATGCGGATGGCGCTGCGCCCCTTGTCGCCGCCGGTCACCAGCCCCGCCTGCTTCAGGAGCACCAGGGGCTCCAGGATGTCGGAGAGGGTCGCGGTCTTCGAGATGATGTAGGCGCCCAGGGCCTTCTCGCCGTAGAGGCGGATCACCTCGGCTGCGGCGTCCAGGGTCGAGAGCTCGCGGGCCGTCTCCTCGCTGTAGGCCAGGAAGGGCGAGCGCAGCGGCCGGTCGTGGCTCAACTCCTTCGAGAGCACACGCACCCGCTCCGCCTCGTCCGAGCCCAGGTAGTCGATGTTGACCCCCGCCCGCACGTACAGCTCGTGGATCATCCGCTCGTGGACGTCGGCGTTCTGGCGCAGGTCGATCGTCAGCAGGTGGAAGCCGCAGGCCCGGGCCGTGGCGATCAGGGTGCGCAGGCGCGCGCCCACCACCTTCTCGCCCAGGTGCTTGCGGATCGACTGGCGGATGGTCTCCAGGTCGGCGACGAACTCCGCCGCCGTGTCGTAGGGCGGCGACTTGCCGCCGAAGTTCCCGCCGGCGATGCGGTCGGCGGTGGACGACAGCCGCTCCCAGATCTCCTGCACCGCCTGGCGATAGGGCTCGTCCTTGCGGTGCACCGAGGGATCGGGCGAGGCGTGGGCCAGGGCCGCGACGCCGGCGCTGGCCGGCGACAGCTCCTCGGTGATGGCGAGGTCGAACCACAGCTTGCGCAGCTCGTCCGAGTAGTGATTGAGGATCAACCGCGCCTGCGAGCGCATGGCGGTCTTCAAGGTCTCGCCCGTCACGCCCGGGTGGCCGTCGCGGTCGCCGCCCAGCCACGACCCCAGCGTCAGCGGCGTGGCGGTCTCGAACTGCTCGCTCCAGCCGTCGTACAGCTCGACCAGCGCGGGCAGGATCGATCGACGGACGATGGCCAGCGAGTTGCGGATCTCGTCGGCGGGACTGATCCGCTCGGGACGGTGCATCCGCGCCTTCCACAGCAGCGCCACCTCCCGGAACAGGTCGTCGCGCAGCCGCTTCTCCACCTGCGGCGCCAACCGATGTGTGCGCAGCGACATCAGCCGCGCGATCTCGGCCTCGCGTTCCACGACCGCCCGGCGGCGGACCTCGGTCGGGTGCGCGGTCAGCACCGGCGCGACCGCCATGCGTGGCACGATCCGGGCTGCGGCCTTGGCGCCGACCCGCTCGGCCGCCTGCGCCAGGGTGTGCGGGATCTCGCCGTCTTCCGCCTCGCTCTCGGCGGCGCGGCGGCGGCCGGCGACGTCCTCGCCCAGGTTGGAAAGCATCGAGGCGCAGGCGAAGGCGCGCGCCAGATAGACCGCCTGGTCGGCGCGCAGGGAGGAGAACAGCGCTTCCAGCGCCTCCTCGTCATCCTGGCGCGCCACGTCGCGGGCCCGGGCCACCAGGGCGGCGGCCTCGTCGCCGTCGAGATAGCGGATCACCTCCTCGAGTAGATCCTCGAGGTAGTGGACGGCCTCGCCGGCCGACCGCTGCGACACCGCCGCGACCTTCACATCCATCAGCGGAATCCCTTACGCACCTTGGCGTCCAGCATAGCGCAGGGCCACGGACCGTCAGCCAGGATCGCGGCGTGGAAGGCCGGCCAATCCTCACGGCGGCGCGGGCGCAGGCGCGCGATTTCCAGGGCGCCCAGCCCCTGGGCGGCGAACACTCCCGGCTCGCGGCGCATACGGGCCGCGTCGGCCTCGATGGCGACGAAGGCGATCGAGCGGCCTTGCATCGCGGTCAGCCGGGCGACGGCCTCGTCCAGGCTCCAGCCCAGCGCACCCTGCCCCGTATCGACCACCACACGCGCCATGCGGAACAGCCGCCAGTGCAGGTAGCCGATCAGGCCCATCGGATCGGTCTCGTAGGCGCCGAGGTCGTCCGCGAGCTGCTCCGCATAGGTGGCCCATGCCTCGCTGAACACGCCTGCGTGGCGCTGGCGCTCCGCCGGCGGCGACGCGGCGAGGTGCGCGGCCTGCAGGGCGTGGCCCGGCACGGTCTCGTGGAAGGCGACACTGGGCAGCGTCCACGCCGGCCGGTCCCGGATCGCTTTCAGGTCCACGTAGTAGGCGCCGGGTTCGCGGTAACCGCCCCGGCCCTTCGCCTCGTCCTCCTGGGACATCCGGCGCACCTCGGCCGACGGGATCCCGCCGCTGAACGCCGACGCCAGCCGGGGCCGCAACGTCGCCAACGCCGCGTTCATGTCGGCCACCGCCCGGTTTCGGCCGGCGTCGTCGTCCGAGTAGAGAAAGCGCTCCGCGGCGAACGCCTTGTGCAGCCGTTCCGACGACGAGCCCGGCCCGAAGCCCTGCAACTGGAGCCGCACGACCAACCGGCTCTGCAGCCGTTCCACCTCGCGCAACGCCAGGCGGTGCGCGGCCAGGGGGTCCAGCGGACCGCCCCACGCCTGGCCCAGCGCGGCCGCGTATCGGTCGGCCGACTGCGCCGCCGGCGCGACGCTGAGCGCCGCAGCGCTGGCAATGACTGTGCGCCGTGAGAGCATGGAAGCCTCCTCTAGCGGCATGAAATGCCAAATGCTACCGGTGTCATCATGGATTTTGACCGTCGAACGCTCATTGCCCTGGCCGCGGCCGGTGTCGCCGGCTCGGCCAGCGCCCAGCCTCTCGCCGATCCGACCGAGACGGTCGTGCTCTGGCCGGGGCGGCCGCCGAACGCGCCCTCCGTGCTGCCACGACTGAAACTGACCGACCGCACGGCGACCTCCGGCTTCCAGGATCGCATCGTCACCGACATCGGCGAACCGCTGATGACCGTCTTCCGTCCGAAAACGCCCAACGGCGCGGCCGCCCTGCTCATTCCCGGCGGCGGCTACATCCGCGTGGTGATCGACAAGGAGGGCTTCGAGGTCGCCCGTCGCCTGGCCGACGCGGGGATCACCTGCTTCGTCCTGCGCTACCGGCTGGCGCGCGAGGGCTGGACCAGCCGCGACGTCGCCCTGCAGGACGCTCAGCGCGCCATGCGCCTCATCCGAGAGGGCGCGGCGGGATATGGCGTCGATCCGACCCGCATCGTGGCGATGGGATTTTCGGCGGGCGGGCATGTGGCGGCCTCGCTGGCGACCGGGTTCGACAGGCCGGCCTACGCGCAGGTCGACGCCGCCGACCGGCTCTCGGCCCGCCCCGACCTGTCGGCCCTGATCTACCCCGTCGTCGAGATGAGCCGCCCCTTCGCCCACGCCGGGTCGCGCGAGGCCCTGCTGGGAAAGGATCCGCCGCCCGAACTGGAAGCCGCCTACTCGCCCCAGCGCCACGTCACGGACGCCACGCCGCCCACCTTCCTCGTCCATGCGGCCGACGACCTCTCGGTGCCGCTGGACAACAGCCTGGCCTACCTCGCCGCCCTGCGCGGCGCGAAGGTCCCGGCCGAGCTTCATGTCTTCGAGGAAGGCGGCCACGGTTTCGGCATCTACCTGGCGCGCGGCAAGCCGGCCCACGCCTGGCCCGACCTGTTCCTGACCTGGGTGGATCGCAAGGGGCTGCTGAAGAGCGCGCCGAAGGCCGGCGTCTAGCGCTCACGCGGCTGAACATCGTTGCGCGGCGTGGCCCGCGTGAGGCAGGACGGTTCCCGGCGGGCCCGACCGCCAGAGGACCTGTCGCATGCGTGAGTTCCCCGCGATCCTGGCCGCCGCCCTGCTGGGCGCGGGGATCGCCCAGGCCCAGACGCCGCCTTCCGCCTCGAAGGAAGAGATCTCCGCCCTGAAGACCCGGCCGTTCACCTGGGCCGACGCGCTCGAAACCCGGGGCAACGCGGGTCCGGCGCAGGTGAAGACCAACATCAGCAACACCCCCGCGCGACAGGCCTGGATCGACACCCTCGCCGACATGGTCAAGCGCAGCTACACGCCCTACGGCGCGCTGCCGCAGGCCTTCCGGAACATCAATCCGTACCGGACGGGCATGACCGACTACCGCCCGCTCGAATACGGCATGACGTTCGTGATGCAGGACCCGACGATCAAGGCGGGGAAGATCACCCGCTCCCCGATCCCGTCGCTCAGCGTCATCTACGCCTATGCGAACTCGCTGTCGGGCGCCGAAGGGGCGTGGGAGATCAACACGCCCTCGCAGTTCTACTTCACCATGCGCTTCGAGCCGGACGGCACGCTGGTGGATCCGAAGGAGCGCGCGGCCGACGGACCTGACATCGCCGCGATCAAGCGTGCGGTGGGGCGCGACTGCATCGTGATGACCATGAGCGGCGGCTACATCGTGCTGCTGATCCCCGGTGGCCGGCTGCCCGTCGTTCCCGTCACCATCGGTGAAGCGCTGGACGCGGCCGAGGCGGGCATCCGGCGGCGGCAGGCCGGCAGCGAGCCGGCGGACGCGGGAACCTACGCCGCGCGGATGGCCGGTGTGGCCCGCTCCCGCGCGCTGCACGCGCATGAACTCGGCCGTCCGGCGCGGGTGCGCGACTACCAGTTCAGCCACGGCAGCTTCCAGAACGAGTGGGATCCGTTCATCGGCACGCGCGGCGACGTTCTCTGGCCGCTCTACAAGGTGGACCCTTCCGTCTACGCCAGGACCGCGGCGGGCGGGCCTCAGTGGCTCGCCTTCGGCTTCCCGAGACTGAAGTACAACCAGCTGCCTCGCGACCACGCGATCTACGACGCCATGACCCAGCGGTTCGACTATCGCTCGGCCTACGACGCCGTCTTCGCGCCGGGCGCCACGCCGGCCTCTGCGAAGGCGGCGTATCGGCCGCGCGGCGCGCCCTAGCCTTCCGCGGCAAGGCGTCTGGAAGTCAGACGACGGGCGCCCCTGCGCCGCCGCCCACGCGTCACGGCGCGCGGGGCGGTGTCGGGATGTAGGCCTTGTGGCACCCGTTGCAGGAGTCGTAGAGCCGACCGCCGAGCTCGAAGGCCTTCTCGGCGTCGCGGGCGCGGGCGGCGGCCAGGCCCTCACCCGCCGTGTCGATCATCAGTCGCGCATCGTCGTTCCAGCGCCCCGGGCGGCTCAGCCCCGTCAGCGCGCGTCCGTGCGCCCGGAGGTCCTGCGCCCCTTTCAGGGCCGCTGCCCACCGCGCGTCCGCCTCCGCCGGCGTCTCGCCCTCTGGCGGGTCGTTGCCGCCCGCCCAGAAGGCCAGGGCCGCCGGATTGACCCCGTTGGCCATCAGCACCTGGACCTTCAGATCGTGGACCATCACCTGCGCGCTCGCGGCGCCGGCGGCGAGGATCAGGACGGATGCGGTCAACAGGCGGCGCATCCGCCCAGGCTAGACGCTCAGCGCGCCCGGTCCAGGTAGTCGATCAGGGTGGTCATGTTCTGGATGTAGGTCCCGGTCGAGATGCCCGTCGCGGGCGTCTTGTCCGGATAAGGCGAGGTGTCGGTGGCGTCGCCCACATGGGTCACGGAATAGTCGCCGTCCGGCTTCGCCGGCGGCTTCGCGCCCGTGTAGGGGTTGCTGGTGGCCACCAGCGGCGTCGGCCAGTAGCCCTCGGCGTTCAGCCCCGTCACCAGCCCCCTCGCCGCCTCGCCCGTCACCGCCGCCGGCGAGTCGTCCTTGGCCCGGACGTTCAGGTCCGAGGTCTCCAGGTCGCGGGTCGCGAAGTAGCGCGGCAGCGGCACGAGCTCGGCGGCCTTCAGCGGCGAGTTCTTCGACACCGCCGTCGGGTCACTCTTCATCAGGCGCTCGTAGCGGGCGCGCATGCCGGCCACGTCGATCTTCCGATAGGCGCCGTAGTGGGCCAGCGTGTTCTGGTCGCTGTAGTCGACGTAGTATTCGCCGTTCACGACATTCGAGCCGCGACGGTGCACATACATCGGCCGGTTCGTGCCGATCTCGATGAAGGTCGGGTGCGTGCGGCCGTCCGGCCGCGGCTTGGCCAGCTTGACCCTGTCCAGCCAGTCCAGCGCCTCGGGCACGCGGGCCAGGAACTTCTTGTCGCCGGTCAGTTCATAGAACGTCATCAGCTGCGCGACGTTGTTGGCCGTGGTGTGGGTCGCCAGCGCCAGCGGCTCGTAGCTGCGCGCGGCCGCCGGCTTCAGATCGTCCACCGTGTACTGCAGCGCCCAGCCCGGCTGGGGCTGGCCCTGCTGGGTGACGATGAAGCTGTTCATCGCCCGCTCGATGGCGGGCAACGCCCGGCTCTCGCCCAGCGCCTGATAGGCCATGATCAGGAACTTGATGTTCTCGCCGGCCACGTCGTCGTTGAAGGTGATGTAGCCGGTGTAGTCGCCGTCGAACTTCGGGACCACCGGATAGCGCTGCGGCCAGCCGCCGATCGGATACTGGCTCTCCAGCACGAAGTTCACGGCCTTCTCCAGGGCCGGCCGCCACTTCGGGTCGCGCTTCTCCACATAGAGCCGGAGCAGGAACTGCATGGCCTCGGACGTGCCCGCGTCGTCGAAGGTGGCATTGCCCCAGTCGTGCTGGAATTCCTCCATCCGCCAGGCGTTCTTGCCGTACTTCTCGTACCAGTCGCTCATCGAGGCCTGGCCGCCGAAGTCGATCATGTAGTGCCAGCCGCCGCTGGGCTTCTGCCCCCAGATCAGCGCCTCGGCCGCGCGCTCGGCCGCGCGGTAGTAATATTCGTCGCCGGTGGCGTGATAGGCGTCGAGGAACACATGGCCCATGGTGCCCGTGCCCGGAGGCTGCACCCAGATCATGGTGGGCTTGGCCTCGAGCTCGCCCCATCGACGCTTCAGGTCGGGGGTGTAGGACCACACGTAGCCGCCATTGTAGGCCACCTTCTCGACCATGAAGGTCGTGGCCTTCTTCATGGTCTCCAGCGCCTCGGCGCGGCTCGGAGCCTCCGCCATCGCAGAGCCTGCGCAGACCAACGCCACGGCGCTCACCGCGCCGGCGATCACACCACGAAGCATTCTTCGTTTCCTCCGGTTGCGAGGGGTGTAGCGCGAATTGCTACCGGTGTCATAGTGTCCGAAACACAGAAAGCAGGGCGGATTCCATGGTCAGCGACTTTACCCGACGCGGCGCGGTCCTCGCAGGCCTGAGCGCCGCGAGCCTGGCGTTGAGCGCCCGCGCGGCCTCCCCCCTCCGCTCGCCGATCGCCACCACGAAACATGGGCGCATCCAGGGGTACGTCGACGATGGCGTCCTGGGCTTCCGCGGCGTCCGCTATGGCGCCGACACGTCCGGCCGCCGCTTCCAACCGCCCGTCCCGCCCACGACGTGGAGCGGCGTCGTCCAGACCGTGGGCTACGGCCCCGCCTCGCCGCAGCGCGACCGCAACGCCGGAACGACCAGCGAGGACTGCCTCTTCCTCAACCTCTGGACCCCGGCCCTGCGCGACGGCGGCAAACGACCGGTGATGGTCTACATCCACGGAGGCGCCTACTCGAACGGCTCGGGCTCGTCTCCGCTTTACGACGGGGTCCGGCTGTGCAAGCGCGGCAATGTCGTCGTGGTCACCGTCAATCACCGCCTGAACGCCTTCGGCTACGCCTACCTCCCTCGCCTCCTGCCGGCGCTCGCCGA
The DNA here is from genome assembly GCA_040752615.1 of Pseudomonadota bacterium. Lineage (GTDB taxonomy): Bacteria > Pseudomonadota > Alphaproteobacteria > Caulobacterales > Caulobacteraceae > Phenylobacterium. The sequence goes on along the minus strand of JBFMGV010000010.1, from coordinate 22,389 downwards.
CAGCGGCAACGTCGGCCAGCTCGACCTGATCCTGGCGCTGAAGTGGGTGCGCGAGAACATCGCCGAGTTCGGCGGCGATCCTGGCAACGTCATGGTCTTCGGACAGTCGGGCGGCGGCGCCAAGATCGCCACCATGATGGCCACGCCGGCCGCCGCGGGCCTGTTCCACCGCGCCGCCACCATGAGCGGCCAGCAGGTCACCGCCTCGGGCCCGGGCAACGCCCACCGCCGCACCCTGGCCTGGTTGGACGGCCTGAAGCTCAAGCCCGGGCAGGCGGGCGAGCTGCTGACCCTCCCGGCCGAGCGGCTGGTCGAAGGCCTCGGCGTCGAGGACCCGGTCCTTGGGTTCGGCGGCCTCTACTTCGGCCCCGTGCTCGACGAGCGGTCGCTCCCCCGCCACCCCTTCTATCCGGATGCCCCGGCCCAGTCGGCGCACATCCCGATGATGATCGGCAACACCCACGACGAGACCCGCGCCTTCCTGGGCGGCGATCCGAAGAACTTCGAGCTCGGCTGGGACTACCTGCCCGGCAAGCTGACCCAGGCCAACATGCGTGTCGACATCCAGCCAGAGGCCGTCGTCGCCGAGTACCGCCGCCTCTATCCCGCCTACACGCCCAGCGACGTCTTCTTCTCGGCGACGACGGCGGCCAGATCCTGGCGGGCCGCGATCATCGAGGCCGAGGAACGGGCCAGGGCGGGAACGCCGGCCTACGCCTACCAGCTCGACTTCCCCGCGGCCGGCGAGCGACTGCGCGCGCCTCACGCCAGCGACATCCAGCTCGTGTTCGACAACCTGGCCAAGCCCGGTGCGACAGCGTCGGGCCCCCAGGGCCAGCAGGTGGCCGACCAGATGAGCGAAGCCTTCATCGCCTTCGCCCGGACCGGCGATCCCAACTGCAAGGCAATCCCCCGCTGGGAGCCCTACGCCCTGCCCCGGCGGCAGACGATGGTGTTCGACACGCCTTCGCGCCTCGCCGACGACCCACGCGGCGCGGAACGGCGGCTGTTCGAGAAGGTCCCCTTCGTTCAGGCCGGGACCTGACTGCGGCAGGATCGCACAGGCGCAGCTGGGTAATTGTTTGGCCACATTCCCGGGCTGACACTTCCCCCGTCCTGCGGCGCCGCGGTGGCGCCCGCCGGACGGGAGACGCCCATGAGCCAAGGACGCGTGCTGCAGCTCACCCGCAAGCACCAGGACCTCGAAGAGAAGATCCGCCAGGCCACCCTCAGTCCGTCCACGGACGACCTCGCCGTACGGGCGATGAAGCGCGAGAAGCTGCGACTTAAGGAGATGATCGCCGCTGCCGGCTAGCCGGCGTAGCGGGCCTCCAGCAGATCGATGTCACGGATCAGCTTGCGGGCCTGCTCATCCTCGATCTGACGGGCGCGGGCGCGGCGAAAGATCTCGTCGCGCTCGGCCTTCAGACCCACGAGACGCAGCTGGCGCTCGATCTTCTCCAGCTTGCGGCCCAGTTCCGCCGCCTCGGGTGATTGCAATCGCCCGTCGATACGCTCGCGGTACAGCTCCATGATCCGCGACGCCGCGTCGATGTACAAGTCCGCGTCGGTCCGGCCGGCGCTCACCTCGTGCTGGGCGGCCTCGATGGCCTGGATGGCGGCGTGCGCCGCCGCGGCCCGGGCCTGATCGACCTCGGCCTGATGCGAGGGCTCCGGCGGCAGTTCCAGCCCCTTCAGCACCCGCGGCAGCCCCACGCTCGCCACGACCAGCGACACCAGTATCACCCCGCCGGCCAGCAGGATCGCCAGGTCCCGGGCCGGGAACGGCGTGCCATCGTTCAGCGCCAGCGGCAAGGTCAGCACACCCGCCAGGGTGATGGCTCCGCGCACACCGGCGAGCGACATGGCCGCCACCAGCCGCAGGCTGACCCGCGGCGGCTTCTCTCCCCTTCGGCGCGCCTTGAAGATGGTGAGACGCAGCGAGGTCCACACCCACAGGAACCGCATCGTCCCCAGCGCCAGGCTGATGGCCAGGATGTAGACCAGCAGCCACCACGGCTCGGAGTGTCCGGTGGCGCGCACCGTCTCGGAGGCCTTGTCGAGCAGGCCGGGCATCTGCTCGCCCAGCAGCACGAAGATGATGCCGTTGGCGGCGAACTGCACGGTGTCCCAGACGGCGGCGCGGCGAACGCGGGTGACGGCCTGGGCGCGCCCCGTCTGTTCCGTGAAGCCCATGGTCACGCCGGCGGCCACCGCGGCCAGGATGCCCGAGCAATGGAAATGTTCGGCCAGGATGTAGGCGCCGAAGGGGATCAGCAGGCTGATCAGGATCTGGCCGCCGGTGTCCTCGCCCAGCCGGCTGGTGATCCAGCCCTTGGCGGTCGACACGGCCCAGGTGAAGCCGACGCCGATCGCGACCCCGCCGATGGCCAGCCAGGCGAACGTCATGATCGCCTCCTGGATCACGAAGCTGCCGGTCAGCATCGCGGCCACCGCGAACCGCATGCAGACGAGGCCCGAGGCGTCGTTAAGCAGCGACTCGCCCTCCAGGATGTGCATGACCCGCTTGGGGATCGGCGCGCGCGCGGCGATCGCCGACACGGCGATCGGGTCGGTGGGCGAGACCACCGCGGCCAGGGCGAAGGCCACCGGCAGCGGCATCGCCGGGATCATCCAGTGGATCATGAAACCGACCCCGACGACGGTCAGGATGACCAGGCCGATCGCCAGTTCCAGGACGGTCGCGCGGTCGCGCAGCAGATCGTCCTTGGGGATCCGCCAGCCATCGAGGAACAGCAGCGGCGGCAGGAAGAGCAGGAAGAAGAGGTGGGGGTCCAACTCAACGGTCGGTACGACCGAGAGGGCGATCGCCGCGCCCAACGCCACCTGGATCAGGGGAAGCGGGAGGCGCGTCAGCCGCGCCAGGGAACCGCTGACCACGACGGCCAGCAGCAGGAACAAAATCGTGTCGACGGAACTCAAGGCGCCTCCTGTACGAGGGCCTGTTAGCAGACTCGGTACGCGATCCGACCCCGAGGCCGGTCACGGTTGCGTCAACGGATGACGGAGGCGCCCTTGGCGTCGATGGCCGCCTCGATCTCGCGCACGTCGACCATCGAGGCGTCGCCGGGCGTGGTCATCGCCAGGGCCCCGTGCGCCGCGCCGTAATCGACCGCCGCCTGTGCGCCCTTGCCCTGCAACAGGGCGTAGATCACCCCCGAGGCGAAGGCGTCGCCGCCGCCGACCCGGTCGAAGACGTCCAGCGCCGGCCGCGTCACCGAGCTGACCACCGCCCCGTCGGCCCAGAGCACCGCGCCCCAGTCGTTGGCGCTGGCGGATTGCGCCGTGCGTCGCGTGCTGGCCACGGCCTTGAACCCGAACTCCCTGGCGCAAGTCTCGGCGAAAGCTTCGAAATCGGACGGCGCGTCATAGCCGAGGCAAGCCTTGAATCCGGCCGGGTCGCCGAACATCACGTCCACGTGCCGCGCGATCTCGCGGTTCAGCGCCTGCACGGCGGCGGGGTCGCCCAACGCCTTCCACAGCGAGGCGCGGTAGTTGAGATCGTACGAGACGATCGTCCCCGCCTTGCGGGCGGCCTTCACGGCGTCCAGCACCACCTGCGGCGTCTGGGGCGCCAGCGCCGCGAAGATGCCGCCGGTGTGGAACCAGCGCACGCCCTCGCCCGCGAACAGGCCGTCCCAGTCCACCTCGCCCACGCCGATCTGCGAGGCGGCCGAGTAGCTGCGGTCCGAAACGCCCAGCGCGGGGCGGATGCCGAAGCCGCGCTCGGTGAAGTTGAAGCCCACACGGGTGTTGCGACCCACCCCGTCGTAGTCGCGCCAGATCACATGGCTGACGTCGACGCCGCCCTGCAGGATCAGGTCTTCGGCCAAGCGGCCGACGTCGTTGTCTGGAAACGCCGTGACCACCGTGGCGCGCAGGCCAAAGGCCTTCCGCATGGCGCGGGCGACGTTGTACTCGCCGCCCCCTTCCCAGACCTGGAAGCTGCGGGCGTTGCGCACCCGGCCGTCGCCGGGATCGAACCGCAGCATCACCTCGCCCAGGGCCGCGCAGTCCCAGCGGCAGTCGGCCGCCGGCCGGATCGTCAGCCCCGCGTTCATGGTCACTTGCCCCGGATCTTCTTGATGAGCTGCACGGTCTCGCGCACGCGCGCTTCCAGGCCGGCGTAGTCCTTGGCGTCGAGCAGCGCCTTGGTGATGAGGTTCGAGCCCATGCCGCAGGCGACGATGCCCGCGTCGAACCAGGGCTTCAGCGAGGCCTCGGCCACGTCGACGCCGCCGGTGGGCATGATCTTGGTCCAGGGCATCGGTCCCAGCACCGCCTTCACGAAGTCCGGGCCGCCGACCGAGCCGCCCGGGAACACCTTGACGATCTCGCAGCCCAGCTCCTGGGCCTGGCCGATCTCGGTCGGTGTCGCGCAGCCCGGCGAATAGGCGATCTGGCGGCGATTGCAGACCTTGGCCACCTCGGGATTCAGCAACGGGCCGACCACGAAGTTCGCGCCATTGGCGATGTAGAGACCGGCTGTAGGGGCCTCGACAATCGAACCCACGCCCATGATCACGCTGGGGTCGGCCTTCGCGAAGTGGCGGGTGACCTCCAGGAACACCTCGGCGGCGAAATCGCCGCGGTTGGTGAACTCGATGCACTTGGCCCCGCCGTTGGCGCAGGCCTGGATCACCTCGATGCAGACCGCCGGGTCCGGGTGGTAGAAGACCGGGATCACCCCCTGGTCCATCATGGCGTTCAGCACGACGAGCCGGTCACGGGCCATGGGGTCGATCCTTCCTTACGCTTGAGGCCGGCGGGTCAGCGCGCCAGCCAGCCGCCGTCCACGGGGACGATGGCGCCGTGCATGTAATCCGCTGCGCGGCTGGCGAGGAAGACCGCCGCGCCGGCCAGGTCCTCGGGACGGCCCCAGCGCGCGGCGGGGATGCGGTCCAGGATCTGGCGGTTGCGGGCCTCGTCGGCCTGCAGCGCCGCGGTGTTGTTGGTCTGGAAGTAGCCGGGGGCCAGGCCGTTGACGTTGATCCCCTTGGCCGCCCACTCGTTGCAGAGCAGCTTGGTGATCCCCGCAAGCCCGCTCTTCGAGGCGGTGTACGACGGCACACGGATGCCGCCCTGGAAGGACAGCAGCGAGACCACGTTGATCACCTTGCCGCCGCGCGCGTCGGCGACCCAGCGCTTGGCGACCGCCTGGGTCAGGAAGAACACCGTCTTGAGGTTGGTGTTCATCACCGCGTCCCAGTCCTCTTCCGTGAAGTCGAGGCTGTCGTTGCGGCGGATGATCCCGGCGTTGTTCACCAGGATGTCCAGCCGGCCGGCGGCGGCATAGGCCTCGAACACCACCCGCTCGATCGGCTGGGTGGTGGAGAGGTCGGCCGAGACCGCGTGCAGCTTGCGGCCCGCCTGGGCCACCAGCTCGGCGGTCTCGTCCGGCGCGCTGCGGCCCACCGCGACGATGTCGGCGCCCGCCTGGGCGAGGCCGACGGCGATCGCCTGCCCCAGGCCCGTGTTGGCGCCGGTGACCAGCGCGACCTGTCCGGTGAGGTCGAAGGGAGAGCCGCTCATTTCAGTTGGCAGATGTCGAGGACGTTCATGTCGGTGTAGTCGAGGTTCTCACCGCCCATCGCCCAGATGAAGGCGTAGTTCGACGTGCCCGAGCCCATGTGGATCGACCACGGCGGCGACATCACCGCCTCCTCGTTCGCCATGATGATGTGGCGCTGCTTGTCGGGCTCGCCCATGAAGTGGAAGACCCGGTCGTTCTCGCCGAGGCCGAAGTAGAAATAGATCTCGCTGCGGCGGTCGTGCAGGTGCGGCGGCATGGTGTTCCACACGCTGCCGGTGTTGAGGATCGTCAGGCCCAGCAGCAGCTGCGCCGACTTGCAGGTCTGCGGCACCACCAGCTGGTAGATCGTCCGCTCGTTCGAAGTCTCCAGCGCGCCACGCTCCAGCGGCACCGCGTCGGCGATCGACAGCTTCTTGGTCTCGAAGGCCGCGTGGGCCGGGGTCGAGACGATGTAGAAGCGCGCGCCCTCGCCCTCGAACACCACGTCCTTGGCGCCCATGGTCACGTACAGGCAGTCCTTGGGCGACATGTCGTAGGCGACACCGTCGACGGTGATCTTGCCGGCCACGTCCGACACATTGATCACGCCCATCTCGCGGCGTTCCAGGAACGGGTGTCCCTTGGCGCTCTCAGGCTCGGTCTGGTCGGGCAGCTTGAGGCCGCCCTTCGCCGGGGCCGCGCCGCCGATCACGAAGCGCTCGTAGTGGGTGTAGTTCAGGACCACCTCGCCGGCGGCGAACAGGTCCTGCACCAGGTAGCGCTGGCGGAGGGTCTCGTTGTCGACCCCCTCCATCATGTCGGGATGGGTGGCGTGATAGGTGCGTTTGAACACGGGGCAGTTCCCTCCGGTCAGGCGAACGCAGGCGCGGGCTCAGCCGCCGCCTCGTCCAGCTTGTAGGCCCGCTTGGGCAGGTTGTAGGCGAGATCGACGATGGTTTCCGCCGCCTCGTCCTCTTCGATGCGATGTTCGGCCACCAGCCGCGCCAGGAAGCTGGCGTCGGCGCGGCGGGCCACGTCGTGGCGCGCGGGGATCGACAGGAACGCCCGCGTGTCGTCGTTGAAGCCGACGGTGTTGTAGAAGCCCGCCGTCTCGGTGACCTGCTCGCGGAAGCGGCGCATTCCCTCGGGGCTGTCGTGGAACCACCAGGACGGGCCCAGCTTCAGCACCGGATAGTGGCCGGCCAGCGGCGCCAGCTCGCGGGCATAGCTGCTCTCGTCCAGGGTGAAGACGATCACCGACAGGCGCGGATCGTTGCCCAGCTTGTCCAGCAGCGGCTTCAGCGCACGCACGTAGTCCGTGCGGGTCGGGATGTCGGCGCCCTTGTCGCGTCCGAAAGCGCCGTGGAGCCAGCGGTTGTGGTTGCGGAAACTGCCGGGGTGGATCTGCATGACCAGCCCGTCGTCCAGGCTCATCTTCGCCATCTCGGTCAGCATCTGGGCGCGGAAGAGTTCGGCGTCGGCCGCCGTCGCCACACCCGTCGCCACCTTGGCGAACAGCGCCTCGCACTCTGCGGTCGAGAGGTCGGCGGTCTGCGCCGTCGGATGGCCATGGTCCGTCGAGGTGGCGCCGACCTCCATGAAGGCCCGGCGGCGGATGCGGTGAGCCTCCAGGTAGCCCTTCCACGACTGGACGTCCTGGCCGGTCATCTCGCCGAAGCGGACGAACTGTTCCGGGAATTCCTCGTGCTCGGGATCCAGCACCGGGTCCGGGCGATAGGCGGTGACCACCCGGCCCTTCCAGCCCGAGGCGCGCATGGCCTTGTGGTGGCGCAGGTCGTCGGTGGGCGACTCGGTGGTGGCCAGCAGCTCGATGTTGAAGCGTTCGAACAGCGCGCGCGGGCGGAAGGCGTCGGTGGCCAGCGCCTCGCCGATGCGGTCGAAGTAGAGATCGGCCGTCGCCGGCTCCAGCGCCACGTCGAATCCGAAGACCTCGGTGAACACATGGCCCAGCCACATGGCCGAGGGCGTGCCGCGGAACAGGTGCTGGTTGGCGGCGAAGATGCGCCAGGCGGCGCGCGGGTCGGCCGTGGACGGCCCCTTGCGCGACGGCACGCCCAGGTCCTCGAGGCGCACGCCCTGCGAATAGAGCATCCGGTAGAGGTAGTGGTCGGGCGCCAGCAGGAGTTCGGTGGCGTCGGGGAACGGCGCATCGCTCGCGAACCACTCCGGGTCGGTGTGGCCGTGCGGGCTGATGATCGGCAGGTCCTTGACCTGGGCATAGAGCCGGCGCGCCACCGACCGGATCGCCGGCTCAGCCGGGAACAGGCGGTCGGGGTTCAGCTTCAGCGGCCTTGTCATCGACCGTTCCTCCCTTGAAGCCGGCTAGGTAACCGGTGTCATTCTGGGGTGCAAGCTCTTTGCGGCCCGGTCGCAGGCTACCCTCATTTCGGGCGTTCTGTACCGGAAACAGCAAATTGACACCGGTTACCTCTTGCCACAATGTGCGCCGCGAACGGTCGGGGACGCCCTGGCCCAACGATCATAACAAGCGCCGCGACCGCATTCGGACCGGCCGGAGGACGACAGCCAGTGACTGTTCCGGCGGCGAAGGCCGCGACCGCGTTCGAGCCGGCCGATGTGGCGCGGCAGTTTGTCGAGGCGCGCAAGGCGGCGCGCGCCCTGCCCGGCTTCCCCGGCCCGCTCCCCGCCGACATGGCCGCCGGCTATCGCGCCCAGGAGGCGGCGATCGGCCTGTGGGGTGACGAGGTGGTGGGCTGGAAGGTCGGCCGCATCGCCCTGGAACTGCAGGCCGAGCTGGGCGCCGAGCGCGTCATGGGTCCGATCTTCGCGGGCAACGTCTGGGCGCCGGGCGCCGAGCCCACGCCCCTGCCCGTCATCGCCGGCGGCTTCGCGGCGGTCGAGGCCGAGTACATCTACCGCATGGGTCGCGACGCCCCGGCCGACAAGCTCGACTGGACGCCCGAGGAGGCGCTCGAATACGTCGCCGACCTGATCGTGGGCGTGGAGTTCGCCGGCAGCCCGCTGGCCACCATCAACGTCCTGGGTCCCCGCGTCGTCGCCACCGACTTCGGCAACAACGCCGGGCAGATCCTGGGCAAGGTTGTTCCTGGCTGGCGCGAGCGCCCGCAGGACATCCCGCCCTGCGCCGCCTACGTCGAAGGCGAGCTGGTCGGCGAAGGCTCGCCCGCGTCGATCCCCGGCGGCCCGCCCGCCTCGCTGGCCTTCCTGATGAGCGCCGCCGCCGCGCGGGGCCGCCCGCTGAAGGCCGGTCAGCTCGTGACGACGGGCGCCGCCAGCGGCATTCATGACATCAGGGCCGGCCAAACGGCCCGTATCACCTTCGGCGACTTCGACGAGATCCGCTGCATCGCGGTCCCCGCCGCCGCCGCCGAGGGGTCGGAGGAAGCTTAATGACCACCGCCGCGCCGGCTGGCGCGCCCACCGCATCGGTCGGGCGCTACCGCTGGGTCGTCGTCGCCCTGCTCTTCATGGCGATGGTGATCAACTACGTCGACCGCCAGACGATCGGCCTCCTGAAGGCCGACCTGACCACCGAGTTCGGCTGGACCGAGAAGGACTATGCCCGCCTCGTCCTGTGGTTCCAGGCGGCCTATGCGGTGGCCTATCTGGTCTGGGGCCGGATCATGGACCGGGCCGGCGCCCGCTTCGGCTTCGGCGTCGCCTTCCTCATCTGGCAGGTCGGCCACATCGCCACGGCCGCGGCCACCAGCTTCGGCGGCTTCATCCTCAGCCGGGTCATCCTGGGCCTGGGCGAAGGCGGCGGCTTCCCGGCCGGGATCAAGGCGGTGGCCGAGTGGTTCCCCAAGAAGGAGCGCGCCTTCGCCACCGGCATCTTCAACGCCGGCACCAACATCGGCGCGATCGTCACCCCCCTGCTGATCCCCGCCATCACCCTGACCTGGGGCTGGCAGGCGGCCTTCATCGTCACCGGCGTCCTGGGCCTGTTGTGGCTGCCCATCTGGCTGCTGGTCTACCGCCGCCCGCGTGAGCATCCCAAGCTCTCCGCCGCCGAGCTGGCCCACATCGAGAGCGATCCGCCGGATCCGGTGGAGAAGGTCGGCTGGGCCAAGCTGCTCGGCTACCGCGAGACCTGGGCCTACGCGATCGGCAAGTTCCTGATCGACCCCATCTGGTGGATGTTCCTCTTCTGGCTGCCCGACTTCCTGGGCAAGCGCCACGGCCTCGACCTGAAGACCTTCGGCCCGCCGCTGGTGGCCATCTACCTGCTGTCCGACGTCGGCAGCGTCGCGGGCGGCTGGATGTCGTCGCGCTTCATGAAGATGGGCTGGTCGATCAACCGGGCCCGCAAGACCACCATGCTGATCTGCGCCCTGTTGGCCCTGCCGGTGGCCGGCGCGGCCCTGGCCTCGAACCTCTGGGTCGCGGTCCTGATCATCGGCGTTGCGACCGCGGCCCACCAGGGCTTCTCGGCCAACCTCTACACCCTGCCCAGCGACGTCTTCCCCCGCTCGGCCGTGGGCTCCGTCATCGGGATCGGCGGCATGATCGGCGCGATCGGCGGGATGGTGTTCTCGAACTACGTCGGCGAGGTGCTCGAGCGCATCGGCACCTACACCCCGATCTTCGCGGTGGCGGCCGGCGCCTATCTCGCCGCCCTGCTCGTGGTCCACCTGCTGACGCCGCGCATGGAGCCGGTGAAGCTGTAACGCCCCTGACCCGGGCGCGCCTTCCGAGGGGCGTCCGGGTTCCTACTTCGGCGGGGGCGCGGTGCTCTCGCGGACGACCAGCGACGGCAGGCGTCCCTTGGGGTCGCGGTTGTCGTCCTCCTTACCCATCAGACGCTCGGCGGCCAGGCGGCCGATCTCCCGCGTGGGAGTCCGCACCGTCGTCAGGGCCGGCCAGAGGCGCGAGGCGATCTGGAAGTCGTCGAACCCGACCACCGACACCTCCTCCGGGACCTTCAGCCCGAGTTGCCGGGCGGCCTGCAGCACGCCGGCGGCCATCTCGTCATTGCCCGCGAAGATCGCGGTGGGCCGGTCCTTCAGCGACAGCAGCGCCCTGCCGCACTCGATGCCGGTCTCGAAGGTATAGGCGCCCTCGACCACATAGTCCTTGGCCAGGGTCAGGCCCTTTTCGTTCAGCGCTTCCTCGAAGCCCGACCGCCGCTCGTGCGACGAGCGGAACGTCGACGGCCCCGAGACGAAGGCGATCCGCGTGTGGCCCAGTTCGGCCAGGTGCCGCGCGGCTTCGCGGCCGCCCAGGCGGTCGCGGGTCTCGATCATGTGGTCGGGGGTATCCAGGCTGACCGACGCCACCCGGACATAGGCGCAGCCGATGTCCTTCATCAGCTCGGCGGCGCGTTCGTCCTCCGAAACCGACGGCGTCAGGATCACCCCGAACAGCCGCTGACGCTCCACGAAGCCGCGCAGGTCGTCGAGGAAGGTCGGACTGGCGCGGTCGCAGGGATGCACCACCAGCTCGAAGCCCGAGCCGCGCATCCCGTCCAGCAGGCCCAGCTGCATGTTCACGACGTACTGCGGGTTGGGGTTGTCGTAGACGAGGCCGATCAGGAACGAGTGCCCGTAGGCCAGCCCCCGCGCCGTGGGATCCGGCGCATAGCCCAGCTCGGCGATCACCGCCTCGATCCGCTCCCGCGTCTCGGCATGGACGAAGGGCGAGGCGTTGATCACCCGCGAGACGGTCTTCTTCGAAACCCCGGCCAGGCGCGCGATGTCGTTGATCGTCGGGCGGCGTCGGGGCGTTTCGCTGGGGCCACTGGAGGGGCCACCGGCCGTGCCAGGCGTCTTGCTCATCGGGTCCTTCACGGCGTGTCCGGCGACTCCCTGCGGCCGAAGGGTGGTATCCCTATCCCTGCCCCGCGCGCTGCGGCAACAGCAAGGCTGCGACGCCGGTTCGGGTTGAGAATTGAATGACACCGGTTACCATGCGCCTATGAGTACAGGTTCCGCCGCGCTTGCCATCGACCCACGTGACGACGTCGCCGTGGCCCTGGCCCCGATCGCGGCCGGCGACGTGGTCGCCGACGGCGTCCGCGCCGCCGTGGACATCCCCGCCGGCCACAAGGTCGCGCTGCACGCGTTGGCGGCCGGCGATCCGGTGCGAAAGTTCGGCTGGCCCATCGGCCACGCCACCGCGCCCATTTCGGCCGGCGAGCATGTGCACAGCCACAACCTCGCCACTTCGCTCTCCGGCGTCGAGACCTACGCCTACGACCCCACGCAGCCCGAGGCCCTGCCCGCCGCGGACGAACGGACCTTCCAGGGCTACCGCCGCGCCGACGGCCGGGTCGGAACCCGCAACGAGATCTGGGTGCTCTGCACGGTCGGCTGCGTGGCGCGCACCGCCCAGAAGATCGCCGAGGCCGCCGACCGCCGGTTCCGCGGCCGCGTCGACGGCGTGGTTGCCCTCACCCATCCCTTCGGCTGCTCGCAGCTGGGCGGCGACCTGGACGCCACGCGCACCATGATCGCGGCCCTGGCGGGCCACCCCAACGCCGGCGGCGTGCTGATCCTGGGCCTGGGTTGCGAGAACAACCAGCTCCAGGCGCTGCTCGACTCCGCCCCGCACCTCGACCGCTCGCGCCTGCGCGCCTTCACGGCCCAGGCGTCCGACGACGAGATCGAGGACGGGCTCGCCGCGATCGAGGAGTTGGTCGGCCTCGTCGAACAGGATCGTCGACAGGCCTGCCCCGTCGCCGACCTGGTGATCGGCGTGAAGTGCGGCGGCTCGGACGGCCTCTCGGGCCTGACCGCCAATCCGCTGGTGGGCCGGATCGCCGATCAGGTCTGCGCCGACGGCGGGACGGCCGTGCTCACCGAGATCCCCGAGATCTTCGGCGCCGAGCGCCTGCTGATGGCCCGCGCCACCGACCAGGCGGTGTTCGACGGCGTCGTGTCGGTGGTCAACGACTTCAAGCAGTACTTCCTGGATCACGGCGAACCGGTCAGCGAGAACCCCTCGCCCGGCAATGTGGCGGGCGGCATCACCACCCTGGAGGAGAAGTCCCTGGGCGCGGTGCAGAAGGCCGGCCGGGGCCCCGTCACCGAAGTCATCCGCTATGGCGGCCAGGCCCACGCTCGCGGCGTCGTGCTGCTGGAGGCGCCGGGCAATGACGCGGTGTCGTCGACCGCGCTCACCGCGGCGGGCGCCACGGTCATCCTGTTCACCACCGGCCGCGGCACGCCCCTCGGCTTCCCCGCCCCCACGCTGAAGATCGCCACCAACTCCGGCCTCGCCCAGCGCAAGCCGCGGTGGATCGACTTCGACGCCGGCCGCATCGTCTCGGGCGAGAGCATGGACGCCGCCGCCGACCGGCTGATGGACCTGGTCGTCGCCACAGCCTCGGGCCAGGTCACCCGCGCCGAGGAGAACGGCGAGCGCGAGATCGCCCTCTGGAAGCGCGGCGTCACCCTCTGATGCGCCTCTCCGACACCACCCTCGGCGCCGTCCGCGCCCCTGTCCGCGCGCCGGCCTACGATCGCGCCACGCTCTCGACCGGCATCGTCCACTTCGGGCCCGGCGCGTTCCATCGCGCCCACCAGGCCTGGTATGTCGACCGGATGCTGGCCACGCGGCCCGATCTGGCGATCACCGCCGTCTCCTTGCGCACGCCCGACGTCCGCGACGCCCTGACCCCGCAGGACGGCCTCTACGTCCTGGCTGAGAAGGAGGCCGATCCGAGCTTCCAGGTCATCGGCGCCATCCGCGAGGTCCTGGTCGCCGCGAATGATCCGGAGCGGGTCTTCGACCGCCTGATGCAGGCCCGATACGTGACCTCCACCGTCACGGAGAAGGGCTACTGCCTCGCCACCGCCGGCTTCCTCGACCTCGACCATCCCGACATCCGCCGAGACCTGGGCTCGCCCGAGCGACCGGTCAGCATCGTCGGCTGGATCACCGAGGCCCTGCGCCGCCGCCGCGCCGCCGGCCTCGCCCCGTTCGTCGCCATCAGCTGCGACAATCTCTCGGACAACGGCGTGAAGCTGGGCCGCGCGGTCGTGGCGTTCGCCGAGGCGCGGGGCGAGACCGAGCTAGCCCGCTGGATCGCCGCCGAGGCCGCCTTCCCCTGCAGCATGGTCGACTCGATCACCCCGGCCACCGACGACGCCCTGCGCGCCCAGGTCACCGAGGTCAGCGGCCTCGAGGACGCCTGGCCGATCCAGCGCGAGCGCTTCGTGCAGTGGGTGGTCGAGGACCGCCTGGGCGCCGACGCCGACCTGTTCCGCAGCGCCGGCGTCACCGTGGCCCGGGCCGTCGCCCCGTTCGAGCGCGCCAAGCTGCGCCTGCTCAACGGCGCCCATTCCACCCTGGCCTATGTGGGGCTGGGACTGGGGCACGAGACGGTGTCGGCCGCCATGACCGACCCGCGCCTCGCCGGGTTCGTGGAGCGGATGATGCGCCAGGACGTGCCGCCCACCCTGGACGCACCCGAACTGGACGTACCGGCCTACATCGCCGACGTCCTGGAGCGTTTCCGCAATCCCGCCATCGTCCACCGGCTGTCGCAGATCGCCTGGGACGGCTCACAGAAGCTGCGGTTCCGGCTGCTGGAGACAGCGAGCGAGGCCCTGGCCGCCGGACGCCCGGTCGACCGTCTGGCCGTCGGCGTCGCCGCCTGGATTCGGTTCGTCATCCGCCAGGCGCGGTCGGCGGAACGGCTCGTCGACCCCCTCGATCAGGACCTCCTGGCCGTGGTCGAGACCTGCGATGGCGGCGGCCGCGACGTGGGCCGCTTCCTCGCCCTGGGCGCGGTGTTCCCACCGACCCTCGCCGCCAACCCGCGCTTCCGCGATGCGGTGACCTCGGCCTACCTCGCCCTCGAGACCGCCCCCGACGCGCTGCTGGCGATCTAGGCGGCGCCCCGCAGCGTTCCCAGTTGCTGGGCGATGCGGTGCATGAGGCCGTCCGCCGACATCCCGAGGCTCTCGGCGATTCGACAGAACTCCAGCAGGTCGACCCGCCGCTGCCCCCGCTCGATCATCGCCACGTGCGAGGCCGTCTTCTCCAGTCGCGCGGCCAGCGCGCGCTGCGAAAGCCCCGCTTCTCGCCGGGCGCGGATCAGCACCTGGCGCACCACGCCGTACTCGTCGGAGAAGACCGGGTTGGGCCGGCGCATGGACCGCGAGCCCCGATGGGCGGACAGGCTTGTCGGATTGTTGACACCGGTGTCAGCGAGAGACATGTTTCCTCCACATATTGGCGTTCGCGATTTCACCGAGGTTGCGACCAGCCTATAATGACACCGGTGTCATAGCAACTGGCCCGGTGAGCGCTTTGAACCAGCCGCGAAAACAGCGGCGGTAGGGGGAGGATGACCATGGGCCGTATTCCGGCTGCGAAGTTGCGCGTGCTTGCTTTCAGGGTTTCGACGCTGGCCCTCGTGGCCGCGGCCAGTCCCGCCCTCGCCCAGGCGGGGCAGTCCCAGGAGGTCGACGAGATCGTCGTGACCGGCTTCCGGGCCAGTCTCGCCTCGGCCATCCAGCTCAAGAAGACCGAGACCGACATCGTCGACGTCATCAACGCCGAGGACATCGCCGACTTCCCCGACCTGAACCTCGCCGAGAGCCTGCAGCGCATCCCGGGCGTGGCCATCGACCGGGACGGCGGCGAAGGTCGGACCATCACGGTGCGTGGTCTCTCCAGCGACTTCACCCGCGTTCGCCTGAACGGCCTGGAGGCCCTGGCCACCACCGGCGGCAAGGACGGCTCGGGCGGCGCCAACCGCGGCCGCGCCTTCGACTTCAACATCTTCGCGTCCGAGCTCTTCAACCGCCTGACGGTGCGCAAGTCGCAGTCGGCCGAGGTCGAGGAAGGCTCGCTGGGCGCCACGGTGGATCTGCGCACCGCCAAGCCGTTCGACTACGACGGCCGGACGATCGCGATCGGCGGTCAGTACGGCTACAACGACCTCTCCAAGAAGTGGGACCCGCGCGGCACGCTGCTGCTCAGCGACACCTGGCTCGACGGCAAGCTGGGGGCCCTGTTCTCGTTGGCCTACGCCAAGCGCAACACCCTGGAGGAAGGCTCGTCGACAGGCCGCTGGGAAAACCCCAGCGTGCTGACCAACTCGGCCGGCTGCTTCCAGACCCCGGCGCCGTGCAACACGCCGGTCGGGACCTACTCCAACGTCAACTCGGCCTGGCACCCGCGCATCCCGCGCTACGGCCGGCTGACCTATGACTGGGAGCGCAGCGGCGCGACCATGGCGCTGCAGTTCCGCCCGACCGATTCCACCACCTTCACCGTGGACGGCCTCTATGCCCTGCTCGACGGCAGCCGCCGCGAGAACTACCTCGAAGTCATCTCGTTCAGCCGCGCGGGCCAGGGCAATCCGCAGACCGACGTGCGCAACCCGGTCTTCGACGACAAGGGCCATCTGGTCTCGGCCACCTTCGACGACGTCGATGTCCGCACCGAGGATCGCTACGACGAGCTCAAGACCGAGTTCAACCAGCTCGCCCTGCAGATCGACCACCAGTTCAACGACCGATTCCGCGGCTCGCTGCTGATCGGCCGGTCCACCTCGATCCAGAACAACCCGGTTCAGACCACGATCTCGTTCGATCGCTACGACAGCGACGGCTACCAGTACGACTACAGCGACCAGAAGCTGCCCGGCTTCAACTACGGCTTCGACGTCACCGACCCGAACGCCTGGCGGTTCGGCACGACCCAGGCGCTGGGCGACGCCTCGCTGATCCGCATGCGGCCGAACAAGACGGTCAACGTCCTGAAGAATGTCCGCGCCGACATCGAGTTCGACGTCAGCGACAACCTGAGCCTCAAGGGCGGCCTGCTCTATAAGGACTACGAGTTCCGCACCCAGGAGCAGCGCCGCTTCGTGATCGGCGGCATCACCGAGGGCGCGGTGGCCCTGCCGGCCGGCGTCACCATCGCCCAGATCTCGAAGCTGGTGACCGGCTTCGGCCGCCACATGGACCTGCCGTCGGGCACGCCGACCAGCTGGCTGTCGCCCGACCTGGAGAAGGTGGCGGACGCCCTCGACATCGACTGCAACTGCATCAACCAGTACGGCGACTTCCGCCTCTCCGCCGACAACCAGCGCGGCGGCAACCGCGATGTCGAGGAGCGCGACCTGTCGCTCTACGTCCAGGCCGACTTCAAGGCCGAGATCGTGGGGATGCCCCTGCGCGGCAACATCGGCCTGCGCCACGCCCGCACCGACCAGGAAGCGCGCGGCTTCGTCGGCGCCAACTTCGTCACCGTGGCGCGCAGCTACTCCGACACCCTGCCCTCGCTGAACCTGGTGCTGGAGCCGGTCGACGACGTGATGGTCCGATTCAGCGCGTCCAAGGTGATGTCGCGGCCGCAACTGCCGAACCTGACGCCGGGCGGATCGATCACCAACACCGCCCGCACCCTCTCGATCGGCAACCCCTATCTGGACCCGATCCGCGCCAACACCTTCGACCTGTCGTTCGAATGGTACCCGGACAGCGAGACCCAGTTCGTCGTCGGCCTCTTCTACAAGGATCTGAAGAGCTACATTCAGAGCGCGGCCTCGACGATCCCGTTCTCGGAGACCGGCCTACCGGCCAGCCTGCTGACCAACGGCAACACGGTGGACACCATCTTCACCGTCACCCAGCAGACCAACACCGACGGCGGCAGCCTGAAGGGCTTCGAGGCCAGCCTGCAGCGGCCCTTCACCTTCCTGCCGGGGCCGTTCGACCGCTTCGGGGGGATCGTGAACTTCACCTATGTGAAGTCCGACATCGAATACATCACCAACGCGGCGGCCAACCCGCCCCTGACCGTGACGCAGCCGCTGGTCGGCCTGTCGCCCAAGTCGTTCAACGTCACGCTCTACTACGAGTACGAGAAGCTGAAGGCCCGCGTCTCGGGCTCGTACCGCGACGGCTATCTCAGCCAGGTGCCCGGCGGGAACGGCAACGACGTGCGCGGCAAGTTCTCGACGCTCAACGTCGACGCCTCGGCCAGCTACCAACTGACCGACCGGCTGACGATCAACCTGGAAGCCATCAACCTCACCGACGAGTTCGACGATCGCTGGGTCTCGTCCGAGCGCAAGAGCTCGGAGGAGTACGTCCACACCGGCCGCCAGGTCTACGCCGGCTTCCGCTACAAGTTCTGAGGACGCGTATGACGCCGCTGACCCGCCGTGGAACCTTCATGGGCCTTGCCGGGACAGCGGCGGCCACGTCCGGCCTCGCCGCCCCCGCGTCGGCTCCGGCCTGGCGGCGTGGCGTCGAGGGTCAGCGGATGGCCGATCTGGGCGACGGGCGGTTCCTGAACCCCATCGTCGCCGGGGACCATCCCGATCCGACCATCCTGAAGGACGGCGCGGACTACTACATGACCTTCTCGTCGTTCGAGGGGTACCCCGGCGTCGTGATCTGGCATTCCCGGGACCTCGTGAACTGGACCCCGATCACCGCGGCGCTGAAGACCGCGATCGGCTCGGTCTGGGCCTGCGAGCTGATCAAGCACCAGGGTCGCTTCTACATCTACATTCCGGCCCGCTTCCCGGACCGCCGCTCGACCTATGTGATCTGGGCCGACGACATCCGGGGGCCCTGGAGCGAGCCGGCGGACCTGCACCTGCCGGCTCACATCGACCCCGGCCACGCGGTCGGCGAGGACGGACGGCGCTATCTCTTCCTGTCCGGCGGCGACCGCGTGCGGCTCACCGACGACGGCCTCGCCACCGATGGCCCGGTGGAGCACGTCTACGATCCCTGGCGTTACCCGGTGGAGTGGGACGTCGAAGGCTTCGCGCCCGAGGGGCCCAAGATCACCCGTCGGGGCGATTGGTACTATCTGATCACCGCCGTCGGCGGCACAGCGGGCCCGCCCACCGGGCACATGGTCATCGCCGCCCGGTCGCGCTCCATCCATGGCCCCTGGGAAAACTGCCCGCACAATCCGATCGTGCGGACCACCAGCGCGGCCGAGAAGTGGTGGTCACGTGGTCACGCCACCCTCGTCGAGGGTCCGGCCGGTGACTGGTGGATGGTCTACCACGGCTACGAGAACGGCTACTGGACGCTGGGCCGCCAGTGCCTGCTCGACCCGATCGAATGGACCGCCGACGGCTGGTTCAAGGCCAAGGGCGGCGACCTGTCCAGGCCGCTGCGCAAGCCACGCGGTGGTGTCGCCGGCCCGAACGGCGCGGCGCTCTCCGACGACTTCGCGACCTCGAAGCTGGGCGTCCAGTGGGCCTTCGCCGACCCCGGGCCGGACGAGTTGCGGCGCGTGCGATTCGACGGCGGCCTGCGCCTGGCGGCCCGCGGAACCGCGCCCAAGGACTCCCCGCCCCTCGCCTTCATCGCGCCCGACCAGGCCTATGAGGTCGAGGTCGAGATCGAGGCGCCCGCCGACGGATCGGCTGGAATCCTGCTGTTCTACGACAAGCAGCTCTACTGCGGCCTGTCTTTCGACGGCGCCCGGTTCGTCACCCATCAGTACGGTCTGGAGCGCGGCCGGCCGGCGAACCCTCATGGTCGACGCCTTTGGATTCGCATGAAAAACGACCGTCACATCGTCACCTTCCACACCAGCGGCGACGGGCGGACCTGGTCCAAGTTCGACCGCCAGATGGAGGTGTCGGGCTACCACCACAACGTCCGCGGCGGCTTCATGGCGCTGCGTCCGGCCCTCTTCGCGACAGGTCGCGGCGAGGCCGTCTTCCGGCGCCTGACCTACCGCGCATTGTCATAGGATCTTCGCGCACCGCGCGGCGGGGCCCAAAAACCATTGCAATCGGCTCCCATTTGGGTAGTCTAGATGACACCGGTGTCATCGCCCATGTCACCGGTAGCAACGTTGCCAAGGCAGCGATTGGGCCGGGATACACCGGCGGTAGGGGAGGAGTTCCATGGTGCGACCAGGCGTCAGCCTGCGCCGTCTGATTTGCGGCGCGTCCATTTTCGCTATCGGCATGAGCATCGCCGGCCAGGCTTCGGCCCAGGCCGCGTCCACGGCTGCGCCGGGTGAGGTCGAGGAAGTGGTCGTCACCGGCTTCCGGGCGGCCATCGAGAGCGCCATCTCGATCAAGAAGAGCGAGGCCGGCGTCGTCGACGCCATCAAGGCCGAGGACATCGCCAAGTTCCCGGACAACAACCTCGCCGAGTCGCTGCAGCGCATCCCCGGCGTCGCCATCACCCGCTCGGCGGGCGAAGGCCGCAACATCACCGTGCGCGGCCTCGGCCCGGGTTCGACCCGCGTGCGCATCAACGGCATGGAAGGCCTGACCACCACCGGCGGCTCCGACGCCGACGGCGGCGCCAACCGCGCCCGGACCTTCGACTTCAACGTCTTCGCCTCCGAGCTGTTCAACCAGCTCGCGGTCCGCAAGACCTCGTCGGCCATGGTCGAGGAAGGCTCGCTGGGCGCCACGGTCGACCTGACCACGGCCCGCCCGCTCGACTTCAGCAAGGACCAGGTCTTCAGCCTGTCGGCCCAGGCCGGCTACAACGACCTCTCCAAGAAGTGGGACCCGCGCTTCGCGGCCCTCGCCTCGAAGAAGTTCCTGGACGACACCCTGGGCGTCCTCGTCTCGGTCGCCTACTCCGAGCGCCGCGTGCGCGAAGAGGGCTTCAACACCGTGCGCTGGGCCGAAGGCGGCTCGAACGGCGGCTGGTGCAGCCCGGTCGGCTACGACACCAACGCCACGACGGCGGGCCAGCAGTTCAACCCGGCGGCAAACGCCACGGTCGGCACCGACGCCAACAACTGCTTCGCCGGCAATCCGCGCCTGCCGAACACGGCGGCCAACAACACCGCCTACCAGACCGCTTCGGATCCGGGCAGCTGGTCGCCGCGCATCCCGCGCTTCGCCCGCCTGGACTACGACCAGAAGCGCCTGGGCATCACCGGCTCGGTCCAGTGGAAGCCCACCGACCGCACCAAGGTGACGTTCGACTACCTCTACTCGGACTTCAAATCGCACCGGAACGAGAACTACCTCGAGGTGATCTCGTTCAGCCGCGCGGCGACCTCGCCCGAATTCGGCAAGCCCTACATGGTCCCGCGTGAGTTCCAGACGGACTCGAACGGCACCCTGACCTACGGCGTCTTCGACAATGCGGACATCCGCATCGAGAGCCGCGAGGACAAGCTGCGGACCATCTTCAGCCAGTACAGCTTCTCGGCCAGCCACGAGCTGACCGACAGCATCCGCGTGAGCGGCCTGGTGGGCACCTCGAAGTCCAGCTTCAAGAACCCGATCCAGACCACTATCACCTTCGACCGGGCCAACCAGGACGGCGTCGTCTACGACGGCCGCACCAACCCGGACATCCCCAGCATCACCTGGGGCTTCGACATCAGCGACCCGAACGCCTTCACGTTCGGCAACGCCAACACCAACGGCACGCTGCGTCCCAGCGAAGTGCGTCTGCGGCCCCAGTTCGTCCAGAACAGCTACGACATCGTCGCCGGCGACCTGGAGTGGGAGCTGAACGACACCTTCAAGCTGCGCATCGGCGGCACCTGGAAGAAGTTCAAGAACGACGGTCAGGAGTATCGCCGCTCCACCGAGTTCGCGATCCCGGCCATGCCGGCCGGCACGACGATGGCCACCATCGGCGAGCAACTGACCGGCTTCGGCAAGAACTTCGGCGGCGACACGCCGACCGGTTGGGTCGTGCCGAACTTCGACGCCGTGGCCCAGGCCTACGGCATCTACTCGGGCACGGGGGCCTTCCAGCTCTTCGGTCTCGAGAACACCAGCGCCCGCGGCAGCTTCCGCACGATCACGGAAGAGAGCTCGGCCGGCTATGTGCAGGTCGACTTCGACACCGACATCCTGCCCTGGCGTCTGCGCGGTGACTTCGGCGTCCGCTACGTGGACACCGACGTGACCTCGAAGGGCTACACCTTCGCCGGCGGCGCTCCGGTCCAGCTCGTGGTGGACAACACCTACGACAACTGGCTGCCGGCCGCGAACATCGTCGCGGAAGTGACCCCCGACCTGCTGGTCCGCGCCGCCGCCGCCAAGGTGATGGTGCGTCCGGGCCTGGGCGCGCTGAACCCCGGCGGCACCCTGAACACCTCGGGCGTCCCGGCCATCACCGCCGGCAACCCGTTCCTGAAGCCGCAGGAAGCCAACACCTACGATCTGTCGTTCGAGTGGTATCCGGGCGGCAAGTCGCTGATCGCCCTCGGCTTCTTCATCAAGGACTTCAAGACCGACTTCACGACGGTCCGCCTGACGGTTCCCTTCTCGCAGCTCGGCCTGCCGAACTCGCTGCTGGACGGCACTGGCGTCGGCCCCGACGCGCTGTTCAACTACACCACCACGATCAACTCGAAGGGCGGCGATCCCTATCGCGGCTTCGAGCTGAACATCCAGCAGTCGGCGGACGTGGTGGCCGAGCGGTTCGAACTGCCGGAATGGGTCGGCAACTTCGGCGTCCTGTTCAACTACACCTACGTGAAGGGCACCCAGACGTTCTGCGCGGGCACCCCGGTCAACGGCGTCTGCCCCACGGGCCTGACGCTGGAGAACCGCCCGACCAACGTGTCGAAGAACTCGTACAACGCCACGGTCTACTACGAGGACTCCAAGTTCTCGGCCCGTGCGTCGCTCTCGCACCGTTCGAGCTACCTGTTCGCCGTGCCGTCCGGGAACCAGGGCAACCTGACCACCGGCCGCCGCCAGGACTATCAGGACGCCGACTGGGTGCCGGGCACGACCACCATCGACGCGAACATCAGCTACCAGCTCACCGAGCAACTGCGGCTGACGCTCGAGGCCCTGAACCTCACCGACACCCACAACAAGCAGTACAACGACACGGTCGCCAAGCGGCTGTGGACCAACCACCACTTCGGCCGCCAGTTCTACGTCGGCGCCCGCTACAACTTCTAAGAAGCACCCTGACTGG
>JBFMGV010000009.1:0-12537 GCA_040752615.1 Pseudomonadota bacterium | reverse complement strand
CCCAGAACCTGCGCAAACTCGCCAAGCTCATCCCGCCCCCAGCGCCAGCAACCGCCTGAGGAGCGGAGAGCGCCATCGCACCCGCGCCGGCGCCGGCTCAGGCGCAGCCTTTTTCAACGGTATCGGCGCATCTCAGTCCTTCGAGTCCTTCCGCTTTCGACGCCTGCGAGCGCTCCGGCGCCGCCCGTCAGCGCGTGCCCAGCCGTGGATGCCCCCAACCTTCGCTTGGACGCTCCAGTACCAGATCATGTCGCAGCCGTTCGGCAGCTGCGCGCCGCGCCGTTCGTTGCAGTGGCGGTGTTTCAGAAGGCCGTTGCGGATGTTCCGAGCGCCGCCGAGGTAGGCCGGATCATAGTGATCGAACGTGGGTTGGAGCGGGCTGTTGGCGGGCACGCCACCGTCAATGCTGACGTGAAGGCCGCAGCCAGCGCAGAAGCCGCCCTGGGCCGCATGAAGGATGCGCAGCTGTTTGGCGTGGCGCCTGCGTTCGCTGCGGCGGCTCACCGCTCGCCCTCTTCATCCTTCGGGAAGTAGGCGATGAGCCTCACCGCGCAGGCGCCGGCGAGGACGCCGGCGGCGCCCAGCAAGGCCCACCGCCGGTCGAAGGGTTGGTAGAGCACGAGGGCCACCACCGAAGTGCCCGTTGCGGCACCGCCGAGAACCGAGAGGGCGTAGAGGCAGAAGCGGACCACCCGGGTGGTGGCGTGGCTGAAGGACGGCCCGGCCAGCTGCTCGGCAGAACGGTCATGGCGTTCGTGATGGGTGTCCGACGTCGAGGGGTCTTGCACGGTGTGCTCCTTTGAAGCGCGTTTTCGCGCCCCCTTCAGACCTTCCTTCCTTCTCTGCCTGCCGAGTGCGCCCATCCTGGCCGAGCCTCACCGCTCCATCTCCCAGTCGCCGCTGGGTTTCGATGTCCGCTCCATTTCCCATCCGCTGCTGGCCTTGGCGGGACGTTCCATCTGACGCTGCAGGTCGAGCGCGGCAGACTTCGGGAAGTCGCGGTCGATGGCCCGCGGCAGATCGTAGGCGTCATTGGTGTAGACGTGCGCCTCATGCCGCGCGCGGGAGATGGCGACGTAGAAGGTGTCGCGCGAGGTGGTCTTGCGGTCGGTCTCCGCTTCAATCAGCACCCTGTCGACCGTCATGCCCTGACTACTGTGCACCGTGGTCGCATAGGCATAGTCGACGTGCAGGGGCCGATCGCGGGGTAACATCACCGCTCGGGTGCCCGACTCCAGTCTGATGGACTGCGAACCAACATAGGTCACGGTGAAGCGGTCCCCGTTGGCGAGGTCCTTGGCCGCGTCGTTGCGCGTGACACGCACGACGTCGCCGCGGGCAAGTTCCTGCTGGACCGTCTCGTAGACGGAGACGTTGCGCAGGTACGCCGGATTGATGCGCAGGCGGCCGCCGCCTGGCGTGCGAAGCGCCAGCTTCCCCCCGATGGTATCCTCCACGGTGTAGAGTTCGCCCCGCTTCAGCCCCAACGCGCGCTGGTCGTGCTCCGGCCGGATCCGGTCGCCCACATGGTAGTTCTTGGCGAACAGCCGCTGCTCCTGGGTGGTGTCGCGGCGCACGAGACACTCCAGCACCTTGCCCTGGCCAGCCAGGCCCAAGCCTTCACGCACGCGGGCATTGATCTCGCGCCGCCCCTCGTTGGTGCCGGAGACGATGAGCGTTTCCTCCCGCGCCTTTGATGGCAGGCGCACATAGGCCTCGGCGATCGCGCGGCGCCGCGCGCCGGCGTCCCGGATCTCCATGACATCGCCGAGCTTCTCGAGCGCGGCCTTGACGGCGCCATCGGCGGCAAGCCCCACGGCCTCGCGCAGGAGCGGGTTGGATTGCCGCTGGATCTCCTTCATTCCGGCCGTGGGCATTCCGGCGCGGATCAACTGATCGAAGGGGCGTCCGGCCTCGATAGCCTTGGTCTGGGCCCGGTCGCCGATCAGCACGACACGCGCCCCGGCCACCTCGGCCGCTTGCAGCACCCTGGCCATCTGCCGGGCCGGCACGACGCCGGCTTCATCGATCACCAGGACGGTCTTGCTGTCGAGTGTCGCCTTCTGCGAGCCGAGGAAGGAGGCCACCGTCTTGGCCTCCAGCCCGAGTGCACGGAGCGCTTTCGCCTGTCCGTTGTAGGGCGCCAGCATGCGGACTTGGTGGCCCGCGCGCGCGACCTCGTCGGCCCCGGCCGTCAGCATGAAGCTCTTTCCTGTCCCTGCGAGCCCCTCGACGCCGACGACGCGGTTCGGGGAGGTGAGCATCAATCGGACAGCCTCGTGCTGCCCGGCGTTCAGGGAGGTGCGCATCAGACGCTCCACGGCGCCATCGCCTTTGACCAGAGGCGCCAAGGCGTTGCGGCCCTCCCGCTCGATCCGCAGGACCGTCTCTTCCCGGACGATGGCTTCCGGCGTTGTGTAGCGGCGAGACGCCTCGATGAGCCGTCCCGCCATGATGGCGTCCTGCACCAAGTCCCGGGCCACGGGCTCGCGCTGGCCTTCGGCCATCAGCTCTTGCACGAGCCGGTCGACGGTGCGCGCCGCCTCGCCCAACTCGCCAGCGGCGAAGAAGCGGGGCGCCTCTGCGACGATCTCGCCCTCAGCGACGGCTTCCCGAATGGCGGTGAAGATCGCCCCGGGCCGCACGCCGTCCATGCCGTATTCCAGGGCTTTGGCGACCAGGCGCTCGTTGGGGACCGCAGCCTCGCGTTCGCTGATGTCGCGCATGGCCGATTCCACAGCCTGGCGCGCCTTGATGTGCTCGGCCACCTTGGCCGGGGACCAGAACTTCTGGAGCATCTTGAACAGGCCGCTCGGCCGGGGCCCGACATGCAAGTCCAGCCCGACTTCACGGGCGCGCTCGACCCACTGCGCGTGCAGTGTGGCGCGATCGAGGCTGGGCTCCTTGCGACCCCGCGTCGTCAGGGCGGCGATCTGGCGCTCGTTCTGCGAGGCAGTCTCGCGGGTCAGGCGCTTGCGGGCGAGCTCCGCCTCGATCTCCTGGCTGCGGAGGCTGAACGCCTCGATCTGCGCGCGTGAGAACCGCGCGAGCTCGAACGTCCCATTGGGGCCGTAGCGGACCTCATGGCCAAGGCCCTCGAGCTCACGCGCCAGGTGGGCGCGGTACTCCGCGCCCAGGTAGGCGGTCGCGCGGATGATCTCGTCGTTGTGCAGGGCGCGCCAGGCGCCATCGGCCCGGCGGGTCAGGTTCATCACTACAGCATGGGTGTGCAGGGCGGGGTCGTAGGCCCGCGTGGTCTCGTGGCGGAACTTGGCGATGATCAAGTTGCCGGTCGTCTCGACATAGGAGACGCCGTCGACCTTCCGGCGGGCCTGGGCGCGACGCTCTACATCGGCCAGCGCTAAAGTCACTGCGCGGTCATGTGCGGCGACCACCGCGGCATCGCCACCGATCAACGCCAGCAGCGACACGCTCTTGGGGGCCGAGAAGGTGAGGTCGATGCCGATCCGGGTCTTGGCGTCGTCGCGGGTGGAGCCCCGGGTCGGGGACCGGCCGGGCTCCACCTGGCCCGCCAGGAACTGGCGGAATCGATCTGCGTCCACCTCGCCGACGAGGCCCAGCAGTTCCGCCCCTTTGCCCTGCCAGACCTGTGCCTCGCCCTCCTTGGCGTAGTAGTCGTCGGCGCCGTTGCCGTAGTAGCTGGCGACGTCGCCGACGTCCTGTCGGGTGAGGACCTTGTGCGTCAGCATCAGCGGTCGTCCTTGCGACGACCCCAGACCGGGAGCTTGAGGCGTTCGACGTCGTGGCGCGCGTGCTCGGTATCGACCGGTCGTGAGCGGCGCGTGGCGCCGAGCACCTCGGCTAGCATGCCCTGTAGCCTGAGCAGCGCGTCGAGCACGGGGTCGTCCGGCCGGGGACCATGAGAGCCGTGGAGGGCGATCTCTGCCCGTAGGCCTTGGATCTGCAGATCGACCCGGCCGTCTCGCTCGAGACGATGCCGGATTTCGTCAGCGACGTTGCGGCCATGGGCCCGTGCGGCGGCACGGATGTCGGTGAGTAGTTCGCGCTCAAGGCGCACTTGGATGGGGTCTGCGAGGGACATGGGACCTGTATTGGATTTGTACGTAAGCACGCACTTTGAAAAGACTGGGGAAATTGCTGTTCGCGCCGTAACGGGCGACTACAGCCGGCCGCTGGGAAGATCCGCAAAAAGACTGTAAAAACAATCGACTACCGGCACCGCGAGGGTGCGTATGGTGTATCAGCCCATTTAAGGGCTGAGGGCGTCATCGAGAGCCAGAAAGGGGAGGCAATCGGAGCGTGCCAACGCATCAGAGGCGTACAACTCTTGTACAAACCTCGTATAAGAACTGTACAAATCGCGTCTAATTCGCGTCCAACTCGCGCGAATGCCTCCGGAGAAGGCCTGGGCGACATCTGGGCTACGCAGGGGAGACATCCAAGATACGCGAAGGATACAGAGAAGCTTCATCGGGCTACAACGAGAATACAGTTTCGCGTCGGCGAGCGGTCATCGCTGATCCGCGCCTGGCGAAGTGTGAAGCGCGCTCGAGCGTGCACATGGAACGTCCTTGAACTGTTGTTGCCGATGCGGGGACGGGGGCACCCGTGCGGGCTGCCCCCGCGACTTGAAGGCTTAGTCAGGCCGCTCGGCGCGAGCGCGACTCCATCCACTCCGCGATGTCCGACCAGCGCCATGCAACACGGCCGGGGGAGATGCGGATGGGAGCAGGGGCTTCGCCGGCGCGGATAAGCCGCCACCAAGTGGTGCGTCCCATGTTGCCGATCTTGGGGCGAAGGGCCTTCCAACTGATCAACGTCTCGTAGTTCATCAAAAGTCCTGCGTTCTGCGGCCGAGGCGGCCAGGGGCGTCGGATCAGCCGACCCCCACAGGAAGAACGTCCGGGACCAGAACGACAAGCGAACATTTGTGTGCCATTCTGGGATTTGATCAATGAACTCAATTGACTAACTAGAAGATGTGTGTCACCTCTTCGAGGCCCCTTGGAGCGGTTTGCCATTGTACTGCCTTATGGTGCACCAGCCGTTTTTGCGCGTTTGGAGGGGTGGCTGCGAACGACGTGCGACGGCCTGCCGCACCTTGCCGCGCCCTGAAACGGACGCTGGGCGCCCTTTCCGCAGCTCAATCGCCAAGCACAGGCCCGCAGCAGCTGTTCCCCGGCCACGCTGAGCATGGCGAGTCTCGCCGCTTTGGGGCGCAAGACTCGGTCGCCGGGCTGGGTTCGCAGGCGTGTGGAGGGGCCCGCTGGATCGCTCCAGCGGGCCCTTCTCTGTCCTACAAGGGCAGGGGGGCCTGCTCGGAGGCGGAATGGTCAAGGCCGGAGGTCTGGGCCGTGTCGCCGCGACGGCTGCGATCGCCAAGGATCTTCACATCACCGCCGCCGCGCGTCTGGACGACCACCTCGGTGCTGATGCGCTCGGCGCCGTCGGCATCGGTCCACTTGCGGGCGCGAAGGCTTCCTTCGACCAGGAGCATCGCGCCCTTGCTCGCGTGCGACAGGTATTTGGCGGCGCCGTCGCCCCAGACCGTTACGCGATGCCATTCGGTGCGCTCCTTGCGTTCGCCGGTCCCGTGATCCTTCCAAGTGTCGGTGGTGGCGAGGCGCAGGTTGGTGACCTTGGCGCCGTCGTTAAGGCTGCGGATTTCCGGGTCAGCGCCCAGGCGGCCGATCAGTTGGACCTTGTTCAGCATCGTCTCGTCTCCGTTTCCAAGGCCGGGCGGGGCCGGCCGCTCGCGGGGCCATCCCGCGATCACGGAGCCGTTCGACGTGGGGCAGGGCACTGCGCGAAAATCCGGGCCCGGGGGAACCGGTCTGCAGGCGCTAGCCGAAGATGGGTGGGACCCGAGCAGGCCCGCCTGCAAGGCAGGTCGATTTTGCGCGATGAACGCCCACGTCAGGTTTCCGAGATCGATCGCGGGGGCCGCCAGCGGACCGGTTCGTTCAAGCCAGAACTGAGACCAGGTGTGTGTGAACTGGCCTCGTCAGTGCGCTGGGCGTCGCGGGGTTGGACGCCCCACTACCCGGCACCCTATCGCTGCTCTCAGAGCCACCAAACGATCGTGTTGGTAGATCTGCGGGTACCGGCCGATCCTCGGCGTTTCGGCTAGCTCGGGGATGTCGGTCCTGGCAGCTCCACCACGTACAGAGCAGCGCCACCGCACGAGAGTCTGCTCGGCACATGAACAGACCTTGCCGTTGGGCGCTGGCGCGTGGCGCTGCGAGGACAGTGAAGCGCCACGAGCCGACATTGGGATCGCCGTCGGAAACAGAAATTCACACACCCTGACTTCGAACTCAGGAGCGGACACTAGGCCGAGTGGAGATCGAATCCGTCCCTCACGCGGTCCGGAAGCGCCGCAACTTGCACCTGCGCCAGGAGGGGGACACTATCTGAGCGGCGTCGCAGGGGGCGACGCGCCCCCTCGTCGCGGACGCGTACGGGCATGCCCGATTCCCCTCCCAGCGAGCGGCGCCCTGTCCGCCCGAGGCCGGCGGTCAAGACGGCGACCCGTATCGCTCCGTCACGTCCCGCGGCCGCGCCGACGCGGACGCGGGTCGTCGCGCCGGCGGGCCTCGCCAGCGCCCTTTCGCCGACGGCGGTGCGCGCCGCGCAGAGCTTCCTCAACGACCGCAGCGGACTGAACCTCGCCGTGGACGGCGTCGTGGGCCCAGAGACGCTTGCTGCGGCGCAGGTGTTCGTCAGGCGGCACGGCCTCGCGGACGTGAAGACATCCGTGGGCCGCACCCTCGTCCGGATCATAGACCTCGAGGCCGACGACGTCGCGCCACCCGCCTCGCTGCCGGTGTGGATCTTCTATGCAGGATCGCCAAAGGCCGAGGCGGACTGGACGACGGCTCTGGCACCCGGGTCGACCATCTTCTGGATTCACGGCCGCGTTCCGCGCGGCGGCGCCTACAAGCGCCGGATCCATGAAGGCGACACTGTCCTCCTGCTTGTAGGCCAGAAGCTCATCGCCAGCGGCGTTCTCCTCGCGGACGATCGTCAGCTGTTCGTGGATGCGGAAGGCCGTGTGCGTCGACCCGTCCGTGTGCTCGAGCGCTACGTCCAGCCGTTCGATCGAGAGGAGCTCGAGGCCGCTGCGGGCGGGTCCCTCATCAAGCAGGGCTCCGTCCATCCCGTGTCGCACGCCGTCCTGGCGGCCATCAACGGTGCGAAGATCGGAAGCGCACGCAACCTGCCCTATCCGGCCGGGACATTGGGAGCGATGCTCAAGGATCGCCCCCTCATCGCCGACGTGGAGACCGCGGCTCCCTACATCCTTCCGGACGCCAAGACCGCACGCGACATAGGTTGGAGCGGCAGGGTGTGGACACCTGACGACGCTCGACGAGAGGACGAAGCGTCCCGCCATCATACTCTCGAGGTTTCCGAGGTGGCGGAGGCGGCGGACGATCTCGAGACCACGGAGGTCGACGCGCTCGAGCCTGCTCGGGCGGGCGGCGAAGGGCGGCCCGGGGCTGACGCGCAGATCCCTTTCGTCCTCGATGCGCCGGCGGAGAACGAGGACGAGCTCGACCGCGGGCCTTTCGCGCTCTTCCTGGCCCAAAGGCTGCACCTCATCTGGTGCCAGATGAACGGTCACGCGCCCGACGGGCGCGGAGGCCGCACCCGCGCGGCGTTGGGAGAAGCCGACACCTTCATCGCCCACGTCGACTCCCCGTGGGGCGGCGGGAAGACCACCTTCGCCAACTTCGTCGCCCGCGTGCTGGACCCGCGCTGCGAGACGCTGAGCGCGCGTCACTTCCTCCGCTCTAGTCTCGCGCCGACTACGCCGGAGGCCGATCTCGCGGCCGTGCCGCTGGGCGACGTGTTCGCGCCGCCTTACACGCGCGACGACCCGGACAGGTGGCGGCAGGCGCGCCAGCCCTGGGTCGTCACCAGCTACAACGCATGGCGAGACCAGTACGTGCAGCCGCCCTGGTGGCAGGTCTTCCTGACGCTGCAATCAGCGGTCGCGGCCGAGGTCCGACGCGACGCGTGGCGGGACCTGAAGGCGTCGCTCGACGACCCGCCCAGGATCGAACCCGCCGTCGCCGGCTTCGTGCGATGGGCAGGCATCGCCTGGAACCGCTACGCCTACCAAATCTGGAACCGCAAGCTGAAGGGACAGCTCTGGCTGTGCGCGCTGACGGCCATCCTGGGATTGGTCCTCTGGCGCACCGGGGTCGTGGCCGCCGTCATGGACGCGAGCACGCCCAAGGAGAAGCTCGAGGCCAAACAGATCAGCGATTGGCTCGCGCTCGCCGTAGCCCTCGTCGGCGTCGGCGGCGCCAGCATCTCCGCGCTGTTC
Source organism: Pseudomonadota bacterium (assembly GCA_040752615.1). Lineage (GTDB taxonomy): Bacteria > Pseudomonadota > Alphaproteobacteria > Caulobacterales > Caulobacteraceae > Phenylobacterium. The sequence goes on along the minus strand of JBFMGV010000009.1, from coordinate 4,220 downwards.
ACGGCGTTCACCCAGTCGCTGGCGCCGGAACTCGACTTCACCGCCGAGCATCGGCAGATCGGTGTCCAGGATCCGATCCGGCGGTTCCGGCGCACCTTCGAGAAGATCGTCCGCGCCACCGATCGGCCGGTACTGCTGATCGTGGATGATCTCGATCGATGCGACCCGAAGACCGTGGTCGAGCTGTTGCGGGGATTCCAGACCATCATCCGTTCGCCGCGGCTGTTCGTCCTCTTGCTCGGCGATCGCGCCTGGATCGAGAACGCCCACGACGTCCACCACAAGGAGCTCGCGAGTCTTCGTGAGGACGAGGGCGGCCTCGGCGCTCGCTTCGTCCAGAAGGTCATTCAACTCTCGTCCCGTCTGCCAATCATGAAGCCGGAGGCGCGCACCCGGTTCGCGCAGCGTGTGCTGGGAGAGGCGCCCCCGGACGCCACTTCGACGCGAGTCGCCGAGGTGCTGCGGCAGGCTGACGACGAACTGACGACGATCGTGGCCGAGGCCATCCCAGTCGGCGCCAAGGAGGCGCGGGTCGCAGAGGTGGTCCGAAGGGCGCAAGAGGCGCTCCCGGACGATCTCAGCCCCTTGGAGGCGGCGGACGCCAAGGGGCTGGTCCAGCAGCTCGGCGTCGTGAAGTTCGTGTCCGCAGCCGGTGCCGACACCGCACAGCAACGCTCGGTCTTCAACGCCGTGACGCGGCTGATCGATAGCCTTCCGAACAACCCTCGCCAGATCAAACGAATTTTTATGGCCTTCGCGACCTACGAGGTCGTGGGGCGGACCTACTTCGGCTACCAGCTCACGCCGGAGGGCGACGACGGCCCGTTGAAGGCGCGACGCTGGCGCCAGCTGGCGATGTGGGTGACGCTCGCCGTCGAGTGGCCGGCCAGCTGGCGGGCGCTGGCGCGCAACCCCCTCCTGTTGGAGGCGGCCTACGCCCCGGCCAAGTCACGGAAGCGCGCCGAGGCGCGCGCCCTGGCGCAGACGCCCGAGACGCAGCAACCCGATGCGAGGGCGCTGCTCGCGCGGCTGCGCACCGACCCTGCGCTGGTCGCGCTGCTCAGCGCCGCGCCTGCGACGGAGTACGGTGACGACTTCACACACACCGCGCTCGAGGTCGACGCCATCCACGAGTTCAATCGGATCATCTGGGAGCCCGGCTTCCAACTCGAACCGCGCGTCGGAGCCTGATCGAGCACGACGGCGCGGCGCGATCGCAGCGCCGGCTCCCGGGTGGACGCATGAAGCCGCCAGCGTGGTGACCGGGGCTGGCGGTCAATGTTCTCAACCGACCCGCAAACCGCCGCTCAAAGGCCCTCACCCCCAAGCTAATTTCGTGCTTGGTCAATCGGAGGGGATGCGTGGGCGGCCAGGCGCTTCTTCACTGCGGCGCGCACCACCTACCAGGCGGCGGAGTGACGCCTCCTCCGTCACGCAGTCGCCGCTCCTGCTCCGCTGCCCTCGGCCTCTTCATGCCCGATGTCCAATTTTGGCTCGTGCTCTCGGTAGCGGTACAGAAGTGAAAGCGGAGCTGGAGACGCCCCCGGGCGGCGTTGCGCCTTTACCGGACATTGGCGTCGGGCCGAATGGCGGACGTTCGCCACCCGCTCCATTCGATACGCCTATCCGCAAGCGGGGGCGCGCAGACGAGGGTGGAGGATTGGCGCGCGTCATGGTTTGGTTGCTCGTTGGGGCAACACAGCCTGCGAGTACGAAGAAGGAGCGGCGCGGATGAAGGGCTTCGTTGAGGACATCGAGGAACTGACGGAAGGCAACAAGGATTTCCGCCGGGTGCTCTACACGGGCAAGCACCTTCAATTGGTGCTGATGGCCCTACAGCCGGGCGAGGAGATCGGCGAAGAGGTCCACGAGGACCACGACCAGTTCTTCCGGGTGGAGAAGGGCAAGGGTGAGGTCTGGATCGACGGCGTGCGGACGAAGATCAAGAGCGACGACGCGATCATCGTGCCCGCAGGCGCCAAGCACAACGTGATCAACACCGGCGACAAGTCGCTCAAACTCTACACGCTCTATGGGCCTCCGGATCACAAGGACGGCGTGGTCCACAAGACCAAGGCGGACGCTGAAGCCAGCGAAGAGCACTTCGACGGCACGACCACGGAGTAGCCCGCAGGTGACCTAGGACGCGCCGATCTGTCGGTCTGCGCTCTAGGTTCGCCGTTGATCTACGATCCGAACTGGTAGGGAGCAGCCATCGGCCGATCACTGATGCCGGGCCGCGCGACCGAAGGCGAGCCCGCCAGCGTAGTAGCCTCACCGTTCATCCTCAGGTTATGAAAATCGCGCTAACCGTGTGAAGTCGATTGGGGCGGACGTTTTGGGGGCAAGATCGGAAGTGTTTCGCTCAATATGCTCTGGCTGCGGGCGAAGAGCCTGACAGGCTCCAGGGCCAACGTCGGGCACCGCGCCGTCAACGCGGCGCCCGAAGCGCGCAAGCACTCCGCGATCGGTGGGGGCTCGCTCCACCAACCAAGTCAAGAACATGTGAGGTATACATGGCGATCACCACCCTGACCGGTGCTGTAAGCGGCATCAGGCACTCCACGGAAACCAGAGGAACCGTGGGGCGCAATGGCGGCTCGGTGAAGACCGGGCAGGTCATCGCGTTCCGGGTTGACGACCGGTCCGCTCAGATCAAGCTGGCCGATGTCCCGGACATCCGTGATGGTGATCAGGTGACCCTTGCGGGTAGTGATAAGAACGGCGTCTTCAAGGCGCTTGCGCTGCGTAACGACAAGACCGGGGCCGTTTATAGTATCCCAACTACTGTCGGGTATCTTATGGGGGCAACGCTGATTGCGTTGGGCGTCATGACGCTGTTCATCCTTGTTGGCGTCGTATTCATAGCCGGTGGGGCATGGACGCTTTACGAAGCCTATAACTATACGCGAGCGGCGAACATGCTGAAACGCTGATCCCCTCTCAGCAAGGTGGCGGGACGGTCGGATCTGCGCTCGTCTGCCCAGTTCACTTTGGGCGCAGGAAAATGGACGGTTTCTTGCTGCGCAGGAGCGTTTTGAGGGAGTGGGCAGAAGCAGTCGCGCGGCTCTAGGGGTGAAGATCATGTTTTACAGATGCGCGGCGATTATGCTGGCAATGGTTGTTGCCTCGAAGGCGGTTGCAGAGCCTCAGCTATCCCCTGAAGTCTACGGAAGCTACGCTCCCGGAGGCGATTGCGCGAAGCTGCCCAGGATCGACGTGGGGAGCACCGGCGTGCATCTCGATACCCCTGTCGGGAAGCGCGGGCCGCTGTCGATCATGGTCAGCTACACGTGGATTGGCGGCGCGACCTACGACGGCATCCAGTCTTGGGCGCTTGTGAAGCACGGCGGAAAGGGTCGGTGGGGCGACGACCACCGGCCCGTCGTTCTCACCTTCAATGCCGGGGAGCGTCGCGGCGTCCTCACAGCGGAGCGCACTGGGTCGGGAAATGAGCGTCCGGTGTCATTAGATGGTCCGCTGTCGAGCATCGTGCAGACCTCGATTGACCTGCCCCCCCCCGGTCCCTCGATCATTGTGAGAGCCCCGGGGTTGGTTGGTAGCTGATCTGCAGCGTCGGCGGTAGCGGCCGGGCGGTGGAGCTGATCAAGTTGCGCAGCCGGCCGGCCGCGGGGTTCAGCCGCACCGCTTCCGGTGTCAGCCCGCCGTGCGCCGAGTGTGGCCTGACGTGGTTGTAGTCGAGCCGCCAGCGCTCGATCACCGCGCGGGCCTCGGCGAGGTTGGCGAAGACCTCTTCGTTCAGGCACTCGTCGCGCAGCTTACCGTTGAAGCTCTCGACGAAGCCGTTCTGCTGCGGCTTGCCGGGCGCGATGTAATGCCAGTCGATCCCGGTGCGGTTGGTCCATTCGAGCATGGCCCGGCTGGTCATCTCGGTCCCTTTGTCGCTGACGATGGTCGCAGGCCGGCCGCGCCGGGCGATCAGGGCGTCCAGCTCGCGGGCCATGCGATGGCCGCTGATCGAGGTGTCGACCACCAGCGCCAGGGCCTCGCGGGTGAAGTCGTCGACGATGCAGAGAATCCGGAAGCGCCGGCCCCAGCTCAGCGTGTCGGCCACGAAGTCCAGGCTCCAGCGTGTGCAGCGGCGTGGAAGAAGGACCCCCTTAGCGGGGTGATAGGCGCCTAAAAGGGACCCCTCATTCCGATGGTTTAGGCACGGCGGCCGGGTTCAACCGGGCGGTCGAGATCGGGATGTTGGTGGT
>JBFMGV010000008.1:0-64495 GCA_040752615.1 Pseudomonadota bacterium | reverse complement strand
CCCTCAGTCCGCTGCGCGGACAGCTCCCCCGGAGGGGAGCAACCTCAAGCCACCAACTCTCCGGCCAGCGCCTTCTCGATGAGGGCGACGGTGCGGTCGATGCCGAAGATCGCCACGAACGACCCGAAGCGCGGGCCCTGGCTCTGGCCCAGCAGGACCTCATAGAGCGCCGAGAACCAGGCGCGCAGGGGCTCGAAGCCGGCATCCTTGCCCACCTCGAACACCTCGTTCTGGATCGCCTCGGCGTCGGCTCCGGCCGGCAGGGCCTTCAGCTTGGCCACCAGCGCCTCCATCGCCGCGCGCTCCTGGTCGGTCGGGGCGCGGAACCGCTTCGAGGGCTTCACGAAGTCCTCGTAGTAGTTGATCGCGTAGCCCGCGAGCTTGTCGAGCAGGGGCTCGCTCTGCGGCGTCGCGCCGGGGATGTAGCGGCCGATGAAGGCCCACAGGATGTCCTTGGTCGAGGCGTCGGCGGCCGAGACCAGGTTCAGCAGCAGCGAGAAGCTGACCGGCGAGCCCTTCGCGGGCGGATCGCCCCGGTGGACGTGCCACGCCGGATTGTCGAGCTGGGCGGCGTTGTCGCCCTCCGCCTTCTTGCGGATCAGCGCGTCCAGCTGCTGCAGGTACTCGTCCGTGGCCTTGGGGATCACGTCGAAGTAGAGCCGCTTCGCCGACTTGGGCGACTGGTACATGTAGTAGGTCAGGCTCTCAGGCGCGCCGTAGCGCAGCCACTCCTCGATCGTCAGGCCGTTGCCCTTGGACTTCGAGATCTTCTGGTTGTTCTCGTCCATGAAGAGCTCGAAGTGGAAGGCCTCCGGCGGCTCGCCGCCCAGGGCCTTCACGATCTTGTTCGAGACGCGGACGCTGTCGACCAGGTCCTTGCCGGAAGCCTCGAAGTCGACCTCCAACGCCGTCCAGCGCGCGGCCCAGTCGGGGCGCCATTGCAGCTTCACCGCGCCGCCGGTGACCGGAACCTCGGTCAGTTCGCCGTCTTCGTCGGGGAAGGTGATCGTGCCCTTCTCCACGTCGCGGCCCACGGTCGGCGCCTGGAGCACCTTGCCGCTCTTGGGGCTGATCGGCAGGAACGGCGAATAGGTCGCCCGGCGCTCCTCGCCCAGGGTGGGCAGCATGATCCCCATCACCGCGTCGAAGCGCTGGAGGATACGCAGCAGCACCTCGTCGAACCGGCCCGACTTGTAGGTCTCGGTCGAGCTCATGAAGGTGTATTCGAAGCCGAAGCTGTCGAGGAAGGCGCGCAGGCGGGCGTTGTTGTGGTGCCCGAAGCTCTCGTGCTCGCCGAACGGGTCGCGCACCGAAGTGACAGGCTTGTCGCGATCCTCTTCCAGCATCGCCTTGTTCGGCACGTTGTCCGGGATCTTCCGCAGGCCGTCCATGTCGTCCGAGAAGACGATGAGCTCCGTCGGGATCGCGTCCTCGGTCAGGGCGCGGAAGGCGGTGCGCACGATCGTCGGGCGGGTCGCCTCGCCGAAGGTGCCCAGGTGCGGCAGGCCGCTGGCGCCGTAGCCGCACTGGAAGACGACGGGTTTCTGCAGGGCCGGCAGGGTCTTCACCGCCTCGGCGAACTTGCCTTCCGCGAACAGGGTCGCGGCCAGGTCGCGCTCAGCATCGCTGAGACGCAGACGGGTGATGCGGTCGAGCAGGAGACGCGCCTGTTCGAACGGCCAGCTCCGGGCCTCGCGGGCCTGATGGGAAAGTCCTTGCAGCATGCGGGGCGGCCTAAACCCCCGGGGCCTCGGGCTCAAGGGCAAACGGCGCCGCAAGGCTGGGCAGCGCGCCTTCGTGTTGTCACCCATCCGTCGCGAGAGGTTCGCGCCGCTGTCGTGCGGCTCCCTTAAGCGGCGGGCGTCCATCAAGGGGGATGTCATGTCTTACGGTGTTGCTGACGGCCGGCCCGGCCGTCGTGCGCGGCTGCTTTCCGCGTCGGTCCTCGTTCTCGCCATCGCCTCCGCCGCGCCGGCCAGCGCCGCGGACGCCGATGCTCCCGGCGCGGAGGTCGAGGAGATCGTGGTGACCGGCCAGCGCGAGGCCCAGCGCGCCGCCATCGCGGTGAAGCGCGAGGAGTTCGTGGTGGCCGACGTCGTGTCGGCCGACGACATCGGCAAGCTGCCCGATCACAACACCGCCGCCGCCCTGCGCCGCATCCCCGGCGTCTCGATCATGGAAGACCAGGGCGAGCCGCGCTTCCCGACGATCCGGGGCCTGCGCTCCACCTACAACCGCACCACGGTGGACGGGGCGATCGTCGGCTCGGTCGACGAGAGCGGCCGCACGGTCCCGATGGACATCGTCCCATCGGTGATGGCGGGCCGCCTGGAAGTGATCAAGACGGTGACCCCGGAGAACGACGGCAACGCCATCGGCGGCGTCGTCAACGTCACCACCCGCAGCGCCTTCGACGCGGGCCGCCCGTTCTTCAACGCCATGGGTTCATACGGTCACTATGAGCGCCAGGGCGGCGTCCGGAACGACAAGCCGTCCTTCCGCCTGGCCGCCGCGGCCGGCCGCACGTTCGGCGCCGACGACGAATGGGGCATTGTGATCGGCGGCTCGTTCGAGCAGCTCGACTACGACATCCCGCAGGTGGAGAGCCAGGATCCGTCGGTGCGTGAGTATACCGCCGCTGGCGCCCCGGTGAACTCCGGCGCGGCCAACGGCAACGGCATCCAGGTGCCGGCCTACCAACGCCTGTTCTGGTACAACAACACCAAGCAGCGGAAGGGCGTGAACGGCAAGGTCGAGTACCGGCCGACCGATCTGTTCCACGCCGAGGTCTCGGCCCTGTACGCCAAGATGCAGGACGACGAGGAGCGGATCGAGAACCGCCTCGAGCCCCTCGGCAACGTCACGGGCCAGACCCAGACCTCGGGCTCCTTCGCCCGTGGCCGCGGCGTGATCCAGCTGAACCAGCCGATCACCAACCGCGAGATCGGCATCGGCCGCGCCAGCGCCGAGTGGAGCTTCGCGCCCAACTGGAAGGCCGACGGCGACCTGATCTTATCGGAAGCCGCGCTCGACGTGCCCAACCACTCGGTGGAGTTCCGCACGGTGGACGCCCAGGGCGCCAACTACGCCTTCAACTACAACACCTCGAACCCGCTGTTCCCGGTCTTCACCCCGGTCAACGACGCGGCCTACCGCAATCCGGCCAACTACAACCTGCAGCAACATCGCGACGCGCTGACGGCCACCAACGAGCAGGCCTACCAGGGCCGCTTCAACCTGACCTTCGATCAGGAACAGGGCGACAACAACCTCAAGGCCAAGGTCGGCGGCGTGGCCCGCTCCACCCTGCGCAAGTTCATCTCGCGCCAGACCAACTACACGGTCAATCAGGCCAGCTTCCCCTACACCCTGGCGGCGGTCGCCGGCGTCGGGCCGTCCGAGCTGATCGCCGGGCGCTACCTGCTGAACCCGCGCATCGACGCGGACAAGGCGGTGGAGTTCTTCAACACCAACCGCAGCCGGTTCAACACCTCCGTCACGGCGCCCACCGGTGACTACAAGGTCAAGGAAGACGTCCTCGCCGGCTATGCCCAGGCCAGCTACGAGTTCGGCGCCTTCACCGTTCTGGGCGGCGTCCGTTACGAGCAGACCGACATCCGGGCCAATGTGAACCGCGTCGCCGCCGGTGTGGTGACGCCGGTGACCAACAAGGGCGACTACGGCAACTGGATGCCCAGCGCCCACCTGCAGTGGAAGGTGCGCGACAACCTCATCGTCCGCGCCGCCTGGACCAACACCATCGGGCGTCCCGACTTCGGCCAGCTCGCGGGGGCGGAAAACGTCACCTTCGACGGCGCCCAGGCCATCCTGAACCGGGGCAACCCCGACCTGAAGCCGCGCGAAAGCGAGGGCTTCGACCTGTCGGTCGAGTTCTATCCGCCGGACGGCCTGATCTCGGTCGCGGTCTTCCACAAGGAGATCAAGAACGAGATCTTCACGCTCAGCTCCACCGAGCAGCTGAACGTCGGCCGGGGCGTCGAGGCCGTGCAGGTGCGCACCTCGCGCAACGCCGAGAGCGTCAAGCTGAAGGGGCTGGAGATCGGCGTCCAACAGGCGTTCACATTCCTGCCGGAGCCTTTCGACGGCTTTGGCTTCAACGGGAACGTGACGCTCGTGGACAGCGAGGCCACCTACATCACCAGCGCCGGGCGGCGTGACCGCGGGCTGTTCCAACAGCCCGAAATCACCAGCAACGAGTCGATCTACTATCAGCGCGGGCCGTTCGAGGCCCGGGTCTCGCACAACTACATCGGCGGCTTCCTGGAAACGATCGTCGACGCCGTGCCGAATTCCGACCAGTACTGGAAGGGTCGCCACAGCTTCGATGCGTCGGTGAGCTGGCGCTTCCGGGAGAACTTCACGATCTTCGCCGAGGGCCAGAACCTGTCGAATACCGGCCGCCAGGAAGTGACCGGCCCCGGCGGTCGCTATCTCCAGGAATGGGCGAACTACGGCCGCACCTACTGGATCGGCCTGGCGGCTTCGTTCTGATGCGCCGCCTCGTCGCGCTCCTCGCCCTGGCGCTCCTCGGAACGCCCGCCCTGGCCCAGGAGGCGCCCGTCGCCGTCCCGGTGCTGAAGTCGGAGGTGATCCGGCGCTGGAAGGCGCCGGAGGCCACCCAGGGCGTGGCCGTGGACGCCAGGCACTTCTACGCCGTCTCGAACTTCCGGATCGCCAAGTACGACAAGGCGACCGGCGCCAAGGTGGCCGAATGGACGGGCGAGAAGGCGCGCTTCCCGCACCTGAACTCGTGCGAGATCATCGGCCGCGACCTGGTCTGCGTGAACTCGAACTTCCCCGAGACGCCGATGACCAGCTCGGTGGAGTTCTTCGACCCGGTGAAGATGGTCCATCTACGGACCGTCTCGCTTGGCCAGCAGGTCGGCTCGCTCACCTGGCTCGACCGCAAGGATGGCGCCTGGTGGGCTGCCTTCGCCAACTACGACAACAAGGGCGGCGAGCCGAACCGAGGGCATGAGTACACCCAGCTCGTGAAGTTCGACGATCAGTGGCGACGGATGGAGGGCTGGTCGTTCCCGAAGTCGGTCACCGACCGGTTCGCGCCGATGAGCTCGTCCGGTGGCGGCTGGGGGGCGGACGGCCGGCTCTACGTGACCGGCCACGATCACCCCGAGCTCTATGTGCTGGAGCTGCCCAAGGGCGGGTCGAAGCTGGACCATATCGCCACCATCGAGGCGGCGATCGAGGGCCAGGCGATCGTCTTCGACAAGAGCGAACCGGGGACGCTGTACGGCATCAGCCGTCCAAACCGGGAAGTCGTCGTCATGCGCCTGCCGCCGGTCGGCGCGAAGTGAAACCGTGGCTCGCCCTTGCGGGCGGGCTGACCTCGTAGCCAAGGTGGCGTCATGGACCTTCGGGGCGCGTCGCGTCGTCAGCTTCTGTTCCGCGCCGCGGTGCTCGCGGGCGCGGCTCTCACGCCGGCGGCCTGGACCAGTGCGGTCGCCCAGGTGCGGATGGGCGACTATCCGTTCCGGGCCGGCGTGGCCTCCGGCGAGCCGCTGCCGGACGGCGTCGTGCTCTGGACCCGCCTCGTCACCGACCCCACGGCGCTGGACGGCGGGCTGGGCCGCGCGCCGGCTCAGGTGGCCTGGGAGATCGCCGAGGACGAAGGCCTGCGAAAGGTCGTCCAACGCGGCCAGGTCCTGGCCGTCGCCGAGGCCGGGCACTCGGTTCACGTGGAGGTCGCGGGCCTGAAGGCCGACCGCCCTTACTGGTATCGCTTCACCGCCGGCGGCCATGCCAGTCCGATCGGCCGCACGCGCACCGCGCCTGCGCCGGGCGCGCAGGTCGACGGCCTGCGGATCGCCTATGGCTCGTGTCAGAAGTTCGAGGCCGGCTTCTACGCGGGCCATGCGCACCTGGTGAAGGACGAGCCGGACCTCGTGCTGTTCCTGGGCGACTACATGTACGAGAAGGCGGCCGGCTCGGCGGGCGCCGTGCGGTTGCATCCGCCCACCGACACCACGGACCTGCCCACCTATCGCCAGCGGTATGCGTGGTATCGCGACGACGCGAACCTGCAGGCCGCCCACGCGTGCGCGCCCTGGATGGTGATCTGGGACGACCACGAGGTCAGCAACGACTACGGCGGCGACCAGGACCGCAGCCCGACCACGCCGGCCGACTTCCTGAAGCGCCGCGCCGCCGCCTATCAGGCCTACTACGAGAACATGCCGCTGCGCCGAACCGCCAGGCCGGTCGGACCGTCGATGCAGCTCTACCGCACGCTGGACTGGGGTGGCCTGGCGCGCATCGCGCTCATCGACGATCGCCAGTACCGCGCGAGCCGCAGCTGCGATGTCGATCCGGGGGAGAAGCTGATCCCGGCCGCCTGTCCCGAGCGCAGCGATCCCGGGCGCTCGATGCTGGGGGCGCAGCAGGAGGCGTGGTTGCAGGACCAGCTGCGCACCACCCATGCCCGCTGGAACCTGCTCGGCCAGCAGACCCTGGTGAACGAGGTGATCACCCCCGACAACCGCGTGGTCAACGACACCTGGGACGGCTACGCCCAGACACGGACGCGGTTTCTGGAAGGCTGGCGCGACCACAAGGTGTCGAACCCGGTGGTGCTGGGCGGTGACGTCCACAGCTTCTTCGCCGCCGACTTGGCCCTGCGTCCCGGCGACAAGCCGATCGCCAGCGAGTTCGTCGGCGGGTCGTTCACCTCGCTTGGGCGGTCGCGGGCGATCGTCGACGGGATGATGAAGATCAATCCGCAGATCAAGTTCGGCGATGGCATGACCCGCGGCTACGGCCGCGTCGACCTGACACCGAAGGCGTGCGCCGTCACGTTCCGTGGGCTGGAAAACGCCCTGGTCCCGGACTCGCCGATCCGCGATCTTGCGAAGTTCGTCGTCGAGGACGGCGTGGCGGGCCTCAAGACCGCCTGAGGGGGAAACCGAGAATGCACCGTCGGATCGTACTGGCGCTGGGCGTGGCCGCATTGCTGGCCGGTTGCGGCAAGCCGCAGGAGCCCGAGCGGAAGGAAGTGGTCTTCTCGATCCTCTCGGCCGAGAGCCAGGCCAGCGCCGAGGACGACTGGGCGCCCTTCCTGGCCGACATGAGCAAGGCCCTCGGCCGTCCGGTGAAGGCCTATTACGGCTCGAACTACACCGCCCTGGTCGAGGCCATGCGCTTCAAGCAGACCGACCTCGGCTGGTTCACCAACCAGTCGGGCCTGGAGTCAGTGCGCCGGGCCAATGCCGAGGTCTTCGCGCGTTCGGTCAACCCGACAGGGATCGACGGCTACGAGGCGGTGGTCATCGTCAAGAAGGGCTCTGGCGTGACGCTCGACAGGATCCTGGCCTGCGACAAGACCCTGAACTTCGGCATGGGCGATCCCAAGTCGACGTCGGGCACCCTGGCGCCGATGACCTACCTCTTCGCGCCGAAGAAGATCGACCCCGCGACCTGCTTCAAGACCGTCCGGTCGGCGAACCACGAGACGAACCTGTTCTCCGTGTCGGGCGGGCTGCTGGACGCGGCCACCAACAACACCGCCTCGATGGAGCGGCTGGAGCTGCTGAAGACCGACATGGCCCGCAAGACCCTGGGCAACGTCGAGATCGTCTGGCGTTCGCCGCGCATCCCCGAGGATCCCCTGGTCTGGCGCAAGGACCTGGATCCCAAGCTGAAGAAGCAGCTCAGCGACTTCATGTTCTCGTACGGCGTCGGCAACACGCCCGAGGCGGCCCGCCAGCGGGCCGTGTTGGAGCAGATCCAGACCAAGCCGTTCGTGGCGGCCGACGACAGCCACCTGATCCCGGTGCGCGAGATGGAGGCCACCGGCCAGCTGATCGAGGCCCGCAATCGCGGTGACGCCGCCGACATCGCCAAGGCCGAAGCCGCCCTTGCAAAGGTCGCCCAGGACCGCGCGGCGCTGGCGAAATGAGGACCTAGTCTTCGTTCCTGAGCAGGAAGTGCCCGGTCAGGCCGGCCACGGGTTTTGAGCGGCTGTCCTGCCAGGCCTCGACCTGCACATTGGCCACGCGACGTCCGACCTTGCGCAGGATGGCGCGGGCGTAGGTGTCCTGCGCCCGGCCCGAGCGCAGGTACTCGATGGTGATGTCGATGGTCTTCGGCACCCGCCGGCCCGGCTCCACGAGCGAGAGCTGGGCCAGGGCCGTCAGCTCCATGAACGCGCCGATCGCCCCGCCGTGCAGCGCGGGCAGGATCGGGTTGCCGATCAGCGTCTGGCGGAACGGCAGGACGGCGGTCATCTCGTCGCCGGCCAGCTCGATGCGCATGCCCAGGAAGCGGACGTAGGGCACGCGCTGCAGGAAGGCGTCCAGGCTCTGGATGGCGGTGTCGTCCATGCTCACTTCTCCAGCGGCTGGGCGCGGGTGTTGAGCATGAAGGCCGCCTGGGCTGTGGCGACGAGGTCACCCTTGTCCACGTCCCAGGCCTCGGCGCGCACGAAGCCGATGGTGCGGGTCAGGCGGTAGGCGTGCGCCTCGGCGGTGACGCCCGTGCGCGGCGCGGCCGGGCGCAGGTAGTCGATCCGCAGGTCGAGGGTCGCGATGGGCATCGGCGTTCCGATCGCCGAATTGATCGCCAGGCCGCAGGTGTGGTCGATCAGCGCGGTCACCACGCCCGAAGCGATCACGTCGGTCTCGGGATCGCCGACCAGTTCCTCGCGCCAGGGAGCCGACATGACGCCACGGCCCTTCTCGATGGACTTCAGGGTGAAACCCAGGGCGTCGGCATGCGGCGCCATCAGCATCCGCTCGGGCAGCGGGGCGGTGTTGAAGTCGGACATGGGTCCTGGGTAGGGACCGGCTGCGGCGTAAGTCAATGAAGAGTGGGCGGAGCCTTCGTCGCGCCCCTACATTGAAGCGTGATGATCCGTCCGCAGGACCTGCTCTGTCCGAGGCCCGAGGGGCTGTATTGCGCTCCGGGGGACTTCTACATCGACCCGGTGCGGCCGGTGGCGCGGGCCGTCGTCACCCACGGCCACTCGGATCACGCCCGGGCCGGCCACGGCGCCGTGCTCGCCACCCCCCAGACGCTGGACATCATGGGCGAGCGCTATGGCCTGGATTTCGCGGCGACGACCCAACCGGCCGCCTATGGCGAGGCGGTGGCGCGCGACGATGTGGAGGTCACGCTGGTTCCCGCCGGCCACGTGCTGGGGTCGGCCCAGGCGGTGGTGCGCTGGAAGGGCCTGACCATGGTGGTCAGCGGCGACTACAAGCGGCGGCGCGATCCCACCTGTCCGCCCTTCGAGCCCGTGCCGTGCGATGTCTTCATCTCGGAGGCGACCTTCGGCCTGCCGGTCTTCCGCCACCCCGACGATCGGGAGGAGGTCGCCCGCCTCCTGCGCTCGGTGGCCCAGTTTCCGGAGCGCAGCCACATCATCGGCGCGTATGCGCTGGGCAAGGCGCAGCGGATCATCCGGCTGCTGCGCGAAGCGGGCTGGGAGCGGACGATCTACGTCCACGGCGCGCTGGAGCGGCTGAACGCCCTCTACGAGCGGCATGGAATAGACCTCGGCCCGCTGGCGCCCGCCACCACGGCGAAGAAGGCCGAGTTCGCCGGCGAGATCATCGTCGCGCCGCCGTCGGCGCTGCAGGATCGCTGGAGCCGGCGCTTTCCCGAGCCGGTGGCCGCCTTCGCCTCGGGCTGGATGCAGATCCGCGCGCGGGCCAAGCAGCGCGGCGTCGAGCTGCCGCTGGTGATCTCGGACCACGCCGACTGGGACGAGCTCACCGCCACGGTGGACGAACTGCGCCCCGGCGAGCTCTGGATCACCCACGGCCGCGAGGAGGCCCTCGCCCGCTGGGCCCAGCTCCACGGCGTCCCCGCCCGCGCCCTGGCCCTGGTGGGCTACGAGGACGACGATGACTGACGGCGCTCGTCGAAGGACCGGAGGCTTTGGACGCACCGGTGATGGGCTTCGTCGGGCGGATCGCTAGCGTCGGGTCATGCCCGTCGCGCCCGTCCTCGCCCCTATCCTCGCCGCCGCCCTGGCCTCGGCGCAGCCCGACTGCGCCGCCCTGCAGGCGTCGGCCCTGCCGACGATCGAGCACGCCAACGGCGACTGGATCCGCGCGCTGAAGGCCGGCGACGGCCCGGCGATCGCGGCGGCCTACGCCGAGGAGGGGATGTTCGTCCTGCCGGACGGCGCCGTGGTGCGGGGCAGGGCGGCGGTGGCGGCCCTCTATGACAAGCCCGCCGCCACGATCGTCGGGGGCGGGATCGAGAGCCAGGGCGTGGCCTGCGGGCCGGCGGGCGTCCTCTACGAATGGGGACGGGGCGTGGTGCGCAGCCGCGACGCGCAGGGTCGCGAGACCGAACGCGGCGGATCGTACCTCACCGTCTGGAAGCAGGTCGGGCCGAACTGGCGCATCGTTCGCAACCTGGCGTTCTGAAGGGCTGAACCGAGGCTTCGCCGAACCCTCACATCGCCTGCATCACGACGATCACGGAAACGTTACCTTCAGCTTCCGGAGGGGCTCTCCGGAGGAATGCCATGCGTGTCCGTAACCTGTTGCTCTACGCCACGACGGCGCTGAGCCTCGTCGCCTGCCAGAAGCGCGATGGGGGCTCGATGACGGCCTCGGCGCCCGCGGCCGAGGCCGCCGCGCCGGCGGCCGACCCGTCCGTCTCATTCCGCGCCGAGATCTCGCCCGGACCGCTGCCGGCGTCGCAACTTGCCTATGCCTATCAGTTCGCCCTGAGCGCGCCGCCGCCGGCCGTGCGTAAGCTGGTGTCGAAACACGAGGCCGTCTGTTGGGCGGCGGGGCCCTCCGTCTGCCAAGTGGTCGGCTCGAACATCGAGGAGCAGGGCAAGGATCAGGTCAGCGCCACCCTGACCCTGCGCGCCCAGCCCCAGTGGCTGCGCACCTTCCGGTCGGGCCTGGACGACGACACGCGCGCGGTCGGCGGCCGGCCGGTCAACACCCGCACCACCAGCGACGACCTGGCGACGCAGATGATCGACACCGACGCGGAGATGCGCTCGCTGGTGATCCTGCGCGACCGGCTGGAGGAGACCCTGCGGACCCGCAAGGGCAAGCTCTCCGAGGTGATGGAGGTCGAGGCGCAGCTCGCCGAGGTGCGGGCCCGGATCGACGCGGCGCGCTCGCTGGCGGCGAGCATGAAGGGGCGCGTGGCGGCCTCCACCCTGACCATCTCGTACCAGTCGTCCGGCGTCCTGGCGCCGTCAGGCTCGCTGGCGCCGCTCGGCGAGGCGGTGCGCGACGTGGTGGGGCTGTTCGTCGGCATGCTGGCGATCATGATCCGCGCGGGCGCCGTGCTGGCGCCGGTGGGGGGGCTGGCAGCCGTGTTGTGGTGGTTGCAGCGACGCATGCGACGCCCGGCGCCGAAGCCGCCGTCGGTCTGAGGGGAACGGAGCGGGGCGGGCCTCGTTGGCGCTCATGAAGGAGGCGACGATGCCCGCACCTTTCGGTGTTCCCGGCGCGACCGGCCGATTTGAAGCCCGGCCGCCCAGCGCCTAGCTTCTGACGGCATGCGCGCCTTCGCCGAACTGCTGGACCGCCTGGCGCTGACGCCGTCGCGCAACGCGAAGCTGACGCTGACGCGCGACTACCTGCGTCAGACGCCCGACCCCGATCGGGGCTGGGCGCTGGCGGCCCTGACCGGAGACCTGAGCTTCGACGCGGCCAAGCCCGGCTTCATCCGCAAGGCGGTGGAAGCGCGGATGGACGCCCAGCTCTTCCGCTGGTCGTACGACTACGTGGGTGATCTGGCCGAGGCGGTGTCGCTGGTCTGGCCGCGCCGGCCGGGCGCCAATCGTGAGCCCGAGCTCTCCGAGGTGATCGAGGGCCTGCGCACCGCGTCCCGCGCCGAGGTCCAGCGCCGGATCGAGGACTGGCTGGACGCGATGCCCGACGCCCGCGAGCGCTGGGCGTTGCTGAAGCTGGTGACCGGCGCGCTGCGCATCGGTCTCTCGGCGCGCCTCGCCAAGCAGGCCGTCGCCGACCTGGGCGGCGTGCCGGTCGCCGAGATCGAAGAGCTGTGGCACGCCCAGCATCCCCCGTACGAGGACCTCTTTGCCTGGCTGGAGGGGCGGTCCGGGAAGCCGTCGTCCGCCAACCCGGCCCGCTTCCGGCCGGTCATGCTGGCCCAGGCCATCGACGAGGCGGTCGATTTCGGCAAGCTCGACCCCGCCGACTACGCGGCCGAGTGGAAGTGGGACGGCATCCGCGTGCAGGCGGCCCACGAGGCCGGACAGCGCCGGCTCTACACCCGGACCGGCGACGACATCTCGAGGACGTTTCCCGACGTCCTGGACGCCCTGGCCGACGAGGGCGTGATCGACGGCGAACTGCTGGTGGTCCGCGACGGCCAGGTGGCCAGCTTCGCCGATCTGCAGCAGCGGCTGAACCGCAAGACCGTGGATGCGAAGCTGCTGGCGGCCTTCCCCGCAGCGATCCGCGCCTACGACCTGCTGCAGGAGGGCGCGGAGGACACTCGGACGCTGGCGTTCGTGGAGCGGCGTCGACGGCTGGAAGCGTTCGTGGCCAGGCAGGCCAGCCCGCGCATCGACCTGTCGCCCGTGCAGCCGTTCGAGACCTGGGACGGCCTGGCCGCCTTGCGCGCGGAGCCGCCGCCCGGTGATCCGCAGATCGCCGAGGGGCTGATGCTGAAGCGGTGGGATTCCATCTACGAGGCGGGCCGCCCCAAGGGGCCCTGGTTCAAGTGGAAGCGCGACCCGTTCCTGGTCGACGCGGTGTTGATGTACGCCCAGCGTGGGCACGGGAAGCGGTCCAGCTACTACTCGGACTACACCTTCGGGGTGTGGACGCGGGATGCTGCAGGCCAGCGGCTGCTGACCCCGGTCGGCAAGGCCTACTTCGGCTTCACGGACGAAGAGTTGCTGCAGATCGACAAGTTCGTGCGCGACAACACGATCGAGCGGTTCGGCCCCGTCCGCAGCGTGCGGGCAGAGCCGCACCATGGCCTGGTCTTCGAGGTGGCGTTCGAAGGCCTGCAGCGCAGCACGCGCCACAAGTCGGGTGTCGCCATGCGGTTTCCGCGCATCAGCCGCATTCGCTGGGATAAGCCGCCGGGCGAAGCGGACGAGATCGGCTACCTGGAAACCCTGCTGGGACGGATGGAGCAGCGCTAGGGCAGCAGGTCTTCCGACGCCAGGAAGGCCTTCAGGTCGCCGCCCTCGAACAGCACGCCGCGCACGCCGGCCCGCAGGGCGGCCTCCAGGTCGGACGGCTTGTCGCCGATCAGCAGCGAGGCGTCGCGATCGATGGGCCAGTCCTGCAACGCCTGCAGGATCATGCCCGGGTTCGGCTTGCGCAGCGGCGGGTTGGGGTGGCGATAGACCTCGACCGGCGCCTCGGGGTGCTGGGGGGCGTGGTAGAAAGCGTCGATGTGGGCGCCGGACGCCTTCAGGTCCTCGCGCATTTGGCGATGCAGTTCGTGCACGTCGGCTTCAGTGTAGTAGCCGCGTCCGACGCCGGACTGGTTCGTGACCACGATCACCAGCCAGCCGGCGGCGTTGAAGGCCGCGATCGTCTCCCGCGCGCCGGGTATCCAGCGGAAGTCCTCCCAACGATAGACGTAGCCGAGGTCCTCGTTGAGAACGCCGTCTCGGTCGAGGAACAGGGCGGGGCGGGGAGCGGGCGACGCAGGCACGGTCGGATCATACCGACTTGCCCCTGCGGGTGCGGCGTCTTTTTGCAGCGCGAAGCGTGGCGTTGCCCCATGGCGGCGCCGTCGCTAGGTTGCGCGACCTTTCGGAAGCCCCCTCGCGCCCATGACATTCTCCATCGACGACATCCTCGCGGCCCAGGCGCGGCTGAAGGGGCACATCGAACGCACGCCCTGCCGCTACTCGCGCACCCTGTCCGAGATCACCGGCGCCGAGGTGTGGGTGAAGTTCGAGAACCTGCAGTTCACGGCCGCCTACAAGGAGCGGGGCGCGCTCAACAAGCTGCTGCAGCTGGGCGAGAACGTGCGGGCGCGGGGCGTCATCGCGGCGTCGGCCGGCAACCACGCCCAGGGCCTGGCCTATCATGCCGCCCGCCTCGGCATCCCGGTGACGATCGTGATGCCCAAGGGCACGCCGTTCGTGAAGGTGCAGCAGACGCGCAATCACGGCGCCAACGTGGTGATCGAGGGCGACACCTACGACGACGCGGCGACCCACGCCCGTGCGCTGTGTGCGGAGCGCGAGCTGACCTTCGTGCATCCGTTCGACGACCTGGACGTCATGGCCGGCCAGGGCACGGTGGCGCTCGAGATGCTCGAGGACGTGCCTGACCTGGAGATCCTGCCGATCCCGATCGGCGGCGGCGGCCTGATCGCCGGCATGGCCACCGCGGCCAAGCACATCAAGAAGGACATCCGCATCATCGGCCTGGAGCCGGCGATGTTCCCGTCGTTCACCGCCAAGATGCGCGGCGTGCGCACGGCCCAGACCAACGGCGCCTCGACCATCGCCGAGGGGATCGCGGTCAAGGAGGTGGGCGAGCACACCTACGCCATCGCCCGTCCGCTGATCGACGAGGTGCTGCTGATCGAGGAGCCCTACTTCGAGCGTGGCATCGCCCTCTACACGAACGTCGAGAAGACAGTGGCCGAAGGCGCCGGCGCGGCCTCGCTGGCCGGGCTGCTGGCCTACCCCGAGCGGTTCCGTGGCAAGAAGTGCGGCCTGGTCATCACCGGCGGCAACATCGACACCCGCCTGCTGGCCTCGGTGCTGACCCGCGAACTGGTGCGCGAGAGCCGCATCGTCTCGCTGCGCATCATCGGCGACGACCGCCCGGGCCTCTTGGCCAACGTCTCGATGATCATCGGCCAGATGGGCGCCAACATCATCGAGGTGGCCCACAACCGACTGGCCCTGGACGTGCCGGCCAAGGGCGCGGAGTTCGACGTGATGATCGAGACCCGCGACGCCCAGCACACCCAGGAGGTCATGGACGCCCTGCGCGAGCGCGGCTATCCGCCCCGGGTCGTCTGAAGAACCGACGAGAAGAGGTAATCCTGTGAAGCGCTTCGCCCTTCTGGCCGCCGCCGCGCTGGCCCTCGCCGCCTGCCAGCCCAAGGCCAAGGAGTCGGTGGTCGATCCCTCGACCCAGCCTCAGTCCGAACAGAGCAAGGCCTTCATGGAGAAGTCCGTGAAGGAGGTGGGCGTGAAGACCCTGCCGTCCGGCCTCGCCTACAAGATCGTGCGGTCCGGCCCCGAGACCGGCATGAAGCCGCAGCTCACCGACGAGGTGAAGGTCCACTACGAGGGCGCCCTGGAGGACGGCACGGTCTTCGATTCCTCGTACCAGCGGGGCCAGCCGGCCGCGATGCCGCTGAACGGCCTGATCCCGGGCTGGCAGGAAGCGCTGCAGCTGATGCGTCCCGGCGACGAGTGGATCCTCTATGTCCCGTCCAACCTGGGCTACGGCGAGATGGGCGCCGGCCAGATCCCGCCGGGTTCGCCGCTGATCTTCCGCATCGAGCTGATCGACGTGCTGCCGGGTCCGGGCCGGATCCAGCAGGGCTGACGATCGCCGCATGGCCGACCCGACCGTCTTCGTCGTGACCCTGAAGGCGGTGGAGGCGGCGGGCCAGCCGTCGCTGACGGTGCTGGCCTTCGCCCGGGCCGATGACGAGGACGCCGCCGGGAAGGTCGCGACGGCCGAGCTCGAAGGCCTGGGCTGGTCCGGCATCGAGATCGAACGGGCGGGCGAAGTGACCAACCCCGACGCCCTGCCTGACGATTTCCGCGACGCCATGGCCACCGCCCTGACCTGGGGCTGCGGACTGATCATCTACGACGAGCCTTAGACGCGCTTTCGTTTGAGGCGGCTCCCGGCGAGGTCTAAGCCTTGGCGATGGCGACAGATCTGTATCCCGCTGCGCGCGACCTCCTGGCCAGGCTGGTGTCCTTCGACACCACGTCCCGAGGTTCGAACCTCGAACTGATCGAATGGGTCGAGGCCTATCTCGACGACCTGGGCGTGCCGCATCGGCGCGTACCCAACGCCGACGGCAGCAAGTCGAACCTGCTGGCCACCATCGGCCCGCAGGGCGAGGGCGGGGTCGTGCTGTCCGGCCATACCGATGTGGTGCCGGTGGATGGTCAGCCCTGGAGCAGCGATCCCTTCTCGCTGACCGAGCGCGACGGCCGGCTGTATGGCCGAGGAACCTGCGACATGAAGGGCTTCCTGGCCCTGGCGCTGTCGGCCGCGCCGGAGCTGGCGGCGGTTGCGAAGCGACCGGTGCATCTGGCCTTCTCGTACGACGAGGAGATCGGTTGCCTGGGCGCGCCGCTGATGATCGAGGTGATCCGCAAGGAACTGCCGAAGCCGGCGGTGGTGGTGGTCGGAGAGCCGACCAACATGGAGGCCGTGAACGGCCACAAGGGCATCGCCACCTTCCACGTCACGGTGACGGGGCGCGAGGCGCACTCCAGCCAGACCCATCTAGGTGTCTCGGCGGTGATGGAGGCGGTGAAGCTGATGGCGGCGCTGAACGCGCTGTCGGCCAGCTTCGAGGCCAAGGCCGATCCGGCGTCGCCGTTCATGCCCAAGGGCCCGACCCTGACCATCGGCATGGTGCACGGCGGCACGGCGCACAACATCCTGGCCCGGGAGTGCACGTTCGTCTTCGACCTGCGCTGCCCCGCGCCGCACACGCCCGAGGCTTTGGTCCAGCCCTTCCTGCGTCAGGCCGAGGCGCTGGATCGCGAGCTCAAGGCGCGAGCGCCCGAAGCCGGCGTGGTGGTGGAGATGCGCACCAACGTCCCGCCCTTCGCCCCCGAGCCCGATGGCGCGGCCGAGGCCTTCGCCCGCCGCATGGCCGGCGACAACGGCCCGCCGCGCGTGGTGGCCTACGCCGCCGAGGCCGGCCAGTTCCAGGGCGCGGGCTTCTCCACCGTCATCTGCGGCCCCGGCGCGATCGACCAGGCGCACCAGCCCGACGAGTACGTCGAGGTCGCCCAGATGCAGCGGGGCGCCCAGTTCATGCGCCGGCTGATCGAGTGGGCGGCGGAGTAGACGCGGGCTCAGATTGCTCCCCATCGGGCGAGCTGTCAGCGAGGCTGACTGAGGGGGACCGCTCAGAACGCTGTTGAGGACCCCCTCCGTCGCCTTCGGCGACACCTCCCCCAGCGGGGGAGGAATGGGGGCGCCTACCGCCGCAGCGGCTTGATCACCGGGCGGCGGCCCGAAAGGTCCCGGGGGCTCCAGGTCATGGCCGCCGCGATCTGGCCCAGCGACGCCTTGCGGCGGGCCTGGACGCCGCGGCGGGCGCGGAACTGGGCTGGCGCTCCGGCGAACGCCGCCTTCACCGCCCTGGCGATCAGGCGGATGTGCGGGCGGTTCTCGCGGCGCAGGTAGATCAGCACCAGCGCCAGCAGGTGCAGCGGCACG
Source organism: Pseudomonadota bacterium (assembly GCA_040752615.1). GTDB lineage: Bacteria > Pseudomonadota > Alphaproteobacteria > Caulobacterales > Caulobacteraceae > Phenylobacterium. Next base: position 47,105 of record JBFMGV010000008.1, on the reverse strand, counting down.
ACCAGCGGCAGCAGCAGGGCCGGGGTGTTCTTGAACAGCACCCAGAAGCGGTTGCGCGTCCCGTGGAAGACCGCGAACTCCGACTTGCGGCCGCCTGAGGACGCCGAGCCCACGTGCTGGATCGTGGCCGACGGGACCAGCACGGTCGGCTCGTCGGCAAGCTGCAGCCGATAGCCGAGGTCCACGTCCTCGCCGTAGCAGAAGAAGCTCTCGTCGAAGCCGCCCAGGTCCAGGAACAGCTGTCGGTCGATCATCATCGCCGCGCCGCAGGGGCTGAACACCTCACCCTCCCGCGCCTGGCCGGTGTCCGGGTTCAGGTAGCCGCCCCGATAGGGGATGCCGGTGATGCTCATCACGTCGCCCAGGCCGTCCAGCAGGCCCGGCGCATCCGCCGCCATCTGGCGTGAGGTGAAGGCGTGGATCTGCGGGTGGCGGCCCGCCGCGGCCATGAGCTGAGCCAGCCAGTCCGGCTCGGCATAGGCGTCGGGGTTCAGCAGCACGTACCAGCGGCCCCGGCCCTCCCGGGCGCCCTGGTTGCCGGCGCCGGTGAAGCCGAGGTTGTCGGCGTTGCGGATCAGCCTGGCCCAGGGGAACTCGGCGGCGATCGACGAGTCGCCGGGGTCTGGCGAGGCGTTGTCGATCACCAGGGTCTCGAAATCGCGGAACGTCTGGGCGCCCAGGTGCTCCAGGCAGGCCCGAAGCGTCGGCCCGGAGTTGTAGGCGATCACGCAGACGGTCGCCGCCGGCTGTTCGGCCTTGTCATCGCTGCTGCGCTGCGCCATGCGACGGCTTCACCCATTCGAACTGGTAGGCTCATGACGACGATCACTCCGCTCGCCATCCCTGACGTGCTGCTTATCACGCCGAAGCGGCACGGCGATGCCCGTGGTTGGTTCGCGGAGACCTGGAGTGTGAAGGCCCTGGCCGGCACGGTCGCCGACACCACCTTCGTCCAGGACAACCAGGCCTTCAGCGCCACGAAGGGCACCCTGCGCGGCCTGCATTTCCAGCTCGCGCCCAATGCCCAGGGCAAGCTGATCCGGGCCCTGCGTGGCGCGATCTTCGACGTGGCCGTCGACATCCGCCCCGGCTCGCCGACCTACGGCCAGCACGTGAGCGCGGAACTGACCGCCGAGGGCGGCGAGCAGCTCTGGGTGCCGCGCGGCTTTGCTCACGGCTACTGCACGATCACCGACGATTGCGAGATCTTCTACAAGGTCGACGGCCCCTACGCGCCGCAGAGCGAGGGCGGGATCATCTGGAACGATCCGGATCTCGGCATCGCGTGGCCGTTGGACGGCGAGCCGGTGCTGTCGGGCAAGGACACCGTCCTGCCGCGCCTCAAGGACCTGGGGCCGGTCGGCTTCTAGGCTTCCCACTCCCGGCGAACCTCGTCGTCGGGATCCGCTCCGTGCGTCTCTCGCAGGGACGCGAACCGATCGGCGTCCAGCAGCCGTGACAGCGCCCAGGCGGCCGCGCCGCGGACCTGGGCGTCATCGTCCCCGGCCAGCCGCTCGGCCTCCGCCGCCAGCGCGGGGTCGCCGCTGTTGCCGATGGCGTAGAGGACGTTGCGCACGAAGCGGCCGCGGCCGATGCGCTTGACCGGGCTCTTGGAGAAGAGAGCCCGGAAGCTCGGGTCGTCCAGCCGCGACAGCTCGGCCAGCCCCGGCGCCTTCAGCGCCTCGCGCGCCGCCAGCTTCTGCTCGCGCCCGGCCTGGGCGAACTTGTTCCAGGGGCAGACCGCCAGGCAGTCGTCGCAGCCGTAGATGCGGTTGCCCAGCATCGGGCGGAATTCCAGAGGGATCGGGCCCTTCAGCTCGATGGTCAGATACGAGATGCAGCGGCGGGCATCCAGCTGGTAGGGCGCCGGGAAGGCGCCGGTCGGGCAGATGTCCAGGCAGGCGTGACACGAGCCGCAGCCGCCGGCGTCGGCGCCGTCGGGCGCGAGCTCCAGCGTCGTGAGGATCGAGCCGAGGAACAGCCAAGAGCCGAACTCGCGGCTGACGAGGTTGGTGTGCTTGCCCTGCCAGCCCAGGCCGGCGCGCTCGGCGAGCGGCTTCTCCAGCAGCGGCGCGGTGTCGACGAAGACCTTCAGCTCGCCGCCAAACCTGGCGATCAGCCAGCGGGCCAGGGCCTTCAGCCGGCTCTTGATCAGGTCGTGATAGTCGTCGCCCTGGGCGTAGACGCTGATCGCGGCGCGGTCGGGATGGCTGAGGATCTCCAGCGGGTCGCGGTCGGGGCCGTAGTTGACGCCCAGCATGATCGCCGAGCGCGCGTCGCTCCACATGGCGCGCGCGTGGCGGCGGCGGTCCAGGGTCTCGGCCATCCAGCCCATCTCGCCGTGGCGGCCGGCCTCGACGAACGTCTCCAGCCGGCCGGCGGCGGGCCAGGTTTCGTCGATGTCGGTGAAGCGGCAGAGGTCGAAGCCGAGCTTCAGGGCCTCGGCCCTTATGAGGGACTCTGGGCGGAGCGGGTCTTCGCGGTCAGAAGTCGAGGTCGTCATAGTGCCCGGCGGGGTGAAGACCCGGCCAGCGATCGGACAACAGCGGCCGGAACGCCGGCCGGGACTTGAGCTTCATGTACCACGTCTTGACCGCCGGGAACTCCCGCCACGGCATGTCGCCGAAGTAGTCGATCACCGAGATATGGGCGGCGGCGGCGAAGTCGGCGAACGACATCCGCTTGCCGGCCAGCCACTCCCGCGCCTGCAGCATCTGGTCGAGGATGTAGAGGTGGTTCTTCAGGCCCTCGCGGCCCTGACGCAGGTTGGCGATGTCCGGCGAGCCGAGGCCCAGGAGCCGCTTCTCGATCTTCTCGTGCAGGATGTAGCCCGAGGCCTCGAACTCGAACTTCCGCTCGAACCAGGTCAGCAGCCGCCGGGCCTCGGCCCGCTCGTGCGGGTCCGGGCCCAGGAGCGGCGGGTCGGGATAGGCCTCTTCCAGATGGTCGAGGATGGCGCGCAGTTCGCAGAGCACCAGCGGCGGTTTGCCGTCGGACGGCTTCTCGATCAGCACCGGCACCATCCCGGAGGGGTTGAGGCGGGTCAGGTCCTTCGGGCGTTCCCAATAGCGGGTCGAGACATCCACGAACGGCAGCCGCTTCTCGCCCAGCGCCAGTCGCGCCTGACGCGAGGCGGGGTCGAGCGGGAAGTGGAGGAGTGTGCGTTCGATGGTCATCGGCGGTGCGTTGGGCGCGCTTCCTTGGGCGAATCGGAAAGCCCTCAACAGACGCCTGTCACGTTAAGGGGGCGTTTACTGCGTTCCCGCGACGGCCTCAGCGAATGCGCCGCCATGTGGTTCCGCCCGGCCGCGCGGATCGGCATGGATGAGGATGTCGGCCGCCGGATAGGCCTCGAGGATCCGGTTCTCGGCCGCGACGATGGCCCGGTGCGCGGCGTCCAGCGTGAGGTCGGGATCGAGGTCCGCGTGCATCTGGATGTGAATGAACGGACCCGAGGCGCGGGTTCGAAGCTGGTGGACGTTGGCCAGCTGGCCGTCCGCGAGGGCCAGGCGCACGATCTCGGCTCGGTTGGTCTCCGGCAGTTCGTGGTCCATGAGCTGGTTTGAGGCCTGCTGGAACACGCCGATGGCGCTCCACAGCAGCAGGACGGCCACCAGGATGGCGGCCGCGGCGTCGAAGCCGACGACGCCAAACCAGGCGGCGGCCGCGATTCCCGCCAGGGCGATGACGTTGGACGCGAGGTCCGACAGGTAGTGGGCCCGGTCGCCGGCCACGGCGACGGACGAAACCCGCCGCAGGACGTGCGACTGGGCGGTGATCAGGGCAAGGGTCAGGATCGTGGAGACGACCATGACGCCGGCCGCCCAAACGCTGTGCTCGATCGGCTGCGGGTCGGTGAGGTCGGCGATCGCTTCGCGGACGATCAGGGCCGCGGAGGCGAAGACGAGGCCCGCCTGCAGCAGGCTGGCGAACGCCTCGGCCTTGCCGTGGCCGAAGCGGTGCTCGGCGTCCGGAGGAGCGGCGGCGTAGCGAACGGCGAAGGCGGTGATCAGCGAGGCGATCAGATCCAGCGCAGAGTCCGCCATTGAGGCGAGCAGGGCCGTTGAGCCGGACGCCAGCCATGCCGCCAGCTTGATCGTCACCAGCACGGCGGCGGCGGCGATCGACAGCAGGGTGATGCGCCGCGTGAGCCTGGCGGTCTCTGCGGGGGTGAGGCGGGCGGCCATGTGAAACACATACCTTTCCCGCCCCGTCATGGGGAGGGCGGGTTCACGCCGCCCTGGGCATGGGTCCGACGTAGACACTGGCCGGACGGATCAGCCGCCCGCCCGAGAGCTGCTCGCGCGCGTGGGCCAACCAGCCGGTGACCCGCCCCATGGCGAAGACGCAGGTGAAGGCGCCGGGCGGGAAGGCCAGGGCCTCCAGCAACAGGGCGGTGTAGAACTCGACATTGGTCTCCAGCGAGCGGTTCGGCTTGTGCTCGCGCAGGATCGCCAGGGCCGCGGCCTCCACCGCCTCGGCGAACTCCAGCCGGCCCTGACGCGCGTCCAGCCAGCGGACAGCGGTCTTCAGGGCGTCGGCGCGGGGGTCGCGCACCTTGTAGACCCGGTGGCCGAAGCCCATCAGCCGATCGCCCCGCGCCAGGGCCGCCTCGATCCAGGCGCGGGCGTTCTGGGGCTGGCCGATCTCGTCCAGCATCTCGATCACCGGGCCTGGCGCCCCGCCGTGCAGGGGCCCCTTGAGCGCGCTGATCCCCGCCAGCACGGCAGAGGTCAGGCCCGCGCGCGTCGAGGCCACCACCCGGGCCGCGAACGTCGAGGCGTTGAGCCCGTGGTCGCTGACGGTGACGAGATAGGTGTCGAGCGCGTCGGCCTCGGCCTTGCTCGCGGGGACGCCGCGCAGCATCCGCAGGATGTCGGCGCTGTGGCGCATCGAAGGATCGGGGGCGACGGGCGCCTCGCCCGCCTGGGCGCGGACCACGGCGGCGGTGAACACGGCCGGCGCGGCCAGCAGTCGGAAGGCCACCCTCGCGTCGTCGCCGTCGGCGAGGCGGGCGGTGAGAGCGCGCATGGCCTCGATCGGCGTGCGGTCGAGGAGACCGGTGTCCAGGGCCGAGACCTCGGCGAACACCTCGGCGCGAGCGGCGCCCAGGGCGGCGGGGATATCGGCCGGGAGGTCCGGGTAGAAGCCGCCGAACAGCAGCGCCACGGCGTCCTCGAAGCTGGTGCGGCCGGCCAGCTCGTCCAGCGAGCGGCCGCGGATGATCAGGCGGCCGTTCGCCCCGTCCACTTCGCTGAGCACGGTTTCAGCGGCGACGACGCCTTCGAGGCCATCGGAAGTTCCGGTCATCGGGATGTCTCCATCTGTCTTGCGACAAGGAGAAACGCCCCGGCTGTTGCGAAATCAAGATTGATCAATATAATCAATATATAATGCCGCAGTCGGACTGGATCAGCGCGGAAGACGCCAAGGCGCGCCTGGGGGTGCGATCGCAGACGCTCTACGCCTATGTCAGTCGCGGGCGGATCAGCGTGAGGCCCGACCCCGACGATCCCCGCCGCAGCCTCTATCGCGCCGCCGATATCGCCGGGCTCGCCGAGCGCAAGTCGCGCAGCCGCAAGATCTCTGACGTGGCGGCCGGCGCGATCAGTTGGGGCGAGCCGGTGCTGGCCTCGGCGATCACCACGGTCAGCGGCGGGCGGCTCTACTATCGCGGCCGGGATGCGATCCGGCTGGCCGAGACCGAGGCGCTGGAGGCCGTTGCGCGGCTGCTGCGGGGCGGTCACGGCGCGGCGCTGAAGCGCACTGAGCGCCCGCCGCCGCCAGCGGCCGCCCACATGCGCGAGCGCGCGTTCCTGGCCCTGGCCCAGCGGGCGGCTGTCGATCCGCCGGCGCGCGGCCGCGCGCCGCTGGCCCTGGCGGTCGAGGCCGCGACCCTGCTGGACGTGCTGACCGACGCAGTGGCGGGCGACGTGGGGGGCGGCGCGATCCACAACCGGCTCGCCCTGGCCTGGGGGCAGGGGCCGGGCGGGCAGGGCGCGGACCTGATCCGCCGCATTCTGGTGCTGGTGGCCGATCATGAACTGAACGCCTCGGCGTTCGCGGCGCGGGTTGCCGCATCGACGGGCGCCTCGCTTAGCGCCGCTTGCCTGGCCGGGATCGCCACCCTGTCGGGGCCTCGCCACGGTGGCGCCACCGCCGCCGTCCGCCGCTTCGCCGCCGAGGCGGCCGAGATGGGTCCGCGCGAGGCGATCGCCAGCCGGCTGACCGACGATCGGGCCCTGCCGGGGTTCGGCCACAACCTCTATCCGGACGGCGACCCGCGGGCGGCGGCGCTGCTGGACCGGTTCGCGCCGACGGCGGAGCTGGCCCGCCTGCAGGAGGCGGTGCAGGCGGTCACGGGCCTCGCGGCCAACATCGACTTCGCCCTGATCGCCGCGTGCGAGGCGCTCAAGCTGCCGCAGGACGCGCCGTTCGCTCTCTTCAGCGTGGCCCGCTGCGCCGGCTGGATCGCCCACGCCATAGAACAGGGCCAGACCGACAGCCTGATCCGCCCGAGGGCGCGCTATGTGGGTCCGGAGCCTGAAGGGGTGTGATTTCCCTCCCCTTCATGGGGAGGGACGACGCGCCGAAAGGCGCGCGGGGTGGGGAGACCTTGGCCAAGCTCAGAGCTTGATCGCGACTTCCCCACCCGTCTCGCTGCGCTCGCCACCCTCCCCATAAAGGGGAGGGAAATCCAATGCGCGCTCACGCCCGCTCGTGCACGCGCTCCTCGGCTTCCAGCTTATGGTCGAGGCGTCCCACCATCTCCTTCGGGCAGACCTGCCAGAAGCGTCCGACGGCCACGTCCCAGCTCCGGAGCAGGTCGTGGGCGTGGGCCGAGCCGGTCTCGCGGGCGTGCTCCTCGACGAGCGTCCTGAGCACGCCCTGCCAGTGCGGGTTGGCCGCCCGGCAGGTGACCACGCTCTCTGCGTTGAGTTGGCGATGGAAGGTGTCGTCCGGATCGTAGACGAAGGCCATGCCGCCGGTCATGCCGGCCGCGAAGTTGAAGCCGACCGGTCCCAGCACCACGACCGTGCCGCCGGTCATGTACTCGCAGCCGTTGGCGCCCAGGCCCTCGATCACCGCGGTGGCGCCCGAGTTGCGCACCGCGAACCGCTCCCCGGCCAGGCCGGCGGCGAACAGGCGGCCGGAGGTCGCCCCGTACAGGACCGTGTTGCCGATGATCGCGTTGCGATGGGCATTGGCCAGCAACGGGGTCGGCCGCACGACGATGGTGGCGCCCGAGAGGCCCTTGCCCACGTAGTCGTTCGCCTCGCCGGTCACCTCCAGCCGCAGGCCCTGCACCGCGAAGGCGCCCAGGCTCTGGCCGGCCGAACCCTTGAGCTGTACCGTCAGGTGGCCGGCGGGCAGGCCGTCCATGCCGAACTTGCGCACGATGTGCGAGCTGGTGCGGGTGCCGATGGCCCGCGCGGTGTTCTGCACGGTGTAGGTCAGCTGCATCTTCTCGCCGCGCTCCAGCATGGGGGCCGCGTCGCGGACGATCTGGGCGTCGAGGGTGTCTGGCACCTCGTTACGGCCGACGAGGGTGCAGTAGGGCTTGTTGGCGCCCGGGTCGGCCTTCACCAGCAGCGGGTTCAGGTCGAGGTCGTCCAGGTGCTCGCCGCCGCGGCTGACCTGAAGCAGCAGGTCGGTACGGCCGACGATGTCTTCCAGCGAGCGCGCGCCCAGCTTCGCCAGGATCTCGCGCACCTCCTCGGCGATGAACGTGAAGAGGTTCACCACCTTGTCCGGCGTGCCGGTGAACTTGGCGCGCAGGGCCTCGTCCTGGGTGCAGACCCCGACCGGGCAGGTGTTGGAGTGGCACTGGCGCACCATGATGCAGCCCATGGCGATCAGGCTGGCCGTGCCGATGCCGAACTCCTCGGCCCCCAGCATGGCGGCGATCACCACGTCACGGCCGGTCCGGATGCCGCCATCGGTGCGCAGCCGCACGAACTGGCGCAGGTTGTTCAACGTCAGCACCTGATGAGCCTCGGAGAGGCCCATTTCCCACGGCCCGCCGGCGTACTTGATCGAGGTCTGCGGCGAGGCGCCGGTGCCGCCGACGTTGCCCGAGATCAGGATCACGTCCGCCTTGGCCTTGGCCACGCCCGCCGCGATGGCGCCGATGCCGGTCATGGCGACCAGCTTCACCGTCACCCGCGCGTCGGGGTTGATCTGCTTCAGGTCGTAGATGAGCTGGGCCAGGTCCTCGATCGAATAGATGTCGTGGTGCGGCGGCGGGCTGATCAGCATCACCCCGGGCGTCGCGTGGCGCAGGCGGGCGATCAGCTCGGTGACCTTGAAGCCGGGGAGCTGTCCGCCTTCGCCGGGCTTGGCGCCCTGGCTGACCTTGATCTCGATCTCGCGGCACTCGTTCAGGTACTCGGCGGTCACGCCGAACCGGCCCGAGGCGATCTGCTTCACCGCCGAGTTGGGGTTGTCGCCGTTGGGCAGCGGCTTGTAGCGCGCGCGGTCCTCGCCGCCCTCGCCGGAGACGCTCTTGGCTCCGATCCGGTTCATGGCGATGTTCAGCGCGCCGTGCGCCTCGGGAGCCAGCGCCCCCAGGCTCATGCCGGGCGTGACGAAGCGCTTGCGGATCTCGTTGACGCTCTCGACGTCGTCGATCCCCACCGGCTTGGTGTCGGACTGGATGTCCAAGAGGTCGCGGAGCTGGATCGCCGGCAGGGTGCGCATCCCGTCCGAGAAGCGCTTGTAGAGCGCGTAGTCGCCACGGTCGCAGGCCGACTGCAGCACGTGGATCATCCGTGCCTCGAACGCGTGGGCCTCGCCCGTGCGGCGCGCCTTGTAGAAGCCGCCGACCGGAAGGGTGAGAACCGCCGGGTCCCAGGCCTTGCGATGCAGGTCCAGCGTGCGGCGTTCGACGCCCGCCAGGCCGATGCCCGAGATGCGGGACGGCATCCCCGGGAAGAACTCGGCCACCAGCGATCGCGACAGGCCCACGGCCTCGAAGTTGTAGCCGCCCCGATACGAAGAGATCACCGAGATCCCCATCTTCGAGATGATCTTCAGCAGCCCGGCCTCGATCGCCTTCTTGTGGTTCAGGCAGAGGTCGCGCAGCGACAGGTCGCCGGTCAGGCCGCGGTCCAGCCGGTCGACGTAGCTCTCCTGCGCCAGATAGGCGTTCACAGCCGTCGCGCCCACGCCCACCAGCACCGCGAAGGCATGGGTGTCGAGGCATTCGGCCGAACGCACGATGATCGAGACGTAGCTGCGCAGGCCCTTGCCCACCAGCCAGGCGTGGACGCCGCCCGTGGCCAGGGTCATGGGCAGGGCGACGCGGTCGGGGCCCGAACCCTCGTCCGTCAGCACGATGGTGGAGCATCCGCGCAACGCGGCTTCCTCAGCCTCGGCGCGGATGCGGTCCAGGGCGGCGCGCAGGGTGTCGCCCTCACGCGCCTCTTCCGCCGGGATCGGCATGGTGCAGTCGATCTTGGCGACGTTCTTCTCGCCGATGATCTCGACCACGCGGTCGTACATGCCGGTGGTGAGGACCGGGCTCTCCATGACGAACACGTCCGTCTGGGTCTCGTTCTCAGCCAGGATGTTGCCGAGGTTCTTGAACCGGGTCTTAAGGCTCATGACCGCCGTCTCGCGCAGGGAGTCGATCGGCGGGTTGGTCACCTGGCTGAAGTTCTGCCGGAAGAAGTGGCTGAGCGGCCGGTAGCGATCGCTGAGCACCGCCAGCGGCGTGTCGTCGCCCATCGAGCCGACGGCCTCCTTGGCCTCCTCGACCATGGGGGCGAGGATCATCTCCAGGTCCTCTAGCGTCAGGCCGGCGGCGGCCTGGCGGCGGACCAATTCCTCGCGGCTGTAGAGGCGCGGCTCGGGGCCGGGCCCGATGTGATCCTCCAGGTTGACCATGTTGCCAAGCCAGCGGTCGTAGGGGTGCTGGGCGGCCAGGCGGTCGAGGATCTCCTCCTCGGCATAGAGGCGGCCTTCCACCAGGTCGACGGCCAGCATCCCGCCGGGCTCGATGTGGCTCTTGCGCACGATGCGCGCCTCCTCGACCCGGCACATGCCGGCCTCGGAGCCGACGATCAGCAGGCCGTCGTCGGTCTGGGCCACGCGCAGCGGGCGCAGGCCGTTGCGGTCCTTGCCGGCGATCACCCAGCGGCCGTCGCTGGCGCAGACGGCGGCCGGGCCGTCCCACGGCTCCATCACGGCGTTGCAGTAGGAGTAGAGCGCGCGGTGCGCCGGCTTGATCTGCTCGTCGCTGCGGTTGTTCCACGCCTCGGGGATCAGCAGCGCCTTGGCCATCGGCGCTTCGCGGCCGGCCCGCACCAGCACCTCGAAGGTGTTGTCCAGCGCCGCCGAGTCCGAGCCGCCGGGCTGGATCACCGGCTTGATGTCGTCCTGGTAGTCGCCGAAGGCCGAGCCCGCCATGCGGATCTCGTGGCTCTTCATCCAGTTGATGTTGCCCTTCACCGTGTTGATCTCGCCGTTGTGGGCGAGCATCCGGAACGGCTGGGCCAGCCGCCACTCGGGGAAGGTGTTGGTGGAATAGCGCTGGTGGAACACGGCCACCGCCGCCTGGAACCGCGGATCGGTCAGGTCGGGATAGAACTCGTCGATGTGCTGCGCCAGGAACATGCCCTTGTAGATCAGGGCGCGCGCCGACAGCGAGCAGATGTAGAAGTGCTGGATGCTGGCCGCCGCGACGCGCTTCTCGATCCGCTTGCGGCAGAGGAACAGGGCGCGTTCCAGCGCCTCGCCTTCCATGCCCTTGGGCGGGCTCAGCATGATCTGCTCGATCTCGGGGCGCGTGGCGTTGGCCTTCTCGCCGATGACCGAGGTGTCCACGGGCACCTGCCGCCAACCGTAGATGTAGAAGCCGAAGCGCAGGGCCTCGCTCTCGACGATCGTCCGGGCCGCTTCCTGGGCGCCCAGGTCGGTGCGGGGCAGGAACACCTGTCCAACGGCGATCGGGCCGGGCCGCACGGTGTGGCCGATGCGCTCCACGTGAGCGGCGAAGAAGTCCTGCGGGACGCTGACCAGCACGCCGGCGCCGTCGCCGGTCTTGCCGTCGGCGTCGACCGCGCCCCGGTGCCAGACGGCCTTCAGCGCGCGGATGGCCAGTTCCACCACCTCGCGGCGCGGCTTGCCGTCGATGGCGCAGACCAGGCCCACGCCGCAGGCGTCGTGCTGGGCGGTGATGTCGTAGCCGCCGTTCGCCTCGAGCAGGCGCTGACGGTCGCGTTCGTAGCGGGCGAGGATGTCGGTCATGGTGATCACTCCGCCGGGACGAGGCCGGCCGCGGCGTGCGCGGCCAGATAGCGATGGATGGCGTCGGCGGCGTCTCGGCCGTCGCGGATGGCCCAGACGACCAGCGAGGCGCCGCGCACGATGTCGCCCGCGGCGAACACGCCGGGGATCGAGGTCATCAGGGTCCTGAGGTCGGCCTTCACCGTGCCCCAGCGAGTCACCGCCAGGTCGTCGGCCTGGAAGGCGGCCTTCAGATCCTCGGGGTCGAAGCCCAGGGCCTTGATGACGAGGTCGGCCTTCAGGTCGAAGTCGGCGCCCGGAACCTCCTCGGGGCTCTGGCGGCCCGAGGCGTCGGGGGCGCCCAGGCGCATCCGCGCGGCCTTCAGTCCGACCGCCTTGAGCGCCTCGCCGGTGATCGCCTTGGGGGCGGCCAGCCACTCGAAGATGACGCCCTCTTCGATCGCGTTCGCCACCTCGCGGTCCGAGCCCGGCATGTTCTCGCGGTCGCGGCGATAGAGGCAGGTGACGTGCGCGGCGCCCTGGCGGATCGCGGTGCGGACGCAATCCATGGCGGTGTCGCCGCCGCCGACCACGACCACATGCTTGCCTTCGGCGTTCAACCGGCCGTCGTCGAACTCCGGGACCGCGTCGCCGAGGCCCTTGCGGTTGGAGGCGATCAGATAATCCAGGGCGGCGACCACGCCTTCGGAACCGACGCCGGGGACGCCCATCTCGCGGGCCTTGTAGACGCCGGTGGCGATCAGGACGCTGTCGTGCTTCTGGCGAAGCTGGGCCAGGGTCGCGTCGCGGCCGACTTCGAAGCCGAGCGCGTAGTCGACGCCGCCCTCGGCCAGCCGCCGCGTGCGCCGCTCGACCACGTCCTTTTCCAGCTTGAAGCCCGGGATGCCGTAGACCAGCAGGCCGCCCGGCCGGTCGTGACGGTCATAGACGGTGACGGCGTAGCCCAGTTCGCGCAGCCGCTCGGCGGCCGCCAGTCCGGCGGGGCCGGCGCCGACGATGCCTACCGACTGGCCGCGATCGGGGCCGGCGGCCAGCGGCTGGACCCAGCCCTCTTCCCAGGCCTTGTCGGACAGATAGCGCTCGACCGCGCCGATGGTGACGGTGCCATGGCCCGACTGCTCGATCACGCAGTTGCCCTCGCAGAGGCGGTCCTGCGGGCAGATGCGGCCGCAGATCTCGGGCATGGCGTTGGTCGCCTGGCTGAGCGCGTAGGCCTCCTGGAGCCGGCCCTCGGCCGTCATCCGCAGCCAGTCGGGGATGTTGTTGTGAAGCGGGCAGTGGGTCTGACAGAACGGCACGCCGCATTGCGAGCACCGCGAGGCCTGCTCGGCCGCCTTGGCGTCGATGAAGTCGCGGTAGATCTCGTGGAAATCCTGGGCGCGCGCCTCGGCGCCACGCTTCTCGGGCGTGGTGCGCGGGGTGACGACGAATTTCAGCATGCGCTCGGCCATGGGCGCGGTCTCCGCAAGGTTCGTGAGCGCCCATAGAGGCCGGCGTGACACCTGCAAAGCCTGTGGTACTTAAACGGGACTATTATGGCGACGCATGACCGATCTGTGATCGGCGACGCCCGTCAGAATGGCATAATTAGTCCAATTTTGAGATTACTGGCGAACCGGCCTAGGGTGCGCGCCGATTTCCGAACGGAGAAACGCCTGTGCTGCCGGATTGGGTCTACGCGATCATCCTCGCGGTCATCGAAGGCCTGACCGAGTTCATTCCGGTCTCGTCGACGGGGATGATGCTGCTGGCGAAGAAGGCCATGGGTCTGCCCGACGGCTTCTGGGACACCTTCGCGGTGATGATCCAGCTGGGTGCGATCCTGGCAGTGGTCGTCCTCTACTTCAGCAAGCTCTGGAAGCAGGTGATCAGCCTGCCGTCCGACCCGGAGGCGCGGCGGTTCGCGCTCAGCGTGATCCTGGCCTTCATTCCCTCGGTGGTCCTCGGGCTGGCGTTCCACGACTTCATCAAGGCGGTGCTGTTCGAGACGCCGGTGGTGCAGTGCATCTCGCTGATCATTGGCGGCGTGGTGCTGCTGTTCATCGACCGTCTGGCGCCGCAACCGGTGGCCCACGACGCCTTCCGCCTGCCGCTGGTGAAGGCCTTCGCCATCGGCATGTTCCAGGTTCTGGCGATGATGCCGGGCGTGTCCCGTTCGGGCGCCACGATCGTCGGCGGGATGCTGTTCGGCGTGGAGAAGCGCGCGGCGGCCGAGTTCACCTTCTTCCTCGCGATCCCGACCATGCTGGGCGCCTTCGTGCTGGATGCGTGGCAGAGCCGCGATCAGCTCACCGGCGACACCCTGCCGCTGATCGCCATCGGCTTCGTGGTGGCCTTCCTGGTGGCCCTTGTGGTGATCCGCACCATGCTGGCCGTGGTCACCAGCCGCGGCCTCGCGCCGTTCGGCTGGCTGCGGATCGCCATCGGCGGGATCGGGCTGGCGCTGCTGACGCTGACCTGAGCCGGCTCAGCGCAGGACGGTGGCGATGTAGTTCTCGATGTAGGCCGAGACGGCCGCATCGACCGCCGCGCGTGACGGCTCGGCCGTGGAGGTCATCAGCAGTTCGCGGCGGATCAGGGTCAGGCCGGCGACGAACATGCGCGCGGTCTCCTTCGGGTCCGGCGCGAACAGGCCGTGCGCCGCCTTGAACTGGGCGCAGTAGTCGGCCAGCAGCTCGATCTCCTCGCGGAACAGGGCGTCGTAGTAGCGCTTCTGGGCCGGTCCGCCCGAACCTTCGGTGTTGATCAACGCCATGAACAGGCGGTCGCGCGGGTCCATCCAGCGATCGGCGAGGTGCTTTCCGCAGAGCCTGAAGAAGGCGGCCGGCTGATCGGAGAGGGCGCGGTACTCCTCACTCTTGAGCCGCTGCACGAACTCCATCGGACCCCACTGTCCGATCACCGCCTGGTACAGCTCATCCTTGCTGGCGAAGTGATTGTAGAAGCTGCTCTCGCGCAGCCCCGTCTCGCGCGCCAGCATGCGCATCGAGGTGCCGGCAAAGCCGTTCTCCGCGAACAGGCGCAGCGCCGCGTCCAGCATGCGGCTCCGGGTCGAAGCTTCCTCGGGTCTGTCGGTCACGCCACATCCGTCCGCGCCCCGACGCCACCGCCGGCCGGGCCGGGCACACCTACGACGATCCCCCGGGGCCAACAATCGCCGTTGAGTGGGCGGGGTGTATGCGATAGGTAGTGAACGAACGTTCGTTCATAAGAGACGAGCGCCCAGGGAGAGACCATGAGCCGGATTTTCGGGAACGTCTGTCAGAACGGCTACGTCGTGCGCGACATCGAGGCGGCGATGACCCACTGGATCGAGGTCATGGGCGTCGGCCCCTGGTTCTACATCGAGGACGTGAAGACCGACTGGTTCCGCCATCGCGGCGTCGCCTCCGAGATGAAGATGTCGGTCGCCCTGGCCAACTCGGGCGATCTGCAGATCGAACTGATCCAGCAGCGCAACGACGCGCCGTCGATGTACAAGGAGTTCCTCGACGCCGGCCATGAGGGCCTGCAGCACATGTCGTACTGGACCCACGACTACCAAGGCCTCTACGACAAGGCGCTCGGGCTGGGCTACGTGGTCGGCCACGAAGGCTCGATCGGTGGCGAGCAGGGCCGCTTCGCCTATTTCGACACCCAGGCCCACCCGGGCACCATCATCGAGATCTCCGACATCAGCGGCTCGAAGGGCCGGACCTTCGAGCACATCCGCAAGGTCGCCCACGGCTGGGACGGCTCGGACCCGATCCGGGTCATCCGCTGATGACCGATCTGCCCGCGACGATGCGGGCGCTCGTCTCCAGCACTGAAGGGCCGTTGCTCGCCGAGATTCCGCGCCCTTCGCCCGGCGCCCGGCAAGTGCTCGTCCGCGTGCGGGCGGCGCCGCTCAACCGGGCTGACCTCAACATGCTGCGCGGCGCCTCGCATGGCGCGGCCGGCGGTCTTGGCGCGCCGCTGGGTCTCGAATGGGCCGGCGAGGTAGCGGCCGTGGGCGAACAGGTGACGGGCTGGAAGGTCGGCGACCGGGTCATGGGCGCGGGTGGCGGAGCCTTCGCGGACTTCGCGCTGGCGCACGACGCGCTGATCCACCCGATCCCCGACGCTCTGGACTACGCCGAGGCGGCGACCCTGCCGGTGGCGATTCAGACCATGCATGACGCCCTGGCGACCCATGGCGCGCTGCGGCCCGGTCAGTCGGTGCTGATCCAGGGCGCGAGTTCCGGGGTGGGGCTGATGGGGCTGCTGATCGCCCGCGAGCTGGGCGCTGGCCTCGTCATCGGTTCGTCGACCACGCCCGGAAAGCGCGATCGCCTGGCCGAGTTCGGCGCAGACATTGCCGTCGACACCGGTGCGAGCGACTGGGTCGATGCGGTGCTGGCCGCCACCGACGGGAAGGGCGTCGACCTGGTGGTCGATCAACTCGCCGGCCCGCTGTTCAACGACGCGATGCGCGCGACACGCATCGGCGGGCGGATCGTCAACGTCGGCCGGATGGCCGGCGAGGCGGCCGAGGTGGATTTCGATCTCCACTCCATGCGGCGCATCACCTACGTCGGCGTCACGTTCCGAACCCGCGATGGTCGCGAGGTGATCGAACTGGTCAGCCGCGCCCGCGCGGCGCTGGGCGACGCCATCGACGCGGGACGTCTGGTCCTGCCGATCGACGCCCGGTTCGCCCTGTCCGACGCGGTCGGCGCCTTCGCCCACATGAAGGCCAACCGCCACTTCGGAAAGATCGTCCTGACCACCGATTGACCCGCCTAAGCAGGAAGTCCGCGATGCAGTATCCCGACCTAGAGGCCCTGACGCCCGAGCTGAAGAAGATCGTCGCCGATAAGCGCGACGCCAACGTCTACAAGATGCTCATGCACTCGCCGAACGTGGCGCCGGGCTTCACGGCCATGGCCGACGCGGTGATGTGGGCCAAGACCTGGCCGGCCACCTGGCGCGAGCTTGCGATCGTCCGGGTCGGCCACCTCTATCAGGCCCCGTACGAGGTCTATCAGCACGAGCAGATCGGCCGTCTGATGGGCCTCAGCGACGCCCAGCTCGCCGCGTGCGCGGTGGGGGCCGACGCGGCTGCCCTGTCCGGCGACGAGCGGGCGATCCTGCGTCTGACCGACGCCCTGGTGGCCCGGCACACCCTGGACCCCGCCGACCGCGACGAGGGCCTGGCGCTGCTGGGCGCGAACGGGTTCGCCGACTTCGTGCTGACGGTCGGCTTCTATCAGCTGGTCTCGAACTTCCTGAATGTGTTCGAGGTGGAGACCGAACCGCACGACCTGTTCCCCAAGCCGGATCCGTCGCGCAAGGCCGGAGCGGCCGCGTGAGCCGCCTGGAAGGCAAGGTCGCGGTCGTCACGGGTGGCGGCACGGGCATTGGCCGCGCGACGGCCCTGGTCCTGGCCGAGCGCGGGGCGGATGTGGTGGTCGTGTCGAACGTCGCCGACCAGGCCCGTGCCGTGGCCGACGAGGTCGCCGCGTTGGGCCGAACAGGCGTCTCGCACGTGGTGGACGTCACCGACATCGCCGCCGTGCGCGCCCTGGCGGCGGACGTCGAGGCGCGGTTCGGCCGCGCCGACATCCTGGTCACCTGCGCGGGGGTTATGGGCGCGCGCAAGCTGCTGACCGAGACCGCGCCCGAGGAATGGCGGCGCACGATGGCCGTGAACCTCGACGGCACGTTCTACTGCATCCAGGCTTTCCTACCGGGAATGCTGGCGCGGGACAGCGGGCGGATCATCACCCTGTCCTCGGCCTCGGGCAAACTGCCGGCGGCGCTGAACAGCGACTACGCGGCCTCCAAGCACGGGGTGATCGGCCTGACCAAGGCGCTGGCGCTGGAGTTGGGCATCCTGGGCAAGCACGGCGTCACCGCCAACACGCTGTGCCCCGGTCCGATCGACACCCCGATGATGGACGCCATCGCCGACCACTTCGGCGGCGGGCCCGGAGCGGATCGTCAGGCGTTCCGGGAGCGCGCGGCGCGCAACATCCAGAAGCGCCTGCTGGATCCCAGGGAGGTCGCGGACATGGCGGCCTATCTCGCCTCGGAGGAGGCGAGGGGCGTCACGGGGCAGGCGATGAACATCTGCGGCGGACTGGTGCTGTTCTGAAGCGCCGTCCAGCCGCGCCTTAGGCGCGCCCGGCTTCCAGTTCCCGGGCGTCCTGGTCGGCGTACTGCCCGCCCTTGCGGTACGGGTAGAGGTACGACGGCAGCACGGCTTCCAGCGAGGTGGGCGTGATGCCCAGGGCGCTGAGGCCGGGGTGCTGGCCGCTGGCGACAATGTCGGCCTTCAGCAGGGCGATCTGGTCCGACGTCACCGGCGGCGGCAGGAGGCCGGCCACGAGATCGCCAAGGCCGCCCAGCGGGCCGGCGAGCGCCCACGGCACGGGGACCAGGCCGCGGCGCTGCTCGGTCTCGGCCAGCATCATCTCCATCAGCTCGCGGAAGCTGTGGGTGGCGGGGCCGCCGAGCTCATAGGTCTGGCCGGCGCTGGCCGGATCGCTGACGATCTGGGCCAGGGCGCGACCCAGGTCGCCCACGAACACCGGCTGGAAACGGGTGTGGCCGCCGCCGATCAGCGGCAGCACGGGGCTGAACTGGGCCAGGGTGGCGAACTTGTTGAAGAAGCCGTCGCCCTGACCGAACACGATCGAGGGCCGCACGATGGTCGCGTGTGGGAACTGAGTGCGGACGGCGGCCTCGCCGGCGGCCTTGCTGCGGGCGTACTTCGAGGGCGAGGCCTCGTCGGCGCCGAGCGCGGAAACCTGGACGAAGCGCGTGACGCCCTGGGCCTTGGCGGCCTCGGCGATGTTCCTGGCGCCGTCCGCATGGACCGACTGGAAGCTCTGGCGGCCGGTCTCGTAGAGAATGCCGACCAGGTTCACGACGGCGCTGGCGCCCTCCAGCGCGCGGTTCAGCGATTCGGGATCGCGCACGTTCGCCTGGACGATGTCCACCTGCCCCACGTCGCCCAGCAGGCGCATCTTGTAGGCCAGGTTGGGATTGCGGACCGCGACGCGGACGCGCCAGCCGGCCTTGGCGAGGAAACGGACGGCCTGCGTCCCGACGAAGCCGGATCCCCCGAAGACCGTGACGAGGTTCTGCATGGCGGCGCGGACCAATCCTTGAGAGGCGCTGTGGAGCCTGGGGAATTAGACGATGCGGCGCCCCGCCGCAATGCGACTGAACCGACTTCGATAAAGCCCCGTTGACCCCGTGCGGACCTTGCCATATGTAGCCGCCTCCCGATCCGACGGGTTGGGCCCAGGTGGCGGAATTGGTAGACGCGCTGGCTTCAGGTGCCAGTGGCTTAACGGCCGTGAAGGTTCGAGTCCTTTCCTGGGCACCACCCGTCGGTCGGGATAACTCCCGACCGACAGATGTGCTTCCGACGCGGTGACGCGTTGAGCCCGCTTTTCCGCGGTCGCCTCAGTTCATCTTGAAGCGGATCGGCACCGACTTCGGGCCGCAGACGAAGCTGGCTTCCATCCGGCGCGGCTGACCGTCGATCTCCACCGACTGCAGGCGCGGCAGCAGTTCCTCCCACAGCACCCGCATCTCCATCCGCGCCAGGTGCTGGCCCAGGCAGACGTGCGCGCCGTAACCGAACGCCACGTGCTTGTTGCCGCCCCGGGTCACGTCGAACGTGTAGGGGGCGTCGAACACCGCCTCGTCCCGGTTGCCGGACGGATAGCTGAGGAACAGCCAGTCGCCCTTGGCGATCTTCTTGCCGGCGAGTTCAGTGTCCTCGGTCGCGGTGCGCATGAAGTGCTTCACCGGGGTTTCCCAACGAATCGACTCCTCGATCAGGCCCTTGATGAGCGAAGGGTCGTCCTTGACCTTCCGGAATTGCTGCGGGTTCTCGGCCAGGGCCCACAGTGCGCCGGCGGTGGTGCTGGACGTCGTGTCGTGCCCGGCGGTCGCGGCGATGATGTAGTAGCTCATCGCCTCCAGGTGGCCGAGCGCCTGCCCCTCGATCTCGCCGTTGGCGATGATGCTGGCCAAGTCCGAGCGCGGCTGGCGGCGGCGGTCCTCGGTCATTTCGTTGAAGTAGGCGATGAAGTCGGCGACCGTGCCCTGGATATTGGCCAGCGCCTGGTCGGGATCGGTCACCTTGCCCTGGCTGCGGTTCAGCTCGGGATCGGCGCTTCCGAACAGCTCCTGGGTCAGCTTCAGCATGCGCGGCTCGTCGACCTCGGGGACGCCCAGCACTTCCATGATCACGTGCAGCGGGTAGAGGAAGGCGACGTCCTTGGCGAAATCGCAGTGCTCACCGTGGGCCGCCATGCGGTCGATGAAGCCCCGGGCGATCTCGCGGACCCTGTCCTCCAGCGCGCGGAGGTTCTGCGGGGCGAAGTAGCCCTGCGTGAGGCGGCGGTAGGCGCCGTGGTCGGGGTTGTCCATCTGCACCAGCGAGCGGACCAGATGCGGCGAGCCGCCCATCATGGCGCGGACCTTCCGGTCGGCCTCGATGGTGGTGAGCACGGTCGAGCGATCGCCGTTGTGGAACAGCTCGTTCTTCAGCTCGACCTCGCGGATCTCGGCCTGGCGCGTCACCACCCAGAACGGGTCGAATCCGTCAGGATGGGCCACGTCCAGAGGGGCCTCGCGGCGCAGGGTGCGGAACGCATCCTCGATGCGGTCGAAGTCGGCGTAGGCCTTGGGGTCGATGATGGTCTCGGCGATGTCCTGCGCGATCATGGCGCTTTGGTCCTCTTGGCGTTTCCTCGCGGCGGACGGTAGGTCCAACTTGCTATACGTACAACAAGTAAGTACGAATCGGCCCATGCCCCAGGCGATGAGACGGACCCAGGCTGAGCGGAGCGACGAGTCGGAGCGCCGGCTGCTGGACGCCACGGCGCAGGTCGTGGCCGAGCAGGGCGTGTCGGCCGCGACCTTCGAGACGATCGGGCGCA
Organism: Pseudomonadota bacterium; assembly: GCA_040752615.1. GTDB lineage: Bacteria > Pseudomonadota > Alphaproteobacteria > Caulobacterales > Caulobacteraceae > Phenylobacterium. The sequence goes on along the minus strand of JBFMGV010000008.1, from coordinate 26,934 downwards.
ACGCCGGCTACAGCCGCGGCCTCGCCACCCAGAAATTCGGCTCCAAGCAGGGGCTCATCGAAGCCCTGATCGCCGACCTGCACGAGCAGCAGGAGGCCAAGCTGGCCGCCATCCACCTGGACGAACGTCCGGGGCTGGAGGCGCTGCTGGAGTACGTCGACCTCTACCTGACCCACCTGGGCGAGGGGCACGCGGCGCGGGCCTACTTCATGCTGATGGCCGGCGCGGTGGCCGACGCCTCCGAACTGCGCGCCGCCTTCGAGCGCTCGCACGAGCGGGTGAAGGTGCGGCTGATGAGCCTGATCCGGCGCGGTCAGGCCTCGGGTGATCTGCGGCCGGGTCTCGACGCCGAGGCCACGGCGTTGATGGTCGGCTCGCTGCTGCTGGGCGTCAGCGTCCAGTGGCTGGTCGATCCGCAGGTGGACCTCGACGGGATCCGCCGCACCAGTCTCGCCACCCTTCGCGTGGCTTTCGCGGCGCCCAAGTGATGACCGACGTCCCCTACAAGACCTGGCAGTGCCGGACCTGCGGCTACCTCTACGACGAGGAGGCGGGCGATCCCGGCGAAGGCCTGGAGCCCGGCACGCGCTGGGCCGACATCCCCGACGGCTGGGTCTGTCCGCTCTGCGGCACGCCGAAGTCCGACTTCGACATGGTCGAACTCTGATCCCCGAGAGGCCCGGCCCCTATCCGCTGACCTAAGGATCATCTAAACACGGGGGTTCGAACCCGGCGCAGACCGGGCGTTACCGCATGTTCGGAGTTCTGGGACCAAAGTGGCCAACTACGTTCACGAAGGCGACCTGCCGGCCGGGGTGCTGACCAACGCCAGCGCTGTCGCCGTCGATTCCGAGACCATGGGCCTGCGCCTGGGGCGCGACCCGCTGTGCGTGGTGCAGATCTCGGACGGCCAGGGCGACGCGCACCTGGTGAAGCTGGACCGCTCGACCTACGACGCGCCGAACCTCAAGCGACTGCTGACCGACCCGGCCGTGCTGAAGATCTTCCACTTCGGCCGCTTCGACATCGCCATGTTCTGGCTGCATCTCGGCGTCATCACCGCGCCGGTGTACTGCACCAAGATCGCCTCCAAGCTCGCCCGCACCTACACCGACCGCCACGGCCTCAAGGACGTGACGAAGGAACTGCTGGGGATCGATATCTCCAAGGCGCAGCAGAGCTCGGACTGGGGGGCGGTCAAGCTCTCGGACGATCAGATCGCCTACGCCGCTTCCGACGTCCTGAACCTGCACGCCCTCAAGGCCCGCCTGGACGCGATGCTGGTCCGAGAGGGCCGCGACCACCTGGCCAAGGCCTGCTTCGAGTTCCTCCCGCACCGCGCCCTGCTGGACGTGGCCGGCTGGGAGGATGCCGATATCTTCGCTCATACCTAGATAAGCCCCATGACGGCCGCCCACGCCGATATCCCCGCAACGCCCCGCAGAGCCGATTTCGAGCGCTGGCGCCGGCGCTCGCGCCTGATCCGGACGTTACGTGTGGTGCTGCCGGCGACGATCGCGCTGATCTTCGCGGGGCTGATCGGCAGCGTGGCGTGGTCGACCTTCAACGCCCAGCCGAAGTCCGCCCAGACCGGCCAGGACGAGCCCATCCGCCTCATCAGCCCCCGGTTCGTCGGTCGCGACGACAAGGGGCGCGCGTTCGTTCTCACCGCCGAGTCGGCGATCCGCGACCGGCTGGACTACCAGCGGGTGATCCTGAAGAAGCCGGCGCTGGTGCTGGACGAGGGCGGCCCGGACCAGATGCGCATCAACGGCGCCGACGGGGTCTTCCACGAACAGAACGGCAAGCTGGAACTCAGCAACGGCGTGCAGATGCAGGACGCCAAGAACGCCTTCACCACCGCCGCGTCTCTGTTCGACACCAAGACCGGCGAAGTCGTGGGTTCAGGTCCTATTCAGGGCGCGGGTGGTCTTGGAGAAATCCAGGCGCAGTCCTATGGCGTATACGGCAAGGGCGAGACCATGGTGTTCAAGGGCGGGGTCCGCACGCGCCTTGAGACGAAGAAGTAAGCGGCGAGCGCAGAAAGACGTCATGAAGACCTTCGCCACCTCCACCCTGTTCGCCGCGGTCCTGCTGGCCGGCGGCGCCGCGCACGCCCAGGGCCTGGGTCCGAACTCGGACGGGCCGGTGGACATCACCGCCGACGAACTGGAAGTGCAGAACAAGGCCTGCGTCTCGACCTGGCGCGGCAACGCCGAGGCCCTGCAGGGCCAGGCTCGCCTGCGCGCCAACCTGATCCGCGCGGTCTTCGCCACCAAGGCCGGCGCGACCTCGGCCACCGGCACGGGCGCCTGCGGCGACCTGCTGCGGATGGAGGCCGAGGGCTCGGTCTACTACGTGACGTCCAAGGACCAGCGGGTGCGCGGCGACAACGGCGTCTATGACGCTCAGAACGCCTCGGTGACGCTCACCGGCGACGTGGTGGCGGTCCAGGGCCAGAACGTGCTGCGCGGCTCCAAGATGGTGTTCAACACCGAGACGGGCGAAGGCCGCATGGTCGGCTCGGCCACCGGCAAGAACGCCGCCTCGCGTCCGCGCGGCGTGTTCTACCCCTCGAAGAAGACGCAGAGCGCCTCCAAGTGAACGCACCGCAGCGGGTCCAGGCCCAGTCCAAGGGCGCCATCCCCACCGAGGGTCTGGTCGTCGACAACATCGGCAAGTCGTTCCGCGGCCGGCCGGTGGTGAAGGGCGTGTCCCTGCGGCTGGCCCGTGGCGAGGTCGCGGGTCTGCTGGGCCCGAACGGTGCGGGCAAGACCACCTGCTTCTACATGATCACCGGCCTGATCCCGGCCGACTTCGGCGCGGTCTACCTCGACGGCGAGAACATCACCGCCCAGCCGATGTATCAGCGCGCCCGGATGGGCGTGGGCTACCTGCCGCAGGAAACCTCGATCTTCCGCGGCATGAGCGTCTGGGAAAACGTCATGGCCGTGGTCGAGCTGCGCCAGCGCGACGGCAAGAAGGCGCGCGAGACCGTGACCGCCCTGCTCGAGGAACTGCGCATCGAGCATCTGAAGAACTCGCCGGCTGTCTCGCTGTCGGGCGGTGAACGCCGCCGGGTGGAAATCGCCCGCGCCCTGGCGTCCGAGCCGTCCTTCATGCTGCTGGACGAACCCTTCGCCGGGATCGACCCGCTGGCCATCGCCGACATCCGCGAGGTGATCGGCTACCTGAAGAAGCGCGGCATCGGCATCCTGATCACCGACCACAACGTCCGCGAGACGCTGGACATCATCGACCGCGCCTCGATCATCCACGCCGGCGAGGTGCTCTTCGAAGGCAGCCCGGACGAGATCGTCGATGATCCGGAAGTGCGCCGGGTCTACCTGGGCGACCGCTTCAACGAGCGGGCCTGATCCCGGCTAGCTGCGCCAGCGCAGCGTCGTCGGCTCCACAGGGTTCACGAACGGGCGGCCGTCGCGGCGGCTGGCCAGCCATTCGCGCTTCAGGGCCTGGTACCATTTGGCCTGCCGGTCGGCGTCGTCGATCCACAACAGGGTCGGGTCGTGCTTCAGCCCCTGGTTCTGCAGGTTCACCATTTCGGCGTCCTGACGCAGGAACGTCCGCGCCATGCGCGCCAGGATCGGCTTCAGCAGGGTGAAGGCCGGATGATCCGACCAGGCGAGCTGGGTGATCTGCGTACGATGCTCATCCAGCGGCGTCAGGCAGGTCAGCGACAGCACCTGGCGCGCGCCGACCGTCACATGCTCCCAGCGATAGCCGGGCAGACGAAAGGTGATCTCGGTGCGCGGCTGGCCACCCAGGATGGCGTAGGCGCGGCTGTTGCTGGACGGCGCGTGGCGCACCATCGAGAAGCCTTCGTCCCGGGGCTCGAACCGCTTTTCCTTGTCGTGCTCGCTGCCGGCGGTGCGCCACCACCACTGCCGGTGGACGTAGGGCCCGTGGGCGGGATCCATCAGGCCGACGACCGCCTGGTCGATGTGGGCGTCGAACACCATCCGGTCGATGATCTTGGGGCCGCCTCCCACCACGCCGGGAAACCTAGGCGGGGCGAGGTCGGGCTCGGCGGCCGGATCGGCGCCGACCCAGACGAACACCATCCCCTGGCTCTCCGCCACCGAATAGCGCCGCACCCGGATGCGCGAGACGTCCATCCCCTGGTCGGCGGTCAGCGACGGGATCGCCCGGCAGGCGCCGTCCGCGCCGAACCGCCAGCCGTGGTAGGGGCATTCAACCGTCTCGGCGCCCGCGGCGTCGCGGTGGATCCGGCCGGCAGACAGCGGCGCCGCGCGGTGGGGGCAGACGTCGCGCAGGGCGAAGAGCTGACCCGCGCGGCCACGGCCCAGCACCACGGGCTCGCCCAGCAGTCCCAGGTGGATTAGCTTGCCGGGCTTGAGCTCGGGGCTCAGGGCGGCCAGGTACCAGGCGTCGGTCACAAAGCCCTGGCCGAAACGCGTATTGGCCCGCGCGGCGCGGGTCTCACCATCAGGCATGCGCCGGTTGTAGCCGCCTAGACGATCCGCAGGAAGGCCGCCGCGTGCGGCGACAGGCCCACCGATCCGCCGCGCAGGTCCGCCTCCCCGGTCCTGAGGGGCAGGAGTTCGGCCCGCTCCAGCGAGGGGTGGGCGAAGACCTGCGGCATGTCGCCGAAGTTGAAGACGCAGATCACCTCGTCGCCCTCGTGCCGGCGGACGAACGCGACCAGCGGTTCGGGCGCGCCGAGGAACGCGATGTCGCCGAGGCCCAGCGCCGGCGTCGCCTTGCGCAGGGCGATGACCTCGCGGGAGAAACTGAGGACGGAGTCGGGGTCCTCGCCCTGTGCCTCCACCGACAGGCCGGCGTGCTCCTTCGCCAGTGGCAGCCAGGGCTCGCCATGGGTGAAGCCCATGTTGGGGCCGGTGGTCCAAGGCATCGGCGTGCGGCAACCGTCGCGGCCGCCGTCGTAGGGCCAGTAGAGGTCGCCGACCGGGTCGCGCAGCTGGTCCCGGGTCAGGCTGGCCTGGGGCAGGCCCAGCTCCTCGCCCTGGTAGACCAGGGTCGTGCCCTTCAGCGTCACCAGCAGGGCGAACAGCATCTTGGCCAGGTCGGGCGAGGCCTGCGGCCCGCCGAACCGGCTGACCGTGCGCGGCACGTCGTGGTTCGAGAAGCTGATGGTCGGCCAGTGGCCGGGATAGGCTTCCAGCGTCTGGTAATGCTGGGTGACGAACCCGGGCTGCAGCTTGCGCGCAAGCAGCATCACGAAGGTGTAGCCCGAATGCAGGCCGTCGGCCGGCGTGCAGTAGGCGCCGCAGCGGGCCTCCTCCTCGGAGAACTCGCCGAACACGAAACGCTCGCCGCCGTTCCTGCCGTCATGCGCCTCCACCCGGCGGCGGATGAGCTCCAGCATCTCGACGTTCTCGGGTAGGTTGGAGTCGTGGAGGTGCTGCTGCAGGTTGCCGGCATGGCTCCAGTGCAGGCCCCGGCGCTCGTCCAGCGGCACCGGCGGGTTCGGCGTCAGCGCCGCGTCGTGCAGATAGGTGCCCGCGACGTCGAGGCGGAAACCGTCGACGCCCTTCGACAGCCAGAAGTCCAGAACCGACAGCGCCGCCTCGCGCGCGCCTGGGTCACGCCAGTTCAGCTTGGGCTGCTGGCGGAGGAACTTGTGGTGATAGTGCTGGCGTCGCGCCGGTTGATAGGCCCAGGCCGGCCCGCCGAAGACGCTGAGCCAGTTGTTCGGCGCCGTGCCGTCCTCCTGGGGATCGGCCCAGACGTACCAGTCGGCCTTGGGGCCGTTCCTGCCGCCGGTCAGGCTCTCCACGAACCAGGGATGGACGTCGGACGTGTGGCTCAGCACCTCGTCCAGCACGACCTTCAGGCCGCGCGCGTGGGCCGCATCCAGCAGGTTCTGGAAGTCCTCGGCCGTCCCGTAGTCGGCCTGGACCCCCTCGAAGTCGGCGATGTCGTAGCCCCAGTCGCGGTTGGGCGAGGGGTGGATCGGCGACAGCCAGACGCCGTCGACGCCCAGCGACTGGATGTAGTCCAGCTTGGCCTCGACGCCCGGTAGGTCGCCGTGCCCGTCGCCGTCGCTGTCGAAGAAGCTGCGGACGTAGATGTGGTAGAGGACCGCGCCCTTCCACCAGGGCTCAGCGCTGGGCATTCGGTTCTCCAGCTCCTCCCCCGTTCAGGGGGAGGAGAGAGCGATGTCGGGTCAGCCGACCTCGGACGCGTCGGTGATGATCTTGCCCACCAGGCCGTACTCGACGGCCTGCTCGGCGTTCATCCAGAAGTTCCGCTGGGTGTCCTTGACGATCTTTTCGTACGTCTGGCCGGTCTCGCGGGCGATGAGGCGGTTCACCCGCTCCTGCATCTTGATGATTTCCTCGGCCTCGATCTGGATGTCCGAGGCCTGGCCGCGAACGCCGCCGGCCGGCTGGTGCAGCAGGAAGCGGGTGTTCGGCAGGCAGAGCCGGTTTTCCTTGGTGGCCCCGAGGTAGATGTGGGCGCCGGCGCTGGCGACCCAGCCGGTGCCGATCACCTTCACCGGCACGCCGCAGAAGCGGATCATGTCGTGGATGGTGTCGCCGCTTTCCACGTGGCCGCCGGGCGAGTTGATGATCACGCGGATCGGCTTGTCGCTCTCGGACGCGAAGGCGGTGATCTGGGCGGTCACGCGCTCGGCGAGGCGCATGTCGATCTCGCCGAAGATCAGCACGGTCCGCGACTTGAAGAGGGCGTTCTGGACCGGGCCCGCGTTCATCGGCATGTCGGGCTGGCGGCCCTTGTCTTCGTCGCCGTCCTCGTCGTCGAGGTAGGAGGTCCACTTCAGCATCTTGGGCGCCTTCAAAGTCGGAGTTTCACATCAGGAGTTATTGGTCCTGAGCCCCCACGGCAAGTGCGCAGGGTGGTCAGCCGGCCGAGGTGGCCATGAGACGGGTGAAGAATCTCACAGCCCGGCCCAGATTCTCGACGCTGACGTGCTCATTGGTGCCGTGGATCATGCCCAGCGCCGAGGTGCTGAGCTCCAGCGGTTGGAAGCGGTAGACGTCCTTGGCCACGGGCTCCAGCCAGCGGCTGTCGGTGCCGGCGACCACCAGGGCCGGGGCGACCGGGGCGCCGCTCTCGGCCGAGGCCACCCCCGACAGGGTCCGCCAGCCCCAGGACGAGGTCGACGAGACCCGGGTCGGCTCCGAGGGCGGGGTGTTCCAGCTGATGTCGACGGGGAGGCCGTCGGCCGCGCCCCTGGCCCGCCCGATGACGTCGGCGGCCGTGTCGCCGGGCGCGATGCGATAGTTGATCCAGGCCGTGGCGTCCTGGGGAAGCACGTTCTCCTTGGGGCTGCCCTTCAGCATGGTGGGCGCGATCGTCGTGTGCAGCATGGCCGCCCCGGCGGGTGACGCCCCGACCTGCTTGATCAGCAGCGGGCGGAACAGCCACTCGTTGGCCACCGCCATCCGCACCAGGAACGAGCCGCCGGGCGCGGCGTGGCGCAGCAGGTCGGCGCCGGGGCCGCGGAAGGCCATGGGGAAGGGATCGCTGGCGATCGCCGTGACCGCCTTGGCCAAGGCCACCACGCCGCCGCCGTCCTCGGGCGGGGTCGAGGAGTGTCCGCCGGCCGCCTTGGCGGTGACCTTCAGGGTGCCATAGCCCTTCTCGGCCGTGCCGATCAGCGCCAGCTTGCCGCCGGTGACGGGGTTGTCCGACACGATCGCCATCCCCTCGTCGAGGACGAACTCGGCCTTCACGCCCCGCGCCTTCAGCAGCGCCGTGGCGGCCTGGGCGCCGCCGCCCTGGACCTCCTCGTCGCCGCCCAGCACTAGGATGATCGTGCGGCGCGGCTGGAATCCCTGGGTCGCCAGGGTCTCGACCGCCTCGAACAGCGGGATCAGCGAACCCTTGTCGTCGATGGCGCCGCGGCCCCAGACCGCGCCCTCGGCGATGATGCCTTCGAAGGGCGGGTGCTTCCAGTCCTTTTCCGTGCCCGGCGTCACCGGCACCACGTCCTGGTGCGCCATCAGGATGATCGGCGCGAGCGAGGCGTCCGAGCCCTGCCAGGTGTAGACCAGCGTCTCGTGCGCGATGGCCTCGCGGCGCATCACCTCATGCGCCTTGGGATAGGCGGTTTGGAGAAAGGCGTGGAAGCGGGCCCATTCGCCCAGTTCGTCCTGCGTCCGGTCCTGGTGCCGCACGGTGCGGATCTGGATGGCCGCGGAGAGGTTCCGCGCCGCGCGGTCGGCGTCGACCGCCTGGGCGGCGGCCAGCTTCACCGGCTCTCCGGCGACGGCAGGGCCCTTGTAGGTGAATGTCCGCACGAGGACGACGGCCACCAGAACGGCCAGCAGGGCGACCAGCCCCAGCGCCACGCGCCCCACCATACGCATCACGAAATCTCCCCCCGATGAGCGGCGATCTTGGACGAGCGGCGGGCCGGACCGCAAGGCGGCACGGTCGCGTTCCGGGAGGCCGGCGTCCCGCTCCGCTTTTGAACGTTCGGGATGCCGGCGCGCCTTGACCGAACGTCAGCAGCCGTCGCAAATGGCGCCAACTTTAAACAACCGTTTGGATGGAGCGCCCCGATGAGCCAAGTTCTCGAAGCCCCCCCTGTGAGCGTCAACGGCCTGTTCGACCTCACCGGCAAGGTGGCGATCATCACCGGCTCGTCGCGCGGGATCGGCCGCGCCATCGCCGAGCGCATGGCCCAGCAGGGCGCCAAGGTGGTGATCAGCTCGCGCAAGGCCGGCCCCTGCGAGGAGGTCGCCGCGGTGATCAACGAACGCAGCCCCGGCCACGCGATCGCCGTGCCGGCGAACATCTCGTCGAAGGAGGACCTTCAGCGGCTGGTCGACGAGACCCGCAAGGCGTTCGGAAAGGTCGACATCCTGGTCTGCAACGCGGCCTCGAACCCGTTCTACGGCAGCCAGCTCGACATCACGGACGATGCGTTCCGCAAGATCCTCGACAACAACATCATCGCCAACAACTGGCTGATCCAGATGGTCACGCCCGAGATGCGTGAGCGCAAGGACGGCTCGATCATCATCGTCTCGTCGATCGGCGGGCTGCGCGGCTCGACCGTGATCGGCGCCTACTGCATCTCCAAGGCGGCCGACATGCAGCTGGCGCGGAACCTCGCCCAGGAGCTGGGCCCCGACAACATCCGGGTGAACTGTGTCGCCCCGGGCCTGGTGAAGACCGACTTCGCCAAGGCGCTGTGGGACACCCCGGCCGGCGAGGCGCGCGCCAGCTCGGGCACGCCGCTCCGTCGCCTCGGCGAGCCGGACGACCTGGCCGGCGCGGCGGTCTATCTGGCCTCGCGCGCGGGCGCCTGGACGACGGGCCAGACCATCGTGGTCGACGGCGGCTCCACTTGCTGATCGGGCGGCGCCCCGCGACGCTCGCTCGCGGGGCGTAACCCAACCTTCACAGTTTCAACCCATCCGTGCGCTCGTGTATCGTCGGCGTGAGCCGATGCGGCTTGGCCAGGCGCGGGGGCGATGGCGTCTTACTTCAGATCGATCGGCGCCAAGATCTTCGGCGTCACCGTAGCGCTGCTGGTGCTCATGGTCGTGGCGTCCCTCGTGTCGGGACGTCTAGCGGGCGACGTGCATCGCCAGCTGCGTACGCTGAACCATTCGCTGCACCCCCTGACCACAACCCTGGCCGACCTGCACAGCGAGATGCAGGCGGCCCGGCTGGACGTAGGGGCCCGCGCGACAGGGCGTGCCGGCGAGGCCGAGTGCATTCGGGAAGTCGCGGGGCATAGCGTCAAGGGCGACGCCCTGATCGCCCAGGCCCGCGCGCTTCGCGCCAGGGGCGCCGAGCTGGCCGTGCTGGAGCGAAACAAGGTCGAGCTGGCGCGGCTGGACGTCCTGATCGCCGACATCGACGCGACCCACGCCAGGGTCGACCCGCTGCTGCGTCGGCTCTGCACCGTCGAGGAGGGCTCCGCGCTGGAGGACCGCCTCGACGCCGAGGCCGAGGAACGCGCCGACGAACTGCTGACCAAGGTCAAGACCGTGAAGCGCGAGGTGGCGGAGTTCGTCGCCGTCGGCGCGGTCATCGTGGAGCGGAACCAGAAGCTGGCCATGCAGGCCAATCTCGGCCTGATCGGCGCCTCCGCGCTGGTCGGGATCATGCTGGCCTGGCTGGTGGCCCGCAACCTGACCCGACCGATCGTGCGGCTGCAGGCCGGCGCCCAGGCCGTGGAAGCCGGGCGGCTCGACGCCGAGGTCCCCGTCACCAGCGCCGACGAGATCGGCGACGTGACCCGGGCCTTCAACACCATGATCGGGGGCCTGCGCGCCAAGGCCCACATCAAGGAGACCTTCGGCCAGTACGTGGACCCGCGGGTGGTCGCCGAACTGGTGGAGGAGGGCCGCGCCGAGCGCGTCTCGGCCGGGGCCAAGCAGACGGCGACGGTCTATTTCTCGGACCTCGCCGGCTTCACCTCTGTGGCCGAGCGGCTGCAGCCCGGCGCCGTCGTGGCCCTGATGAACGCCTACTTCAGCGAGATGTCCGGGCCGATCCGCGACAAGAGCGGGCTGATCGACAAGTACATCGGCGACGGGATCATGGCGTTCTGGGCGCCGCCGTTCAGCGATCCGGAGACCCAGGCGGCCGATGCCTGCGCCGCGGCGCTGGAGCAGATGGAGCGCCTGGAGGCCTTCAAGACCCGGGTGCCCGACATCCTGGGCCTGCGCCGTGACGCGCCGAAGATCGACATGCGCATCGGACTCTCCACCGGCGAGGTGGTGATCGGCAGTATCGGCTCCGACATCGCGCGCAGTTTCACCGTCATGGGCGATACCGTGAACTTCGGCTCGCGGCTGGAGGGCGCGAACAAGGCCTATGGCACCCGCATCCTGATCGACGGCGACACGCGCCGGGCGGCCGGCGCGGCGATCGAGGCGCGCGAGGTGGATCGCGTGGCCGTGGTCGGCCGCGAGGAACCGGTGACGGTCTATGAGCTGGCCGCCATGGCCGGAATGCTGCCGCCCGAGCGGCAGGCGTTGTTCGAGCTCTACGCCAAGGGCCTGGAGCACTACCGCAAGGGCGAATGGGCCTCCGCCGAGAAGCTGTTCCAGAAGGCCCTGACCTCGGCGGCGGGCGACGGCCCCTCGGCGATCATGCTGGAGCGGACCCGCGCCTTCCGACAGTCGCCACCGGCGGACTGGGACGGGACCTGGCGCCTGACCAGCAAGTAGCCCGCGCGCTTGCCATTTTTCAAACGGGCGTTAGAGCCTTGGGTATGGCTGATGACGTGACCAAGACCCCGGCGGGTTCGAAAGAGACGTACGACGACCGGCCGTTCCATGCCGACGGCCTGCCGCCCGAGGTTCGCGCGCCGCTCGCGCCCTACAAGGGGGAGGCTCCGCCGTCGCCCGCGTGGTTCCAGTGGGCCATCGCCCAGGAGCCCGAGCGGACCTTCGTCGACTCCCAGGGCGCGAAGCTGGAGGCCCTGACCTGGGGCGAGGCGGGCAGGCCCGGCCTGCTGCTGGTCCACGGCAACAGCGCCCACGCCGACTGGTGGAGCTTCATCGCCCCCTACCTCGCCAAGGACTATCGCGTCACGGCCATGTCGCTGGTGGGCATGGGCGATTCCGACTGGCGCGAGACCTACCGCTTCCACGACTTCGCCCATGACGCCGACGCGGTCGCCAAGGCGACCGGGCTGTTCGCCGACGGGCAGAAGCCGATCTACATCGGCCATTCGTTCGGCGGAGGGCAGGTGTTCTTCGCCGCCGCCCGCTATCCCGAGCAGATGCGCGCCGCGGTGCTGGTGGACACCGGCTTCGGCGGGCCGCCGCCCGAGGTGCTGGAAGAGCGCAAGAAGCGCGCCGAGATGCTGGCCAACATCCCCAGCGCCGACAAGCCGAGCCGGGTCTATCCCACCCTGGAAGCCGCCCTGGCCCGGTTTCGCCTGATGCCGCCGCAGCCGGCCGAGAACCACTACATCCTCGACTTCATCGCCCGCCGCTCGCTGAAGCGCGCGCCGTTGCCCGAAGGCGGCGAGGGCTATGTCTGGAAGTTCGATCCGAACATGTGGGAGAAGCTGGACCGCACCGACGGCACGTTCGGCGGGGCCATGCCGAGGCTGCAGGTCCCGATGGTCCATCTTTATGGCGACAAGAGCCGGATCATCGAGCGCCGAGCCTCGGGCGAGAAGAGCTTCCTGGACGAGCAGGTGCGCGAGATCGAGATCCCCGACAGCCACCACCACGTCATGATCGACCAGCCGCTCGCATTGGTCGCAGCCCTTCGAACGCTTTTGGCGACCTGGCCGGGTTGAGCCCGGACAGGGGTTCGTGTATCGCCGCAGGCGACGTTCTTCCCATTTCTCATGAGAGTGAAATCCTGATGGCCGGCGACTCGTCCGACTACCAGCGCGGCGCGATGGACATCGCCGAGCAGACCTCGACCTTCCACCTGGTCATGGGCATGACCAAGTGGGGCTCGCTGTACATCTCCGCGTTCCTGCTGCTGCTGGTCCTGTGGTTCTGCGTCCCGACCGCCGGCTTCTTCGCGGGCCTGATCGCGGCGGTGGTGATGATCGCCGCCGGCACGCTGCTTCTGCGCGACAAGAAGGACGCCGCCGCCCACTGAGGCCGGCGACATTCCGATCTCGAGAAGGCCCCTGTTCCGGCGGGGGCCTTTTTCGTGTCTCGGCGCAAGATTGTCGCGAACGGCGGTCGTCGCAGGGGCAAGCCCTTGCGTGATGCCGTCATCGCGCGGCGGTCGGGGGCGAGAAATTGCTCGACCTTGCTGCGGCGCAGCATGAATCCCTCAAACATTCGTTTGAACGACCGGTCTGGACGGCTGGACACCCCCGCTGACGCTGCCTATGGTCCGCCCCCTGTCGCGCTTCATGGGGGACGCCGCGAACCATGCCCGTCATCGCTGTCACCAAGGAACGTCGGGCCGGTGAGACCCGCGTGGCCGCGACGCCCGAGACCGTGAAGAAGTTCATCGCCGCCGGCTATTCGGTGGTGATCGAGGCCGGCTCCGGAGCCGGCGCTTCCATCCCGGACCCCGACTATGAGGCCGCCGGGGCCAGCATCGCCAAGACGGCCAAGGACGCCGCCGGCAAGGCGGACATCCTCTTCAAAGTGCGGGGCCCCGAGGCCGACGAGATCAAGGCGTTGAAGTCCGGCGCCTTGGTCGCGGCGACGCTCAATCCCTACCAGGACCGCGACACGCTGAACGCGCTGGCCGCGCAGGGCGCGAGCGCCTTCGCCATGGAGTTCGTGCCGCGGATCACCCGGGCGCAGGTGATGGATGTGCTGTCCAGCCAGGCCAACCTGGCCGGCTATCGCGCGGTGATTGAGGGCGCCGAGGCCTACGGCCGGGCGCTGCCGATGATGATGACTGCCGCGGGCACCGTCGCCCCGGCCAAGGTCTTCATCATGGGCGTCGGCGTCGCCGGCCTGCAGGCCATCGCCACGGCCCGCCGCCTGGGCGCGGTGGTGACCGCCACCGACGTGCGGCCGGCCACCAAGGAACAGGTCGAGAGCCTTGGCGCCAAGTTCATCGCCGTCGAGGACGAGGAGTTCCAGAACGCCCAGACGGCCGGCGGCTACGCCAAGGAGATGAGCGCCGAGTACCAGGCGAAACAGGCTGCGCTGACCTCCAGCCACATCGCCAAGCAGGACATCGTCATCACCACGGCGCTGATCCCGGGGCGGCCCGCGCCGCGCCTCATCACGGCTGAGCAGGTGGCCTCGATGAAGCCGGGGTCGATCATCGTCGACCTGGCCGTCGAGCAGGGCGGCAACACCGAGGGCGCCAAGCCGAACGAGACGGTGGTCACCGCCAACGGCGTCAAGATCCTGGGCTTCACCAACCTGCCCGGCCGCATCGCCGCCGACAGCTCGGCGCTCTACGCGCGAAATCTCGTGGCCTTCTCGGAACTGTTCAAGACCAAGGAGGGCGCTTTCGCCCCGGATCTCGAGGACGAGATCCTGAAGGCCGCGCTCGTCACCCACGGCGGCGCCGTGGTTCATCCCTCGCTCAAAGCTTAAGCCGGAGCTCCGCAATGGACGTCGATCCGACCGTCTTCCGCCTGGCCATCTTCGTGCTGGCGATCTTCGTCGGCTACTACGTAGTCTGGAGCGTCACCCCGGCCCTGCACACCCCGCTGATGGCGGTGACCAACGCCATCTCGTCGGTGATCATCGTCGGCGCCCTCCTGGCCGCCGCGGCCAGCGGCGCGGGCGGCGGCGATCCGACGGGCAATGTGCTGATTTCCAAGGGCGCTGGCGCCATCGCCGCGGCCTTCGCGGCGGTGAACATCTTCGGGGGCTTCCTCGTCACCCAGAGGATGCTCGCCATGTACAAGAAGAAGTCGAAGTAGCGGATCGGGTTGGGGGCAAACGCAATGAACGCCAACCTCGCGGCGATCCTGTACCTCGTTTCAGGGGTGCTGTTCATCCTGGCCCTGCGCGGCCTTTCCTCGCCGACCACCAGCCAGGCGGGCAACCGCAACGGCATGATCGGCATGGCCATCGCTGTGGGCGTGACGCTGGTCACCCTGTTCGGCGAGGGCAAGCTGGACGGCCTGACCCTGGCGCTGATCGGCGCGGGCGTCGCGGTCGGCGGCACGGTCGGCGCGGTGATCGCGCGGCGGGTCGCGATGACCTCGATGCCGCAGCTGGTGGCCGCCTTCCACAGCCTGGTCGGCATGGCTGCCTGCCTGGTGGCCGTGGCGGCGATCTACACCCCCGACGCCTATGGCATCGGGACGACGGGCGCGATCCACCTGAACTCGCTGATCGAGCTCAGCCTGGGCCTCGCCATCGGCGCCATCACCTTCTCGGGCTCGGTCATCGCCTTCGCCAAGCTGAACGGCAACATGAGCGGCGCGCCGATCCTGCTGCCCGCCCGCCACCTGCTCAACATCGTCATCGGCCTGGCCATCGCCGCGCTGGTGGTGGTGCTGGTGATGAGCGGCGGCTCGGCGATCTGGGCCTTCTGGGCGATCTTCGCGCTGAGCCTGCTGGTGGGCGTCACCCTGATCATCCCGATCGGCGGCGCCGACATGCCGGTCGTGGTGTCGATGCTGAACAGCTACTCGGGCTGGGCCGCTGCGGCGCTGGGCTTCACGCTCGAGAACATCACCCTGATCATCACCGGCGCGCTGGTCGGCAGCTCGGGGGCGATCCTCAGCTACATCATGTGCAAGGCGATGAACCGCAGCTTCATCTCCGTGATCCTGGGCGGCTTCGGCGCCGACGCGGCCGTGGCCGCCGGCGGCAAGGTCGAGACCCGGCCGATCAAGCAGGGTTCGGCGGACGACGCGGCCTTCATCATGAAGAACGCCAGCAAGGTGATCATCGTCCCCGGCTACGGCATGGCCGTGGCCCAGGCGCAGCACGCCCTGCGCGAGATGGCCGACAAGCTGAAGGAAGAGGGCGTGGAGGTGAAATACGCCATCCACCCCGTGGCCGGCCGCATGCCCGGGCACATGAACGTGCTGCTGGCCGAGGCGAACGTGCCTTACGACGAGGTGTTCGAGCTGGAGGACATCAACTCCGAGTTCGCGACCGCCGACGTGGCCTTCGTCATCGGGGCCAACGACGTCACCAATCCGGCGGCCAAGACCGATCCGGCCTCGCCGATCTTCGGCATGCCGATCCTGGACGTTGAGAAGGCGCGCACCGTGCTGTTCGTGAAGCGCGGCATGGCGGCGGGCTACGCCGGCGTCGAGAACGAGCTCTTCTTCCGCGACAACACGATGATGCTGTTCGCCGACGCCAAGAAGATGGTCGAGGGGATCGTGAAGGGCCTGCACTGAGCCTGCGGGCTCAGGCGGCTTTCAGCCCGGTCAGCTGAACGGATCGACCGAGCTCAGCGAGCTCAGGGTCTGGCCGGTGACGGTGATCGCCTGGTCGTCGTCGAAGTGGACCGGCGCGCCGCGGTGGCCGACCAGCACATAGCCGTCCATCACGCCGTCGCCGTCGACGTCGATGTCGACGCGGGTGAGGTTCGAGGTGTCGCCGCCCAGGAACGAGCCGTTGCCGCCCTGGGCGCTGAAGTCGGCGCCGCCACTGGTCATCGGCGGGCCGAGCGTGGTGGGGCCGGTATCGTCCGTCTTGGGTTCGTTCGGGTTGGTCGTGCGCTCGGGCAGGCGGATCTCGCGCCCGACGCTGGTGAAGATCCGGTCGCCCTCGCCCGCGAAGAAGTCGAGGATCACCCCGAACAGCACCTTGCCCGCGCCGGCGGGCGGGGCCGTGGCGATGACGAAGGTGTCCGCGCCTTCGCCGCCCACCGCCACCACCTTGGAGGTGAGTTCGATGCGGTCGTCGCCGGCGCCGCCCAGCAGGGTGTCGTGGCCGCCGCCGCCGATCAGGGTGTCGTTACCGGCGCCGCCCTCGATGCGCTCGTCGGCCTCTGAGCCGACCAGCAGGTCGTCACCGTCCGTGCCGAGGATCACCGTCGGCTGGTCCGGCGTGGCGGGCGCGGCCGCGGCGGCCACGACCTCGACCGGCGTCTGAGCGGAAACGTCCAGCGTCTCGGCCGCGAGGGCCGGAGCCGTCTCGGCCGAAGGGGCGGCCGCTTGCGGGGCCGGGTCCTCGGCAGGCGCCTGCGCCACGGCCAGCTTGTGAGCTTCGTCGCCGGCGTCGGTCAGCACCGCGCCCTGGGCCACGACTTCACGATCCTGGGCCTCGGCCTGAGCCGCGGGCGGCGGGGGCGGAGGCTCGTCGGTCGGCATGGGCGCGGCCTGGGGCGTCGCCGCCTCGGCCGTGCCGCCAAGGCCCGCGGTCTCGTAGAAGAACGCGGTCGCGGCCAGCAGCGCCAGGAAGGTCTGGCCCTGTCGGGCGGAAACGTTGAAGGGCAGGATCGTCGCGGACTGGGGGGCGACGGCCTCCTCGGTGGCCTCCAGCCGGTCGCGAAGAGCCGCCTGCAGGTCGATGTTCTCGTTCACCGCGTCGTCGATGGCGGAGTGGACGACGAACCGGCCGTCGATCCGCGCCACGTGGATCAGAACGTCGCCGTTCTCGTCGGTGACCACGCACCAGGGGTCGCCTTCGTCGGTCGCGCCGAAGATCACCTCGACGCGGATGCCGCCCGCCGCCAGGCGGTCAGCCAGCTCCTCGAGCCGGGCGCGTTCCGACGCGCTCCAGTCTCCGCTGTCCCGCATGCGGGCGATGAAGGGAACGACCTGACCCATCGTTTTCTAGAGAAGCTTCCCCTGGGCCCTAGCCGTGCGCACGACTCTTGGCCTCTTCGGCGCCGAACAGCAGCCTATATAGTTCCGGTTCGTAGTAGCGCAGCAGGGTCTTGGCGAATTCGCCGGGCTCCAGGCCCAGCGCCTCGGCCCAGGCGCCCTGAGTCTCGATCGGAAGGCGGCCCAATCCGCTCTCGACCTGCGAGACGAAGGTGTAATAGCGCAGGCCGACTTTCTCGGCCAGTTCCGCTTGCGTCAGGCTGGCCTCCTCGCGCGCCGTCTTCAGCCAGCGGCCCGCCTGCTGGCGCAGCAGCTTGATCTGGGCGGCCTTGGCAGGGTCGGTCGCGGGTCTCGGCATCAGGGGCTCCAGGGCTGGTCTGTCGCACTTGCGGGGCGACGGCAGGCCCTATAATACAGTTTTTACGTAACAAATAGCTACGCGACGTGTCGACGCTGGAAACGGCTAACACGACAACGGTTTTCAGGAAAGCGATGAAGCGACTGTTCGTCTCCGCGGCCGTGCTGCCGCTGCTCTACGGAGCCACGGCCCACGCCGAAACCAAGATCTCTTCGGCGACCACCGCACCGGTCCGCACCTCGACGGCGGCCAGCGGCCAGCCGGACAGCATCCTGATCGAGGCGGCCGGTTCGATCACGCTGACGACCGCGGGCGCCGCGGTCACGGTCGATTCGCCGCATGCCGTCACGAACGCGGGCGCGATCAGCTTCAACGGCGTCAACAACGCCACGGGCATCCTGGCCACCGGTGAGACGGGTATCGGGATCACCAACAGCGGATCGATCAACGTCGTCGAGGACTACACCGCCACGGACGCCGACTCGGACGGCGACATCGACGGGCCGTTCGCCCAAGGGTCGGGCCGCTACGGCATCCGCGTGACCGCGCCGACCTTCGTGGTGGGCAACATCACCAACAGCGGTACGATCTCGGTCGAGGGCAACGACTCGGCGGGCATCTCGGTCGAGACGCGCCAGAACGGCTCGCTGACCACAACGGGCGGCGTGGCGGTGACCGGCGATCGCGGCGTCGGGATCCGCGTCGACTCGATCTCGGGCGATGTGAAGGTGCTGGGCACGGTCTCGGTGATCGGCGAGGGCTCGGTCGGGGTCCAGACCGGCCAGGTGGATGGCACGCTGGTGCTGCAGAACGGCATCGTCGCCACCGGCTATCGCACCACCACCCGCCAGACCGATGCGGTCCGCGCCAAGTTCGACGCCGACGACCTGAAGCAGGGCGGCAGCGCCGTGCGCATCACGGGCAGCGTCGGCAAGGGCGTCCTGCTGGACCGTCCGCCGGCCGACACCTCGACGACCGATACCGACGAGGACAAGGACGGCATCACCGACACCGCCGAGGCCACGGCGACGATCGCGGTCTATGGCGGCGCCCCGGCCATCGACGTCGGCGGCGCCAGCGCCATCACCCTCGGAGCTGTCGGCACGGCGGGCGGCCAGAACTACGGCTTCATCAACCGCGGCACGGTGACGGCCGACGGCGTCAACGACGGCGTCGCGGCCACGGCGCTGCGGATCGGGCAGTCCGCCGGCACGGTCACGGTCCAGACCGGCGTCTACAACGAGGGCGGCACCATCGTGGCGCGCGCCTACAAGGCCCAGTCGACCGGCGTGCTGCTGGGGACGAACGCCGTCGTCGGCGTGTTCGCCAACTCCGGCACGGTGGGCGCCGAGCAGAACGGCGGCCTGCATGACGCCCGGGCCCTGGTCGACCAATCGGGCAAGCTGACCTTCGTCGACAACTACGGCACGATCCGCGCGGTCGTGACGCCCGCGACCGACGTCACCCAGACCGGCCGCGCCATCGCCATCGACCTGTCGGCCAACACGACGGGTGCGACGATCCGCCAGTCGAAGCTGACCAGCACCTCGGCTCCCGTGATCGGCGGCGACGTGCTGTTCGGCTCGGGCGCCGACCGCCTCGAGCTGCTGGGCGGCACGCTGACCGGCACGATGAACTTCGGCGGCGGCCGCGACACCCTGTTGATCGACGGCGGGGCCGTGGCGACCGGGCGGATCGTGGACGACGGCACCCTGGCCCTCGACATCCGCGAGGGGCAGCTGGCGCTGACCAACACCGAGACCGTCCGCCTCGGCACGCTCAGCCTCGGCGCAAAGAGCGTCTTGGCGGTCAGCATCGATCCGACCGCCACCGCCGCCGCGCGACTGAACGTCTCCGGCGCCGCGACCGTGGCGACCGGCGCCCAGGTGGCCGTCACCCTGACGGGCATCTCGCGCGGGACCCGCTCGTATCAGATCCTCCAGGCCGGTTCGCTCAGCGTCGGCCAGGCCGGGGCGACGGTGGCGGGCTCGCCCTTCCTCTACCAGGCGGCCGTGCGGACCGACGTCTCGGCGGGCGCCCTCTATGTGGACCTGCGGCCGAAGACGGCCACCGAGCTGGGACTGAACCGCTCGGGCGCCCAGGCCTTCGACGCGGTCTTCGCCTCGCTCGACAAGGACGACGACATCGAGGCCGCCTTCCTCGCCCAGACCACCCAGGCGGGCTTCCAGGGTCTCTACGACCAGATGTTGCCCGATCACTCGGGCGGCGTGCTGATGTCGGCGGCCGCGATCTCCTCGGCCGTCTCGTCGGCGGTGGCCCAGCCGATGGCGATCGACAAGAGCTCGGGTTCCGGCGTCTGGGCGCAGGAGGTGGTGTTCAACATGCGTCGCGATCGCGGCGCGGCGCTGGGCTACAAGAGCCAGGGCTTCGGCTTCGCCGCCGGCTATGACCTGCAGGGCGAGGCCAACGCCCTGGGCGCCAACGTCAGCTTCGTCACCGCCGACGTGAAGGATCGCGGCGCGGCGGCCGGCGAGGAGCTGTCGATGGACCTGATCGGCGCCGGCCTCTACTGGCGCGTCGATGGGGGTCCGCTGCAGGCGGCCATCCGCGGCGGCTTCGGCTACGCCTTCCTCGACGGGGACCGGCGGCTGATCGCCGACAACCTGAACCTCCGGGCCAAGGGCAGTTGGAACGCGTGGATGGTCGACGCCTATGCGGGGGTCTCCTACGAGCTGCGGGCCGGGGCCTTCTATGCCCGGCCGGAGCTGTCCGCGAGCTACCTGCGCCTGGCCGAGGACGGCTACCGCGAGAAGGGCGAGAACGCGGGCTTCAACCTGACCGTCGACAAGCGCACCGCCGACATGCTGAGCGGCGAGGCCCTGCTGGCCATCGGCTGGCGGTTCGGCGACGAGGTCTACTTCGCCCCCGAGATCAAGGGCGGTTACCGCGCCAAGCTGGCGGGCGGCCCGGGCAAGACCACCGCGCATTTCGAGGGCGGCCAGGACTTCAGCCTGTCGCCGGAGGATGCGTTCAAGGGCGGGGCGGTGGTTCGCGCCGGCTTCCGCGGCGGCTCGGCGCGGGTGCTGTACGCCATCAACGGCGGCGCCACGATCGACGACGACTACAAGGAATACGACGTGCGGGCGACCGTGCGCTTCCAGTTCTAGGACTCTCCTGTCCGGGGCGCCGGTTTGCCGGCGGCCCGGATTTTGCCTAGAAACCCCGGCAGCCTTCGCGGCCGTCCCACGTTGGCGACGGTCGCGTGGAATTCGTCACGGGTGGAGCGCCAGGGGTTTGACCGACCACACGCCGATGCAGAAGCGACGCGCCCAGCGTCGGCTTGCCGAGGCCGGCATCGTGGCCGTCGCCGGTCTGTCGGCGTTCGCGGTGGCCCATGCCTCGCTGCTGATGCCCGATGCCGCCGCGCCCCGCGCGACGCCGCAACGCGTGGTGCTCACCAATGCGCCGGCCAGCCTGCCCACGCCGGCCGAGGATGACGTCCTGATCGCCTTCGAGGAGCCGGCTCCCGGTCACGCCGTGGTGTCGCCCTTCGGCCTGCGCCAGCTGCCCTGGGAGGGCAACGGCCGCCTGCACGAGGGCGTCGACATCTCTGCCGACAGCGGCTCGCCCGTGGTCGCCGTCGCCGACGGCACGGTGGTGGAAGCCGGGACCAAGGGCGGCTACGGCCGCTATGTCGCCGTGCGCCATGCCGCCGGCCTCACCACCTTCTACGCCCACCTCGGCGGCATCGGCGCGGGTGTGAAGCCCGGGCTGGCGGTCAAGGCCAGCCAGCGCCTGGGCCAGATCGGTTCGACCGGCGTCTCCACCGGCCCGCACCTGCATTTCGAGATCCGCGACCCACAGGGTCGGCCCCTGGATCCGTCCATGTTCCTGGGGCGCGCCTTCGCCGAGGCGGGCGACCTGCCGCTGGACAAGGCGAAGCGCTATTCGGGCCGGGTGCGTATGGCCTATGTGTCGTTCATCCCCGAGAGCAAGCGCGCGCTGATGGCGGCCAAGGAAGGCAAGCCCATAGTCCTGAAGCGCGCCACGACCGACGCCCAGGACCTCGCTGAGGCCGAGCGCAACCTTAAGGGCCTGGCCAAGGAAGCCGCGCGCGCCGAGAAGATCGACGGCCTGAAGGAGCTCTCCATCGGCCCCGACGGTCGGCCGCGCGCCCAGCTCGCACTTTGAAGCCCCTGACCTATCGCGGCCAACGCGTCGATATCGGCGGCCGCGCCCTGCGTGTGGTGCGCGCCGGTCCCGACGCCAGCGCCCAGCCGTTGATCGTCTGCGAGCACGGCGCCTTCGGCTGCGCCACGGACTGGGCGGTGGTTCAGGAGAAGCTGGCGCAGAAGGGACTGCGCAGCCTGGCCTACGACCGCGCCGGGCTCGGCCACTCGGACCCCGGGCCGGCCCCCCGCGACGGCCGGGCGATCAACGACGACCTCGACGCCCTGCTGAAGGCCGAGCGCGAGAACGGCCCCATCCTGCTGTGCGGCCACTCGATGGGCGGGCTGATGGTCCGCCTCTTCGCGCTGGAGCGGGACCGGCCGCTGGTGGGTCTGGTGCTCGTCGACGCGGTGACCCCCGATGTCTTCAGCCTGCCCGGCGGGCCGCAGGCGATCCGGGGGTTCGGTCGGCTGCTGCAGGCGGTGAGTCATGGCGCGAAACTGGGCCTGATGGTCCCGGTCTCCTTCGTCAGCGGGAATCTGATCGGCCTGCCCGGCGCGGCGGCGCTGGAGAAGCGGCGCATCCACGCCGGCGCGCCTCACGCCCATGCGGCGGCGGCGGAGGTGATGGCTTGGCCCGACACCTCGCGGATGGCCGGTGCGATCGATCTGCCGACGGACCTGCCGGTGGCGGTGGTGACCGCCGGGGTGATCCGTGGGCGCCAGGCGCTGAAGGCGATCCAGGAGGCGCCGGCCAAGCGGTCGCGCGCGGGCTTCGTCGAGCATGTCGAACCGGCCAGCCATGCGAACCTGCTGGGACCCCGCTATGCCGACGCGGTGGTTCGCGGCGTCGAGCATGTGCTGAAGGCCGGCGGCTAGCCCGGCTCGCGATCGATCAGTCCGGCCGCCGCGCGCAGGCGTTCGCCCACCAGGCTGGGCGCGCCGACGAGCGCCGGACAACACACCTCCTGCCCGCCGCTGACGATTGCCGGCAAGGCGCCGCGCGCGGCCGTCGGGATCGCTCGGAGGGCGTCTCGCTGATCGCGCGGCAACCGCGAGGCCAGGCCGAGCAGGCGGCGGGCCCGCCCTGGTTCCGGCAACGCGAAGCGGCCATCCCAGACACCGGGAAGCTCGATCTCGGTCAGACCGCCCCGCCCCGCCTCGCCAGCCTCGCGGAACAGGCGCACGGCCTGGCCGTCAGCCTCGACCCGCGCGCCCGCCAGGGTCGCGACGACCGGTCCGGGCGCGCGCAGCCGGTCCGTGAGCGCGGTGACACGCGAGCCGGCCGGAAGGCGCGCGCCGCCACCCGCGCACACGGCCGCAAGGGCCACGAAACGGCGGGCGTCCTCGATCGCCGCCTCTCGCAGGGCGGCGCGGGAGAGGCTGATCAAGCCCGCGCCTTCGTCCGCCTGGGCGGCGATCGCGAGCGGAGGCGGCTCGTCGGGGGGCGCGATCGCCACGCCGGCGAGCCGTGCTCTGACGCGCGCATAGGCGGCATCGTCGTTGGCCGGATCGTCGATCCAGGACTCTCCCAGGGCGACGAGATGTTCGCGCAGTTCCCGGCGCCCGACGTCCAGGAGCGGGCGCAGGAGGAAGATGCCTCGACCCTCGGGCCAGGCGGGCGACGGCGTCCATTCGCGTGGTGTGGGCGTCGTGGAGCCGGCAGCCCGCATGGCGGCGGCCTCGGCGCGGTCGTCGGCGGTATGGCCCATCAGGACCACCCGGGCGTCCGCCTCGCGCGCCGCGGTGGCGAGCAGGGCGTGGCGCGCCGCCCGGGCCGCGGCGGGCAGGCCGGTGGCCGGCTTCTCGCCCTCCCAGGCCAAGGCGCGGAACGGTCGGCCAAGCCGTTGGGCGAGCCCTTCGCACGTGGTCGTCCACCCGCGACTCTCGGCCCGCAGGCCGTGGTCTACCGTGAGGATCACGAGGTCTCGCCCAGCCTCCCGCGCCCAGGCGTCGGCGATCAATGTGAGGGCGACGGAGTCGCCGCCGCCCGACAGCGCCACGGCCAGCGGCCAGGGCCGGTCGCGCAGCAGCCGGCGATCGAGAACGTCGCGCGCGCGGGCCGTCAGGCCGCGCACTTCGCCTGGGTGCGGGTAGCGGCGGCGCGGCTGGTCACCGTGGCGGGCGCCTTGGGGTAGCGGCGGGAGAGCTCAGCGAGGGTTTGGCAGGCGTCAGCCGGCTTCTTCAGGGCCACCAGCGAGCGTGAGAGCTCCACCACGGCGTCAGGCGCCCAGGTGGTCTGGGGCCAGCCGCGAATGGCCCCGATATAGGCCTTCGCCGCGTCGGCTTGCGCGCCACGGACGCTGAGCGTCTTGCCCCACCAATAGCTGGCCTCGGCCGCGCGCGGCGTGTCGGGATAGTTGGCCACATAGGCCGAGAAGGCGGCCTCGGCGGCATCATAGTCGCCGGCGAGCATCAACTGCCGCGCGGCGGTGAAATCCTTGGCCGGATCGCCGGCCGGCGCCGTGGCGGTCTCGGTGGGCGCCGGGGGCGGAGCGACGCCGGCGGCCACGTCGGCCTCGGTCTTGGTCATGCGGTCGCTCAGCGCCTGGACCTGGGACTTGAGGGCCGCGTTCTCACGCTTGGCCTGGTCCAGTTCCATGGTCGCGGTTTCGAGCGAGCCGTTCAGGCGGCGAAGGGTCTCCTCCAGATCCTTCAGCCGCTCGCCCATCTCCAGCATGCGCGCATCGGTATCGGCGGGCTGGACGACCACCGGCTTTCCGCTGTCGCGCATCTGGAAGACGATGGACCGCAACTCGCGCACGACCTTCTCCATCCGCTCCACGCGCCGCGCGTCGCGGGCGTCGAGCGGGTCGACCTCCGGCGCGGGCAGCGGGGTCTGGGACAGGGCCGGGCCGGCGGTCGCGATGACCGCCAGCGCCGAGATCGTCAGGAAGAGGCGTGCGCGCATCCCGAGGCCTTAGCGGGCGCCCGAGACGATGGCGGTCTTGGCGTTACGGTTCTTCTGCCAGGACTCCTCGCCGCTGCCGGTGTCGATCGGCTGTTCCTTGCCGAACGAGATCGTCTGGATCCGGTCGGCGCCGATGCCGCGGTTGACGAGGAAGTCGCGGACCGAATTGGCCCGGCGCGCACCCAGGGCGAGGTTGTACTCGCGGGTGCCCCGTTCGTCGGCGTTGCCTTCGATGCGGATACGGACCGAGCTGTACTGGCGCAGCCAGTTGGCCTGGGCGTCCAGGATCGGCTGGGCGTCGGCGCGCACGTCGTGCGCATCGGTGTCGAAGTAGACGCGGTCGCCGACGTTGACGACGAAGTCCTGGGCCGAGCCGGGGATCGGGGCGGTGCTCTGCTGGCCGACCGGGCCGGGGCCCGGGGGCAGCGGCGTTTCAGGCTGGGTCTGGGCGGGCGGCTGCTGCACCGGATAGCTGGGTTGCGCCTTCTTCGCGCAGGCCGCCACCGACGTGGCGGCGACGCCAACGAGGGCGAGCCGGACCAGGGTGCTTCGGTTCAAGCTGCGGACCATGTGCGTCTCCTGCGGTCGAGGTTGCGAATCAATATCGAGATTTATCGGGCGGGATTGGGGCGCAAGACTAGTTAAGCAAAGGCGACCACGCGGGATCCGATCCGGCTCCCGGGTAAGGCATCGGCTGAAGGATTCGCCCAGTGACATCCACACTCCATAACTTGGGTGGGCCGCCGGGGGTTTCACGCGAGAACATCAGAACCCGGCCATTGGGCGCCCAGGTGGGGCCTTCGTCCAGGTAGCTGGTGGTCAAGAGGCGCTCGTCCGAGCCGTCGGGACGCATGACGCCGATGTGGAACTGACCGCCCGTCTGCTTGGTGAAGGCGATGAACTCGCCGGTCGGGCTCCAGACCGGGGTGGTGTAGCGGCCGCCGCCCGACGAGATCCGCCGCGCGCCGGAACCGTCGGCGCCCATCACGTAGATCTGCGGCGAGCCGGCGCGGTCCGAGTTGAAGGCGATGCGCGAGCCGTCCGGCGAGAACGACGGCGAGGTGTCGATCGACGGATCCGACGTCAGCCGGGTGGACGCCCGGTTGGACAGGCTCATCACGTAGATGTCGCTGTTGCCGCCCCGTTCGACCGAGAACGCCACCCGCCCGCCGTCAGGCGAGAAGCGGGGGGCGAACACCATGCCCTGGAACGAGCCCAGGCTTTCGCGCCGGCCGCTCTCCAGATTGTAGAGGTAGACCGAGGCCGAGTCCGGCCGGAGCGCCATGTAGGTGATCTCCTGGCTGGTCGGCGAGAACCGCGGGGTCATCACGATGGAGTCGCCGCCCGTCAGATAGCTGGGGTTGGCGCCGTCCTGGTCCATGATCGCCAGGCGCTTGGTGGTCTTTCCGCGCGCACCGCTCTCGGCGACGAAGACGACGCGGGTGTCGAAGTAGCCCTTCTCGCCGGTCAGCCGCTCATAGACGGCATCCGAGATCTTGTGGGCCACCCGGCGCCAGTTCTCGGGACTGGAGGTGAACTGCAGGCCCAGAAGCTGCTGCTCGGAGAAGACGTCCCACAGGCGGAAGTCCACGCGCAGGCGGCCGCCTTCGACGGTCACCTGGCCGTTGACCAGCGCCTGGGCGTTGATCGTCTTCCAGTCGGCGAAGCGCGGCTGCACGGCGGCGGTCAGGTCCTTTTCGATGAAGCTGGCCGGGTCGAGCGGGCGGAACAGGCCCGAGCGCTGCAGGTTGGCCGAAATGACCTGTGAGATTTCGGCGCCCTGGGCGCCGCCGAACGCCGGCACCGCGACGGGCAGGGGCTGCACGTCGGCGCGGTTGACGTTGATCTCGATCTCGGCGCGGGCGGGCTGGGCCAGGGCCGTGGCGGTGATCGCGCAGAGCATCGAGAACAGCAGGGCTCGGACCAGGCGAGCGGGGCTGCGAGCGGTCTTGATCATAAGGCGCAGGCCTCTCGGGCGTTGAAGTTGACCGCGATGCGGTCGCCGTAGAATTCGCGGGGCAGGTTGCGGAACGGGGCGGCGGCGTAGACGGCGCGCACGGCGCGGTCGGCGCCGGCCTGCGAGACAGGCGTGCGGGCGCCCTTGATCTCGGAGCTGACGTTGCCGACCACCTGGCCGCCGACGCCGAGCTGGAAGGTCACGCGCACCAGCACGTCCCGGCCGCCCTCGACTTCGCAGTTGGGATTCCAGCGGCGCTGGAGCTCCTCGGCCAGGCCTTGTAGCGCCGCGCCCGCCGCGAGGCCGGAGCCCGCGGTGTTGCGGGCCACCGGCGCGGTCTCGGGCCGCGTGGCGCCCTTCGGCGCGGACGACGTGCGTTGCGGCTGGTTGCGGCCCGGCTTGGTCAGGCTGGCGGCCAGGGCGTCGAGGTCCAGGCTCTTCTCGGCCGGCTTGGCC
>JBFMGV010000007.1:0-60500 GCA_040752615.1 Pseudomonadota bacterium | reverse complement strand
TCCGCGGCTAAACACGTGCCGCGGAGGACCCTGATGCGCCTGTTGATCCACGAAACCAGCTATCGCCGTAACCAGTCCGAGATCGACGCCCACGGCGATCGCCTGGAGCTCCTGATGGTGGACGAGGCGGGGCAGGTCTCGCTGAACGGCCAGCCCCTGAGCGTCGACGAGGCCGCGCCCGAGGCGGCGTGGGCCAATGCCGACGTCTTCTTCGGCGCCTCGGCCCGGCCGTTCATGACGGCGGCGCTCAAGTCGCCGAACCTCAAGTGGGTGCAGAGCGGGGCCGCCGGCTTCGACTATCCCGTCTTCGGCCAGTTCGTGCAGAAGGGCGCCAAGCTGACCACCAGCCATGGCCAGGCCGTGGGAATGGCCGACTATGTACTGTGGGGCGTGCTCGACGCGTTCCAGAACGGCGCGGGTCGCCGGGCCGACCAGGCCGCGAAGCGCTGGGAGAAGCAGCAGTTCCGCGAGGTGTCGGACTCCCGCTGGTTGATCCTCGGGTTCGGCGCCATCGGGCGCGGCGTCGCCCAGCGCGCCAAGGCCTTCGGTGCTCACGTCACCGCCGTGCGGCGAAGCCCGGCCGCCGATCCGCTGGCCGACGTGGTGACGACGCCCGACCGCTTCCTGGACCTGTTGCCGGACGCCGACGTGGTGGTGCTGGCCGCGCCGGCGACCCCGGAGACCCACCACATCGCCAATGCCGAGGCCTTCGGCCGCATGAAGCCCGGCGCGGTGTTCGTGAACGTGGGCCGCGGCGCGCTGGTCGATGAGTCCGCCCTTCTGGCCGCCCTGGACAAGGGGGTCCCCGAGCACGCGGTGCTCGACGTCTTCGAGGTGGAGCCGCTGCCGGCCGAGAGCCCGTTCTGGGCCCATCCGCGGGTGACGCTGACGCCGCACGCCTCCGGGGTCACCAACGGCAACGTGACCCGCAACGATGTGCTCTTCGTCGAGAACCTGCGCCGCTACCTGGCCGGGGAGGCGCTCAAGAACGAAGCCGACCCCAAGGACGTTCTGGCCGGCGGCTGAGATCGCGCCCGACCAGCCCGCCCCGTGATCGTTCCCCAGCGGGCAGCGATCACGGTCAGTGCAGGGTCTTGTCCTCGACGCCCGGCTTGGTGCGTCGGCGGGCCAGCATGTTCAGCGCCTCGACGCCCGCCGAGAAGGCCATGGCCGCGTAGATGTAGCCCTTGGGCACATGGACGCCGAAGCCGTCGGCGATCAGCACCGCGCCGATCATCAGCAGGAAGCCCAGCGCCAGCATCACGACGGTCGGGTTCTTGTTGATGAACTCGGCCAGCGGATCGGCGGCGACCAGCATCACGCCCACGGCGAAGATCACCGCGACCACCATGATCGGCAGATGGTCGGTCATGCCGACCGCCGTCAGGATCGAGTCGATCGAGAACACCAGGTCCAGCAGGATGATCTGAAAGATCGCCGCGCCCGCGTTGGTGATCACCTTGCCCTTGGTGTCCAGGAGGGTGTCGCCCTCGTGCGGGTCGACCTTCTCATGGATCTCCGTGGTGGCCTTCCACACCAGGAAGAGGCCGCCGGCGATCAGGATCAGGTCGCGCCAGGAGAAGCTGAGCTCGAAGGTCGGCTCGCCGTTGGCGCCCAGCGGCCCTTGCCAGGGCAGCGAGAACACCGGCGCGGTGAGGCCGACGATGAAGGCCAGCGTCGAGAGCAGCGCCAGGCGCATGATCAGGGCCAGCGCGATGCCGATCCGCCGCGTACGGGCGCGTTGTTCCTCGGGCAGCTTGTTCGAGAGGATCGAGATGAAGATCAGATTGTCGATCCCCAGCACCACCTCCATCACCACCAGGGTGATGAGGGCCGCCCATGCGGCCGGGTCGCTCAGCAGCGCGGCGATGTCCATTCAGCTCTCCGGTCGATCATCGTACATGTATTGAGCGATAACATACGCGTACAGGCTGCGCGCGGCTACGCTTTTCGCGGCGCCCGTTTTTTGGGCGAGCTTGACCATCCTCACGGGTCTGTGAACGCCAAAATTCTCCTCTTGCGCGAGTCTCGGAGAGGAGGCGGCGGAGTCCGCCGAACTCTTGTTTCGGCTTGTTACCCGGTCGTGAATGCGAGACTAGAATAGGTTACATCCGGTTAACCAGCGGCGGTATTTGCAGTCGTATTCAGATCAAATACGTCGTTCCGAACGCGCGTTCGCCAATAGTTTTCTTCCCGGGTGATCGATGACTGCGAGTTCTACGAGGTTCACTGTCAGTCGTGACTCGCGCTCCCCGCTCATGCCTGGGACAAGCTGTGGATAAACCGTGCGCGACATCCCGCCGCGCCGCGTAAACCCTCTTTTCACTCAAGGCGGATATCGTTACCCCTTCGGACCGAGACGTCGGGGAGTCACCGATAGCATGCTGAAACGGACCCGGGCCCTGGTGGGTTCCTTGGCCGCCGCGGCCGCGATCGCCTTCACGCCGGTCGGCGCGAACGCTGATACATACTGGCAGTGCGTGCCCTTCGCCCGCCTGATCTCGGGTGTGCAGATCTTCGGCGACGCCTGGACCTGGTGGAAGCAGGCCGCCGGCAAGTACGAGACCGGCTTCAGCCCGCGCGCGGGCGCCGTGCTCTGCTTCAAGCCCACCGCCCGCATGCGTCTCGGCCACGTGGCCGTGGTCAGCCAGGTGCTGACCGACCGGGTCGTGCAGATCACCCATGCCAACTGGAGCCCGATCGAGGGTTCGCGCGGCAAGGTGGAGAAGGACGTCACCGTCATCGACGTGTCGGCGGCCGGCGACTGGAGCCAGGTCAAGGTCTGGTACGACCCGAACCGTGACCTGGGCGGCTCGACCTACGCCACCCACGGCTTCATCTACCCCGACAACACCGCCCGCGTCCTGGCGGCCTCCGGCATGAGCCGCCTGCAGAACGGCGCCATCGCCGTGGCCCAATCGGCCGCCTCGCAGATGGCCGCCGCCGCGCGCCCGTCGCAGGGTCCGATGAGCGTCCTGACCCAGGCCGCGGACTCCACCGATCGCATCGCGGCCCTGATCGCCGCCGCCACGCGCGGCGATGCCGGCGGCAACGACCGCTAAGACATCCGATTGACGCCTCAGCCGACGCGCGCCCAAAAGGGCGGGCGGAGGCTTCGGCATGCTCAACGTCCTTCGGCGCGGGAAATGCGCCGCCCAGGTCGAACAGGCCGGGCCCGGCTGGCGGCCTGACGCCGAGGTCGTCTGGATCGATCTGTTCAAGCCGACCCGCGAGGAAGAGCTGGCCGTCGAGGCCGCGCTCGGCGTGCAGCTTCCGACCACCGAGGAGATGCAGGCGCTGGAGCCGTCCAGCCGGCTGTACCAGGAGGGCGGGGCCACCTTCATGACCGCCACCCTGCTGGCCCGCAGCCACCAGGACGCGCCGTTCGCCACGCCCGTCACTTTCGTCCTGGCCCGGGGGATGCTGGTCACCCTGCGCTATGAGCAGCTGCGGGCATTCACCGTCTTCTCGGAGCGCGCGCCGGAAGGCGAGATCGGTAGCGGGGTCACGGCGCTGATGGGCCTGCTCGACGCGGTGGTCGAGCGGCTGGCCAGAACCCTCGACGACATGGGCGACAAGGTTGAGGAGGTCTCGACCCTGGTCTTCCATCGCCCGGCCGCCGGCAACTTCCGGCCGCTGCTGACGGGGCTGGCTCAGGCGCAGTCTGTGACGTCGCTCACCCGCAACAGCCTGGTCAGCCTCGCCCGGACGCTGGGGTTCGCCATCCTCGCCCACGAGATCGGCGGCGATCCCGAGTGCCGCGCTCACCTCGACGCGCTGCAGCGGGACGTCCAGTCGCTGACGGAACACGCCGGCCAACAGTCGGCGCATATCGCCTTCCTGCTGGATGCGGCGCTTGGTCTCATCAACATCGAGCAGAACGGCATCATCAAGTTCTTCTCGGTCGTGGCGGTGGCCTTCATGCCGCCCACGCTGGTGGCGTCGATCTACGGGATGAACTTCGACGTCATGCCGGAACTGCACTGGATCGCCGGCTATCCGTTCGCGTTGGTGCTGATGCTGATCGCCGGTGTGGTGCCGGTGGTGTGGTTCAAGCGCCGCGGCTGGCTGTGATCCTGAGTTGAGCGACAATCACCAAAGGTTGCGCACAATTTTCGCTTAAGGCTGTCGCGCAACTCATCCTTAAGCGCCTTCCGGCATGGTGAACGCGAAGGCCTTCATGTCGTCTCAAGCCCAGCAACACCACACGGCCCTCGACGCCCACGCGCTGAGAGAAGCCCTAGACGCCCACCAGAGGTACCTGGCTGGGCGCGCCGGTGGCCGGCGGCTGGCGCTGCACTACGCGGATCTCGCGAACTGCTCGCTCGAAGGCGTCGATCTGCGTGACGCCGACCTGACCGGAGCCAAGCTGGCGGGCGCCACCCTGGCCCGATCCAATCTCTCCCGCGCGATCCTGTTCGGCGCCGACCTGCGCGAAGCCGACATGCGTCACGTCAACCTGAAGCGCGCCGACCTGCGCGGCGCCTGCATGCGGGGCGCGAACCTGGCCGGCGCCGAGCTGGCCGGCTGCGACCTGCGCGAGGGGCGCATCGCCCTGCAGGACAAGCTGGACGGCTTCCGCATCCTGCGTCACGAGCACCGTCCCGGTGAGCTGAACTACGCCGTCCTGGCCGGGGCGAACCTCCAGGGCGCGCAGATGAGCGGCGCCGTGGCGATGACCTCGGACTTCACCGACGCCAATCTGTCGGGCGCGATCCTCACGGGCGCCAAGCTGATGCGCGCCGTGCTGGACGGGGCGGACCTGTCGAACGCCGACCTCGGTGGCGCGGACCTCTCGGGCGCCTCCATGAAGCGCGCGGTGTTGAACGGCGTGAACCTCAACCAGGCCCGGCTGGACGACGCCGACCTGACCGACGTCCTGCGCGCCCCGCCGCCCATCTTCTACATCGACGACAAGTCCCTCAGCGAGGTCCTCTCGGACCACGAGGCGTTCTGCGACACCAGCGGCCGCCAGGGCGAGGTGATGAAGCTGCACCAGGTGGACTTCCGGCCGATCAAGAGCCTGAAGCGCCGCCGCCTCTCGGGGCTTTCGGCGCCCAACTCGATCTTCTTCGGGATGGATCTGGAAGGTTGCCAGCTGCAAGGCGCCGATCTCACGGCCTGCGATTTCCGCGGCGCCAACCTGCGTGACGCGGACCTGCGCGGCGCCCGCTTCACCGGGGCGCAACTGGCCCGCGCCGACCTGCGCGGCGCGAAGATGGGTCCGCTGGCGATCGGCGACAACCGCTTCGTCCGCACCGACTTCAGCCGCGCCTCGCTGCGCGGCGCCGACCTGCGCGGCGGTCATGCCCCGCGGGCTCGCTTCCTCGAGGCCGAGATGGACGGCGCGCGCATCGCCGGCTGCGATCTCACCGGCGCCGAGCTCGAGATCTAGAGCTCCGCCAGGATGCCGGTCCAGTGCCGGAAGGCCATCAGCTGGCCGATGTCCGGAAACACCGTCAGTTCGTAGGGCCGATTGCCCAGGTAGGCGCGAAGGTCCTCCAGGGGCGACAGCCTGTCCTCTGCGCCGTGGAAGACGCTCAGCGGGGCCGTGACGTCGGCGAGATGGAAGGTCGGGTCGGCGCCCGCCAGCGCCAGTTCCGCCGCGGGCCCTGCGCCGGCGCTCTCCAGCGCCTCGGAGGTCGCGCGGCTGAGGAACGCCGGGGTCTCCGGATTGGCCGCGAGGAAGGCGCGATCGCCGGGCGAACTCCGGCCGGCGCGGTCCAGCATGCGCTTGGCCGCCTGGGGGCTCATCCGGGTACGGAGGATCGCGAACGCGGCCTGTGTCAGGCGGGGGTGGCGGACCATGCTGGCGCGGAACCTGAGCAACGGGTTGGCCCCTGCGTCGGTGGGCTCGCGTGGCGGACGTCCGGACAGGATGACGATCCGGCTGGCGCGCGACCCCAGCCGCGCCGCCGTGGCCAGCATCGGAGCCGCGCCTGAAAGCAGGCTGACCAGTATCGGCGTCTCGGCGCCCGTCGCGGCGCAGAGCTGCTCCATGTCCTCGGCCACGGCTTCCAGGCTGTAGGGGCGAAGCGGGGCCGACCCGCCGTAGCCCGGCCGCTCGGCGGCGATGACCCGCAGGCCCAGCCTGTGCGCGGCGGGGCCGGTTTCGAGCGGCAGCAGGGAGCTGCCCAGGCCGTCGTGGAAGGTGAGCACCGTGCGCGCGCCGTGCTCGTCGCCGTAGACGCGATAGGCGAGGCGGCGCCCGTCGCGAAGGGTGATCGCGCGCCGGCGTGGCCACGGATCCTCGTCGACCGTGGCCGGACGCTCGAGGGCGGCCACCTCCGTGACCAACCGGGCCAGGTCCGCCTGCCGGCGGACGCCCAGTTTCTCGAACACCGACGCCAGCTGGTTGCGGGCGGTGTTGACGCTGACGCCGATCCGGCGCGCCGCATCCTTCAGGCCGTCGGCGTCGCCCAGCGCCGCCACAAGCCGCGCCTCGGCGGGGGTGAGGCCCAGCGAACGGATCGCCGCTTCGTCGATGGCGGTGGGGCCGAAGCTCAGGCTCGCGCCGGAGGGGTCGCTCGTCAGCCGTCCCACCAGCGGGCCCTCGACGCCGCGCAACCGGAACATCACCACCGCCGCCTCGGAGCGCGCCAGCCGGGCCAGGGCCTGTCGAACCGCGTGCTCGCTGTCGTCGTCGGCCAGCGGGAGGGGGCGG
This sequence comes from Pseudomonadota bacterium, assembly GCA_040752615.1. Classification (GTDB taxonomy): domain Bacteria; phylum Pseudomonadota; class Alphaproteobacteria; order Caulobacterales; family Caulobacteraceae; genus Phenylobacterium. The sequence continues at coordinate 53,836 of JBFMGV010000007.1, read as the reverse complement.
CCGGTCGGGTCGAGCCCACACAGCGCGACCGCCCCGTCGTTCGCCGCCCGGACGGTCAGTTTCGCATCGAGCCGCACACGGGCCCTCGGTCGCGGCGGACCGCCCGTGTCGCGCGGCGCGGTGCGTTCGGCGATCTCGACCCCCCGCCGCAGGTCGCCGGCCAGACCCTGTCCGTCGAGCGCGGACTCGGGCAGGGCATCGATCAGCTCCTCCCACATGTCCGGGTCGGAGGCCACGCGATACAGGGTGTCGAGCAACGCCTCGACCCACGCCTCCCTGTCCGCCATCTGGACCCGAACCCCACGCGACGCGCGCCTTGGCCCCCACGGCCTTGGTGCGTTCGCACTATGGCCCAGCGCGACCGCCGCGCACTAGCTCCCAGGCCTCTGTCTCGTGTGGTGCTGGGGAGCCCTGTCGAAATGTCCAACCGCGTAAGCCGGCGCCTGTTCGCCGGCCTTCTTCACCTGGTGGCGGCGGTCGGGGTCGCGCTCGCGGCCCAGGCGCCTTCGGTGACCCACGCCGAGACCCTGATCGACTTCAGCGACCAGACGGCGAGCTTTGTGACGCCGGTCGCCAATCCGTTGGACTATCCCGGGGCCAGTTTCTCGTCGGCCTCGGGTCTGCGGGTCTTTTCCTTCACGGGACTGCTCGACCGGGGGCTCTGTCCGCACGCGACAAACGCCTGCCGGGCGGCCCTGACCATCGACTTCGACACGCCCGTCGGCGGGCTCGGCTTCGATGTCTTCCAGGTGGATGAGCGCGACAGCGTGCTGGCGCTTTCGGCGCTGACCGACGCCGGCCTCGTCACCCGCAGCATCGCCCTCACGAGGGGCTTCGCCGCCAACCGCATCGACCTGTCCGATCTGGTGGGCGTCACGCGCATCACCCTGGATGGGACCAGCGACGAGGAGGGCGTGATCTACGACAACTTCCGTTTCACGACGGGAGCGTCGCCCGGCGGCGCCGTGCCCGAGCCCTCGGCCTGGATCCTGATGCTGATCGGCTTTGGTGGCCTCGGCGCGGCGTTGCGGCGGCGGCCCGCGGGCTGGCGGGCCATGCCGGCGTGGACGGGGCCGGCTTTGGGCGTCGCGCTGGCGGTCTCGGCCGCGCACGGCGAGGCCTGGGCCAAGGGCAGGGCCGTGGACCTGCCGCCCGGCTCGGCCGCGGCGAACGTCGTGGGCTACACCAAGCTGATGAACAAGGTCCCGGCCCCGCGCGGGACCCTCGTCCACATTCCCACCTTCCGCGTCGAGATCGTCCGCGAGATGCAGAAGTCGGCCGACACCCGCAACCTGGGCGGCTCGGGCTATGCCCATCAGATGTCGACCTGGCGGCTGGACGGCGTGAACGACGCCGAGCTGCAGAGGCTGACCCAGGCGTTGTACGACCAGCTCGTCGCCGACCTGAAGACGCAGGGCTATCGCGTCGCCACGCCCGAGGAGACGGCCGCCGACCCCGACCTGCGCCCGCTGATGGTCGGCCGTCCCAGCGGCGCGCGGGCCCCGTCGGCGGACGGCGCCTCCAGCTTCTACGCGCCGGCCGGACTTCAGGTGGTGGTGTCGGCCATCGACATGCGCGCGGCCAAGCCCCAGGGCGCCCAGGCCTTCGCGGCCATGGGCGCCGCCACGGCCGCCATTGGCCAGATGACCAAGGCCACGCGCGCCGCGTCGCGCGGCGAGCTGGTGCTGGAGCCCAAGTACGCCCTGGGCTTCGCCGAGCTGTCGTCCAGTTCGGAAGGCTTCGGCGGCCGCTTCGCCGAGAGCGCCAGCGTCAGTGGGAAGGCGGGGTTGCGTGTGATCGAGGAGGGCACGCGTATCGACGTGATCGAGCCCAAGGGCGGCGGCGTGACCACCAACGCGGCCTTCCTGACCCAAACGCTCATGCTGGCGCCGCAGGCCCTAGGCGCGCCGGTCAACGCCACTACGGCGGAACAGCGCCAGGGCGCGATGCTGGGCAACCTGGTCGGCTTTGCCGCCGCCAGCAGCGGGCTCTCCGGCTCCAGCGTCGGCATGTCCACGCGCGCGGTCCCGACCACGCCCGCGTTCGCCGCCATTACCGAGGACGCCCTGTCGGCGGTGCAGGGCGGGCTGCTGGAGCGGGTGCTGGGCGCGCCCTAGGCCAATCCGTAGCGGGCGCGATACGCGGCGAAGCGCTGCAGGATCTCGTCGCGCTCCAGGCCGAAGTCGTCCGGTCCGTGCCGATGCGCGCCGTGCTGGCGGTTCAGCTCGGCCAAGCGGGCGCCGGCCGCGGCGTCGCTGTCGGCCGTCCACGGGATGTCGCACGCCCGGCAGAGGGCCCGCGCCGTTGCGATGGGGTCGGCGGCAAGCTCGGCAAACGCCACGTCGATGACGTTCGCGTCGGGATGTGCGTCGCGCGCCGCCATGGCCCGGTCGAACCACGCGGCGGTCATGTCCAACTGGTAGCGGCCGACCTCGGCGGGGTCGACAGCGTCGGAATAGGTGGAGCGGAACACCGCGAAGAGGCTCGCGCCAGACGTCACCGTCTGGACCACGTCGCGATGCAGGTGGATCACACGCGCGTCGGGGAAGGCGGCCAGCAGGCTCGGCAGTTCCGCGGTGTGCGCGGGCGCCTTCAGCACCCAGCGGCGGTGGCTGTCGTCCTGTAGCAGGCGCAGCACGTCGCGATAGCGGCGATAGCTGCCGGCGAAATCCTGGGTCAGGAGCCAGTCGGCATAGGACGGGCAGCGCAGCGTGGAGGTGAAGCCCCAGTTGCGGAAGTCCGATCCCATGGCCAGGACGCACTCCTCGGCCATCCGTCCGCCGGAGGGGTGGATCGCCGCCATGGTCGGGTTCAGCAGGTGCAGCCGCTGGTGCGCCGCCTCGCCGGCGTCGATCATCGTCTCCCGATCGGCGGGCGGCAGGCCGTGGAAACGCCAGGGCGCGGAGAGCTCGGCCGGGAACGCGCCGCGCAGGCCGGGGAGGGCGGCCATCAGGCGCTGAAGCAGCGTCGTTCCGGTGCGCCAGCCGCCGATGATGAAGATCGGCCTGTCGACGGCTCGCTCCCGCACCTCGGTCGCCGCCTCCAGCGCGCGGGCGAGGTTCCGGCGGGCCTGGAGCCGCCCGACCGCCGTGCCGCTGACGCTGCGGACGCCAAGAGCGTTGAGGCCCCCCTCGGCCCGCGCCGAGGCGAGGTAGGCGGCGAGGCCCTCGCGCCAGTCGCCTTCGTCGTCGTCCGGCAGTCCGCCCTTGGCGAAGGCGGCGGCGACGATCGTCTCGGCGTCCAGCCGATAGCGATCCGGGTTGGCGGCGCGGTCGGCCTCGGCGGCGGCGTAGAACCCCTGAGCCTCCGGGGCGCGCACGGGGGCAGTCCACATCGGCTCAGCCCTTCAGTTCGGCGATGGCGACCACCCGGGCGGTGGGCAGCCGGGGCGTCTCGGCCGGCTGCAACCAGCGGATCACGAAGAGGCCGTAGGGACGTCCCTCGGTATCGAGCCAGTTGGGAACGCCCGGATCCTCCCCCGCGATCACGATCCGGTAGCGCCCGTCCTCCTCCTGGCTCACGCGCGGCCCGGTCAGCGAGACCTGGCGGTTCCGGTAGTCCAGCGAGTTGAGGAAGCGGCTGTAGAGCAGGACGCTCCAGTGGCGCGCCTGGACCGCCGTCCCCTCGATCACCAGCGCCTGCCCCGGCTCCAGCCGCCAGGCGCCGCGCTGATAGTGGATGCCGGGCTCGGTATAGACCGCGCCGCCCTGCATCTCGGACCATTCGCGGATCTCATTGGCGGCGTCGGTCTCCTGCGCGCCGCTGCGGGCCAGCACCTTGGCCGCCCGATCAAGGGTGAGGCCGGTGGTCTTCAACCGCTTGGCGAAGCGATGGGCCTCGATGGCGGGTGGAGGCGGGACCGGGTCCAGCCGCACGATCCGGCAGTCGCCGTCCATGCGCGCCGGATCGTCGTAGAACTGCCGCACCCAAACCATGTTGGCCCCGTCGGGGACGGGGACCCACTGGCCTTCGGCTCGCGCCTCGTCCCCGCCGAGCGTCAGGGTGAAGCGGCCCTCTGCGTCGCACTCGAGGTCGTCGCTGGTGATCCGGGCCACGGTCTGCGCCTCGAGCCCCTGGCCGGCGTAGACGTTCACCGAGGTGAAGGCGGCATGCCTGGCGGTCCCGTCGATGCGATAGCGCCCGCCGCCGGCGATCTCGGCCACCCAGTAGAGGCAGTCGGGATTGTCCATGTAGAACTTCTGGCGCCACAGGTTGAACGGCGCGAGCTCGGGGCGGGCGTCGTCCACCTCGAGGCGGCCGAGCTGGTTGGCCAGCGCCCGGGTCAGCGCCCGGAAGCCGTCGGCCCGTTCCTCGGGCGTCAGGTCCGCGGAGGCCTCCTCCATGCGCCGCCCCGCCTCCGCGAGGCTCCGGGTCAGCGCTTGCCAGGCCTGGTACGGCCCGCTGTCCGTGTCGCTCATCGTCCCTCCCCGGACTCTGTCTCGGGAGCGCGCGGGGGCTTGTGCCGCCCCCGTCGCGCCCGCGCCCTCACATCTCCGTGCGGAGCGGCGCCAGGTTCTCGAAGTCGGCGTCGCGCTTCTCGGCCTTGGCCTTGAACGCCTCGGCCATGTGCGGGCCCGAGAACATCGCCGTCTGCCAGACCGCGATATAGTCCAGGCCGTCCTTGATGCTGTGGTCGCGGGCGTAGTTGATCATCACCTTCGAGCCGGTGACCGCCAGCGGCGCCTTGCCGGCGATCTCGCGGGCGGTGGCCAGGGCGCGCTCCACCAGTTCCTCGTGGGTGTCGAACACCTCGTTCACCAGGCCGATCTCACGCGCCTTGTGGGCGGGCAGGCGACGGCCGGTGTAGGCCAGTTCGCGCACCCAGCCCTCGGGGATCAGCTTGCACAGCCGCGGGAAGGTGCCCACGTCGGCGGTCATGCCGATGTTGATCTCCTGGATCACGAAGAAGGCGTCGGAGGTGCAGTAGCGGATGTCGCAGGCGCTGGTCATGTCGACCGCCCCGCCGACGCAGCCGCCCTGGATCGCCGCGATCACCGGCATCCGCGCCTCGTCCAGCACGGAGAAGGCGTCCTGCAGGTTCTTCACGTGATAGCGCATGGCTTCGGCGTTGATGTGCCGGTCGTCGGTGTGCGGAGCGGCCGTCGAACCGCCGCCCTGGAACACCGCAAGGTCCATGCCGGCGCAGAAGTGCTTGCCGGTGGACGAGATGACGATGCAACGCGCGCGGGCGTTCTGATCGATGTCGCGCACGATCTGCGGTAGCTCGTTCCAGAACGCGCGGATCATGCTGTTCATCGCCTCGGGCCGCTTCAGGCGGATGTGGGCGACATGGTCCTGGATGCTGACGTCGAAACAGGTCCAGGCGGTGGTGGTGACGTCGATGGCGGCCGGCGCGTTCATGGGGGCTCCTCCCTGTTGGAGAGGATCATCTGCCCGTGGACCTCGCGGAAGGCTAGCCCGGTGTGGCTGGCGCCTCGGCCTTGTCCGCCTTGCGGGTATGAGCGTCGATCAGGGCCTCGGCCGCGCCGCGCGCCGCCATCGCCGGGCCGTCGGCGTCGAAGAGCTGGCTGGTGACGTAGACGCCCTCGATCAACAGCAGCAGCGCGTCGGCCAGCTTCTTGGGCTTCCTGGCGTCCATCGCCTTGGTCATCTCACGCAGGCGGTCGCGAAGGCCCTGCTTATGCTCCACCGAGACGATGCGGCCGGGATGCCCGGCGGCGGGGTATTCCACCGCCGCGTTGGTGAGGGCGCAGCCCCGGTATCCGGGGCGCTGCGTGCGCTGGCCCAACGCGTCGAAGAAGGCGAGCAACTGGGCGCGCGGGTCGCCCGGATGCGCTTCGACCGCCGCGTTGAAGTACCGCCAGAACCCCTCGCCTTCGCCGGCCAGGTAGGCGGCGATCAGGTGATCCTTCGACTCGAACGCCCGGTAGAGGCTGGGCTTCGTCGCGCCGGCACGCGTGACGATCTCGTCCACCCCGATGGCGCGCGTGCCTTCCCGGTAAAACAGCTCGCCAGCGGTGGAGAGGATGCGTTCAGCGGCCCTGGGGGCGTCCGTAGGTCTTCTGGCCATGTGATCACTTGACGATGTTACCGACCGGTACGTAAAAGCGATGCGTCGAATTATTCCGTACCGGTTTGTCACATGAACGTAGCGCGCCGCCGGCCCTTTGGCCAGAACTACGCCTGGGTCGTCGCGGGCGTCACCTTCCTGGCCCTGTTGTCGGCAGCCGGCCTGCGCTCGGCGCCGGGCGTGCTGCTGACGCCGTTGCACGATGCGTTCGGCTGGGAGCGTGGCCAGCTCTCCGCCGCCGCGGCGCTGGGCATCTTCCTCTATGGTCTGGTCGGGCCGTTCGCCGCCGCGCTGATGCAGACGCTGGGGCTCAAGCGCACCCTGCTCACGGGCCTGGTGCTGATGAGCGCGTCCACCGGGCTCAGCCTCTTCATGGCCCAGCCGTGGCACTACGTCCTCACGTGGGGCGTCCTGTCCGGCCTGGGCTCCGGGGCGGTGGCGCTGTCCATGGGCGCGACGGTGGTGAACCGTTGGTTCGCCGAGCGCCGGGGTCTGGTGATGGGCCTGCTCAGCGCCTCCACGGCCACCGGATCGCTGATCTTCCTCCCGGGTATGGCGGCCCTGGCCGAGACCGGCGGCTGGCGACCTGTGGTGATCGCCGTCTCGCTGGTCACCGCCGCGCTGGTTCCGCTGGTGCTGTTCCTGCTGCCCGAGCGCCCCGCCGACATCGGCCAGGCGCCCTACGGCTCGGACCGGATCGAGCCGGCGCCGCCCAAGGGCCGCGCGCTGGACGCCGTGGCGCTGGCGCTGGGCGTCCTGGCCCGCGCTGCCCGCAACCCGGCCTTCTGGCTGCTGTTCGCCACCTTCTTCGTGTGCGGCTTCACCACCAACGGCCTGGTCGGCACGCACCTGATCTCGTTCTGCGGCGACAAGGGACTGGCCCTGGTCCAGGCCGGGGCGCTGCTGGCGGCGATGGGCGCGTTCGACATCTTCGGCACCACGGCCTCCGGCTGGCTGACCGACCGCTACGACCCCCGCAAGCTGCTGTTCATCTACTACGGCCTGCGTGGCCTCTCGCTGATCGCGCTGCCGTTCCTGCAGTTCGACCTGGTCAGCCTGTCGATCTTCGCCGTCTTCTACGGCCTGGACTGGCTGGCGACGGTGCCGCCGACGGTGCGTCTCGCCACCGAGCACTTCGGCGAGCGGGAGGGCCCGATCGTGTTCGGCTGGATCGCCTTCGGCCACCAGATCGGCGCGGCCACGGCAGCCTTCGGGGCCGGAGTGCTGCGCGACATCCAGGGCAGCTATCTCGAGGCCTTCGTGATCGCCGGGTTCACCGGCCTGCTCGCCGCCCTGGCGGCCCTGGCCATCGGCCGCAAGCCACCGGCCGTGGAGACCGCCGCCGCCTGAGGCTTCTCTGTCCCGGCGTCATCGGGCTAGAGAGAGCGGTATGGACGCCAAGGTCGACTACGAGCCCCGCGCGCGGCGGGTGGAACTGCCCTCGCGCGGCGGAGAGATGGCTGTGCTGGACTTCGGGCCGCCCGAGCGGCCGGTGGACCTGGTCTTCTCCCACGCGAACGGGTTCAACGCCCGGACATACCGGACCATCCTGTCGCCGCTGGCGCAGGCCTTCCGGATCCTCGCCGTCGACCTTCGTGGACACGGCGCCTCGACGCTCCCGGCCGACCCCGCGCGGCATCCCGGCTGGCACGGCTTCCGCGACGATCTGCTGGCGCTGCTGGCCTCCGAGGCCACCGGCCCCGTGGTGCTGGCGGGCCATTCCATGGGCGGCACGACCAGCCTGCTGGCGGCCGCGGCGGAGCCCGAGCGCGTGAAGGCGCTGGTCCTGTTCGATCCGGTGATCTTCGACGGCGCCCAGGTGATCGATCGGGCCGGCGACAACGGCCTGGCCGCGGGGGCCGAGCGGCGTCGCGCCGTGTTTCCGGACAAGACGGCGGTGGTCACGGGCTACACGGGCAAGGGCGCCTTCCGCACCTGGCGGCCCGAGCAACTTGCCGACTACGTCGAGGCCGGTTTCAAGCCGACAGAGGCGGGCGAGGTGACGCTGGCCTGCGCGCCGGCCTGGGAGGCGGCCAACTTCCGCACCCACGGCTACGACCCCTTCGGCGCCCTGGCCGCGCTGGCGCGTCCGACCCGGATCCTGCGCGCCGAGCACGGTTCGACCTGCCGGATCGAGGATCATCTGGCTGTCCTGGACGGCAATCCGAACATCCGCCACGAGGTCGTGCCGGGGACCAGCCACTTCCTGCCCATGGAACGCCCCGATCTGGTGCGCGAGGTCCTGGGCGGTTTCCTGGCCTAGAGGCCGAGCCCAGGGACCGCGTCGGCCTCCACCCTGGCCAGCTCATCTCCGGACAGCGAGATGATCTTGCGCGTGTCGAGGTCGAAGGAGACCGCGATGGCCTCGGCGCTGCCCCAGGGGCGGCCGGTTTCCGGGTCCAGCAGCCAGTGCACGAGCTTGCGGAAGCGCGCGTCGCCGCCCGCCGATCCCGAGCGCAGTTCGATCCGGTCGCCGGCGCGCGGCCAGGCGTGGTGGACCAGTCGGTACTCCAGGGCCGCGCCGCCGACACGGGGCCCGCCCTCGGTCTGGCCAGGACGCCTGCCGGCGAAGAAGTGCGGAATGCCGTCCGACAGCCGGTGCATGAACCCCTCGGTGCGCATGCGCCCGAACGCGTCGCAGTCGCCGGCGCCGATCACGCCCAGGCCGGTGCGGGTCAGGCCCAGGGCGTCTGCCCGCTCCAGGCTGGCCTGGGTCTCGACCGGGGCGAGCCCGATCGACTTGGGCGCGGCCCGCTCGGGAACATCGACCCTCAGCGCCTCGGCCCGCCGCAGGATGCGGTCCGGCCAGGCAAACGGCCGTCCCTCGCGCGCCGTGACATGGGCGACCACGGTCTGGAAACTGGCCGCCAGCTCGCCGGAGTGGTGGTGCATCAGGAGCAGCAGCCGCGCCTCGCTCTCTCCAATGTCGATCACGCCGCCTGTGATGTGCAGCGGCGCGCCGGGATGGGCCTCGCGCAGGAAGCGGATGTGCTGCTCGCGGACCAGCAGTGTCGCGTCGGCGTTGGCGGCGAAGGCGCCGGGCATGCCCAGCTCGGCGGCCATGCCGGCCAGGGCCTGCATCGACTTGGCGACGTAGAAGCCGACGTTGAGGTGGCCCATCTGGTCGCATTCCCAGGTGGCGACGCCGCCCCGCCAGACTTCGATCTCCGCCACGCCAATGCCTCCCGCCGATGAGCCGGCCGAACCTAGGGCGCTGCGGCCGCGCGGGCTAGCGCAGCCGGGGGCGTCCGGGGCAGACTGGAGCCAGGAGGAGCCGCATGGCGAGGAAAGAACTGGTGCGCCGGCACAGCCTGGCGGTCCGGCTCACCCACTGGGTGAACGCCGTGGCTATCCTGGCGCTGCTGATGAGCGGCCTGCAGATCTTCAACGCCCATCCGGCGCTCTACTGGGGCAAGGCGTCCACCTTCGCCGACCCCTGGGTCTCGATCCGCAAGGAGGAGATCGCCGACCGGCCACGCGGCATCACCACCATCGGCGGCCTGCGCCTGGACACCACCGGCGTCCTGGGGTGGTCCGGCCCCGAGGGCCGGCGTGAGCCACGGGCCTTCCCCGCCTGGGCCACGGTCCCCAGCTGGCGCGACCTGGGCATCGGACGGGCCTGGCACTTCTTCTTCGCCTGGGTCTTCGCCGTGAACGGCCTGGCCTACCTGGCCTGGAGTGTCCTGGGCGGCCATCTGCGCCGTGACCTCTGGCCCACCCGCGATCAGATCCGCCCCTCGCACCTGCTGCACGAGATCGCAACCCACGCCCGTCTGAAGTTCCCCAAGGGCGAGGCGGCGCGCCACTACAACGCCCTGCAGAAGCTGGCCTACCTGGCAGTGGTGCTGGGACTGCTGCCCCTGATGGTGGCGACCGGGCTCTGCATGTCGCCGGGGTTCAACGTCACCTTCCCCTGGCTGATCGACCTGTTCGGCGGCCGGCAGTCGGCGCGCACCATCCACTTCCTCTCGGCCAGCGGCATCCTGCTCTTCGTGATCGTCCACCTCGTCATGGTGCTGGTCTCCGCACCCTGGAACAGCGTCCGCTCGATGATCACCGGCCGCTTCGCCATCGAGACCGAGGGGAGGGGCACGTGAACCGGGCGACCAACCGCCGCCGCTGGCTGCAAGGGGCCGGCGCCGCCATGGGCGGGCTATGGCTGGCCGCCTGTGACAACCTCAGCCGCAACTCCACCTTCACCGGCGTGCTGCGTGTCGCCGACAAGTGGACGCAGGGCGCCCAGCGCGCGCTGACCGACCGCAAGGCCCTGGCGCGGGAGTTCGCACCCGCCGACATCTCGCCCGACTTCAAGGCCAACGGCACCCTGCGGCCGCAGGACCCGGAGTATGTGGCGCACCTGGCGAACGGCTTCGCCGATTACCGGCTGGTGGTCGACGGCCTGGTCGAGCAACCCCTCAGCCTCAGCCTCGCCGAGATCCGGGCCCTGCCGGCGCGCAGCCAGATCACCCGCCACGACTGCGTCGAGGGATGGTCGTCGATCGGGCAATGGCGCGGCGCGACGCTGGCCGCCCTGCTGGACCGCGCGAAGCTCAAGCCGCAGGCGCGTTACATCGTCTTCTGGTGCTTCGACACCCTCGACCCCAACGCCACCGACGGCGCCGGGCGCTACTACGAGAGCATCGACCTGCTCGACGCCTACCACCCGCAGACCATCCTGGCGTACGAGATGAACGGCGCCACCCTGCCGGTCCGCCACGGCTATCCCCTGCGCCTGCGGGTCGAGCGCCAGCTCGGCTACAAGCACGCCAAGTACGTCACGCGCATCGAGGCCGTGGACCGTCTCGACCACCTGGGCCGCGGCCAGGGCGGCTTCTGGCCCGACCGCGGCTACCAGTGGTTCGCCGGGATCTGACCTACTTCTTCGGCAGCTTCTCCCACCGATAGGGCTCGTCCTCGCCCTTGCGGATGTCGCCGCGCATGTCGGGTTCGCCGTCACCGTCGGTGTCGTAGAGCACGACGTCGTACTGATCGTCGTGGCCGTAGTCGTAGTAGGCGGTGTCGTACTTGCCGTCCCCGTCCGCGTCTTCCAGCGAGACGACGGGGTCGCGCTTGCTGTCGGGGATCAGCAGGATCGAGTCGGCTTTGCCGTCGCAGTCGTCGTCGAAGAGATACTCCGTGCCCTTCGGCTTCGAGACACGCGTCTCCTCCAGCACCTGCGGCTTGCACGCCTTGCCGCCGGCGTTCGAGGCGGGATGCGAGATACGGTCCTCTGTTCGGGCGAGGAACGACTTCACGTCCTCGGCCGAGACGGCGAAGTTCAGGCCCTCGCCTTCGCCCTTGAAGCTGTTGATGCCGATGACGTTCAGCTGGTCGTCCAGCAGCGGCCCGCCCGAGTTGCCCGGATTGATCGGGGTCTGAGTCTGGATGACCGTGGCCTCGTGAGGGATCTTGTCCTCGGCGGCCCACGGATAGGCGCGGCGGATCTGGCTGACGATGCCCTTGGTGTAGGTCCAGGCCTCTCCCGTGGGATGGCCGATCGCATGCACGTCGGCCCCGACCTGCACGGTCGTGGAGTTGCCGATCGCCAGGGGCTTCACGCCCGCCGGAACCTCGTCGACCTGGATGAGCGCCAGGTCGGCGACCTCGTCGCGGCGCAGCACCTTGGCCCGGCGCACGTCGGACTTGCTCAGCGCCTGGCCCTCTACGACGGGTTTGAAGACCACGCCCACCACGTCGTTGCGCTCCACCACGTGCAGGTTGGTGATGATCTTGCCGTCGGCGCTGATCAGCACGCCCGAGCCGACGCCATCACGGGTCAGAACCATGACCACGGCGGGCGAGGCTTGCTGATAGACCCGCGTCTCAGCGGCGCCGCGGGTGGCGGCCTGGGCATCGGGCTGCAGGCGCGACAAGGCCTTGCCGTAGGCGAGACCGCCCGACGGGGCCTTCGGCGGCCCCTTGGGCGTCGCGAGCTTCGACGGCGCGCCCCCGGCGGCCGGGCGTACTGCCCCGCCCAGCCTAGCTTCTTGTGCATGCGCGGTTGCGTATGATGCAAACGCAAGCGACGCGAGAATCGCGCCGAGTTGGAGCCATTTCATGACGCAAGTTTCCCGCCAACGCTTCGTGCGGCGGAGCCTAGCGGGAAGGTTGTTACTCACAAGTATGTTCTTGCTGGTTGCGCAGCCGGTGGTGGCGGCCGAGACCTCGGCCACCGCGGCGCGCGCGCTCTTCGCGGACGGCCGGACGGTCTCGGCGCGGCGACTTCTGGAGCCGCTGGCGGAAGCACCGGACGCGCCGGATCGACTTGCGACGCTGCTGGCGCTGGTCGAAATCTGCGAGCGCGGCTTCGATCCGGGCTGCGTCGCCCGGTACGGACCGCTCGCCGCACAGGCCGCCGAGGCGGCGGCCGCCGCGAACCCGCTGCAGCGCGCCGAGCTGAAACGCGAGGCGGAGTATCATCTCGCGCTGGCGCGCCGCGCATCTGGCGCGAGCCTGGCAGGGGTGCTCGACAGCTCCGCGTGGTCGAAGGAGAACGCCTACAACGGCGACCTCTACCTGCGCCGCCAACTGCTCATCGCCGGGATTCGCCGCGATCTGGGCCAGACGACAGCCGTCGACGGCGCGGTGGACCGGATCGTGTCCCTGCTGGCTTCCGTGGACAGGCCCGAGGCCGCCCAGGCGACGCTTGCGCGGGCGTCCGCCGACGTCCTGGCGATCCTGGTGGAGCGGGGACAGGTCGAACGCGCCTGGGGCATGTACCGCGCGGCCGGACCCGCACTGTCGCGCCTGTTGCCGGCGGGAAGCGCCGACGCGGTCGCCTATCGGCTCACCGAGGCTGGCCTGCTGCAGCGGATGGGCGACATGAAGGGGGCCGCGGCGGCGCTGGACAGCGCGCTCGCGACCTTGCGGGTGATCGAACTGGAGGCGGCGGCCCACCGTCGCCTCATGGTGTCCGCCCTGAACCAGCGCGCGGCTGTCTGCGTGACGACGGGGGATCTCGACTGCGCGCGCGCGGCCTTGGCCGAGCACCCTGACGCGGCGCTCCATCGCGAGGCTGGACGAGCGCCGGCCAATCCGGACGAAGTCGTCTTTCTGCTGCTGCGCCGCCTGGCGGCCGTGGGCAGCGGAGCCGACGATCCGATCGCGGCGCAGGCGCTGGCCCGGCCGCCGGGCTTCCGGGCGGACCCGGCAATGAGCGGGCGGGTGGCCATGTATCGTGAGGCCGGCGCGGCGCTCGCGCCGGAGGCGGGACCGGCCCGCGACAAGGCTGCCGCGGCGCTCGGCCGGGCGTTACGGCAGGTCGCATGGGCCCGGCCCGATGCGCTGGAACACCTGCTTCTGACCCTGGCGCTGGGTCGGATCGACGGGGCGGGCGGGCCTGATGACGAGGCTGCCTTCACCCTGATGCAGATCGCCGGCCGTGGCGCGCACAGCTTCGACGCCGAAGCGCTGACGCAACTCAGCATGGCCCGGGATGAGATGGGCCGCCGCGCGGCGCATCAGGCGCTGCGGCTGCGGGCGCGCCGGGATCGGCTGGAACGCGAGCAACTCCAGAAGGTGCTGGGTCAGGCGGCCGCGCGGACACCGGCTCCGGGTCTGCTCACGCACGATCCGGAAACCCGGCTGCTGATCCGCGACTTCGACCTCCGCATCGCGAGGGCGGACGTGGAAGCGGCGAAGGCGGGGGTGCGCCGAGAGGCGGGGCCGGTCCCCATCGCGCGGCTGCAGGCTGTGCTCGCGGCCGACGAAGCCGTGCTGGCCATGGCGCCGACGTCGGGCGGCTTCGCCTACATGTGCGTGCGGAGGGATGCCGTCGCGCGCCGCGTCGTGGCGGCCGATCCCCAGCGCGTCCGCATCGACACCCGGCTGGTCCAGTCGGCGCTGACGGCCACTCATGCGCCGTCCGAGCGCCTGGACATCCAGTTCCCGGCGGAGGCGGCGGTCCGGTTGTACGACGTGATGATCCGTCCGTTCGACGGTTGCCTGAAGCCGGGCGACCGGATCGTCTGGCTGTCGGGCGTCGCGGGTTCGGTCGTGCCCCTCTCGGCTCTCCCTGCGGTCGCCCCACCCAGGATCGCTGGCGGCTACGACCTGGGCGCCGCCGACTGGATCGTCCGCCGGCACGCCGTCAGCTACGCCGGCTCGGCCGGGGCGATCCTGGCGGCGCGCTCGAGCCGCAGCGGCGCGACCGACTTCGACTTCCTGGGGGTCGGCGATCCCGTCCTGCGCCCCCGCGACGGCGAAGACCCCGCCAAGGCGCTGCTGCGCGGCACGCGCCTCGACGGCCTGGCGCCCCTGCCCGAGACCCGCGATGAACTGGAAGCATCCGCGAAGGGCTTTCGCGCCAGCAAGCTCTTGCTCCAGGACGGGGCGACCGAGCGGGCGCTGCGCAGCCAGATGGTGGGCGCGTACCGCTATCTGTCCTTCGCGACGCACGGACTGATCCGCGAGGACCTGCAGGGGCTGGCCGAACCGGCGCTGGTGCTGACGCCGGTCGACGCTGGTGATCCGATCGACGACGGCCTGCTGACGGCCTCCGAGATCGCCGACCTGAACCTGCAGGCGGCCTTCGTGGCGCTGTCGGCCTGCAACACCGCCAACTTCGACCTGACCCAGTTCGCCCAGGACCTGCCCGCCCTGGCCTCGGCGTTCGCCGTCGCGGGGGTCCCGTCCACGCTGGCGACCCTCTGGCCGGTCAATTCGGAGGCGGGCAAGCGTGTCGTCGCCGACGTGTTCGGCAGCCTGCGGGATGTGGCCGGGGCCGGACCCGCGGAGGCGCTTGCGCAGGCACAGCGTCGCCTCCTCGCGGCGCCGCCCGAGCGGGCCTACCTGCACCCCCGCTTCTGGGCGCCGTTCGTGGTGCTGGGCGATGGCGCGGCCGCCGCTGCGCCCGTGGCGCCGGCGAAGACGTTGCGGAGCGTGGAAGTGCTGACCCGGTCGGGCGGCGAGGTCCTGGACGTGGAGCGCACGTCGCGCGGAACGGCCACGCAGTTCATCTCCGATGCCGACGCGCGTGGCCAGCAGGGCGCCGCGGTGCGGCTGGCCGACGATGGCGGCGAGGCCAGGCGTCACGACGACCGATCCATCGGCGCCTCGCGCTTCGGCGTGCAGATGGGCGAGCGCCGGCTCGTGGGAGGCTACGGCCGGGGTGCGCTGGGCCGCTACGTGCCGGTGGTCCGGGCCTACGAGGACGGCGCGATCGTCGCCGCCTGGCAGGGCGAGGGGCTGTCGAGGGTCGACGCCTTCATTCTCGGCGGCGCCTCGACCGGCGCTGACCGGGCCGTGGTCGCGGTCGGGGAGGTGAACCTGCGGGACACGCCGGACGCGGACGGCGGTCGCCTGCACCTGCTGGAACTGACGGCGTCGCTCGAAGCCCGGCCTCTGTTCACGATCGACGCGCCGCCCGGGTTCAGTCCGTCCGACGCGACCGTCACGCCGCTTGGGCAGGATCTGGCGATCACCTACTCGACGTCCCGGGCCTCGCCGCTGAACCCTCCCGCGACGCCCGACGACGACTACGACGCCCCGACCTGCCTCACGGAGCGGGTCACCTGGCTGGAACTGCGCGATGGCCGGACCGGCGCGCGAAAGGCGATGCGGGAAATCCGGGGCCTGACGGTGGTCGCCGCCCGCGCCTCTGGCGATGGCGCGGTCCTGCTGGGCGGATCGGTCCGTCAGGCATGCGGGCAAGAGGGCCGGGCCACAGTCGTGTCGATCGACGCCCGGCTTCAACCGCGGACGCTCTACCGGGACGACAGCCTCGGCGCGTCCGAGGTTCGGGTTCTCGCCGGGCTGTCCGCCGGCGGGACGTTCGTCGCGGCCAGCAAGGAGAACGTGGTGACTTACCGTCGCCCCGACGTCACCGGCGCGGCCGGCGCCGACCCCTTCGCCGTCGCCCCGTTCACGAGCACCTATTCGGGCCTGCTGGTGACCCTGGACGCCAGGGGCGCCGCCTCAAGGCCCCGGTTGCTGGACTCGAGTTCGAACATCTACGTGACGGCGGCCGACGCCAGCCGGCGGGACGACATCCTGCTCGGCGGGTCGCTGGCCGGCCAGGCGGCCATCTTCCACCTCTCGGAGGCGCCTCAGTAGGGATTGACCTTCATGGTCTCGGCCTCGGCCGCGCAGACGGCTTCGTCGGGCTTGGGCGCGGTCTTGCGGACGGTGGCGATCTCCTTGCGGACGACCTCCAGGTCCTTGCGGAAGGCTTCGTTGCCGTGGAGGGCGGCGACCAGCATCGAGCCGTTGGCCCAACCCATGTGGACGGCGCTCATGTTGTGCACGCCGCAGACCATGCGGCTCTCGCCGAAGGCGCGGGCGCGGCTCATGATCTCGCTGGCGCGGTCGGGGGCCAGCTCGGCCAGCAGCAGGCCCACCGACCAGCCCCAGGTGTTGTGGCCCGACGGATAGTCGGGGCTCTTGGCCAAGCCGTCCGACTTGGTGACGCAGATGTTCCCCTCATCGATCAGATAGGGGCGCTGACGCTTGTAGATGTCCTTCGGATAGTTGGTCACCCGGCTGGCGTCGCGGCCCACCCGGCTGAGCAGGGCATAGGTTTTGGGCGCGTTCTGCGGCGTCAGCTCGGCGCCGAGCGCACAGGTCATGCCCTTGATGATGCCGAACGAATTGTCGTCGCCCTGGGCCATCTTCCAGCGGGCCGAGCCTTCCAGCTTGCGGTTCTGGAGGTAGATCGTGCGGTCGGCTTCATAGCGGGTCGTGCCCGGCGTGGGGGCAGGAGGCAGGACCTTGTAGGTGTCGAGGTCGCCCTGGGTCAGGTAGGGCTGCGGGCCGACGGGGGCCGGGGCGGCCGGCGCGCTCTTCGGGGCCTCCTTGGCGCCCATGAGCCCGATGGCGGCCACCGCCGCGACGACCAGCTTCACCCGCATACCCACTCTCCCAAAAGACCGAGGTCCGGGTGTCGCAAAGGCCGCGGACGGTTTCAACGTCAAAGCGCGACGACCGATTGCGAAGGAAGTCCCAAAGCAAAAGGGCCGGAGATCGCTCCCCGGCCCCTTCATTTGGTCTGTGCTCGCCTACTTCGCGAAGAGGTCGGCCCAACGGGGCTTCTTGCGGTTCTTGTGCGAGCCACGATGCCAGGCGTCGGAGGCGATCAGCGGCACCACGGTGGTGGCTTCGGCGAACACCATCTGTTCCCAGGTCACGTCGACCTTGCCCCAGGAGCAGGCTTCCTTGAGCGTCGACGATGAGCAGGCCCCGTCACGCACGTCGGCAACGGTGATCTGGACCGCGTACTTGTGCATCTCGACCTCGTGGCCGAGGATCTCGGCGCACACCACGGTGTCCTGGGCGAAGTTCTTGGGCACGCCGCCGCCGACCATGAAGAGGCCGGTCGCGCCTGCCTTCAGCTTGATCATGGTCAGCTCGCGGAAGTCGGCGACCGCGTCGATGGTGAGGTAGGGCTTGCCCTCCTTCATCCGCTCGACCTGGTGCTTCACGAGGCCGAAGCCCGCCGAGCTGTCGACGAACGCCGGGCAGAAGATCGGAACGCCCTCGCGATAGGCGACCTCGATCAGGCTGTCCTTCTTCTTGGCGTTCCCTTCGGCCAGCCACTTGCCCATCTCGTAGATGAACTCGCGGCTGGAATAGGGGCGCGGCTCGAGGATGTTGCACAGGTCGTAGATCGTGCCGTCGCACGCCTGCAGCTCTTCCTCGTCGATGTAGGTGTCGTAGATGCGGTCGATGTACATCTCGCGCAGCTCACGGTCGTCGACGGTGGAGTCGGCCTGATAGTGCTTGAAGCCGAGGGCTTCGAAGAAATCCATGTCCACGATCGAGGCGCCGGTCGCGACGATCGCGTCGATCATCCCGTACTTCACCATGTCGCGGTAGATGTGCATGCAGCCGCCCGCCGAGGTGGAGCCGGCCAGCGTCAGCCAGGTCGAGCACTCGGGGTCTTCCAGCGACATCGACCAGATGTCGGCGGCGCGCGCGGTGTCGCGGCTGGTGAAGCTCATCTTGCGCATGGCGTCGATGACCGGACGGGCGTCGTACTGGTCGATCGCCACGTGCTCGACGGTGTTGGCCAGGAGCTCGGCCTTGCGGTTGGTGTTCGCCGGAGCGTTCATCTTCTGAAGTTCCCTTCTGAGGGTGATCGCCCGTCGACAATAGAAAAGGCGCGACCGGGACGGAGCGACCGGCCGCGCCTATAACACTTCAACTACGTCAGTTGTTACCGCTTGCGGCGCTTCTTGCCCGCCGCGCCCTTGGGACGCGAGAAGCGAACGACCTTGCGTTCCTCCTCACGCTCCTCGCGCGGCACGCGGATCGAGCGACCGGCCAGGCCGAACATCGACGCCATCGGAGCATCGCCCACGACCACGGTCTCGGCGTCGCCGAAGCCGTTGAAGCGGGTGTTCATGGCGACGCCATAGGCGCCGAGCATGCCGATCTCGATGTAGTCGCCTTCCTGGATGTCTTCCGGCAGCCAGAACGGGCCCGGCATGTGGTCGAGGCTGTCGCAGGTCGGACCGTAGAAACGAAAGGGCTTCAGCGGCCCTTCCACTTCGCGGGCGGTTTCGCCCTCGCCGCGGTACAGCTTCACCGGGAACGGCCACTTCACGTGCGCCGCATCGAACAGCGAGCCGTAGCTGCCGTCGTTGAGGTACAGCGCGTCGGCCTTCTTCAGCTCGACCTTGGTCAGGATCGACGAGGCCTCGGCCACCAGCGCCCGGCCGGGTTCGGCCCAGAGTTCGGCGCCCTCGTGGACGCTCATCTCGGCGAAGCCCCGGTGGATGCTGTCGGTGTAGTCGGCCATGTCGGGCGGGATCATCCCGGGGTAGATCGACGGGAACCCGCCGCCCACGTCCACGATGTCGACCATGACGCCGGCGCGCACGATGGCGCGGTTCGCCTGGGCCATCGCGGCCTGATAGGCCGTGGGCCGCATGCATTGGCTGCCGACGTGGAAGCTGACGCCCATCTTGCCCTGGGTCGCGCGCCTCGCCGCGATCAGCAGCGAGGGCGCTTCGTGCGGCGAGACGCCGAACTTGCCCGAGAGCGAGTACGACGCGCCCTCGGCCTGCACGGCCAGACGCACGATCAGGGTCAGGTCGGTGGCCCCGTTCGTCGCCTCGAGGATCTTCTGGAGCTCCTCGTGGGTGTCGAACGAGAACGTCTTCACGCCATAGCGCTCATACGCCTCGGCGATGGCCTTGCGGCTCTTCACCGGGTGCATGAAAGCCATGCGCGCACCTGGAGCGAACTGGTGAACCAGCTCGATCTCGGGGACCGACGCCACGTCGAACGAATTCACGCCGGCTTTCGCCAGGGCCTCGATGACCCACGGCGAAGGGTTCGCCTTCACAGCGTAGAAAACGTCGCCTTGAAACTTGTCCTGGAACCAGCGCGCCGCTACGGCCACAGCATCCGGTCGCGCAAAGGCGACGGGACGCTCCGGAGACCGCTCACGGACCAGGTCCAGGGGCGTATGGTACGTCTGCACCTCACGCAACCCCCAACGGATTGTTGAACCTAGACCGGCGTTAGCAGCGCTTTTGAGGACATCGGGTCCGCCGGAAGGCGCGCATTTAGGGTCTTTGGACGGGCCTGTAAAGTGTTCGTGTTTGCGACCTTCGCGCGCGGCCGCCCGCCGCGCAGGCGCCGCGGGCTCGTGGGGGCGCTGTCGCGGGAGCGCGCTAGACCACGGATAGGCGGCCGTGCCATGAAGCCGTTCCAAGACGGGAAAGCTCCGAACCCTCCTCATGACTGAAGCCGCCGTTCTGTCGATACGGAACGCCTCGAAGACCTTCGGCCAGCGCCGCGCCCTCGATGGCGTGTCCCTGGAGGTCCACAAGGGCGAGATCATCGCCCTCATCGGCCCCTCGGGGTCGGGCAAGTCCACACTCCTGCGCTCCATCAGCGCCCTGCAGACCATCGACGCCGGCGACGGCGTGATCACCGCCTTCGGCGGGCCGGTGCAGAAGGACGGCAAGATCGATCCGAACGTGCGCAAGACGCGTACGCGCATCGGCATGATCTTCCAGCAGTTCAACCTGGTTGGCCGCCTGTCCCTGTTCACCAACGTGGTGCTGGGCTCGCTGGGCCGGATCAGCTTCTGGCAGGCGGCCCTGGGCCTCTGGCCGGCCGAGACGAAGCAGGCGGCCATGGCGGCCCTGCATCGCTTCGGCATCGCCGACTACGCCAGCCAGCGCGCCAACACCCTCTCGGGCGGTCAGCAGCAGCGCGGCGCCATCGCCCGCGCCCTGGTGCAGAAGGCCAAGATCATCCTGGCCGACGAGCCGGTCGCCTCGCTCGATCCCGTCTCGGCCCGCCGGGTGATGGAGATCCTGCGCGAGCTGAACGAGACCGACGGCCTGACGGTGATCGTCACCCTGCACCAGGTCGACTACGCCCTGCGGTACTGCAAACGCGTCGTGGCGCTGAAGGCCGGCAAGATCGTCTACGACGGTTCGCCCGCCGAACTGAAGCGCGACAAGCTCATCGACATCTACGGCCCCGAATTCGAGGACGTCTTCTGGGAAGGAGCGCCCACATGATCCGCCGCACCCTCATCACCCTGGCGGCCGGCGCCGCCCTGGCGCTCTCGGCCTGCGGAAAGCCCGCCGAGAAGTCGGCCGCCACGGTCACCCCGGACGAGCTGACGTTCTCGATCCTCTCGGCCGAGAACCAGGCCTCGATGGAGCCCCTGTGGGCCCCGCTGCTGGCCGACATGTCCGAAGCGGTCGGCGTGAAGGTGAAGCCGTACTTCGCAACCAACTACACCTCGCTGGTCGAGGCCATGCGCTTCAAGCAGGTGCACATGGGCTGGTTCTCGGCCTCGCCCGCCCTGCAGGCCGTGCGTCGCGCCGACGGCGAGGTGCTGGGCCGCGTGGTCGATGCCGGCGGCGAGGCCACCTACAAGTCGGTCCTGATCGTCAAGAAGGGCAGCGGCCTGACCCTCGACAAGGTGCTGACCTGCGACAAGAGCCTGAACTTCGGCATGGGCGACACCCAGTCGACCTCGGGCACCCTGGCGCCGATGACCTATCTGTTCTCGCCGCGCGATATCGAGCCGGCGCGCTGCTTCAAGACCGTCCGCTCGGCCAGCCACCAGGCCAACACCTTCGCGGTCGCCAACGGCGTGGTGGACGTGGCCACCAACAATTCGGTCGGCCTGCTGTTCTTCGCCCGCCAGAATCCGGAGCTGGCGGCCAAGATCGAGACGATCTGGGAGTCGCCGCCGTTGCCGGAAAGCTCGATCGTCGTCCGCAAGGACCTCGATCCGGCGCTGAAGGAGAAGATCCGCCAGTTCTTCCTCACCTACGGCACCGGCTCGGACGAGAAGGCCGCCAAGCAGCGTGAAGTGCTGAAGGGCCTCGCCTACGGCGGCTTCCGGCCGGCCGACAATTCGTACCTGGATCCGGTGCGCGAGATGGAGGCCAGCGAGGCGCTGGTCGCCGCGAAGCGCTCGGGCGACGCGGGCAAGATCGCCAAGGCCCAGGCGGAATACGACAAGGTCCGCGCCGAGGCCGCCCAGGCGCGCGCCATCGAGCCGGCGCCCGCCCAATGACCACGACCACCGGCGCCGTTCCGCCGCCGCCTGTCCGTTCCCTCGCCCAGCGCGCGCCCGATCTGCTGATCTGGGGCTGTCTCGTTGCGTTGCTGGTCATCGCGTTCGGTCCGGCCGAGCTCTACAAGCTGCCGCTGCTGTTCTCGAACTCGTCGAACATGCAGGAACTCGGGCGCGGGTTCGTCACGCCCGACTTCACCCACTGGACGCTCTACGTCGGCAAGATGTGGCAGACGATCCAGATGGCCATCTGGGGCACGGCCCTGGCGATCGTCACGGCCATTCCGCTGGGCCTGCTGGCCTCGCGCAACATCACCCCGGCCTGGATCCAGTTCCCGGTCCGCCGCATCCTTGACGTGGTGCGCTCGGTGCCCGACCTGGTGATCGGGATGATCTTCCTGGTCGCGGTGGGTCCGGGCCCGCTGGCCGGCGTCATGGCGCTGGCGATCGGCACCTCGGGCGTGCTGGCCAAACTCTTCTCGGAAGCCGCCGAGTCCATCGACCGTGGCCCGGTCGAGGGGGTGCGCGCCACGGGCGGGGCCAAGCTGCACGAGATCATCTGGGGCGTGATCCCGCAGGTGGCGCCGCTGTGGACCAGCTATGCGCTGTACCGCTTCGAATCCAACAGCCGCAGCGCCACCGTGCTGGGCCTGATCGGCGCCGGCGGCGTGGGTCAGGTGCTGGTCGACAGCATGAACGCCTTCGACTACTCGGCCACTGCCGCCATCGTGATCGTGATCATCGCGGCCGTGACCCTGATCGACGTGCTGTCCCAGGCGATCCGCAGCCGTCTGCTCTAGATCGATCGCGCGGCGTCGTCGCCCCGAGCGCGGGCGGCGACGCGGCCGACGCCTGCTAGGCCTTGAACTTGGCCAACAGCGCCTGCAGCTCGGCCTCGTCGACCATGCCGGCCGCCGCGGCGGGCGTGGTCCAGTTGCGGTCGCGCTCGGTCATTTCGGGCCAGATGTCGCGCTCTTCCTTCACCTTGAGGGCGAAGACCATCACCCGCACGTGCTGCAGGCGGCCCGTGCGCAGGCGCTTGTCGTAGTGGTAGACGCCCAGCGGCTTGCGGGAGGGCTCGCCCACCACGCCGGCCTCCTCGAAGGCCTCGGTGGCGGCCGTGGCGCCGGGCTCCAGGTCCTTCATGGGCCAGCCCTTGGGGATGACCCAGCGCCGGGTTTCACGCGAGGTGATCAGCAGGACCTCGGGCGCGCCGTCGGCGCCCTTGCGCCAGGGCAAGGCGGCATACTGGGTGCGCGGCTCCCGATCGGGCTCCGGTCGCAGCCTGTCGCTCTTCTTGCCCATCGTCCTGGTCGCGGCCCCGTTCGAATCGCCCGTATGGGCGGGTGTGGAGCGGCGCGATTTATGCGGGGTTGCGGTCCGCGTAAATCACATTGTCATAAAAGTGTCATGCGAGGCCGGCTTCAGGCCGCTTCCTGACGGCGGCGCACGCGCGCCAGACGCCGGAGCCGCCGCCAGAAGCGGGTCTTCTCGGGTTCGGGATAGGGCTGCAGGTTCTTCACGAAGTCCTCGGCGCAGGCGCGCCAGGAGAACTTCTCCGCGAAGGTCCGCACGTGAGCCCGGTCGAGGTCCACGCACTGCAGGCACGCCTCGCGCAGGCCCTCGGTGGCCGTCACCGCCAGCACGCCGGCGCCAGACCCCGGAATGATGTCGATCGGCCCCGGCGCCGGATAGGCCGCCACGGGCGTGCCGGAGGCCATGGCCTCGAGGATCACCAGGCCGAAGGTGTCCGTCAGGGACGGGAAGACGAAGACGTCGGCGCAGCGATAGTGCGCGGCGAGTTCGTCGCCGGACTTCGAGCCCTTGAAGATGACCTTGGGATACTTCTCGCGCAGCTCGTCGAGCTGCGGCCCTGGTCCGACCACGACCTTCGAGCCTGGGAGGTTGAGCGCGAGGAAGGCCTCGATGTTCTTCTCCACCGCCACGCGGCCCACATAAAGGAACACCGGCTTGGGCAGGTCGGCGAAGAGGTCGGCCTCGCCCTCGGCGAGCGGGCGGAAGATGTCGGTGTCCACGCCGCGCGACCAGGCTGAGATGTTGCGGAAGCCGTGGCTGGACAGTTCCTGCTGCATGGTCGGCGTGGCCACCATCATCCGGCCGGACGGCTTGTGGAACCACTTCATGTACGCGTAGCCGGCCGCCAGCGGCAGCGGCAGTCGGGCCGAAACGTACTCGGGGAAGCGGGTGTGGTAGCTGGTGGTGAACGGCAGCTTCCATTCCACGCAGATGCGGCGGGCGGCCAGGCCGATCGGCCCTTCGGTGGCGATGTGTATCGCCTCGGGCTCGAACGCCTTGAACCGCTCCTGCACCGGTTCGTAGACGCCGATGGCGACCTTGATCTCGGCATAGGTGGGCAGGGGGAAGGTCTTGAACTGGCCCGGGTGGATGACCTCCACCGTGTGGCCCATGTCCTGGAGCTCCTTCACGACCCGGGTCAGGGTGCGGACCACGCCGTTGACCTGGGGCTCCCAGGCGTCGGTGGCGACCAGGATGCGCATGGGCCGCTGGGCGTCGCGCGGCGCGGTGATCGCCTCGCGCAGCCGGCGGTCGGACCGCGAGGGCTTCACTCGCTCGGGCGCCTGGCCGAAGGCCTCGGACTGCATCCAGGCCCAGAAGGCGCCCAGCAGCGCCTCCTTGGTTGGGAAATGACGATAGACTGTGCGTTCGCCGACGCCGGCGTCGCGGGCGATCTCGGCGAAGCTGAGGTCTTCCAGCGAGCGGTGCTCGAGCTGGCGACCCACGGCGCGCAGGATCTGAGCGCGGGTCTCCTCCCGCTGGCGATCACGCAGGTTCGGCAGGGGTGTCTTCATGGCAGCCGCACTGTCACGGGTTCGACGGGCAAGTCAACGACGCCCGGCTGTCGCTAAACTGCCGAAAAGCGGCGCGGGTGGCGCCCAAACGACGAACAGGCGTTCGACTTCGTCGCATCGCGACCATCTGTGCTCTGTTGCAGCGCAGCAAGCGCTGCTAGAGCGTCGCAACCGAGCAGGCCCCTCCCAGGTCGCCCCCATATTGGGTCCGATGGACGCCACACCCTATCCCGCCAAGGCGACGCCGAAGTCGCAGCGTACGCGCGCCCGGATTCTGGACGCCGCGATGCGGCTGTTCGCCGAGCTGGGCTACCACACGGCCACCAACGCGGTGATCGCGGACGCGGCGGGGCTGACGCGCGGGGCCATGCTCTACCACTTCGCCACCCGCGAGGAGCTGGTCGAGGCGGCGATCGCCCACATCGAGCTGCATCGCGCCAAGCTGTTCGAGCAGGCGGCGTCCTCGCCGTCCCCGGCGGGGGTGGACGCGGCCGAACACGCCATCGACGTCTACTGGTCGATGCTGCAGGAGCAGCCCTTCCTGGCGTTCGGGGAGCTGGAGGCCGCGGCGCGGACCGATCCGATGCTGGCCGAGCGGCTGGCGAGCGCGCAGAGCGCGTTCGACCACGCTCAGGTGGGCGGCGACCGGTTCGGGGCGATGGTCCAGGCGGGCGCGGACCCGCGCTTCCAGGCCAGTCGCGACCTGGGCCGCTTCCTGCTGGAAGGTCTGGCGAAGGGCTCCATGACCTATGACGAGCGGGCCCGGCGGGAGCGCCTGATCTCGGTGGTGAAGCGGGCCGTGAGGATGCTGAACCGCAAGGGCGACAAGTCCGACCTCTGGAGCGACTGAGGCCCTACAGGAAGCTGTAGGGGTCGATGTCGATGGCGACCCGGATGGCCCCGGGCGGCCGCACCCGCGCGCGCCACGCGGCCATGTAGGCCGACAGGTCCACGCCCCGGTCGGCCCGCACCAGGAACCGCTTGCGCCGCCGCCCGCGCACCAGGCCCAGCGGCGCGTCGGCGGGGCCATACACCTCCACCCCGGTCGCGTTCGGCGCGGCCTGGGCCATGGTCAGGCAGAACGCGTCGAGCTGGGCCGCGTCGGGCCCCGAGGCGATCACCGCCGCCAGCCGGCCGAACGGCGGCAGGCCGGCCAGCTCACGCTCGCCCATCTCGGCGTCCACGAACGCATCGCGGTCCTGCGCCTTCAGCGCCTGCATGACCGCATGCTCGGGGGCGTAGGTCTGCAGCAGGGCGCGTCCCGGCCGGTCCTTGCGCCCCGCGCGGCCGGTAGCCTGGGCGAGGAGTTGATAGGTCCGCTCGGCGGCGCGCAGATCCCCGCCGCGCAGGCCGAGGTCGGCGTCCACCACCCCCACCAGGGTCAGGCGCGGGAAGTTGTGACCCTTGGCGGCCGCCTGGGTGGCCACCAGGATGTCGATTTCGCCCGCCGCCATGCTCTCCACCAGCCGCCGCGCCTCGCGGGCGTCGAAGACGGTGTCCGAGGAGAAGACGGCGATCCGCGCCTCGGGGAACAGCAGCCGGGCCTCTTCCTCCACCCGTTCGACACCCGGCCCGATCGAGACGAGGCTGTCCTTGGCTCCGCAGTGCGGACAGGCGGCCGGCTTCGGCATGGAAAAGCCGGTGAGGTGGCAGACCAGCCGGCCGGTATAGCGATGCTCCACCAGCCAGCTGTCGGTGTCGGGGGCGGTCATGCGCTCGCCGCACGCCTTGCAGAGGACCAGGGGAGCATAGCCCCGACGGTTCAGGAACAGCAGGGTCTGCTCGCCCCGGGCCAGGGTCTCGCCCATCGCCGTCACCAGGGGCGGAGAGAGCCAGCGGCCGGTGTCCGGCGGCGTCTCGCGCAGGTCGATCAGCTCGATGTCGGGCAGCCGCGCCGTCCCGTGCCGGGCCGACAGCCGCAGCCAGCGATAGCGCCCCGCCTCGGCGTTGCGCAGGCTTTCCAGGGACGGCGTCGCCGAGGCCAGGATCACCGCGGCCCCTTCGATCTTGCCGCGCGCCACGGCGAGGTCGCGGGCGTGGTAGATGAAGCCCTCTTCCTGTTTGAACGAGCCATCGTGCTCTTCGTCGATGACGATCAGGCGCAGCTTGCGGAACGGCAGGAACAGCGCCGAGCGCGCGCCCACCACGATCCGGCAGTCCCCGTTGGCCACGGCCTCCCAGACCCGGCGCCGGCCCGGTGGGGCGATGTCGGAATGCCATTCGCCCGGTTGCGCCCCGAACCGTTGGGCGACCCGGGCGATCACGGCCTGGGTCAGGGCGATCTCGGGCAGGAGGATCAGCACCTGGGCGTCCGCGTCGCTCGCCAGGGCCTCGGCGGCCGCCTCCAGATAGACCTCGGTCTTGCCCGAGCCGGTGACGCCGTCCAGCAGGGCGACGCCGAATCCTGTCTCACGCACCATCGCCTTGAGGGCGCCGGCCGAGGCTGCCTGGCTGGCGCTGAGCGTCGAGCCCTGGCGCGCGAGGTCGGGCGGGTCGAAGGCGGCCTTCGGCACGATCTCCTCCAGCGCCAGGACGCCTTCGTCGATCAGACCCTTCACCACCCCGGAGGAGACGCCCGCCGCGCGCGCCAGGTCGGCGGGCGCCAGGGGGCCGCTCACGGCGGCCTCCAGCACCTTGGCGCGGGCCGGGGTCGATCTCGCCGGTTGGACGCCGGTGGCGCGCACCACGCGCTGCGGGCGCGGCTTCGGCGCGCGGGCGCCGCGCAGGGCGATGGCCAGGGGCAGGCCCGGCGCGTCTACGGCATAGCGCGCGGCCCACTGGACGAACTCCACCGTCCCGGGCGGCAGGGGCGGGTCGTCCAGCCGCTCGGCCACCGGTTTCAGCGGGCGGTTGCCGCCGTGGCTGTCGCGCAGCTCGGTCACGATCCCCCGGATGAGCCGCGGGCCGAGGGGCACCGCGACCTGGTCGCCCGGCGTCAGGTCCATGCCTTCCGGCTCGGCGTAGTCGAACGCCTCGGGCAGCGGCATGGGGAGGAGGACGGAGGCGATGCGCGACATGTTTTGAGCTTCAGGCCTTCGCAGCTACAAGCGGCTCGAACAAGTCCAAGGTCAGAATATGCAGCTCTTCCTCGACACCACCGACACTGCGGTCCTCAAGGACCTCGCCGCCACGGGCCTCGTGGACGGCGTCACCACCAATCCGTCGCTGATCGCCAAGTCCGGCCGCAACATGCTGGAGGTGATCGCCGAGATCTGCGGCATCGTCGACGGCCCGGTCAGCGCCGAGGTCGCCGCCATGGATGTCGCCGGCATGCTGGCCGAGGGCCGCAAGCTGGCCGGCGTCGCGACGAACGTGGTCGTGAAGCTGCCGTTGACCCGCGAGGGCCTGATCGCCACCGCCGAATTCGCGGCCGAGGGGATCCAGACCAACGTCACCCTCTGCTTCTCGGCCACCCAGGCCCTTCTCGCCGCCAAGGCCGGCGCCACCTACATCAGCCCGTTCATCGGCCGCCTCGACGACCATGGCGCCGAGGGGATGGACCTGATCAGCGAAATCCGGGCGATCTACGACAACTACGATTTCGACACCGAGATCCTGGCCGCCTCGATCCGCACGGCGGCCCATGTGAAAGAGGCCGCCCTCGCCGGCGCCGACTGCGCGACCATCCCGACCGACGTCTTCCAGGCGCTTTTCAAGCATCCGTTAACCGAACGGGGGCTCCAACAGTTCATGGCGGACTGGGCCAAGACCGGACAGTCCATCCTGTAAGAGGCGCGAGGATCATGGACGGGTCGCAGGGTGAGTTCAGTTTCGAAGCCCCCATCGACCCGTCGGCGGTCCGACGGTTCCTCTCGGACAATCCCGATTTCCTGAAGGGCGACGACGGCCTGCTCGCCGAGCTGGGTCTCACCGTCGCCGCCAGCAACGTGGTCGAACTGGCGCCGCTGGCGCGGGTTCACGCCGCCCATCAGCGCGAGAGCGAGATGCGCCAGCTGATGGAAGAGACGGCGCGCGCGAACTTCGCGGCCCAGGCCCAGACGCACGGCGCGGTCGTCGATCTGCTGGAAGCTCGCAACAACTCCGATCTCGCCCGCCGGGTCGACGACCTGGCCCGCGGCCGCTTCGGTCTGGCCGCCGGCGTCATCGCCCTGGAGTGCGAGGGCCTGCCGCCCTCGGGCTGGAGGGGCCTGGTGGAAGGCCAGGTCGATCTGCTGCTGGACGGTTCGCGCCGCATGACCCGGATGGGCTTCGCGCCCACCGCCCTCGGCCTCTTCGGCCCGGAGGCCGGCGAAATCCAGTCGATGGCCATGGTGCGGATGGCGATCTGGGAGCCGGCGCGCGTGGGCCTGCTGGTCTTCGGCTCGCACGATCCGGAAGGCTTCACTCCGGACATGGGCAGCGAACTGGTCGCCCTCCTGGCGCGCGTGGTCGAGCGGACGGCGGAGCGATGGCCGCTGCTCTGAGCGGAGCGGCCGCCCGGGCCCAGTGGCTGGAGCATCTGGCCCACGAGCGCCGCGCCTCGCCGCGCACGCTGGAGGCCTATGGTTTCGCCGTGGCGCGCTACCTGGCGTTTCTGGAGCACCATCGCGGCGGCGCGGTCGGCGTCCGTGACCTCGCCGGCGTGACGCCGGCGGAAGTCCGCGCCTGGCTGGCCCACCTGCGCACGGGGGATCGCCCCCTGTCGCCGCGCTCGCTCAGCCAGGCGCTGTCGGCGATCCGCACGTTCCATCGCTTCCTCGACCGGCGGCTCGACGCCCCCAACGCGGCGATCGCCCTGGTGCGCGGCCCGCGCGTGAAGCCCGGGGCGCCGCGGCCGGTCACCGAGGACCAGGCCGTGGGCCTGATCGCCGAGCCGGCCCTCGACGGCGACCGCGAGGATTGGGAGATCGCCCGGGACCAGGCCGTGCTGACCCTGCTCTATGGTTGCGGCCTGCGGATCTCGGAGGCGCTGTCGCTGGTCCGCTCCGACGCGCCGCTGGGCGAGGTGCTGAGGATCACCGGCAAGGGCGGCAAGACGCGCATGGTGCCGGTCCTGCCGGCCGTGCGCGTGGCGGTGGACGCCTATCTGACCGAGGTCCCGTTCGTGCTGGCCGACGACGGCCCGCTGTTCCGCGCCAAGAGGGGGGGGGCGCTCAGCCCGCGCCACGTGCAGGCGACGGTCCAGGGGCTGCGGGGGCGGCTTGGCCTGCCCGCCAGCGCGACGCCGCACGCGCTGCGCCACTCGTTCGCCACCCACCTGCTGGGCGCGGGAGCGGACCTGAGGTCGATTCAGGAACTGCTGGGCCACGCGTCGCTGTCGACGACCCAGCGCTATACCGAGGTGGACGCCGCCGCGCTGCTCAGCGCGTACTCAGCGGCGCATCCGAGGGCCTGACGAGATCCAGTTCCTGCAGCATCACCACACGCCATTCCAGGGCCGGGGCCGTGGGGGCGTGCATCAGATGGCAGGGACGTGCGCGCTTCTGGTAGCGCACCAGCGGCACGCGCGTGCCGGTGATCACCAGCCGCTGGGACTTGGGTCGCGGTTGAGCATCGCCGACATAGTACGGCGCCGGACGGCAGCGCACGGGCGTCCGGTCGAAGTCCTCGGCGCCCTTGGCGGGTTGCGGCGCGGTGGCCAGGGCCGCGGCGAGGGCAAGGTTGGCGAGGCCGCTCATCGGGCGCTCTCCACCAGGCAGGCCTCGGCCATCGGCATCTCGATCAGCTTGCGGAGCCGCGCCGCGTCGCGATCTTCCTCGCGATACAGCAGGGCCGGCTCATAGCCGGTCTGAAGGCGGGCGGCGCCGGCGCAGACAGGCCGGTCGCGGAGAGCGATGGCGCGGGGGGCGAACAGCGTCGGTCGCGCGTCTGGCCGTGCCGAACGCGCCTCGGGAGCTGGAACAAGCGCCGCGACGGCGGCGACAATCACAAGCATCGTAGCCTCTCCCCACTACGCGTCCGGTAGGGAAGCTGCCACTGGTCGGGGCTGTCGCCAAGTTACGGTTCGGTCACCTGCCGCGCCTTGGTTGCAGCGGCCCGTCACGATCGCCTAGTCCCGGACGTAGCGGATCCAGGCGACGCCGTTGTCCTCGCCGGCGGCCAGCGCCAGGAAGCCCTCGCGTTCGTAGAAGGCCTGGGCGCGCAGGTTGGCGGCCTGGCACTTCAGCGACAGCGGCCCGTCCAGCCGTTCGGTGATGTGGTCCAGCAGCGCGCGGCCGATCCCGCGGCCCCGCTCGGTCACATACAGCGAATGCAGGAAGTTCTGCGGCGCATAGACGGCCGCGATGCCCACGAGGCGGCCCTGGTCCAGGGCGAGGTAGACCTCCTCCTCACGCGCCGCGCGCAGGAAGTCGTCGCGCCGGTGCCGGCTGGGGTCGGTCCAGGTGAAGGTCTCGCGCAGGACGCGGACATAGAGGTCCGCGCACACGCCCAGTTCCTCCGGGCGTGCGCGTCGAACGACGATGCGGCTGGTCAGGCCTGCATCGTCCAACCTTCGACCCCCATGGCGGCCTGGCGCAGGGCTTCGCTGCGCGTCGGGTGCGGGTGGCAGGTGCGGGCCACGTCTTCCGAGGCGGCGCGGAATTCCATGGCCACGGCGTATTCGCCCACCATCTCGGACACCGAGGGCCCGATGAGGTGCGCGCCCAGGACCTCGTCGGTGACGGCGTCGGCCAGCACTTTCACGAAGCCCTCGGTCTCGTGATTGATCTTGGCGCGGCTGTTGGCGCTGAAGGGGAATTTGCCGGTCTTGTAGGCGCGGCCCTCGGCCTTCAGTTCTTCCTCGGTCTTGCCGACCCAGGCCACTTCGGGGCTCGTGTAGACCACGCTCGGGATGATGCCGTAGTTCACGTGGCCGGCCTTGCCCGCGATCGACTCGATACAGGCGACGGCCTCTTCCTCGGCCTTGTGGGCCAGCATCGGGCCGTGGGTCACGTCGCCGATCGCCCAGACGCCCGGCGCCGAGGTCTTCCAGTGGTCGGTTTCGATGAAGCCGCGCTTGTCGGGGGTGATGCCCACGCTCTCCAGGCCGAGGCCGTCCGTGTACGGGCGACGGCCAATGGCCAGCAGCACGTAGTCGGCTTCCAGGGTCTGGGCGTCGCCGCCGGCGACCGGTTCGTAGGTCAGGGTGACGCCCTTCTTGGACGTCTTGCCGCCGGTCACCTTGGCGCCCAGCTTGAACTCCATGCCCTGCTTGGTCAGGGCGCGCTGGAAGGTCTTGGCGACCTCGCCGTCCATGCCGGGCGTGATGCGGTCCAGGTATTCGACCACGGTGACCTTGGCGCCCAGGCGGCGCCACACCGAGCCCAGCTCGAGGCCGATGATGCCCGCGCCGATCACCACCAGGTGGCCGGGCACTTCCGGCAGCGTCAGGGCGCCGGTGGAGTCCACGATGCGCTTCTGGTCGACGTCCACGCCCGGCAGGCCCGAGGGCAGCGAGCCGGTGGCGATCACGATGTCCTTGGCGGCCAGCGCGGTGACGGCGCCGTCGGCCCCTGTGACCTCGACCTTGCCCGGGCCGGCGATCTTCCCGACGCCGCGATAGCGGTCGACCTTGTTCTTCTTGAACAGGAACTCGATGCCCTTGGTCAGCTGGCCGACCGAGTCCGCCTTCTGCTTCATCATCTGGGGCAGGTTCAGCTTCGGCGTCACCTCGATGCCGAGGGTCGCGAACTCGCCGTTCGCCGCGTCGAACAGTTCGGAGGCGTGAAGCAGCGCCTTGGAGGGCATGCAGCCGACGTTCAGGCAGGTGCCGCCCAGCGTGTCGCCGCCGTCGATGCCCTTGTCGACGCACGCCACCTTCAGGCCCAACTGGCCGGCGCGGATCGCCGCGTTGTAGCCGCCGGGGCCGCCCCCGATGATGACGACGTCGTACGTGCTGGTGTCAGCCATTTTCACCCTGCCTTGGAATGCGCGCGCAAACTAGTTCGGCTGACCTCAGGGTCAACCGCGCGCATGTCGGATATAGGTATACTGCGGCGATCCGGTACCGCTTAGACCTCGAGCCAGGCGTCCTCGGGCTCGGCGGCGCAGGCCGGCGCCCCTTCCGCGAGCATGCGATCGACCCGTTCGAGCAGGGCCGCGCCGCTGTAGGGCTTGGCGAGACCCGCGCAGACGCCATGCGCCGCGGCGGCCTCGATGTGCTCGTCGGTCAGCTTGCGGCCGGTGAGCAGGACGGGGACCGTGGAGGCCAGGGCCTCCAGGATCTGCAGGCTGGCCATGGCGGGCAGTTGCCGTTCCAGGACCACGGCGTCCACGTCGCCGGCCTCCAGCACCTTCAGGGCGGCGACCGCGTCGCGGACGGCGACGGCGTCATAGCCGGCGACCTCGAGGCGGATCTCGGCCATCTCCAGCGTGGTGCGGTCGTGGTCCACGATCAGGACCCGGCGGGTGGGGGGCATGTCGAACGGCGTCACGGTCGGGTCTCTCAGAACAGGTCCACTTCGCCGGGATCGACGTCGTCCGTGGGCTCGGTGGGAATGCCCAGGCCGTCGGCCATGCGCTCGGCCAGGGCGCCCAGGGTCAGGCCGGCCAGGGCGGTGTCCACGGGGGCGGCGATGTCTTCGGGGGCGGCCAGGCTGACCGTGCGCGCGAAACCCGCGAGGCCGGTGAGGTGCTGTGCCAGCAGGTCGACGCCGTGCAGGCTCTCGGTGAGAACCTGACGCTCGGCGCTGGGCAGACGGTCCATGAACTCGCCCAGGATCTTGTCCAGGCGGATGCAGCGCGCCGCGGCCAGCTCGATCTCGCCGGAGAGGACGTCCAGGGTCACGGCCACGCTGGGCGCGGAGGCGTCGCTCAAGATCGGCGCGGTCATGAAAAAGGTCCCTGTTTCCAAGGACCTTTCTCCGTCAGGACCTAAGCTTTGATGAACTGCGCGAAACGCCGTGCGGTCAAACCGCGGGCCGCGGGCGAAGTGCGACGATCCGCCTCGGATCGCCGCGCGCACTTCAGTTCCGGCGTCGGATCAGATGTCCAGCAGCAGGCGCTGCGGGTCTTCGATGGCTTCCTTCACGTGGACCAGGAAGGTCACGGCGCCCTTCCCGTCGACGATGCGGTGATCATAGCTGAGCGCCAGGTACATCATCGGGCGGATGACGATCTGGCCGTTCACGACCATCGGACGTTCCTGGATCTTGTGCATGCCCAGGATGCCAGACTGCGGCGGGTTCAGGATCGGGGTCGACATCAGCGAGCCGTAGATGCCGCCGTTCGAGATCGTGAAGGTGCCGCCTTGCAGGTCGTCCATCGAGAGCGCGCCGTCCCGGGCCTTCTTGCCCAGGGCGCCGATCTCCTTCTCGATGTCGGCCAGGCTCATGGCCTCGGCGTCGCGGACGACGGGCGTCACGAGACCCTTCTCGGTGCCGACCGCGACCGAGATGTCATAGTGGTTCTTGTAGATGACGTCCGTGCCGTCGATCTCGGCGTTGACGTCCGGCACCTGCTTCAGGCCGTGGATCACCGCCTTCACGAAGAAGGACATGAAGCCCAGCTTCACGCCGTGCTTCTTCTCGAAGACATCCTTGTACTGGTTCCGGAGCGCCATCACCTCGCTCATGTCCACCTCGTTGAAGGTGGTCAGCATGGCGGCGTTGTTCTGGGCTTCCTTCAGCCGGCGCGCGATCGTCTGGCGCAGGCGGGTCATCTTCACCCGTTCCTCGCGCTCGTGGATGGCGCGCGGCGCGGCGGGAGCCGACGGCGCGGCGGCCGGGGCCGAGGCGCGGGCCTCGAGGGCGGCCAGGGCGTCGCCCTTGGTCACCCGGCCGTCCTTGCCGGTGCCGGCGATGGCGGCGGGGTTCAGGTTGTTCTCGGCGGCGATGCGCTGGGCCGAGGGGGCCAGGACGGGTTCGGCCTTCGGCGCGGCGGCGGGCGCGGCCGCCGGGGCAGGGGCCGGCTTCGGGGCTTCGGCCTTCGGGGCGGCCGGAGCCGCGGCGGCGGCGGCGCCCTCGGTGATCTTGCCCAGCACGGCGCCGGGCTCGACCGTGGCGCCCTCCTCGGCGGTGATCTCGGCCAGCACGCCGTCGGCCGGGGCCGCGACTTCCAGGCTCACCTTGTCGGTTTCCAGCTCCACCAGGATCTCGTCCTTGCGGACGGCTTCGCCTGCCTTCTTGGCCCAGCGGGCCACGGTCGCTTCGGTGACGGATTCACCCAGCGCCGGGGTCATGATGTCGGCCATCGGGGGGTCGGGCTCCTTGGGGTCTTAGAACACAAACAGAGTGGTGCGGACGGGTTTAGGCGAAGGCCTCGGTGAGGAAGGCCTCGAGTTCCTTGAGGTGGCGGCTGGTGAGGCCGGCGGCCGTGGACGCCGAGGCCGGGCGGCCGACGTAGCGGGCGCGCTTGGCCTTCACGCTCATGCGTTCCAGCGTCAGCTCCAGCCACGGATCGACGAACTGCCAGCCGCCCATGTTCTTGGGCTCTTCCTGACACCAGACCAGTTCGGCGTTCTTGAAGCGCTTCAGCTCGTTCGACAGCGACTTCAGCGGCCACGGATAGAACTGTTCGAGCCGCAGGATGTAGACGTCGTCGCGGCCGCTCTTGGCGCGCTGCTCGACGAGGTCGAAGTAGACCTTGCCCGAGCAGACGATCACGCGGCTGATCTCGGCGTCGGGGCGCAGGGTCACGCCGCCCACGTCGCAGCCGGCCTCGGCGCCGTCCACCATCACGCGGTGGAAGCCCGTGCCCTCGGCCATGTCGTCCAGGTTGGAGACGGCGCGCTTGTGGCGCAGCAGGCTCTTGGGCGTCATGACGATCAGCGGCTTGCGGTACTCGCGCAGCAGCTGGCGGCGCAGGGCGTGGAAGTAGTTCGCGGGGGTCGTGCAGTTCACGACCTGCATGTTGTCTTCCGCGCAGAGCTGCAGGAAGCGCTCGAGGCGGGCCGACGAGTGCTCGGGACCCTGGCCCTCGTAGCCGTGCGGCAGCAGCATCACGAGGCCGCTCATGCGCAGCCACTTGCGCTCGCCCGAGCTGATGAACTGGTCGATCACCACCTGGGCGCCGTTCACGAAGTCGCCGAACTGGGCTTCCCACATGGTCAGCGTGTTCGGGTCGGTCAGCGAGAAGCCGTATTCGAAGCCCAGCACCGCCTCTTCCGACAGCGCCGAGTCGAGCACTTCGAAGTGGGCCTGGTTGGGGCCGAGATTACGGAGCGGGAAGTAGACATCTTCGGTCTTCTGATCGACGAAGCCCGAGTGCCGCTGGCTGAACGTACCGCGCACGCTGTCCTGGCCGGACAGGCGCACCGGATAGCCCTGATCCAGCAGGGTGGCGAAGGCCAGGTGCTCGGCGGTGGCCCAGTCGATGCCAGCGCCGGCCTCGATGGCCTCGCGGCGGGCCGCCACGACCCGGTCCACGGTCTTGTGGATCGAGACGCGCTCGGGGACCGTCGTGATCTTGCGGCCAAGGTCCAGCAGCTTCTGCTTCGGCGCGCCGGTGGCATGACGCTCGTCGGCGGACGGCAGCTTCATGTTCGACCACTTGCCGTCGAGCCAGTCGGCCTTGTTGGCCTTGTACTTCTTGCCGGCCTCGAATTCCTCGTCGAGGAACTTGTCGAAGTCCGCGATCCAGGCGTCGACCTCGCCCTGGCTGGCGACGCCCTCGGCCACCAGGCGCTGGGCGTAGAGGTCGCGAACCGACGGGTGGTTCTTGATCTTCGCGTACATCAGCGGCTGGGTCATCGTGGGGTCGTCCCCCTCGTTGTGACCGAACCGCCGGTAGCAGAACATGTCGATGACCACGTCCTTGCCGAACAGCTGGCGGTACTCCGTCGCCACCTTCGCGGCGAAGGTCACGGCCTCGGGATCGTCGCCGTTCACGTGGAAGATCGGGGTCTCGACCATCAGCGCGACGTCGGTCGGATAGGGCGACGAACGCGAGTTCTTCGGGCTGGTGGTGAAGCCGATCTGGTTGTTGACCACGAAGTGCATGGTCCCGCCCACGCCGTAGCCGCGCAGGCCCGACAGCGCGAAACACTCGGCGACCACGCCCTGGCCCGCGAACGCGGCGTCGCCGTGCAGCAGCAGCGGCAGCGCGTGGCCACGGCCGGCCGACGGCTGGTCGCGGAGGGTGAAGGCCTGCTTGGCGCGGACCTTGCCGATCACGACAGGGTTGACGATCTCGAGGTGCGACGGGTTCGCCGTCAGCGACAGGTGGACCTCGTTGCTGTCGAACGAGCGATCCGACGAGGCGCCGAGGTGATACTTCACGTCGCCCGATCCCTGGACGTCGGACGGCACGGCCGACCCGCCTTGGAACTCGTGGAAGATGATGTGGTAGGGCTTGCCCATCACGGCGGCCAGCACGTTCAGGCGGCCGCGGTGCGGCATGCCGACCACGATATCCTTCACGCCCATGGCGCCGCCGCGCTTGATGATCTGCTCGAGCGCCGGAACCATCGCTTCGCCGCCGTCGAGGCCGAAGCGCTTGGTGCCCGGGAAGCGGCGGTGCAGGAACGCCTCGAAGCCTTGCGTCTCGATCAGCTTCTTCAGGATGGCGACCTTGCCCTCCTTGGTGAAGGTGATCTCCTTGTCGCGGCCCTCGATGCGCTCCTGGAGCCAGGCCTTCTCCTTGGGGTCCGAGACGTGCATGTACTGCACGCCGACGTTGCCGCAGTAGGTCCGGCGCAGGATCTCGGTGATCTCGCGCAGCGTGGCCGTTTCCAGGCCCAGCACGTAGTCGAGGAAGATCGGGCGGTCGAAGTCGGCGTCGGAGAAGCCGTAGGTCGCCGGGTCGAGTTCCGAGGCGTCGCCCGGGGTCGTGGCGATGCCCAGCGGGTCCAGGTTGGCCTTCAGGTGACCGCGCATCCGGTAGGCCCGGATCATCATGATGGCGCGCAGGCTGTCGAGCGTGGCGGCCCGGACCTCGTCGACCGAGGCGGCGGGCTTCTTGGCCTCGATCGTCTTGCCGATCTTGGCTTCCACCGCCGGCCACAGGCCGTCGATGGCGCTCATCCAGTCGGGCCGGGCGGCCGGGGCGGAGGGCTTGGTCCACGCGGGCTGCTGGGCCGCGCGCTTCACTTCCTCGGAGCGGTCGGCGAGCGAGGCGAAGAACGCCTGCCAGGACGGCTCAACCGAGCCGGGGTCGCTCGCCCACTTCGCGTAGAGATCCTCCACGAAGGCCGCATTGCCGCCGTAGAGGAATGAGGTCTCGGCCAGAACGTCGTTGATCAGGCCTGCGTCGTCCGCCATCTGTCTCGCCTTCCGGGGTCGATCACCCACGGACTTCGAAGAGAAGGAGCCGAGCGTGACCGCCCAATACCGATTGTCTCGCCCTTAGGCGCCCTTCAGAACCTCGAGCAGGGTCTCGCCGAGCTTCGCCGGCGACGGCGACACGCGGATGCCCGCAGCCTCCATCGCGGCGATCTTGTCTTCAGCGCCGCCCTTGCCGCCCGAGATGATCGCGCCCGCGTGACCCATGCGCCGACCAGGCGGCGCGGTGCGTCCCGCGATGAAGCCGACCATAGGCTTCTTGATTGCTGAATTCTTGATGAATTCAGCCGCGTCTTCCTCGGCCGAACCGCCGATTTCGCCGATCATGATGATCGACTCCGTCTCGGGGTCCTTCAGGAACATGTCGAGGATGTCGATGAACTCGGTGCCCTTCACGGGGTCACCGCCGATACCGACGGCCGTCGTCTGGCCGAGGCCCACCTGGCTGGTCTGGAACACGGCCTCATAGGTAAGGGTGCCCGAGCGGGAAACAACGCCCACCGAACCCTTCTTGAAGATGTTTCCGGGCATGATGCCGATCTTGCACTGTTCCGGCGTCAGCACGCCGGGGCAGTTCGGACCAATAAGCCGGGATTTCGAGCCGGAAAGCGCCCGCTTCACCTTGATCATGTCCGTGACCGGAATGCCTTCGGTGATGCAGATGATGAGCGGAACTTCGGCGTCGATGGCTTCCAGGATCGAGTCCGCGGCGAAGGGCGGCGGGACGTAGATCACCGACGCGTCGGCGCCGGTCTGCTTCACCGCGTCGCTGACGGTGTCGAACACCGGCAGGCCGACGTGCGTCTGGCCGCCTTTGCCGGGGGTGACGCCGCCGACCATCTTGGTGCCGTAGGCGATGGCCTGCTCGGTGTGGAAGGTGCCCTGGCTGCCGGTGATGCCCTGGCAGATGACGCGGGTGTCTTTGCCGATGAGGATAGACATTCTCTTACGCGGCCCCTCGCACGGCTTGGACGATCTTCTCGGCGCCGTCCGAGAGGTCGTTGGCGGCAATGACGTTCAGGCCGCTCTCGTTGATGATCTTCTTGCCCAGCTCGACGTTCGTGCCTTCCAGGCGGACGACGAGCGGAACCTTCAGGCCCACTTCCTTGACCGCGGCCACCACGCCCTCGGCGATGATGTCGCAGCGCATGATGCCGCCGAAGATGTTCACCAGGATGCCCTTCACGTTCGGGTCCGCGGTGATGATCTTGAAGGCCGCCGTGACCTTTTCCTTCGAGGCGCCGCCGCCGACGTCGAGGAAGTTGGCCGGCTCGGCGCCGTACAGCTTGATGATGTCCATGGTCGCCATGGCCAGGCCGGCGCCGTTGACCATGCATCCGATCTCGCCGTCGAGGGCGATGTAGCTGAGGTCGTACTTGGAGGCTTCGATCTCCTTGGCGTCCTCTTCGCTCTCGTCACGCAGGGCGACGACGTCCTTGTGACGGAAGAGGGCGTTGGAATCGAACGACACCTTGGCGTCCAGGACGCGCAGGTGGTCGTCGCCGGTGACGATCAGCGGGTTGATCTCCAGCATCGACATGTCCTTGGCCAGGAACGCCGCGTAGAGCTGGTTCAGCAGGGTCGCCGCTTCCTTGGCCAGGCCGCCGGTGAGGCCCAGGGCCTCGGCCAGGTGGCGGCCGTGGTGCGGGAAGACGCCCGTGGCGGGGTCGATGGAGAAGGTGACGATCTTCTCGGGCGTGGCGTGGGCCACTTCCTCGATGTCCATGCCGCCTTCGGTCGAGGCCACGACCGAGACCCAGCTCGTTTCGCGGTCCACCAGCAGGGACAGGTAGAATTCCTTGGCGATCTGGGCGCCTTCCTCGATGTAGAGGCGGTTCACCTGCTTGCCGGCCGGCCCGGTCTGGTGCGTCACCAGCACCCGGCCCAGCATCTCCTCGGCGTTGGTCTTCACGTCGTCGACGCTCTTGACCACCCGCACGCCGCCCTTGGCGTCGGGGCCCAGGCCCTCGAAGCGGCCCTTGCCGCGCCCGCCGGCGTGGATCTGGGATTTCACGACGAAGACGGGTCCGCCCAGCTTGTTGGCGGCCTCGACGGCTTCGGCGACAGTGAAAGCGGGATACCCGCGCGGAACCGCAACGCCGAACTCCGCGAGGACGGCTTTGGCTTGGTGTTCGTGGATGTTCATGAGGCTCGTGGGGCGACTGCCAGGGCTCGCCCGGGCGGCGAGTGGGCTGGCTTATAGCGTCCTCGCCCGCGAAGACAACCGCAGGCGGGGCGGAAAACCGCCCCTTTGCGCACGAAGCTTACGCGAGGTGACCTGATCGGCGCATGATTGCTCTCTTTCAGAGTCCGCTGATCTGCGATCAACCGAAGAACATCAGCCAGAGCGCCCGGCCGGGGATGAAGGCGATCAGCAGGTTGATGGCGAACCCGCCGTAGAACAGGCCCATCATCTGGCGACGGTGACGCGTCACGTTGTGGCGCTTGGCGGCGAGCACGGCCAGCGGCAGGATCAGCAGCGTCCAGGCGGTGAACAGGTGCAGCAGCGACCAGTCGCCGTGGTTCAGGCTCTTGATGAACAGCGTGGCGCCGGCGGTCACCGAGACCAGCGAGACCCACACCCAGCCGGCGGTGCGGTGGAAGGTGCGGCCCTTGCGGGCGGTCATCAGCACCGCGCCCAGCACCAGGGCCCCGAGGGCCGTCACCAGGTGGATCCGGATCGGCGTGGACAGGCGCTCCCAGATCGACAGGTCCGGCATGTGCGCGTGAGCGCTCGCCGCCATGCGGGCGACGGGCCCCCACAGCGGCCCCATCGCCAGGCCCACGATCGCGACGACGGCGATCATGGAAAGGGCGAACCAGGGCGCGAAGCCCTTCAGGCGGCCGGCCGGCGTTTGCGAAGCGTTCGACATTGGGTATCTCCGGATCATCGGGGTGGGCCGTCGGGCGGCCCGTTCGGACCGGTGATGGCGGCGGAGCTGACGGGGTGCGAGCGCAGATGCGTCGACTGACGGCCGGGCTACGCGAGCGGCGACCCGCCGCCGTTCACGCTTCGCGGACGGCGGCCCGGTGAGCCGCTTCCGCTTTCTCCTGGGCGCCCACGATGACCTGCGCGGCTGGATCCGCGGGTTGAGCGTGGCGTTCGCGGCGGGCGTCTTCCTGACCTTGTCGGGGGCCTTCGGGACTGGCGACGGCCCGCTCACGGCGCGTTTCGCCTACTGGATGATCATGATGGTCGGGGGCTATTTCCTCGGCTCGCT
This sequence comes from Pseudomonadota bacterium, assembly GCA_040752615.1. Classification (GTDB taxonomy): domain Bacteria; phylum Pseudomonadota; class Alphaproteobacteria; order Caulobacterales; family Caulobacteraceae; genus Phenylobacterium. The sequence continues at coordinate 13,124 of JBFMGV010000007.1, read as the reverse complement.
GATCGCCCGCTGGTTCTTCCGGTCGGGCAAGCGCCGGACCGGACATCTCTGGCTCGACGTCACTCTGGCGGCGCTGACCATGTCGGTTCCCATGACCCTGGCGGTCTGGATGGCGACGAACCTGCTGCTGGATTCGCGGATCCCCGCGCGCGGCCTGCCGGTGCTCTTTCTCTATGTGCTGCTGGTCTCGGTGGCGATCACGGCGATCAACCTGCTGATCGAGACGCGCAACGCGGCGGTGACCCAGGCGGGGCCGACGCCGCCGAAGTTCCTCGAGCGCCTGCCGCTGAAACTACGCGGCGCGGAGGTCTGGGCCATCGAGGCCGAGGACCACTACCTGCGCCTGCACACCTCCAAGGGGCAGGACCTGATCCTGATGCGCCTGGCCGACGCGGTCTCGGAGCTGGGGGGGATCGAGGGGCAGCAGGTCCACCGGTCGTGGTGGGTGGCGCGCGACGCCATCACCGACGCACGCCGGGGCGACGGCCGCGCGACCCTGACCCTCAAGGACGGTTCCGAGGTTCCCGTCAGCCGGACCTACGCCGGCCTGCTGCGCGAGCGCGGCTGGATCTAGCGCCGGCGCGCCTTCCACTCGTCCCGGGTCTGGCCCCAGCAGTCGAGGTGGATGTTGAGCGGCGCGGGCAAGGTGGCCTGGCGCAGGATGCGCGATCCCAGCCGCTGGGCGACCTTCTGCGAGTTGACGTTCTCGGGCTCGATGGTGTGGATCACCTCGTCCCAGCCCAGGACGTCGAACGCCCAGTCGATGGCCGCCGCGGCGCCCTCGGTGGCGTAGCCCTTGCCCCAGGCGTCGCGCGCGATGCCCCAGCCGACCTCGGTTCCAGGCCAGCCCTCCGGCTGCCAGGGCCCCAGCCGGCCGATCCAGCGGCCCGTCGACTTCTCGATCACCGAGAACATGGAGAAGCCGCGCACCGTCCAGGCGCCGGCCATGATGCACATCACCCGCCAGGCGCCCGCGCGGTCCTGCTGGCCGCCGATGAAGCGCATCGTCTCCTCGTCCGCGCAGAACTCGGCCCAGGCGTCGAAGTCCTCGGCCAGAGGCGCCCGAAGAATGAGGCGTTCTGTCTCAAGAGTCGGGATTTGCATCGGGGCGGCTTTAGCCTCAATCTGATGGTGGAGAGCGCTCGGGGTTGGGGCCAGCTATGACGGGCGTTGGGTTAGCGCCCTAGCGTGACCTGCCCTGCGCGTCGAGGGACCCTTGTGCTGGGGGTCGCTCATGACGGTCGAACATCTGGAAATGGAGCCGCGCGAACCGCGGCCATACGGGCCCGCGCCAACAGGCCATGGCCGAGTGGTCTTGGCCGGCGTGCTGGGCGCGTGCGCGCTGGGCGTCGGCCTGGGCCTGTGGGCCCGCCCGAACCTGCCGCAGGACAACACGCCCGTCGCGCCGGAGCCGCCCGCCGCCGAGGCGACGCGCGCGGCCCTGCAGATCGTGATCGACGATGCGCCGGCCCCCGTGGGCGAACTGCTGGAGGTGCTGCCGCCGGACCCGCGTCACCACAATCTCGCGCCCTTCGGCCCGCGACCCGAACCGGTCGCGCCGCGCCGCCCCGCCTCGGGTCTGGTGAAGGTGGACGCCCCCATCGCGGTTCAACCGCTGCCGGTCGTGCGCCTGGACACGCCGCCGAAGGCAGAGGCGCCGGTCACGAAGGCCAGGGCCGCCGAGGCGAGGCCGGGCAACCTCAAGACTGCGTCGACTGAGCCAAAGCCGGCGAAGAAGTCGGAGCGCGCCGAAGTCGACGCCAAGCCGCGCGCGGAGAAGGCCCGGATCGAGAAGGTCGAGAAGGAGGTCGCCGAGACGGCGAAGCCGTCGCTCAAGAAGCTGGCCAAGGCCGTGAAGGCGGCGCCCAAGGCGATCGAGGCCAAGGCCAAGCAGGCCGTCCGCAAGGATCGAAAGACCGAACTGGCCCAGGCGAAGGCCAAGCCGAAGAAGGTCGAGGCGAAGGCGGCGAAGATCGAGAAGGCGAAGATCGAGAAAGCCAAGGTCGAGAAGGTGAAGCTCGCGAAGGCGAAGCCGCCTCCTGCGTCGGTCAAGGCGAAGCCGAAGGCCGAGCCGGCGCGCGTCCAGGTCCAGAAGAAGCCGCCGTCGCGCGGCGAGGGGCCGATGCGCGTGGCCCAGGCGCCGGGCCGCTGCGTCAACGCCGATCCCGGCGAGGCCATGGTCTGCGCCGACGGCCGGCTGGGCGCGCGGGACCGCCAGCTCCAGCAGGCCTATCGCAATGCCGAGGCGGCCGGGGTGCCGGCCTCCGCGCTGCGCCGTCAGCAGGCGCGCTGGCTGCAGGCCCGCGCGGCGGCCGCCCGCGACGCACCGTGGGCGGTGGAGGACGTCTACGTCGCCCGCATCGCCGAGCTGAACGACCTCACCCAGGACGCCCGCGAGAACTGAGCCTTTGCAACCGTCGACTCCGCGGGGTGTTTAGCCGGCCCGAGGGACGCGGACGACAAAGGCCGCCACATGCGAACCGAACCTCACGCCCAGGCATCAGCCGGGCCTGCCGCCGCGCCGCGTCGGTCGCCACGACCGTTCATGATCGGTGGGATCGCCGCCGCCCTGGCGGGTGGCGCCTTCCTCGGCCTGGCCGCCTCGTCGAACGATGGCGCGATCGGCGCCTCGAGGGCCGAGGCGACCGCGACGCCCCTGCAGGTGGAACTGGCCGCCCTGCCGCCGCCGCCGACCGCCAAGGCCGGCGCGCGGCTGGATGTGCGGCCGGACGAGTCCGCCAGGGCGCAGCGCCCCCGATCAAGTCCCGATCACCACGACGGACCCGAGGCTCGGGAACGACAAACCCCGCCGTCCGCGAGGGACGACGGGGCTGAAGAGTCTGAAGTGCTGGACGTTCCGCCGGGGCCCGAGGCCCCGCCGGAGGATGGGCCGCTGGGCGCTTAGGCCAGCAGGTCCTTCACGGTGTCGCGCTCGCCGACCAGCTCGTCGTTGGTGATCTTGATCTTCGACTTGGCGAAATCGTCCATCTCGTAGCTGGTGATCACTTCATACGAGCCCGGGGTGGTGGTCTTCACCGGCATGCCGGCCCAGACGTTCTCGTCGAAGCCGTAACGGCCCTCGCTGGCCACGGCCACCGAGTGGATGGCGCCCGGGGTCACCAGGTCGCGCACGTGGTCGATCAGGGCGTTGGCCGCCGAAGCCGCCGACGAGAGGCCACGGGCTTCGATGATCGCCGCGCCGCGCTTGCCGACGGTGGGCAGGTAGTCGTTTTCCAGCCAGGCGCGGTCGGTGATGACGTCGGTCACCGCCTTGCCGCCGATCTTGGCGTGGGTGAAGTCCGCGAACATCGTCGGGCTGTGGTTGCCGTAGATGAACAGGTCGCTGACGTCGTTGATCGACACTCCAGCCTTCTTGGCCAGCTGGGCGCGGCCACGGTTCTCGTCCAGGCGCACCATGGCGGTGAAGCGATCGGCGGTCAGGCGCTTGGCCTGGGCGGCGGCGATCATCACGTTGGTGTTGCAGGGGTTGCCCACCACGGCGACGCGGGCGTCGTCGGCGGCGACCTTGTCGATCGCCTGGCCCTGGGCGATGAAGATCTTGCCGTTGTCCTTCAGCAGGTCGGCGCGCTCCATGCCGGGGCCGCGGGGCTTGGACCCCACCAGCAGGCACCAGTTGGCGTCCTTGAAGGCGACGTCGGCATCGCCGGTCAGCACCATGTCCTGCAGCAGCGGGAAGGCGCAGTCTTCCAGCTCCATCGCGACGCCCTTCAGCGCCTTCTGCGGGCCTTCGACCGGGATCTCGAGCAGTTGCAGGATGACCGGCTGGTCCTTGCCCAGCATCTCGCCGGACGCGATCCGGAACAGCAGGGCGTAACCGATGTTGCCGGCCGCGCCGGTGACCGCCACGCGAATGGGCTTCTTCGCCATGATACTGCTCCGTGTTGAAATGTCGGCGGGTCCGTAGCCGGTTGACGGCCATGCTGCAATGCCGCACGCGCAGGTGACCATGTTCGAGCTGCATCCGGCGTTCCCGCCGACCTCCGAAGCCGTGGGCGAACTGGCCCTCTGCCATGTCCGCCTGCAGGCCGATGCGCGCTATCCCTGGATCGTGCTGATCCCCCGGATCGCCGGGCTGCGCGAGATCGACGACCTCTCGCCGGAGGACCGCGCCCGGCTGATGGAGGAGATCGTCCTGGCCGGCGCCGCCGTCCGGGTCCTGGGCGAGGCGCAGGGCCGGCCCGTGGAGAAGCTGAACGTCGGGGCGCTGGGCAACGTGACCCCGCAACTGCACGTGCATGTGGTGGGACGCCGGGCCGATGACGCGGCCTGGCCGGGCCCCGTGTGGGGCGCTGGGGCGGCGCAAGCCCATGCCGACGCTGGGCTGGCGGCGGCGCTGGCGCTGGCGCGCCGGTCGCTGGGGATCTAGGGCCCGCGCCGGATCAGGCGGGCGGTCTCGGTGCGGCCTTCCTCGGTGAACTCGCCGGACCAGCCGGCCTCGGCCGCGCGCAGCACCAGCACCGCGTTCGAGAAGCGCAGGGTGAGGTCGCCGGTGGTGCGGTCTGCGGCGTCGATCAGGCCCGAGGCGTCCAGCGCGCCGGGGCGGCGCAGATCGCGCCAGGCGCCCTCGACGAAGCCCGTGCGGTCGATCAGCTGCAGGACGAACACGTCTCGTCCGCCCGCCGCCAGGGTCCAGCCGCCCTCAAGCGGGCCCTGGAAGCCGCGCGCGGCCGTTGCCGACATGCGCAGGCGGGCGTCGTAGGCCTGGTCGGCGGCTGTTGCGGGCCCGTCGGGCGTGCGGCCAGCCTCGTGGATGAACACCGGCTTGCCGTGGCTCGGGCGCGGCTCGGGGGGAGGGTTCGACTCGGGAGGCTGGTTGTCGGCGGGCGCGCGCAGGATCGCGTCGATGGCGTCGGGCCCAGGCTCCTGTGCCCGCGCCGCGGAGGCGGCCAGGACCAGCAGGACGGCGAGGGCGCCGGCGGCGCGGCTCACGCGGCTTCCCGCGCGGCGATGGCGTCGGCCACGGCGATCAGGCGCTGAGCCTGCTCCAGGTGCAGCCGCTCGACCATCCGGCCTTCCACCTTCAGCACCCCACGACCGGCGGCCTCGGGCGCGGCGAAGGCGGAGACCACGGTGCGGGCCCAGGCGACCGCCCCGGCCTCGGGCGTGAAGGCGGCGTTGGCGGCGTCGACCTGGCTGGGATGGATCAGCGTCTTGCCGTCGAAACCCAGCGCCAGGCCCTGGGCGCACTGGCGGGCGAGGCCTTCCTGGTCGGCGATGTCGTTGTAGACCCCGTCCAGGATGACCAGGCCGTGGGCCCGCGCCGCCATAAGGCTGAGCGAGAGGGCGGTCGCCAGGGGCGCGCGGTCCACGTCGAGGGCGCAGCGCATCTCCTTGGCCAGGTCGTTGGAGCCGATGACCCAGGCGGCTACCCCGGCCTCGACCGAGGCCGCGCCCAGGGCGTCCAGGCGGAACATGGCGGCGCACGTCTCGATCATCGCCCACAGCGGCGTCGCCGGCGGCAACAGGGCGCGGGCGGCGGCGATGTCGGCGGGTGTGGAGACCTTCGGGATCAGCACCGCGTCGGGCCCGGCGCCGGCCGCGGCGGCCAGGTCGTCGGCGCCCCAGGGCGTGTCGAGGCCGTTCGCGCGGATGACCACCTCGCGCGCGCCGAAGCCGCCCGCCTTCACCGCCTCCATCGCGCCGGCGCGGGCCTCGGCCTTGGCGTCGGGCGCCACGGCGTCCTCCAGGTCCAGGATCACCACGTCGCAGGCGAGGCTGCGCGCCTTCTCGATCGCGCGGGCGTTCGAGGCGGGCAGATAGAGGACGCTGCGCCTGGGTCGGGCGGAAATCATCTGGACGGGAACTCCTTCTCGCCTTGGCTGTACGTTGTTCTTAGCGTTTAGGATGGGCTCATGGCCACACGCCCGATCCGCTACGACGCCGGCGCCCGCAATGTGCTGGGGGAGGAATTGATCCCGTGCTCGATGGACCCCGTGACCGGGTTCTTCCGCAACGGCTGCTGTGAGACGGGCCCGCACGACGTGGGAATGCACACGGTGTGCGCCGTGATGACCGCCGAGTTCCTGGCGTTCTCCAAGAGCATGGGCAACGACCTGTCGACGCCCCGGCCGGACTTCGGCTTCGACGGCCTGAAGCCCGGCGACCGCTGGTGCCTGTGCGCCCCGCGCTGGAAGGAGGCCCTCGACGCCGGCGCCGCGCCGCAGGTGGTGCTGGAGAGCACCCACGAGGAGACCCTGGCCATCGTGCCGCTGGGCGTCCTCAAGGACTACGCGGTCTCCTAGAGCGGATACTCGGCCTCCAGCCGGTAGTGGGCGCCTTCGCCGCCCAGCGTGCTGGAGTAGAGGCCGAAGCTCGACACCTCGATCGGCGGCGACCGCAGCAGATTGTTGGCCTGCACCCACGCCCCCACCTCGGCCGGGTCCGCATGGCGCAGGTAGGCGAGGGTCACGTGCGGGTGGTAGCGACGCTTCTCGGGCTTCAGGCCCGCGCGCCGAGCGGCGGTCTCGCAGGCGTCGGCCAGGCGGCGGAGCTCGGCGTTCTCCTCGACGCCGGCCCAGATGGCGTGGACGTCCGCGCCTTCCCCGAACGCGCCCGCCCCCTGCAGCGCCAGCTCGAACGGATGGCCGCGCACCTCCAGCAGGGCGGCGTCCAGGTCGCGCGCCACGTCCTCGCGCAGGTCGCCGAAGAAGCGGAGCGTGACGTGCAGGTTCTCGGGCGGACTCCACCTGGCCCACTCGATCCCCGTCTGCCGGGACTGCAGCGCGCGGGCGATTTCGGGCGGGATCGGAAGAGCGGCGAAGAGTCGGATCATACATGTATCCTAACGCGTTCACGCTGTTCGTGAGCGTATGGGCCTTGCTTAGGTCACCGTCTCTGACGATATTTCCTCTGCGTCCGACTTGCGACGCGCAAACTAGGGCTTTGCTCAAATGAGCGACTTCAACCGCGGCTACTCGCGCACGGTCCCGACGGACCGGGCCGACATGTCGGTGGACGCGGGCCTCCGCAGCTTCATGCTCGGGGTCTACAACAAGGTGGCGCTGGGCCTCGTCGTCTCGGCCGCGCTGGCTTTTGTGACCGGTCAGGTCGAGCCCGTCCGTCAGCTTCTCTTCCGCGTGACGACCGACCCGGTGACCCGGGAAGCGTTCTACGCCGGCTACACTCCGCTGGGCTGGATCGTGGCGTTCGGCCCGCTGGCCGTGATGCTCTTCAGCGCCTTCGCGATGAAGAACGCCAGCCCGCGCAGCTCGGGTGTCATCTACTGGACCGTCGTGGCGCTGATCGGCGCCAGCCTCGGCGCGATCACGATGATGTACACCGGCGCCTCGATCGCATCGACGTTCCTGATCACGGCCACCGCCTTCGGCGGCCTCAGCCTGATCGGCTACACGACGAAGAAGGATCTGACCGCCTTCGGCAGCTTCCTGATCATCGGCATGTGGGGCATCTTCATCGCCTCGATCGTGAACATCTTCCTGATGAACTCGATGATGAACTTCATCATCAGCGTTCTCGGCGTGCTGATCTTCGCGGGCCTGATCGCCTACGACACCCAGCGCCTGAAGATGACCTACTACGAACTGGGCGGGAACCAGACGGCCATGGGCGTCGCCACCAACTACGGCGCGCTGAGCCTCTACCTGGACTTCATCAACCTGTTCATGTTCCTGCTGCGGCTCTTCGGGGATCGCCGCTAAGGGTTTCGCCGCAAGGCGGATATGCGAAGGGCCCCGGAGCGATCCGGGGCCCTTTTGCTTTCCGGGGCGGCGGCTACTCCACGACCGAGAAGCGGCCCTTGTCGAAGAAGCGCAGCACCTGTTCCAGCTCGTGGCCGCGGCGCAGGATGTGGCCGCCTTCGCCGACGATGCACCAGGCGCCCTGCTTGCGCGCCAGGGCGGGACGCTTCTCGATCCGGTAGAGCGGCGCCTCCGAGGCGCGACGGAAGACCGAGAACACGGCGCAGTCGGGCAGGCTGTCCATCCCGTAGTCGCGCCATTCCCCCGCGGCGACCATGCGCCCGTAGAGGCGAAGGATGCGCTCCAGTTCGCGCCGTTCGAAGAATATCCCCGCCTGACGCGGGGCCGAGTGGCTGGGGTCGAAGGCCATCGACGACGAGCCTGTATGAAATTTCTGCGTCGGGCCAGAGCAAATTCTGACCGCCCGCTACGGTGGAGCCGGGCCGCGAAATGACCTCATTTTGGTCCAGTCCCCGCCAGATCGACCCCCGATATTCACATCGTCGGTTGGCCCGAAAAGACGCGGGTCCCGGATCCTGAACAGCCCCCCCAGCCCCCCTGGATCGGCGTTCCGGCCAACCGACACACTTCTCGTAGACCCTCTCCAAAGCACGAGCCCGCGTAGATCTCTCCAGCTACGCGGGCTGGTGTTTGCCTGCGCGCCGTCAGGACTTCTGGGCGACGCCCAGTACGCGGCCGCCGCGCGGGGTCTGCACGACCACCAGGGTCTTCATGCCGTCCTCGGCCGGGGGCAGGCGATAGGCCTGCGGGCGTCCGCGCCAGGGACCCAGGCGCACGATCTGGCGCACCCCGTTCTTGACCACGACCACCTGGCCGCGGTTGTCGCCGGCCTTGGGCGTCACCTCGACGGCGCGGGGATCGTAGCGAATGAGCCAGACGTCGGCGCCGCCGCGCGGGACGCGGCCCGAGCCCACGTCGACGCGGCGCGGGCCAATGAAGCGCATGTCGGGGGCGTTGCTGGACGCGCTCACGGCGGCGCGGACCAGCCGGTCGACCTCGGCCGATTTCTGTCCCTGAGTCTCCTTGTCGCCGCCGACGATCACCTGGGGCGTATAGGGCTCACGCAGTTTCAGCCGGGCGACATAGGCCTTCTGCCGGTCGGAGAACTCGGCCTTGGCGAAGGTGTCGGTCCAGCCGAGATAGTCCCAGTAGTCCACCGAGAAGGTCAGGGCGATCACCCCGGGCCGTTCCGCGATCTTGGCGATATGGGCGTTGGCGTCGGCGCAGGCGCCGCAACCCTGCGCCGTGAACAGCTCCACGAGCACGGGGGGCTTGGCCGCCGCAGCGCCCGCGGACGTGGCGAGCAGGATCAGGCTGAGAAGCGCGGCCGTCCGCATCGCCCCGACTTAGGGCGTGTTCCCGGGGCTGTAAATCTCAAGAAGGCGTGAGTTGCGCCCGCCAGGCCGGCCCGGAACGAAAAGGGCGGCCGCATCGCTGCGGCCGCCCCCTCGCATTCGTCCGTGGTTCGCCTTACGCGGCCGGCTTGGCCAGGCTGCGCAGGACGTAGTTCAGGACGCCGCCGTGCTTGAAGTACTCGAGCTCGGTCGGGGTATCGATCCGGCAGCGGACCGGGAAGCGCGCGATGCGGCCGTCCGACGGACGGTACATCTCGACGATCAGTTGCTTGCGCGGGGCCAGTTCGGTCAGGCCGCGGATCGTGACGATCTCCTCGCCGGTCAGGCCCAGCTTGTGCCAGCCTTCCTGGAGGAACTGCAGCGGCAGCACGCCCATGCCGACCAGGTTCGAACGGTGGATCCGCTCGAAGCTCTCGGCCACCACGGCGCGGACGCCCAGCAGCTTCGTGCCCTTGGCCGCCCAGTCGCGCGACGAGCCGGTGCCGTATTCCTTGCCGGCGAACACCACCAGCGGACGACCTTCGCCCTGGTAGCGCATGGCCGCGTCGTAGATCGACATCTCGTCGCCCGACGGGAAGTGCTTGGTGACGCCGCCTTCGATCTCCGGAGTGATCCGGTTGCGGATCCGGATGTTGGCGAAGGTGCCGCGCATCATCACTTCGTGGTTGCCACGGCGCGCGCCGTACGAGTTGAACTCGGACTGGGGCACCTGGCGGTCACGCAGGTAGACGCCCGCCGGCGAGGTGGCCTTGATCGAGCCGGCCGGCGAGATGTGGTCGGTGGTGATGGAGTCGCCGAAGACGGCGAGGATCCGCGACTCGACGATGTCGGTCACGGCCTTGGGCTCCATCTCCAGGCCTTCGAAGTAGGGCGGGTTGGCGACGTAGGTCGACCCCATGTCCCACTCGTAGGTCTGGCCGCCCTTGACCTTGATGCCCTGCCAGTTCTTGTCGCCCTTGAAGACGTCGGCGTAGCGGGTGGCGAACATCTTGTTCGTCACGTGCTTGCGCTGCAGCGTCGCTACCTCTTCCGAGGACGGCCAGATGTCGCGCAGGTAGACGGGCTTGCCGTCCTTGCCTTCGCCCAGCGGGTCGTTGGCCAGGTCGATCTGCATCGAGCCGGCCAGGGCGTAGGCCACCACCAGCGGCGGCGAGGCCAGGTAGTTGGCGCGCACGTCCGGGTTCACGCGGCCTTCGAAGTTGCGGTTGCCCGACAGCACCGAGACGGCGACCAGGTCGTTCTTCTGGATCGATTCCGACACCGGCTCGGGCAGCGGGCCCGAGTTGCCGATGCAGGTGGTGCAGCCGTAGCCGACCAGGTTGAAGCCCAGGGCGTCCAGGCTCTTGTCCAGCTTCGCGGCCTTCAGATAGTCGGTGACCACCTGCGAGCCGGGCGCCAGCGACGTCTTCACCCACGGCTTTACCCGCAGGCCCTTCTCGACCGCCTTCTTGGCGACGAGGCCGGCGGCGATCAGAACCGAGGGGTTCGAGGTGTTGGTGCACGAGGTGATCGAGGCGATGACCACGTCACCGTTGCCCAGGTCGTAGTTCTCGCCCTCGACCTTGTAGCGCTCGGCGATCGTGTCGGCCTTGCCGAAGTCGTTCGCGAGGGCGGTCTTGAACTCGGACGAGGCGTCGGTCAGCAGCACGCGGTCCTGCGGACGCTTCGGGCCGGCCAGCGAGGCGGTCACGGCGCCCAGGTCCAGTTCCAGGGTGTCGGTGAACACCGGTTCCGGATCGGTCGGCTCGCGCCACATGCCCTGGGCCTTGGCGTAGGCCTCGACGAGGGCGACGCGGCCGGGATCGCGGTTGGTGGCGGCCAGGTAGTCGATGGTGGCCTGGGTGACCGGGAAGAAGCCGCAGGTGGCGCCGTATTCCGGAGCCATGTTGGCGATGGTCGCCTGGTCTTCCAGGGTCATGTTCGCCAGGCCGGGGCCGTAGAACTCGACGAACTTGCCGACCACGCCCTTCTTGCGGAGCATCTGGGTGACGGTCAGCACCAGGTCGGTGGCGGTGACGCCTTCCGACAGGACGCCGCTCAGCTTGAAGCCGATGACCTCGGGGATCAGCATCGGGATCGGCTGGCCCAGCATGGCCGCCTCGGCCTCGATGCCGCCCACGCCCCAACCCAGAACGGCCAGGCCGTTGATCATCGTGGTGTGGCTGTCGGTGCCGACGACGGTGTCGGGGTAGGCCACTTCCGGGCCTTCGTCAGAATTCGTCCAGACGGTCTGGGCGAGGTACTCGAGGTTCACCTGGTGACAAATTCCGGTGCCCGGGGGCACGACGCGGAAGTTGTTGAAGGCCGACGAGCCCCAGCGCAGGAAGTTGTAGCGCTCCATGTTGCGCTCGTATTCGCGCTCGACGTTCTGGCCGAACGCCTTCGAGGTCCCGAAGTAGTCGATCATCACCGAGTGGTCGATCACGAGGTCGACCGGGTTCAGCGGGTTGATCTTCTCGGGGTCTGCGCCGAGCTTGGTCATGGCGTCGCGCATGGCGGCCAGGTCCACGACCGCCGGCACGCCGGTGAAGTCCTGCATCAGCACCCGCGCCGGGCGGAAGCTGATCTCGTGCTCGACCGAGCCCCTGTTCTCGAGCCAGGCGGCGACGGCCTTCAGGTCCTCGACCTTCACCGTGTCGCCGTCCTCGTTCCGCAGGAGGTTCTCCAGCAGCACCTTCATCGAGATGGGCAGGCGCGAAATACCGGAAAGACCGGCTTCCTCGGCCGCCGGGAGGCTGTAGTAAGCGTAGGTCTTGTCGCCGGCCGTGATCTGGCGGCGAGTTTGCAGGCTGTCGACAGACGCCATGAGGGGAGATCCTTTCTCTGTTCCCTGCCGCATACACACCCTGGAGGGATCGCGCGCTCTATCAGAGACGGACACACAGCGTTCGTCCCCGCGCGGCGTTGGTCCCCTCCGGCTGCGGCGGCCGCCGCTACATAGCTTCCGACCACGTTCCCGTCCATCAGTGGGACGGCGAAGCTTCTCAAAAGCTTGGACGACCGCTTGATCAGTGAGCTTGTGATCAGGGAGGCGGCGATCCGCCGGGGCGGACGGCTGCTGTTCGAAGGCGTGTCGCTGGCGCTCGGCGCCGGGCAGGCGTGCGCCCTCACCGGCCCCAACGGCTCGGGCAAGACCAGCCTGCTGCGCGCGGTCGCCGGCCTGGTGCGCCTGGAGGCCGGCGAGATCGGCTTCGGCGGGCTCGATCCCCTGGAGGCGCGCGGCGGCGGTCTGCATTTCGTGGGCCATGCCGACGGCCTGAAGCCCGCGCGCACCGCCCGCGAGGAGCTCGCCTTCTGGACCGGCTGGGGCGGCGGGACCGACGCCTCGGCGCGCGACGCGGCCAAGCGCCTGGAACTGATCCCCCTGCTGGACCTTGAGGTCCGCCGGCTCTCGGCCGGCCAGCGCCGCCGCCTCGCCATGGCGCGACTCCTGGCCGCGCCCCGGCCCCTGTGGCTGCTGGACGAACCGTTGAGCCCCCTGGACGCACGCTGGCGCGAAGCGTTCGGCGGACTGATGCGCGAGCACGTGGCCGGCGGCGGCCTCATCCTGGCGGCGGTCCACGATCCGCTCCCCCTGCCTACCATCAGCCTGGAGCTGGCGGCATGACCCGGCTGGGCGCGCTTCTCTCACGCGAGATCGCCCTGGCCTGGGGCCGGGGTGGCGGTCCGCTGGTGGCCGTCGGCTTCTACGCCGGCGTCGCGACCTTCCTGCCGCTGGCGATCGGCCCGGAACCCGAGCGGCTGGCCGCCATCGCCCCCGGCGCGGCTTGGGTGGCGTTGGCGCTGGCCTCGCTGCTGTCACTGGAGCGGCTGTTCGAGCGCGACTACGAGGACGGCGCGCTGGACCTCCTGATGCTGTCGCCCACGCCGCTGGAGCTGACCTGCTTCGTGAAATGCCTGGGGCAGTGGCTGGCGACCGGCGCGCCGCTGGCCCTGGCGGCTCCGGTGGCGGCGATCGGCCTGGGCGCCGACCCGGGCCTCGCGCCGCTGGTCTTCGCCTGCGCCCTGCTGGGCGGTCTGGCCTTCGCCT
>JBFMGV010000006.1:0-15944 GCA_040752615.1 Pseudomonadota bacterium | reverse complement strand
AGCGAAGCGGAGAGCCGGGACCCAGTCGGCCCGGCGCCTAAGACACGCCCCCGAACACGAAGCGCACTGCTGTCCACGTCCAGCCCCCTGGATCCCGGCTCTCCGCTTCGCTTCGGCCGGGGTGACACCGGCGGAAGGGACAAGGCTCCCAAGCCGCCCTGGCGAAACTCCACCTAGCCCGAAGATCCCGCCGACCCAGCCCTAACCCACGGACGGAGCCCACTCCGCCCGCGCACCGCCATGCCCGCTCTCCTCACCCGTACGGGGAGGGGGACCGCGGAACGCGGTGGAGGGGGAAAACCTCAAGCTCGGCGGACGGACTTCACCCCCTCCACCATGCTGCGCATGGTTCCCCTCCCCCTACGGGTGAGGAGAGTCGGAGCCGATACCAGAGGCCCCCTGCGGTTCAGCCACCCTTCGGTCGCCCCCGCCCCCTGCGGGTGAAGCGGCTCCGGCTCGGCGGCGCGTGAAGGATCGCGGCTAGATCAGCCCGCTCAGCGGCGACGACGGGTCGGCATACATGCGCTTGCCCATCCGGCCGGCCAGATAGGCTTCGCGCCCGGCGATCACCGCATGCTTCATCGCCCGGGCCATGCGGATCGGGTCCTTGGCCTCGGCGATGGCGGTGTTCATCAGCACCGCGTCGCAGCCCAGTTCCATGGCCACCACCGCGTCCGACGCCGTGCCGACCCCGGCGTCCACCAGCACGGGCACCTTGGTCTGCTCGATGATCAGCCCCAGGTTCAGCAGGTTCTGGATGCCCCGGCCCGAGCCGATCGGCGCCGCCGCCGGCATGATCGCCGCCGCGCCCGCGTCTTCCAGCTTCTTGGCGTAGACCGGATCGTCCGAGCAGTAGACCATCACCTGGAAGCCGTCGGCGATCAGCAGCTTGAGCGCCCGCAGCGTCTCTTCCATGTCGGGCAGCAGGTGCGGCGTGTTCGACAGCACCTCCAGCTTCACCAGGTCCCAGCCGCCCGCCTCGCGCGCCAGACGCAGCGTGCGCACGGCGTCCTCCCCCGTGAAGCAGCCCGCGGTGTTGGGGAGGAAGGTGAAGCGGTCGGGCTTCACATGGTCCACCAGCATCGGCTGGTTCGGGTCCGACAGGTTCACCCGGCGCAGCGCCACGGTGACGATCTCGGCGCCCGCCGCCTCGGCCGCGGCCGCGTTCTGGGCGTAGTCCTTGTACTTCCCCGTCCCCACGATCAGGCGCGACTTGAACGTGCGGCCGGCGACGCTCCAGGTGTCCTCGGTATGGGTGGACCCGTCCATCTCAGCCGCCTCCGATAAAGTGCACGATCTCGATCCGGTCGCCGTCGGCGAGCGGGGTGCTGGCATAGACCGACCGCGGCACGATCTCCAGGTTCCGCTCCACGGCCACCTTCTTGGTGTCCAGCCCCAGCGCCGCCACCAGCGCCGCCACGTCCGTGACGCCGCCGTCGAAGGCCCGGGCCTCGCCGTTGATGGTCAGGTTCATGCCCCGCTTTTGAGCGCCCCCGCCCCCGAACACAAGGCGCGCGCCGCCGTGCTGCTCCACGAACCACACAAACCCGACCGCGCCAGCCGACCACCCGTCCCACGACGGCGAAGCCGTCCTTCGAAACCACGGATGGACACGGATCAACACCGAGGGCGCGGCGGCTCTCCTCCGTGTCCATCCGTGTCCATCCGTGGTTCGATACTTCGGGCCGCTCCGCCGCCGAGGCGCTTCAGGTCGGGCCCCACGTTCGCGTGGTTCGTGGACCGTCCGATCCCGCCTCGACGCCACTGTCCTTGTGAGCAGCGGCCTCGACCGTTACAAGTCCGCCCTGAATCGAGCGGCGGAGCCGAATGCCGAAACCGATCTATGTGCTGAGCGGACCCAACCTCAACCTGCTGGGGACCCGCGAGCCGGAGATTTACGGTCATCACACCCTGGACGACGTGCGCGGCCTCTGCGAGGCGCGGGCGAAGGCCAAGGGGTATGAAGTCGTGTTCCGTCAGTCCAACCACGAGGGCCAGCTGGTCGACTGGATCCAGGAGGCCCGCGAAGGCGCCGCCGCCCTGGTGCTGAATCCCGCCGCCTATGGCCACACCTCGATCGCGATTCTCGACGCCCTGAAGATGCTCAGCATCCCGGTGATCGAGTGCCACCTCTCGAACCCCGCCGCGCGCGAGGCGTTTCGGAGGGAAACCTATGTGTCGCTCGCCGCCACCGGCGTCGTGTCCGGCTTCGGCGCGGCGAGCTATGAACTGGCCGTCGAGGCCGCCGCGGGCCTGCTGGCTCGCTAACGACAGAATTCAAAGACAAGGGCCGTTCCCATGCCGACCTCTTCCAAGGCGCCCGCCGATCCGTTCGACGCTCGCCTGGTGCGCAAGCTGGCTGACATCCTCACCGAGACCGGCCTCTCGGAGATCGAGGTCGAGCAGGGCGAGCTGAAGATCCGCGTCGCCAAGACGCTGACGGGCGCGCCCGTGCAGCACGTGGTGGCCGCTCCGGCCCCGGTGGCCGTCGCCGCGCCCGTGGCCGCTCCGGCCGCCGCGCCCGCCGCCGCGGCTCCGGCCGCCGCCGCCCGCGCCGCCGGCGACGAAGTGAAGTCGCCCATGGTCGGCACGATCTACCTGCAGCCCAATCCGGGCTCGCCCGCCTTCGTGAAGGTCGGCGACACGGTCGAGGCCGGCCAGACGCTCTTCATCGTCGAGGCGATGAAGACCATGAACCCGATCCCGGCGCCCCGTGGCGGCAAGCTCGTGCAGATCCTGGTCGAGGACGCCCAGCCGGTGGAGTTCGGCGAGCCTCTCGCCATCATCGAGTAGGCCGATGTTCGACAAGATCCTGATCGCCAACCGGGGCGAGATCGCGCTGCGCGTCCACCGGGCGTGCAAGGAGATGGGCATCTCCACCGTCGCCGTGCACTCCGAGGCCGACGCCAGCGCCATGTGGGTGCGGCTGGCCGACGAGAGCGTCTGCATCGGCCCGCCGCCCGCGGCCAAGAGCTACCTGCACATCCCGGCGATCATCGCGGCCTGCGAGATCACCGGCGCCCAGGCGGTGCACCCCGGCTACGGCTTCCTCTCCGAGAACGCCCGCTTCGCCGAGATCGTGAACGCCCACGGCTTCACCTTCATCGGTCCCAAGCCCGAGCACATCCGGATGATGGGCGACAAGATCACCGCCAAGCAGGCGGTGAAGGCTGCCGGCATCCCCGTGGTGCCCGGCTCCGACGGCGCCGTGACCACCGAGGAAGAAGCCATCGCCGCGGCGAAGGACATCGGCTTCCCGGTGCTCATCAAGGCGGCCGCCGGCGGCGGCGGTCGCGGCATGAAGGTCGCGAAGACCGAGGACGACCTGATCGAGGCGGTCCAGACCGCCCGCTCCGAGGCCAAGGCCGCCTTCGGCGACGACGCGGTCTACATGGAGCGCTATCTCCAGACGCCGCGCCACATCGAGCTGCAGGTCGTCGCCGACAGCCACGGCAATGTGGTCCACCTCGGCGAACGCGACTGCTCGCTCCAGCGCCGCCACCAGAAGGTGCTCGAGGAAGCGCCCTCCCCGGCCATCGACTCCGCCGCCCGCGCCAAGATCGGCAAGGTGGTCGTCGACGCCGTCCGAGCCATCGGCTACCTCGGCGTCGGCACCATCGAGTTCCTGTACGAGAACGGCGAGTTCTTCTTCATCGAGATGAACACCCGCCTGCAGGTGGAGCACCCGGTCACCGAGGCCATCACCGGCATCGACCTGGTGCGCGAGCAGATCCGCATCGCCGCCGGCCTGCCCCTGTCGTTCCGCCAGGAGGACGTGGTCTTCGAGGGCCACGCCATCGAGTGCCGGGTCAACGCCGAGAACCCGAAGACCTTCGCGCCTTCGCCGGGCCTGGTCACCGACTATCACGCCCCCGGCGGCCTGGGCGTGCGGATGGATAGCGCGCTCTACGCCGGCTACTCGATCCCGCCCTACTACGACAGCCTGGTGGGCAAGCTCATCGTGCACGGCCGCGACCGCGCCGAGTGCATCGCGCGCCTGAACCGCTGCCTGGGCGAGATCGTCGTCGGCGGCATCGACACCAACATCCCGCTCTTCCAGGACCTGCTCCACCAGGACGACATCCTGAAGGGCGACTACAACATCCACTGGCTGGAACGCTGGATGGCCGCCCAGGCGACCGCCGGCTGAGACCGCCGGCCGCGTCGGTTCAGGCGGCCGGGAAGCGGATCACGACACGAAGGCCGGGCTTGGCGTCCTCCAGGCGCAGCTCGGCCCGATGCCGTTCCGCCGCCGCCGCCACCAGGCTGAGCCCCAGGCCGAAGCCCGCCGCCTCCGCGCCCCGCGCCCGGTAGAAGCGCTCGAACACCCGCTCGCGCTCGTCTTCGGCGATGCCCGAGCCGTCGTCGGTGACCTCGACCACCACCGCGCCCTCGACGCTGCGCGCCGTCAGATCGACCCAGCCGCCTTCCATCCCGAACTTGATCCCGTTGTCGAGCAGATTGCTGACCATCTGGAAGATCAGGTCCCGGTCGCCCTCGACCTGCAACCCGGCCGGCACGTCCGACGACAGCGCCTGGCCCCGGTCCTCGGCCGCCGGCCGGTGCAGCTCGGCCGCGTCGTCCAGCAGGGCCGACAGGTCGACCCGCGTCCCGGCGGGCGTCGGCCCGCTCTGCAGCCGCGCGATCCGCAGCAAGGCCTCGAACATCGACTGCAGCCGCCCCGCCTCCTCCAGCGCGGCCCCGGCCCGCGCCCGGACGTCGGCCGGATCCTCTTCGCCGGCCAACTCCTCCAGCTCGGCGCGCAGGCGCGTCAGCGGCGTGCGCAGCTCATGGGCGATGCTGTCCGAGACCCGGCTGATCGACGCCACCAGCCCCTCGATGCGGGCCAGCATCTCGTTCAGCGTCGCCGCCAGCTGATCGAAGTCGTCGCCGCTGCCGCGCAGCGCCACCCGCCCTGACAGGTCACCGGCGATCACCGCCCGCGCGGCCCTGTTGATGCTCTCCAGCCGCTGAGAGACCGCGAAGGTCATCACCAAGCCGCCGATCACCCCGAGCGCCAGGCTCATGCCCGCGCCCCAGGACAGCGCCTCCATGATCAGGTCTTCGCGCTCGTCCAGGTCCTCGGTGTCCAGGCCCACCAGCAGCCGATAGCCGCCTGACAGGGCCAGGTCGCGGACCACGGTCTCGTGTTCCTCCTCGGCCCCGGTGGCATAGGTCCCGAACTCGTAGCGCAGCCACTCCGGGCCTCGCGCCGCCGGCCAGTCGTAGAGGTTGGCCGCCACCACCGCGCCGTCCGGCGCCACCAGCACGTGGTACGGATAGCGGCCCTTGTGCCCCGCCACCCGCTGGTTCAGCGCTCGGATCAGGCCGTCTCGTCCCTGCGAGGCATAGACGCCCAGCAGCGCCTCGCTCTCGCGCGAGATCTGGCTCTCCACCGCCTGCAGCGGCCGCAGCACGCCGCCCAGGTACGAAACCCCCAGCATCAGCCCCACCGAGGCCGAGAACAGGACCATGTAGACCAGGGTCAGCCGCAGCGTCAGGCTGCGGAACGGGTGGCGCCAGGTCATGCGCGCAGGCTGTAGCCGGCGCCCCGCACGGTCTGCACCAGCGGCGGGTCGAAGTCCTTGTCGATCTTCTGGCGCAACCGGCTGACGTGCTGGTCGATGATGTTGGTCTGCGGATCGAAGTTGTAGTCCCAGACCGCCTCCAGCAGCATGCTGCGGCTCACCACACGGCCCGCGTTGCGCAGCAGGTACTCGAGCAGTCCGAACTCCCGCGTCGTTAGCTCGATGGGCGTGCCCGACCGGGTGACGGTTCGGGTCAGCAGGTTCATGCTGAGGTCCGCCAGGCTCAGCTCCGTCGTCTCCTGGACCACGCCCTTGCGGCGGCTCAGCACCTCCACCCGCGCCAGCAGCTCCGAGAACGCGAAGGGCTTGGCCAGGTAGTCGTCGCCGCCGGCCCGCAGCCCCTTCACCCTGTTGTCCACGTCGCCCAGCGCCGAGAGGATCAGCACCGGCGTGCTGTCCCCCGTGGCCCGCATCGTCTGCAGGATCTTCAGGCCGTCGACGTTCGGCAGCATCCGGTCCAGGACGATGACGTCGTAGGTCTCGGACGCGACGCGGAACAGCGCCTCGCGCCCGTCGCTGACGTGGTCCACGAGCCAGCCCTCGGCCTTCAGGCCCTTCACGACGTGGCTCGCGACCCGTTCGTCGTCTTCAACGACCAGCACGTGCATCCCGGACTCCGTGGATCAGTCGTCTAGCACCGGCGTGATGGCGGCGGTCAGCAGGTCGACCCGGACCTCGCGGTCCGCCGCCCCGGCCAGCTCCACCTCGTAGTAGTGCCGGCCGCCGGAGCGCTCCAGCCCGATCTCGGCCACGCGGCCCTTGGTGGCGCGTTCGACCATCGAGATCACCTGGCTCAGGCTGCGCGGCGCGCTCTGCGCCGCGCGCAGGCTGTCCGAGACGGTCGGCAGGCGCAGCCGCCGCTTGGCGGAAGCCGGCAGCATGCGGCCCGTCAGCGCGTCCACGCGCGCCTCGACCTCGCGGCCATCCTTCACCAGCTCGATCTCGTAGACCAGCACACCCTTGTCGCGATCCAGCTCGACGTCGAAGGCCCGGGCGCCCAGCGCCTGCTCGGCGGTGGCGACCGCCTGCGACAGCGGCACGATGTGCTGACGCGCGGCGGCGGGCGCGGCGGGCGCCTGGGCCACGGCCGGCGCGGCGACCCCGGCGGCCAGCGTGGCGGCGATGACGATGGAGCGAAGGTTCATGTTCGATACTCTCTCTGTAGCCCTCGGCGTCCTTCCTAGTCCGCCAGGCGTGTCACACGCCTCCCGCTTGCATTTGGATTTCGTCATATTCGCCAGTCGCGGCCGGTCGCGGTAGAGGTGGGTCATGCACGGCTTCGACGCCCGCGACCTGCTCGACTGCTACGCCCGTGGCGTGTTCCCCATGGCCGACGCGCGCGAGGACGCCCGCGTCTTCCTGGTCGATCCCGACCGGCGCGGCGTGATCCCGCTGGACGGCTTCCACGTCTCGCGCCGCCTCGCACGGACGGTGCGCGGCGACGGCTTCGAGGTGCGGGTCGACACCGCTTTCCACGACGTGGTGCTGGCCTGTGCGGCCGCCGGTCCAGGCCGCATGGAGACCTGGATCAACCATCCGATCGAGCGGCTCTACCTGCGCCTGCACGAGCAGGGCGACGCTCACAGCGTCGAGTGCTGGCAGGACGGCGAACTGGTGGGCGGTCTCTACGGCGTGTCGCTACGCGGCGCGTTCTTCGGCGAGAGCATGTTCTCGCGCCGCCGCGACGCCTCGAAGGTGGCCCTGGTCCACCTCGTCGCGCGCCTGATCGGCGGCGGGTATCGACTGCTGGACACCCAGTTCATGACCGAGCACCTGGGCCAGTTCGGCGCCGAGGAGATCCCGCGCGTGGAGTATCACCGGCGCCTCGCCAAGGCGCTGGAGGTCGACGCCGACTTCTACGGCGTGGGCGGACCGGGCTCGGCCTTGGCGGCGGGCGCGGGCGCGGGCGCGGGCGCGGGCGGCGCGGCTTTGGCCGCGGGCGGCGGCGAGACCACCGGAACCGAAGCCTCCGGAGCCTTGGCCGGCGGCAGGTCCAGCACCTTGGGCTCGGTCGACTCCGGCGCCTTGGCCGCGGGCGGCCTGGCCGGCGCCGCGGACGCCACGGCCGGCGCGGGCGCGCGCGCCCTGCAGTTGATCACCCAGGCGTCATAGGTCGCGTGCTGCACCGGGTTCAGGCCCGGAGAGGATGCGAACATCCAGCCCTTGAACGCCTGCTTCGGCGCCGGCGTCGGCCGGCCCGGCTGCGGGCGCGGCTGCGAATCGATGGTCAGGTAGACGACCGCGTCGTCGATCGCCTCGTCGGGCGCTGAACGCTCGCAGGCCCGAACCGTGAAGACGAGCCCCTTCCAGCGGACCGGACGGCCCACTGCGGCCTCGAAACGCAGGGTCTCGGCCGTCACCTTGTCCAGCGCCTGCAGGATGGCGACGTCGTAGCGGTCACGGCGGATCGGCGCGGCGGCGGGCTTTTCCGCCACCTGCTCCTTGGGCGGCGCGGCGGGCGCCACGTCCTTGGCCTCGACCGGCGCGGCCGCGGCCGGCGCGGGCGGCGCGACCTCGGACGGCGGGGCTTCTTCCTGGGGCGGCGCGCCAGGCGTCGGGGCGGCGGGCGGCGTCTGGGCCACCGGCGCCGTCGGCGCGGCCGGCTGGGCCGACACCATCCCGGTCAGCAAGGCGCCCAGCGCGACGCCGAGGCCGGCGCGGCGGAGCAGCTGCGGCGAGGGTCGGCGCGGGCCCACGGCTATTCCGGGGTCCAGGCCTCGTAGTCGCCGGTGGCGCGCTGGCGCTCGCCACCCCGGGCGATCGCGCCCTGCGGCTTATAGGCGTGGATCGTGCCGGTGAGATTCGGCAGGTGATCCTTCTCCCAGGCCTGCCGCGGCAGCGGCGCCGTGGTCGGCGGCTCGTCGAAGGTGTAGCGCAGCCAGCCGTGCCAGTCCGGCGAGACCTTCGAGGCGTCGGCGTAGCCCTTGTAGATCACCCAGCGCCGCTTGCGGCCGCGATCATAGCTGTCGCGGTCGTCGCGCGCTTCGTAATAGCGGTTGCCCAGCTCGTCCTGGCCCACGTAGCGGCCACGGCGCGCGACGGTGAAGTGGATGCCGGTCGTGGCTCCGTTCCACCAGGTGAAAATGGTCTTCAGGACGGACAAATCAGGGCTCTTGCGGGGTCTGAACGCGGCCGGACTATAGGGAAGCGTCCGTGGGGCGTCCAGCGCGGCGCCGTCGCGCGCTTCCCTGCAATATGTTGGGGATGAGCAAGCCGTCGCACCCAACATCTATTGCGCCACGCCCTCGGCGACGCCTAGCCTGACGCGTCAGGGAGTCGGCGCCATGGACAGCGACACGTCGCGCGCGGGAATCGAAGGACGCATCCTCGAGCTGGGTGACCGGCTGGTGGAGGTGGAGGCGCCCGCCCATTTCACCAATGCGCGCCTCGAGGCCTGGATCGACTGGGCCGGCGGCCGCACCGATCTGGCCGCCGCCATCCTGCAGTACGCCTACGGGCTGGCCGTCAAGGCGCAGGCCGCGGGCCTGACCAAGGATCTCCGCACCCGGACCCGTTTCCGCGAAGCGATCACCGAGGCGATGCTGCTCGGGACGATCGCGCTCGCTCCGGCCCGCGCGCCGCTCAAGGTGCTGGAACCCGGCGCCGAGGCGCTGGACCGGATGACCGCCTCGCAGCGCGGTCGCGAGGCCGCCCAGGCCGCCTCCGCCCTGATGAGCGCGCGGCTTCAGGCGGTGATGGATTCGGTCCTCCGCTGCGAGGGCGGCCCCGAGGCCTGTTCCGACCCCGCCCGTAACACCAGCCTTGCGCGCGCGGCCGAGGCGGCGCGCGCCGTCGGCGCCAGCGACGCCAGCATCCTGGAGGCCATCGCCCTGGCCCGCGCCGGCGAAAGCGACTGGACCTGCGCCGCGCCACCGCCCGCCCCCGTCACCGCGCTCGTCGCGCTCGCCACCGAGGGCAACGCGCTCACCCGCGCGGCGTGGACGACGGGCCGCGTCGTGGCCGCCACCGATGGCGATGCGGCTGCCGCCATCGCCGAGGCCGCGGCCCTGCCGGTGGCCGGCGTCGAGCTGATGGCCCATTTCCGCGACGCCACCTTCGACGAGGCTGGTTTCGGCGAGGCCGTGAAACTGGCCGCCCTGGCTGTCGCCGCAGAGGCTGAGGGCGAACCTGCCCTGCTGGCGCTCGGCGGACTGGGCGATTGGCTGGTGGCCCAAGGCTTCGACTACGACACCGACGAGGCGCGCCACGCCGCCCGCAACCTCTTCCAGGCCGCGCGTGAGGCCGCCGACGAGGTGAAGGCCGACGTCCGGCTCGCCGTCCTCCAGGATCCGGAACTGGCGCTGCGCCTCGGCGCGCGGCTGGACGCCGCGCCGTGGAACGGCCCGCTCACCGTGGCCGAGACCTCGGACGGCGAAACCGTGCGCGTCCTTTCCGAAGCGGCGGTGATGGGTCTCGCGGCGGTCGGCGCCGATCTCAGCGATGTCCAGGCCGCGCTGCTCGGCCACCGCAATTTCGCCGACGCGCCGGGCGTCAATCCCCAGACCCTGGCCGCGCGCGGCTTCACGGCGCTGGAGACCGGCGCCGCCGAGGCCGAACTTCCGTTCGTCCGCAGCCTCGCCGCGGCATTCGCCCCCCGGGTCGTGGGAGAAGGCTTCCTGCGCGACGTGCTGGGCGCCACCGCCGAACAGCTCGCCGACCCCGAGCTCGACGTCCTGGCCCTGGCCGGCTTCAGCGCGGCCGACGTCGCCGCCGCCGAAGCCCATGTGCTGGGCTGTGACGACCTGGCCGACGCGCCGGTGCTGACCGAGGATCAGCGGCGGGTCTTCGTGACGACCGCCGAGGCTCCGCTCACGGCTCAGACCGCCCTGCTGTCGGCGCTCGCGCCGTTGCTCGGCGCGCCGCCGGTGCTGGAGGTCGTCCTGCCCTGGACCGCGACGCTCGACGAGGTCCAGGCGGCGCTGGCGACATCCACGGTGGCGACTCGCGTCCGGCGCGCGGCTGCGCCGGCGACACTCGCCCTGCACATCCCCGCCGTGGCCGAGCTGCCGCCCCGCGTCCAGGTGTCGCAGCCCGCTCCTCCGCCCGAGCCCCCGCCGGTGGAGCGCGTGGTCGAGCGGATCGTCGAGCGCGGCCGCACCCGCCAGAAGCTTCCCGACCGCCGCAAGGGCTACATCCAGAAAGCGAGCGTCGGCGGCCACAAGGTCTATCTGCACACCGGCGAGTACGACGACGGACAACTCGGCGAGATCTTCATCGACATGCATAAGGAAGGCGCCGCCTTCCGTTCGCTGATGAACAACTTCGCCATCGCGATCTCGATCGGACTCCAGTACGGCGTGCCCCTGGACGAATTCGTCGACGCCTTCGTCTTCACGCGCTTCGAGCCAGCCGGTCCGGTGACTGGAAATGACTCCGTGAAATCAGCCACTTCCATCCTGGACTATATCTTCCGGGAACTGGGGATCAGCTATCTCGGCCGGGACGATCTGGCGAACATCGACTCCGAGGCCCTGAACGCGGACGGCCTGGGGCGCGGCAAGCAGGACGCCGTGGCCAGCGACGAGCCCGAACCGCAGCCGGCCTCGCGTTTCATCTCCCGTGGCTTCGCGCGGGGGGCCGCGCCCGACAACCTGGTGTTCCTGCCCTCCGCGAACAGGGCGCCCGGCCCGGCCGCCCTGGGCGCGGCCGAGGTGTGCGCGGCGTGCGGCGACATCGCCGTGGTGCGCAAGGGGCAGGCCCTGATCTGCGAGACGTGCGGCACGCGCTCGGGTGGTCTGGCCGGAGATCAGACCGGCTAACCCCTTCCAAGTTACCGCGAATTAAGTGGCGGCTCGGGGTCGCCGGAGGCACAGGGTACATCCGTACTTTGAGGATCAGTGCCTGAAATGACGCGTACGACACGCTTCCTGGCCGCCGCGGCAGCCGCCCTTGCGATCCTCCCGATCGCGGCGAGCGCCCATGCCGGTGAGAAGGAAGTGCGACGTCAGGATTCCTTCGGCGGCTCGTGCGTGAAGTGCGAACTGTCGGGCCGAAATCTCTCGGGGGCGCGGATCGTCGGCGCCAATTTCTCGGGTGCGACGATGGTCGGGATCATCCTGCGCGACGCCAAGCTGCACGCCTCGGTCTTCGCCGGCGCCGACCTTTCCCGCGCCGACCTCTCCGACTCTTCCATGACCGGGGCGAACTTCTCGGGCGCCAACCTCGTGCGGGCCAACGCCCGTTCCAGCGAGGCCAACGGCGTCGTGTTCGGCTCCGCCAACCTCACCCGCATCGACATGAGCGACGCCGAGGCCACGGGCGCGGTGTTCAACAAGGCGGTCCTGGTGGGTGCGATCCTGCGCTCCATCACCATCAACGGCGGGGTGTTCAGCAGCGCCGACCTGTCGGACGCCACCCTGACCGACGTCCAGGCCGCCGGGGCCTCGTTCGATCGCGCCACGCTGCGCGGCGCGAACTTCCGCTCGGCCTCGCTGCAGGGCGCCAACTTCAGCCGCGCCGACGCGCGCGGGGCCGTCTTCTCCGACGCCGATCTCACAGGGGCGGTGTTGAGCGGTGGCCAGTTCGCCCGCGCATCGTTCCGCTCGGCCGACCTGCAGGGCGCCACGCTCTCGCAAGGCAACTTCGAGGGCGCGGACTTCCGCGACGCCGACCTGTCCCACGCGATGCTGAACGGCGTCGACCTGTCCCAGGCCCGCGGCCTGACCCAAAGCCAACTCGACGAGGCCTGCACCGACACGCGTACGAAGCTGCCGGCTGGCCTGTCGTCGCGCGGCTGCCATGGCGCACGGTTCATCTACAAGCACACCGCCAAGCCGCCGATGCGGTTCGTGCCGATGCCGCCAGCGCCCCCCGCGCCGCCGGCCGCGCCCCGCTACCTGATGAGCGCCACGCGCTAAGCAAAACGCCCGCTCCTTTCGGAACGGGCGCTTCGGTGTCGCTTAGGACGCCTTGATCGGCGCCGCGGTCCTGATGTGCAGCTCCTTGAGCTGCTTGTCGCTCACCTCGGACGGCGCGTTCATCATCAGGTCCTGGCCCTGCTGGTTCAGCGGGAAGGCGATGACTTCGCGGATCGCGACCTGTTCGGCCAGCAGCATGACGATCCGGTCGATGCCGGGCGCCAGACCGCCGTGCGGCGGCGCGCCGTGCCGGAACGCGTTCAGCATGCCGCCGAACTGCTCCTCGACCACCTCGGGGCCGTAGCCCGCGGTGGCGAACGCCTTGATCATGATCTCCGGCAGGTGGTTCCGGATCGCGCCCGAGCACAGCTCATAGCCGTTGCAGACGATGTCGTACTGGTACGCCAGGATATCCAGCGGATCCTTGGTGTTCAGCGCTTCCAGCTCGCCTTGCGGCATCGAGAACGGGTTGTGCGAGAAGTCGACGCGCTTTTCGTCCTCGTTCCACTCGAACATCGGGAAGTCGACGATCCACACGAACTCGAAGCGGTTCTCGTCGACCACCTTCAGGTCCGTGCCCACCTTGGTGCGGGCCGAGCCGGCGAACTTGTAGAAGACCTTCGGGTCGCCGGCGACGAAGAACGCCGCATCGCCCTGCCCCAGGCCCAGTTGGCCCATGACCGCGTCGGTCTTCTCGGCCCCCAGGTTCTTGGCGATCGGGCCGCCCCAGCCGCCCTGGTCCTCGGACCAGAAGATGTAGGCCAGGCCGGGTTGCCCCTCGCCCTGCGCCCAGCTGTTCATGCGGTCGCAGAACGCGCGGCTGCCGCCCTTCGGCGCGGGGATGGCCCAGACCGCGTTCTTGGCGTCTTCCAGGATGCGCGCGAACAGGCCGAAGCCGCCGCCGCGGAAGTGGTCCGAGACCTCCTGCATGATCAGCGGGTTGCGCAGGTCGGGCTTGTCCGAGCCGTACTTCGAGATCGCCTCGCGGTACGGGATGCGCGGGAACGGGTACGGCGTCACCGGCTTGCCGCCCGCGAACTCCTCGAACACGCCGTGCATCACCGGCTCGATGGCCGCGAACACGTCTTCCTGCGTCACGAAGCTCATCTCGACGTCGAGCTGGTAGAACTCCAGTGAACGGTCGGCGCGCAGGTCCTCGTCGCGGAAGCAGGGCGCGATCTGGAAGTATCGGTCGAAGCCCGAGACCATCAGCAGCTGCTTGAACTGCTGCGGCGCCTGCGGCAGCGCGTAGAACTTGGTCGGATGCAGCCGCGACGGCACCAGGAAGTCGCGCGCGCCTTCCGGCGAGCTGGCGGTCAGGATCGGGGTCTGGAACTCCAGGAAGCCCTGGCCGATCATCCGGTTGCGGATCGACTGGATCACCTTGGACCGCAGCACGATGTTCTTGTGCAGGGTCTCGCGCCGCAGATCGAGGTGGCGGTTCTTGAGGCGGATGTCTTCCGGATAGTCCGGCTCGCCGAAGACCGGCAGCGGCAGTTCCGAGGCTTCCGACAGCACGGCCACCGTCGCGACCTTCACCTCGACTTCGCCGGTCGGCAGGTTCGGGTTCACGGTCTCGGCAGAACGGGCCACGACCTCGCCGTCGACCTTGATCACGCTCTCGGCGCGCAGGTGCTCGACCACCGCGAAGCCCGGCGTGCCGGGGCTGAGGACGAGCTGCGTCAGGCCGTAGTGGTCGCGCAGGTCGATGAAGATCAGACCGCCGTGGTCGCGCTTGCGATGGACCCAGCCCGAGAGACGGACCGTCTGGCCTGTGTCGGCGGCGCGGAGCGCGCCGCAGGTGTGAGTGCGGTAGGCGTGCATTTTTTCGCGAATTCGGGGTGTTTTAAGAGGCGCGGAAGGGCGCATGCGCCTGCCCCGATGTCAAGCATCCCGCCCCCGAAGGGGCGGGTCACCGCCTATTTCTCCGGGTGCGTGAGCGCCTGATAGGTCAGCGTCCGGGCCATGGTCCCGAGGTCGTCGCCCCCGGTGCCGCCCAGCCGCTGGATCATGCCGACGAAGATGATGTCATTCGTCGGATCCACCCAGAACCAGGTGCCGGCAGCGCCGCCCCAGCTCATCGAGCCCTTGCCTTCCAGCGTGCCGGCGGCGCGAGGGTCGTTGACCACCATGAAGTCCAGGCCGAAGCCCACCGCCTCGTTGAAGCGGGTGACGTTGGTGCCGTTCGAGCGAACCAGCACATCCTTGGGGATCATGTTGGTTCCCATCATTTCGACCGAAGCCGGCGAGAGGATGCGAACGCCGTCCAGCTCGCCCTTGTTCAGGATCATCTGGGCGAAGCGGGCGTAGTCCATCGTGGTGCCGACCAGGCCGCCGCCGCCCGACTCGTTGGCCGGCGGCGAGAGGTAGGTCGGCAGGTCCGAACCGAAGATGCTCTTGGCTTCCTCGACCTTGTTGGCGTCACGGTTGAAGTAGAACACCGGCGCCAGTCGCGTGGCCTTGTCCGCCGGAACGAAGAAGGCGGTGTCGTTCATCTTCAGCGGTTTGAAGATGCGCTGCTCCATGAACTGGCCCAGCGTCTGGCCCGAGAGCTTCTCGACGATGTAGCCCTGGATGTCGACCGACGAGGAGTAGCGCCAGTCCGTGCCGGGCTGGAACACGAGCGGGATCTCGGCCGTGCGATCGATCATCTGCTTCAGGCCGGTCGCGCCCAGGACGCGCTTCTCGCGATACAGCTTGTCGACCGGATGATCGTCCTGCAGGCCGTACCCGAAGCCCGCCGTGTGGGACATGATCTCGCGCATGGTCGGCGGACGGCGCATGTCCTCGAGCACCATCGTGCCGTCGGGGTTCACCATCTTGACCACCTTCAGCGTCTTGAACTCAGGCACGTAGCGCGTGACGGGGTCGTCCAGCCGCCACTTCCCCTCCTCGAAGAGGATCATCATGGCGACGCCGGTGACCGGCTTGCTCATGGAGTAGATGCGGAAGATCGCATCTTCCTTGATGGGCGCGCCGCCGAAGGTCGGGCTGCCATGGGTCTTGAAGCTGACCACCTTGCCGTGCCGGGCCAGCAGGGTCGTCATGCCGGGAACCCGGCCCTGGGCGACCACGCCAGCCATGTAGGCATCCAGCTTGGCCAACCGCGCGGAGTCAAACCCGAGCGACTCGGGGCTGGTCGCCGGCGCCAGCGACGCCGCGGCGGCGACAGGCTTTCGTGCGGCCTGAGCATAGCTGAACGAGGCCGGCGTGGCCGCGAAGGCGATCGCAGCGATGGCGGCCGTCAGCCGCAGACCATGACGAAGCATGAGAGCCCCTCCCCAGGACATATGTGTTTTGCGCAACCTTAGGGCCCGCCCTGCCGCGTGCAAGCGACGGTGCGTTTCAGCTCGGCAACGCGCGCAGCCGAGGCCTAGTTGTCGTTTCCAAGAAGGTTGTTCACCCTGGTCCATGGGGTGAGGCCGCCGATGCCGGCGTGGGGTCTGGTGAGGTTGTAGGCGTCGGTCCAGGGTCCGACGGCCTGGGTTCGCTCAGCGGA
>JBFMGV010000005.1:0-7131 GCA_040752615.1 Pseudomonadota bacterium | reverse complement strand
AGGGTCTGGCAGGCCGCCTAGGCTCCTCAGGCGGCGCCGGCCACCCGGGCGTCCAGTTCCGCGTCGTCCATGGCGTAGCCCATCCGCTGCTCGTAGTCGGGCTGCACGTTGTCGACGTACTCGAGGCCGACGTCCTTCAGCCGCAGCCGGACCAGGTCCAGGTACTCGGCCTGACACTCCTCGGGCTTCATGATCTTCAGGCCCATCTCGTAGTACCGCTCGAAGTGCTGGGACTGCACCGAGCCGGGCTCAGAGGGGCGGCCGTACATCCCCATGCCCATCGCGATGAACTTGGGCACCCGCCGCTGCAGCCTCTCGCGACCAGCCTCGCCGTCAAACTCGATGATCCGCTTCACGGCCCAAACGCCGAAGCCCATATGGCCCACTTCTTCGCGGGCGATCCGTTCCGACACCCGCGCCCAAGGCAAGTACGAGCACTTGGCGTACTGCCCCAGGAAGATGACCGCCCCCGGCGTCGCGACGCACGACATCATCGCCACGTCCTCCCAGCACTGGAACTGATCCCGCCAGTAGGGCCGACGGAATCCGTTGATGATGTTCACCTTCTTGGGATCGGGATTTTCCGGGTTGTCGCGAAGCTCTTCCATCCGCGACTTCACGTCGACGCCGAGGTCCTCCAGCAGCGTCCAGAGATAGAAGGCGTGGCCGTACTCCTCCATTGTCTTCTTCGCCAGCCGATAGGCCTCCTCGGGGCGCGGGGCGAACTGCAGGTTCTCCCCTACCCGCTGCGCTCCGGCGTATTCGGAATCCGCCTGAAAGGTCAGCAGATGGAGTAATGCGGCGCGGTATTCCGCGGGCAGTTCGTCACCCTTGTCGTAAGTGCGCATTGGCGTCTCCCTAGGCTCATCGCAATATAATACATATTTTGCTTGCACTACATGAATTTTGTATCACGTGAGCCTGCCACCTCGCGCAGGTCGCGCCATGTGACGAGCTTTTCTCGCGGCCGCGGCGGCTCGGCCGCCGCGATCTCGGCGGCGTCGATTTGCTTCCATCCCCGCCAGTCGATGGGTGTCGCAGCGGCGGTCACGGCGGCGGCCAGGCGCGCCCGGGCTTCCGCGCGCGGCTCCGCCGCCGCCTCGACCAGGGCGGCGCGCACCGTGGCGGCGGCCTCGGCGCGACTGCTCGGGATGTCCCCGCGCCCCCCGGACGCCCACCCGACGGCGTAGGTTCGCGGCGACGCCGGCGCAGGCGCGCTCTCGTGGCCGATGGCCGAGATGACGTTGTCCGTTGGGATGGCCTCCTCCCCGCCGTCACCACGTCGCACCCGGATCGCCTCGACCCGGGATCGCCCCACGATCTCCACGGGAGCGAGATCGAAGCGGAACCTCAGATGCGCCGCCCCCGACGACGGCGTGGCGGCGAACGCCTCGAGCACGGCGACAACAGGAGATGCAGGGTCGAGATCGGCCGCCAGCTCCGCGGCCACGCCACAGCCCTGCAGCCGCGCCAGAGCGGCCACCTCGGCCGCGCTGAAGCGGGTGGCGTCCGCCCTTGCCCGCACGGCCACGGTGATCGATCGTCGCACGCCGCACAGGGGTCGGGCATGGGCGCAGATGTCGCTGGCCGCCATCTCCTCGGGTGTCTTCGCCAGCACCCGGGCCATGTCCAGGGCGACGTTTCCCCCGCCGACGATCACCACCCGCTCACCCAGCCGCGGCTGCAGGTCGGAATGATCCGGATGGCCGTTCATCCATGCCGACAGGATGCTGGCCGAATAGACGCCGGGGAGTTCCTCGCCCGGGAGCCCCAGACGCCGCGGCCTGGGCGCGCCCGTGGCCAGGAACACCAGGTCGTAAGCGTCCGCCACCAGCGTCAGCGGCACGGCCTGGCCCACCTCGCAGTCCGCGATGAGCCGCACGCGGTCTTGCGCGAACGCCCGATCGAACTGCCGCACCACCGCTTTCGTGCCTTGATGGTCGGGCGCAACACCGGTTCGTATCAGGCCAAACGGCGTCGGCAGACGCTCGTAGACGTCCACGCGGGCGTTCGGCGCCTGGCGGAGCAACGCATCCAGCGCGAACAGTCCGGCCGGGCCGGCGCCGATGACGGCGACAGTAAGTGGCAGGTCGGTCACAGCGCCTTGGCGACGAATTCGAGGATGCTGGGGGCCAGGCGCTCAGGAACGGTCCAGGCGGGGAAGTGCCCGCCGCGATCGTGAACCTCCCAGGCGCCCACCCGATAGGCGCGCTCGGCCCACGCGCGCGGCGCCGGCGGGAAGAAGCCGCCGCCGAACAAGGCGATGCCGGTGGGCGTCTCGATCCGCTCGCCGGGCTTCAGCCCGATCCCCCCGGCATGGCGATCCGCCCAATAGATCCAGTTGGCGGCGGAGATGTCGCCCAGGGCCCAATAGAGACTGGCCGAGGTGAGCAGCTCGTCTCGCGGGATCGGCGGCGGCGCCTCCGCCCCGGCCCCGGACCAGCCATGGTATTTCTCGATCAGCCAGGCGGCCAGGGCGGCCGGCGAGTCCGACAGGCCGACCGCCAGCGTGGTGGGCTTCGTCGCCTGCTGTTCGCGATATCCACCGTCCGCATCCAGCCGCTGCTTGGTGGCCTGCAGCCAGGCGATCTCCTCCTCCGACAGCGGCTGCGCCGCGCGGTCGACGGCGGGACGCAGCCCGAGC
Source organism: Pseudomonadota bacterium (assembly GCA_040752615.1). Lineage (GTDB taxonomy): Bacteria > Pseudomonadota > Alphaproteobacteria > Caulobacterales > Caulobacteraceae > Phenylobacterium. Next base: position 4,487 of record JBFMGV010000005.1, on the reverse strand, counting down.
GCGCTCAGATGCAATCCTGCCACCGTCTCCGGGTGATCGAAGGCCAGCCAGGAGCTGACGACTGCGCCCCAATCGCCGCCGTGCGCGAAGACCCTCTTGCAGCCCAGCGTCTCGACCACTAACCGCCGCCATAGCTCGGCCATTCGCCGCGGGGGCATCGGTCGCCGGGGCGGTTGCGAGAGGCCGAATCCGGGGAGCTCCGCTGCGACAACGTTGACGGCGGTTTGCGGATCGCCGCCGTAACGATCGGGGGCGGCGAGCCGCTCGATCAGGTCTTGGTATTCGACGAGACTGGAGGGCCAGCCCGGGGTCAGGAGCACCACGGGGGCGTCCGGCCGGGCGGCGCGCTGGACAACCAAATGCACGCTCAGCGGCCCGTCCTCGCCGGCGTCGAGCTCCGCGCGGTAGTGCGCGAACCTGTTCAGCCTTTGCTCGGCGGCGCGCCAGTCGAAGCCTGCGCGCCAGTAATCGATCAGCTCGGCGAGGTAACGGCCGTCGACGCCGTAGCGCCATCCGGCCGCCTCGGGCTCTGTGGGCGGCCGGTACGCGGCCAGTCGACGCCTGAGATCCTCGAGCACGGCCTCAGGGACGCTCACGGTAAATGGCGTGAGCCGGTCCAGGGTCAGGCTCATGCCGTGGCCACGGCCGGCGAGGTCGCTGGGTACATCTCCGCCACCAGATCGGCGTACATGTCGATGATCACGCGACGCTTGAGCTTCAAGGTGGGGGTCATCGCCTCATCGGTCGCGGTCAGCTGTTGAGGAATGATCCGGAAGCTCTTGATCCCCTCGGCCCGCGAGAGTTGCAGGTTGGCGCGCGTGACCGCTTCAGCGACCAAGGCCTGAGTGCTGGCCGCCGCCACCAGCTCCGCAAAGCTATCCGCAGTCTTGCCGCTGGCCTCCAAGGCCTGCTCGGCGACGGCGGGGTCGATCACGATCAGGGCGGTGACATAGTTCCGCCCGTCGCCGACCGCGACCGCGTCCGCTATCACCGGCGACTTCTTCAGCGCGCCCTCGACCTCGGACGGGGTGATGTTCTTCCCGCTCGAGCTGATGATGATGTCCTTGATCCGATCGAGCAGGATGAGACGGCCCTGCGCATCGAAGCGGCCGACATCCCCGGTCCGGAACCAGCCCTCGCGAAACGCCTCGGCCGTCTTGTCGGGCAGGTTCAGGTAGCCGCCGAACACGTGCGGCCCGCGCACAAGGATCTCCCCGTCCGGCCCCAGCGTCACCTCGCCGTGCGGGAACGGGTGACCCACCAGCCCCGGCGTCGTCCGGGGCTCCTTGTTGAGCGCGATGGTTCCGCACTCCGTCATGCCGTAGATGTCGAAGACCGGCGCTCCGACCGCGTCGAGCCACTCGCCGAGTTCGACCGGAAACCGCGCGCCGCCGGACATCAGCATGGCCGCCTGGTCGAGCCCCACCGAGGCGCGCAACCTGCGCAGCGGACCGTCCTGGTCTCGCAACAAGGCCTGGGCCTCCTCGCCCGTCAGCGGACGTTGCACAGCCCTCGCCTGCGCTGTGAGGGCCCGGGTTTCAGCGGCTCGGATCTCGCTCTGATCCTCCTCGGGCTGGGCGGCGAGCCATGCTTGGGCGAGGGCCCGCAGCTTCTCGTAGACCCGCGGCACGGCCAGCATGAAGTGTGGGCGCATCCGCGGCAGGCTCGCCAGCAGTTCGTTCGGCCCGTCCACGAAGCACGAGACCATGCCGCTCGCCATGGCCAGGTAGGTGAACATCCGCTCAGCCACATGGCAGAGCGGCAAGAAGCAGGGCCGGGTCCATCCCGGCTGCAGGCCCAGCAGACCCGGCGCGTGCTCGAGCTGGTAGAGCAAGTTGCCATGGGTGACGATGGCGCCCTTCGGCGGTCCCGTGGTGCCCGAAGTGTAGATCAGGATCGCGGGCGTCTCCGGACCTATGGAGGCCATCGACGCAACCCCCGCCGGGGCGCCTTCCCGCAGGCTCTCCCGCCCGGCGCGGCGCCACGCCGCAAGGCTGATGAACCACGGATCCTCAGGCGGCACAGCGGCCTCGTCGAAGACCACCACGGCTTCCAGCCTGGGGCATTCCGCTCGCGCCGCCTGTAGCTTCGACACCTGCTCGGCGTCGTCCACGAAGGCGACGCGCGCGCCACAATCGTTGAGCACATAAGCCGCCTTTGAGGCTGGCTCGGTTGGGTAGATGCCAGCGCAGCAGAGGCCGCTGGTGACGGCGCCCAGATCGACCTGCAGCCATTCCGGCCGCGTGCGCGCCAGCACGCACACGGTGTCCCCCGCCCTGAGGCCAAACGCCTGACCGCCGGCTGCGCATTCGCGAACGCCAGCGGCGAACTCGGGCCAGGTCAGATCGCGCCAGCCATTCGCCTGCGCGTAGCGGAAGGCGACCGCGTCGCCGCGCACGGCGACCAGGGCGTCGAAATAGGCTGCGAGGTTGGGCCATGCGCCGGGCCGCGCCTCTCCTTCCTGGGAAAACGTTGTCCCCTCCAATGGTGCCTCCTTCCTTTGATGTCGGGCTCGGCCTCGATCAGACCTCTCGCAGCCAGAGCTCAAGCCATTGCAGGGCTTCGATGTCGGGAAACGGCTGCGCCGAGGCGTCGATGGCGCAGACCTCACCGATGCGTCGCGCGCCCTGCTGCTGAAGACGGGAATCGACCTTCCAGGCGCCGCCGCAAAAGGTCGTATAGGTGCGGTCGCCCAGGCCGATCAGGCCGTAGCGCAAGTGGCTGAGGTCCGCCGCCGCCAGGGCGTCGTACCCCGGCAGGAAGCTATCGGGCACGTCACCTTCACCATGGCTGGCGATGCAGGCAATGAGCAGGTCACTGTCGGCCAGCACCGGGTTCGGGATAGCGCCTTCCGGGATCGAGCGGACGCTGCGCGCGCCCAGGCTGACCAGGCGCTCGGCGATCAGGTCCGCAACGAGTAGCGCATTCCCGGACTGGGTCGCCGCCAGGACGGCGATGCGAAGGGACCCCAAGGCCAACGAGGGCGCAGAGCCGCCGCTCGCCAGGGGCGGCGCCAGGTCAGGCGGAGAAATGCTCACGGATCGGTTCGACGCTCCCAATACAACAACCTATCTACAACATATGCTGACGCTGCATGTGGCAATTTGTTCTATATCTGCGGCAGCGGCAAGAGGGGGATTTCCCTATTCAAGGGGCCTGCCGGACTCGGCCCGCCGCGAGACGCTTATGCGGACGGCGCAGCTCCAACCTCCGGCGGCCGCCCGCGCTTTGAGCCGCGGCGAGGCAGCCGGCCTGAGGGACCACACGGACCCGTATACAACATTGCAATTGCGTTATACGTGACCGTATGTTCTACGATAACGCTGTGATCTGTGCGCCCTGGCGCACGGATCTCAACAAAAAAGAAGGGTGGGGAATGTTTTCCAAGAAGCAGGTCTACCTTGCAGGCGCCGCAGCGTGCGCATGTGCGGCTCTGGCCGCCGGGGAGTCCGCGGCGCAGCCCGTGGCCGACACGTCCGTCCTGGGTGAGATCGTGGTCACGGCCCGCAAGAGGGAGGAGTCGCTGCAGGACGTCCCCGTCTCCATCAGCGCGCTTACCGGCGAGGCGTTGAGGGACGACAAGATCGTCAACCAGTTCGATCTGTCGATGCGCGTGCCGAGCTTCAAGCAAACCGCGGGCGGGGTGAACTCCTACACCTACATCCGCGGCGTCGGCTCAGGCGGCAACCCGTCCTTCGAGCAGGCCGTCGCAACCTTCGTCGATGGGGTGTATGCGGGCCGGGGTCAGCAGTCGCGTTTCCCCTACTACGATCAGGAGCGCGTCGAACTGCTTCGTGGGCCGCAGGTGGCCCTCTACGGCAACAGCGCCATCGCCGGGGCGATCAGCGTCATCTCCCGCAAGCCAGGAACGAGCTTCGAGGGCGACCTCACCACGAGCTACGAGTTCAACCATCAGGAGACGGTCGCGCAGGGCGGGGTCAGCATCCCGGTATCCGACCGCGTTCGCCTGCGCCTGGCCGGTTACACAGCTGACCTGGACGAGGGTTGGCTGAAGACCTTCCGCCCGGGCGGCGTCGTCACCTATGACCCCCGGCGGCGGGACCGCGCCGGACGCATCATCGCCGACGTCGACCTGGCCGAAGACCTGGACCTCGAGCTCAAGTACGAATCCTATTCCCTGCTGACCCTCGGCGGCTCGCACCAGGCGACGGGGAACGCCGTAGGCAACCCGGTGGTGACGGAGTTCCGCTTCGACAAGGTCCGGAGCCTCGGCAATGGGGCGCCGCTGAACGGCAAGCTGGCGGACACCGCGCGGATGAACAACCAGGTTGTCCAGGCGACGCTGAACTACGACCTGCCCTGGGGCGCCCTCACCTCGGTGACCGCCTACGCCTGGTATGTGTAGGGACGCGCAATAGTGAACGGCTCGACGCGAGATTCATGACGCCTTTCGACGCACATTAGCTGAGACGTTCGCCGCTCCGGGGCGCACATTGTGTGAGACTGAGATCACAATGATTGAGACC
>JBFMGV010000004.1:0-310677 GCA_040752615.1 Pseudomonadota bacterium | reverse complement strand
GCCCCACGCGCCGGCCAGCGACCGGCCCTTCACCGTCTGGGACCTGCTGCAGCAGGAATCGTTCGGCGCCGTCGTCATCGACCCCGCGGGCCGCTGGGTGGTGTTCGAGCGCCGCGGTCCCTATGCGTCCGCGGCGCGGTTCGACGACGACCAGGGCAACCCGATCGGGACGAGCCGGCTCTTCATCGCCGAGCGCGGCGGCGCCGGACCCGCCCGGCCGCTGCTGCCCGAGGCCGCGGCGGGCCAGCTGATCGGGGCCCTGTCGCCCTCGGCCGCCCGGCTGGCGGTGTTCCAGATCCACGACGGCGACTGGCGCGTGGGCGTGGTGGAGCTGGCGACCCGAAGCGTCCGCTGGCTGGACCTGGCCGTCCCCAAGCCGCACCGCGGCCGCCTGCTGCAGTGGCGCTCGGACGAGGAGCTGCTGCTGGTCGACCGGGGCGGCGGACCGCTGACCACCAGCGACCGGATCGGCCGCGTCTCGGCGGAGCTCCTGCCGCGCCTGTGGGCGCAATCCGCCGCCGGGCGCGGTGCCCACACGGTCGTCGGCAGCGGCGCCTACCGCGACGTGCGGCCGCGCCCGGCGCCCGGACGCCTGCTGCGGATCGACGTCGAGACGGGGCGCGCCGTCGAGGTGGCGCGCGGCGAGATCGTCGACCTCGAACTCGCCCCCGGCGGCCGGCATGTGGCGTTCCGCACCCTGGGCGCGGACATCCAGTCCCGGCCCGGCCGGCAGATCCAGGGCGACTGGGGGGTCAGCCCGCAGGTGGAGCGCCTGCAGGTCGCCAACCTCGAGACCGGCCAGGTCGCCACCCCGTGCGCGGCGTGCGACGTGCTGCCCAGCCTGATGGCCTGGTCGCCGCGCGGGACCGGCCTGCTCTTCTTCGCGCGGGAGGGCGACACGCCCTGGAGCGCCGGACGCCTGCGGCGCTACGACGTGCGCCCGGGGCGGATGAGCGTCCTGGACGACGCCGGCGCGACGCCGACCGTGCTGGGTCGCCCGGAGATCGTGCGCGCCGACTGGATGGGGGAGGTCCCGATCTTCCTGGGCCGGGCGAGCACGCCCGGCGCCGGCCGCGCGGACTGGTACAGCTGGGACGGCGCGCGGGCCGTGAAGCTGACGGGGGCCCTGCCGGCGGCGGCGGCCACCTTGGTCACCCTCGGTCCGCAGGGCTTCAGCATCGTGGTCGACGGCCAGCTCTGGTCCGTCACGGCGACCGGACGGGCGCGGCGCCTCGGGGCGGCGAGGTCGGCCGTGGCGGCGCCGCCGCCGAAGACCCGGGACCGGCGGCCGCTGGCGACGGCGCGGGCGCTCGGCTCGGTCGTCGCCGCCGACGATCCGGGGCGCCGGCTCGTGCGGATCGGGCCGGACGGGCGCCGCGCGGGCCTGGCGTTGCCGGCCGACGGCGTCGTCGAGGCGGTGGGGCCGGACGCCCTGGGCGCCGTCGTCCGCTTCGACCGGCAGGGCCACGAGGCGCGGCTCGAGTGGCGCGGGGGAGAGGGCGCCGGCCGGGTCCTGGCCGAGATCAACGGCCGGCTCGCCGACACCGATCCGCTGGACGTGCGGGCGATCCGCCACACGGGCCCGGACGGCCAGCCGCTCACGAGCTGGCTCTACCTACCGCCGCGGCGCGACGGCCCGCCGCCGCCCCTCGTGGTGAAGGTCTACTCCGGCGACACCTACCGGGTCCCGCCGCCGTTCAAGCCGCCGGTGCTGGGCCTGCAGGGCGACACCCGCGTGCTCGTGGGCCAGGGCTATGCCGTGCTGGCGCCCAGCCTGCCCCGGCCACGGCCGGCGCCGGGCGCGGGCGAGGAGCCTGCCCTCGGCCTGGCCGACCGCATCCTGGCGATCGTCGACCAGGCGGCGGCCGATCCGGCCCTGGCCGGCGCCTTCGACCCCGAGCGCCTGGCGCTCTGGGGCCACAGCTATGGCGGCTACACGGTAATGGCGACCCTCACCCAGACCGACAGGTTCCGCGCCGCGGTGGCGGTCGGCGGCTACGCCGACCTGGTCGCCAAATGGTCCTCGTTGCCGGTCCCGCACCGGCCGCGGCCGGACGAGGGGGTGCGCAGCAACTATGTCACCGGCGGCATGGAGTCCGGCCAGGGCCGCATGGGCGTCCCGCCCTGGGCGGACCCCGCCCGCTACGCCCGCAACAGTCCGCTCCTGCAGGCGGACGCCATCACCACCCCGCTGCTCCTGGCGCACGGCGACCAGGACGGCGCGGTTCCGCTCACCCAGTCCGAGGCCATGTTCTCGGCCCTCTACCGGCAAAACAAGGACGCCCTGCTGGTGACCTACTGGGGCGAGGGCCACTACATCTCCAGCCCCGGCAACGTGCGCGATCTCTATGCGCGGGTGCGCGAGTTCCTCGACGCGCACCTGGCGCTTCCGACTACCGCCGCCGAGGGGCCCGCGGAGAGTCCGGCGCCCGGCCCTGCCAGTAGCGCACCCACGCCTCCACCGGGGCGGCGTTGAGGACGTCGTTGGGCCGCCCGCCGTGGATCAGGTGGGCCGGATCGAACGCCCGCTCGAGCGCGGCGCGGTCGAGGAGCCCGGCCTCGGCCAGGCAGCCGTCGCGCAGGTAGGGGAGCAGGGTCTCGCGGCTCGCGGCGACCAGGCGCGAGAAGTAGGCGGTGAGGCTGCCCTTCGACCGGCGCCGGCGCACGACGTCCGGCAGGCGGGCCGCCAGCGCCGCGCGGGCGAAGGGGCGGTCCTGGACCCCCGCCGCCAGGGTCGCTACGGGAATCGAGAGGCAGAGCTCCAGGATCGGCTGGGCCGCAAGTGGGAAGACCAGCGCCCCCCGGCGGCGGCGGCGGCAGTCGCCGCGCACGACGTGGGTGTTGGCGAGGGCGCAGATCTGCAGCTGTCGCGCGAGCGGCAGGTCCCGGGCCGCCGCTTCCCAGGGGTGGACGGCGTGGGCGGCGAGGTCGCGCAGCGCGGGCGGCATGAGCGAGGCGGCCGTCTTCGGCAGGCCCGCCCCGCGCCGAAGTGCGGCCCGCGCCTCGCGGTAGACGGACCACACCGGTTTGTGCAGCCGGCGCGCGGTGTCGACGAGGACCCGCGATCCCAGGGCCGCGGGCTCCCGGCGGCGGACCTCTTCGCTGGCCACCCAGGCGGTCGGCATCTGGTAGAAGACCGCGTCCCCGCCCTGGCCCGACACGATCGCCCCGGCCTGGCAGGCGTCGAGACGACGGGCCATGTCGCGGTCGCGCGCGGCGTCGGCGCCGTTGAGGCCCGGCCAGAAGCTGGGGACCAGTTCGGCGAAGTCCTCGGGCGTCAGGGGCGCCGGCGGTTTGCGCACGACGGTGAGCGCGGCGCCCAGGCGGTCAGTGACGGCGCGCGCATAGGCCCGCTCGTCGCCCTCCGGCCGGTCGTCCACCCGATGGACCCACTGCGCGACCCGCCCCGCCGCGCCGCCCGCGGCCAGGGCCCCGGCCACGATCGAGGAATCCAGCCCGCCGGAGAGATCGACGAGGAGCCGTGCGTACGGGGCGACGGCCGCGGCGACGCAGGCGTCGATCCGGGCCAGCAGCTCGCCCGCCGCGGCCGCGTCGTTCAGGGCCGCCGGCGCGCAGAAGCGGGCAGGATCCCACGCGAGGCGGCCGCGATCCTCGCCGTGCACGGGGGAGAGGCCGCCCGGCGGGACGATCCGCACATCGTCGAGCCGCGAGCCGGCGGTCGCGCCCGCGGGCGCGACTAGGGTGAGGGCGATCGCATCCCAATCGAGGGCCAGGCGGGGCGGCCGCAGCCACCCGGGCGCCGCCGTCAGGTCCGAGGCCACCACCCCCACGCCTTCGCGGGTGGTCCATCGGCAGCACTCCAGTTCGCCGGAGGGATCGCGCAGCACCCACGGCGGCGTCGCCTCCTCCCCCAGGATCGCCACGTACCGGCCCCAGTGCGCCCGCAGGAGCGCCTGAGCCGCGGCGTCCGGGTCCCGCGCGGCGGTGTCACCGCCCGCCAGGGGCGACAGGCCGGACGGCGCGCCCGGCATCGGATGCAGGTGGCCGAGGACGACGCCCGCCTCGCCCGGCAGGGGCGTAACGTCCAGGCCTTCGCCGCGCGTCCAGATGGCCAGCCGGGCCGACGCCATGCGCTGGCGCCAGCCAGGCTCGTGCGCCAGCCCCGCCGTCGCCTCGGCGAAGGGCCCGGCGCCGTCTTCGCCGGGTCCGCGGACGAGGACGATGTAATGCGCCGGGGCCGGCATCAGATCACCAGGATGGGGGTGAGCGGGACGAGCGTCTCGAGGTCGTCGTCCAGCACCACCTCGCCGCGCTGCAGCCAGCAGTGGGCGCGGAACGGCCAGGTGCGCACGCCGAAGACCCAGCGGGCGTCGTGGCCGTGACGGCGCAGCAGCCGCAGCAGCATGAACGAACGCAGCAGGCACTTGCCCGGCGCGGGCGCGAAGGGCGCCCACCGGTGAAAGCTTTCGACGGTCTCCAGCAAGGCGGGGCCCGGCGGCGTGTCGGCCGCCGCCGTGGCCCCGTCGCGCGCCGTGGCGACGAGCTGCGCCAGAGGCCGCCGCCAGTAGGCCTGCGCCAGGTCGGCCATCGCTCGCGCCCCCGCCAGCCCGTCACGCCAGCGAGGCGGCGCAAACGGGCCGCACATGGCGCTCGTCGTGGCCGTCGTTAGGGACGGCGGAGGCGGCCGGTCGGGAGATCCGTCGGCGGCGAGGCCGGCGCGGCGGAGCTCTTCGGCGAATCCCGGATCCGCCACGCCGACCACGCGCCGGGCGGCGTCCAGGCGCAGGAGAGCGGCCGCCTGCGGCACGCAGACGTAGCGGTCGCGGGCGACGTCGAGGAACACCGCGTCCTCGTCGATGGCCACGCCGTGGACGTGCGGGGCAAGGCGGCAGGGTGGATGAGAGGGGCGCATGGCGAGGGCCGGCGCCGGGGGATCCCGGCGCCGGCGTCGGCTCAGCTGTAGAGGATGAAGGGATCGTCCTCGAGCTCGTCCTCGCCCACGGGGGCGTTGGTGAGGGCGCGCGCGCTGCCGAAGCAGATCAGGCGCGAGGTCGGCAGATGAAGCTTGGACATCGCAGTCCCCTTTCGAGTGAACGGTCGCCGGGATTGGCGATCGCGACCACGACACGCCTCTGCGACTCTATACTCAAACTATATCGGGATATATTTAGATATATTCTCAGATGCCGCTGGCGCGCGTCGGCCGGACGAGGTCCGCCAGGCGTTCGACGAGGGCGGCGCGGCGCCGGTGGAAGGCCTGGATCGCCGTCGGCCGGGCCCGGTGACGGGCGGGGTCGGCGAGGCGCAGCAGGCCCTCCGCTTCCTGCGCGAGATCGTCGATGAGGTCGACCTCGCGCCGACGCACCGGCGCCAGGCGCACCGCCACCGTGCGGTAGGCCTCGATCGTCACGCGGCTGCCGGATTCGACAGCCCAGGCCAGGAACAGGCGCTCCACACAGCGGATCGGATCGTCGTCCGTCATAAGCTCCGAAAGGCGCAGGTCGCGGTGCGATGAGCGCGTCGCCCCCTGTGACATCAGCAGGAGTTGCTCGCTCAGTCGGTAGAGCGCCGCGATGTCGGCGGCCGAGAGTTCCGGGACGAAGAAGCCGTCGCCGCGGCGTTCCTCGAGCACGCCCTCACCCGCCAGCCGCGAGAGCGCCTCGCGCACGGGCGTCGGGCTCAACCGCAGGGCCTCGGCGATCTCCTTGGCGGTGATTCGGGTCCCGGGCGCGAGGTCGCCCTCGCGCAGGCGACGCCTCAGGTCGACCAGCGCCTGCCGGAAGGGCTCCCGTCGCTCCGCCATCGGACTGCTCCGCACCCGCCTGCGAGACCGGCCAGTCAACGCCCTGCCACCCAGGCTGGCAAGGGCGATATATTCATCACAGACAGTTGTTTCGAGACAAAATTCGGCAAGAACGTCCGGACGGCGACCAGATCGCCGCATCGCGGAAGTATTTCTGCCGACGAAGACCGATGTGGACTGGCGGCGCGCTTAGTGCCGGTTCAGGGCCGGCTTCGGGCCCCATCGGCGCAGGAGGTCCGCCCGCAAGTCCTCCACCTCGGCGTCCAGGGCGGCCAGGGTCGCGGCGTCGGCGGTCCGGGCCTCGCAGATCAGGCGCAGGCAGCGGTCGACGATGGCGCAGGCTTCGGGATTGCCTCGGACCCGCAGGCGGAGGTCGACGAAATAGAGCAGCGCCTGGTCGAGCGATGTCGTCATGGCCCTCTGTGGAACGGCGTTGGAGGGGCTGCAAGCGGCGGCGGGTGCGGAGGAAGGGCCGGCCAGGGGCGAAGAGACCCTGGAGGAGGCTGCCATGACCTCGAAGATCCGATCGGGCGGCACGCTCGCCGCCCTCGTCTGCGCGTACGGCGGCGACCTCTACGCCGGCGGGCGACGCGCGCTGGTGCCCGCGCCGGGACATAGCCCGCAGGATCGCTCCGTGTCGCTGCTGCTGCAGGACGGCCGGGTGATCGCCCACGGTTTCGGCGGCGCGGACTGGCGCGAGGTGCTCGACGACCTGCGCGACCGCGGCTGGATCGATGGCGAGAACCGCCTCCTGGAGGGCGGGGTGCCCCTGCCCGAGGGGGGCTTCCGCGCAGCGGCTCCGACCCGCGCCGAGCGCACCCCCGCGGCTGTGCGGCTCTGGCGCGAGGGCGGGCCGATCCGGGCCGGATCGCCGGCCGCGCTCTATGCGGCGGCCCGTGGCGTGGACCTGGCGCTCGCCGATGGCGACGCCCTGCGGGCGCACGCCGCGGCGCCGGCCTTCGCCTATGCGGACCGCGGTCCGCGCCGACCGGCCCTGCTGGCGGCGGTGTGCGATCCCACGGGCGCGCTCACCGCGGTGGAGATCACCTACCTCGACGGGCTCGGGCGGCGCCGCGCCGCGGGGCGGCTGTCGCGCAAGACCATCGGCGCCGTGCCGGCGGGGAGCGCCGTGCGGCTGGCCGGCCCGGGCCCGGCGATGCTGGTGGGCGAAGGCGTGTTCACGACGCTCTCGGCCATGCGGCGGTTCGCGGTCCCCGGCTGGGCGCTGCTCTCGACCGGGAACCTGCGGCGCTGGCGACCGCCGCCCGGGGTGCGTCACGTGCTGATCGCCGGCGACCGCGGAGCGGATGGGGAGCGCTCTGCGGCCGTCCTGCAGGCGGCGCTCTCGGAGACTGGGGTGTTCGCCGAGGTCGCGCTGCCGCCGGCGGGCTACGGCGACTGGAACGACCTCGACCAGGAGAAGGCGGAGGAAGGGCGGACAGGGGCGCCCGGATCCTGAGGGAATGGTCCTTCTGGGCCGGGTGGGAACCGACCCATGTCCAAGTTCAATCGTTCCAAGATGCGGCTCGTGGCCCCGAGCGTGGAGCCGGCCACGCCGGACCGCACGCCGGTCGCCTATGCGCTGCGCGATCTCGCCGTGGCGCCGGAGAACCTCCGCTTCGCCGAGCCGGCGGACGACGGGATCGGCGAGCTCGCCGAGACCATCTTCGCCGCCGGCGTCCTGCAGCCCCTAACGGTGCGCCCGGGTCGCGGCGAGGAACGCGCCGGCATGGTGCTCGACGGCCGCCGCCGGCTGCTGGCGCTGGGCGTGCTCTGCGAGGCCGGCCGGATCGCCGACGACTATCCGGTGAGCTGCTTCGTCGAGACCGACGTCGCCCGCCAGGCGGCGGCCGTGGTGCTCACCAACACGGCTGTACCCGTGCATCTGGCGGACGTGATCGTGGCCATCGGCAAGATGCTGAAGGCCAGGCTCACCATCCCGGCCATCTCCGGCGCGCTGGGCTACGGCGAGATCGAGGTCCGCCGCCTCGCGGCCCTCTCGGAACTGCATCCGAAGGCGCTCGAGGCCCTGAAGGCGGGCCGCTGCTCGCTGCGGCAGGCCAAGCTGCTCGCCCGGCTCCCGGACCGGGACGCGCAGGGCGAGATCGCCGAGGCCGCCCTGAACGGCTTCGGCTTCCAGGAGTGGCGGGTCGCCGAGCGGCTGGACGCGGGCCAGGTGACCATCCACGACCGGCGCTTCGCCTTCGTGGGGCCCGAGCGCTACGCCGCCGCGGGCGGCCGGCTCGAGAGCGACCTCTTCGGTGAGCGGGCGGACGTCGTGCTGGATCCCGACCGCCTGCAGGCGGCCTGGACCGCACGCGCCGAGGCGATCGCCCGGGGGCTGGCCGACGGCCGCGGCTGGCAGGTCCATGTCACCGTCGATGAGTTCGACGTCGAGGACGAGGGGCTCGAGCCCTTCGGCGACGGCTACGGCATGGAGCTGGAGGGCGAGGAGCGGGAGGCTTGGCGGACGGCGGCCGCGGCGGCCCGGGCGGCGCGCGATGCGCTCGCCGCGCGCGACCTCGTCGAGGCGGACTGCGACGGCGACATCGCCGCCTACCTCGCCGCCCGGCTGGCGGAGGACCAGGCCGAGGCGCCCACGCGAGAGGTGCGCCTCGTGGCGGTCTTCGCCGATGCGACCACCGGGCTCGACGTCCGCGCCTGGGGCCCGCCCGCCCCCGTCGTGGAGACGGACGAGGAACAGCCCGCGCCGACGGACGATGATGAGGATGCGGACGGTCCGCCCCGGCCCGCGCCGCGCCTGTTCGCGGTCACGGCCGCGCCGGTCGCGGTGGCGCCGGTCGTCGAGGTGGAGGGCGTGAACCACGGCCTGCACGAGCTGCGCACGGACGTCGCCACCCGCGCCCTCATCCGGGCGCTGGCGGACGACCCCGTCGCCTCCCTGGTGGCGGTCGTGGCGCGGCTGTTCTGCGTCCTGGTGCTGCACCAGGGCGTCGGCCGGGGCGGCGCAGGCGCGCTCAGCCTCGCGGCCGAAGCCTACAGCCGCGCGCGGACGCCGGCGATCCCGGAGCTGGACGGGGAGGTGCGCCGCAGGCTGGCCGACCGGCGGGAAGCGTGGGTCGCCTCGGGCCTCTCGCCCATCGCCTGGGTGGCGGCCCTGGACGCCGAGACGCGGATGGCGCTGCTCGCGGAACTCGCGGCCCTGAGCCTCGACCTTCGGGAAGAGCGGACGACCAGCGTGCGCCGCGGGGCGCGGGCCGAGGCGGTGGAGATCGCCGCCCTCTGCCACGCCGACGTGACGCGGCACTGGACGCCGGACGCGATGTTCCTGGCCGCCCATCCGAAGGCCAAGCTGCTCGCCATGCTGGCCGAGATGGGCGCCGAGGCGCCGCTGGCCGCCGGCGCGCGCAAGGACGAGCTCGTGGCCCTGGTGGCCGAGCGGGCCGCCGAACGCCGCTGGGCTCCGGCCTACCTCAGCTGGGCCGCCGAACCGCCGCAGGCCGGCGACGATGACGAGCCGCCGCCGGACGCGCCGGACGGATCGCCTGACGCCGAGGCGGCGGGCCAGCCCGAGGTCGAGCCTTCGGCTTCGGACGACGCCGCGCCGCGCGCGGCCTGAGCGCGCGCCGGGGCCGGACGCCCTTCGCGAGCATCGAGGGTTCCGCGCCTGTGACGCGGGCGCGCCTCGGTGCGGGCACGTCTGGAGCACGTCCCGCCGCCATCGGCGGCGGCTCCCACCGCGGTCCGGCCTTCGGCCGACGGCGTCGTTGCGGTCGCTCCGGGACGGCGCCGTCCCCCTGGGGTTCAGCCGAGGTCCGGCAGATCGGCGTCGGGGGCGACGGCGGCGACGATGTCGGCGTGTTCGGCCTCGCGGGCGGCGCGGGCCACGTTGAGCCGCACGAACAGGCGGGCGCCGCGGTTCTCGCGCAGCACGGCCTCCACCTCCGGCCGCGCCCGGTGAAGGCTGCGGGCGGCCGCACAGAGCAGGAAGCGGCGCCGCGGCGGCGCGCCCACCACGGCGACGAGATTTCCGGCGGTGACCGGCAGCTCCTCGAGGCTGGCGCGGCGGTAACGGTACTGGGCGCCCGAGGCGCCGGGAATGTCGATGAAGTCCATGGAGGCCCCAGCCTAGCGTCCGCGCCGCGGGCGCGCCACGGCGGCAGGCGGCCAAGCGCTGAATTGGCGCAAGGGGCGGGAGGCGAAGGAAGGGCGGGTGGCGGGCGAGCCGAACGGGCTCGTCGAAGGAGCATCGCCATGCCGCGCAGCACCTCATGGACCGACGACCGCATCGAGATTCTGACCCAACTCTGGCGGGACGGGCGCAGCGCCTCGGCCATCGCCCGCGAACTGGGCGGCGTCACCCGCAACGCCGTCATCGGCAAGGTCCACCGCCTGGGCCTCAGCGGGCGGGCCACGCCCGCGCGGCCGGGAACCCGCCGCCCACGCGCGCCGAAGGCCGAGCGTCCCGCCGCCAGATCGCGCCGCATGCCGGTTGCGAAGCCCTGGCCGGTCGTGGTCGAGCCTGTCCCGCTGGCGGGGACGTCCGACGTCGCCTCGATCGGGCCGCACATGTGCCGCTGGCCGATCGGGGACCCCAGGGCCGACAGCTTCGCCCTGTGCGGCCGCGCGGCCGTCCGCGGCGCCTACTGCGCGCCGCATGGGGCGATCGCCTATCGGCCCACCGCCCCCGACCACCTGCTGCGGCTCGCCGGGCTCCGCTGAGCCCATTCCCCCACCGTCATTCGAAGGAGGCCGCCATGCCTCGCGATTGCACGCGACCCGACCTCTACGCGCGCGTCACCCAGGCCATCGTCGCCGACCTGGAGGCGGGCGTCCGGCCCTGGACCAAGCCATGGACCTCGCCCGCCGCCGGCGGCCAGGTGTGCCGGCCGCTGCGCGCCTGCGGCCAACCCTACAGCGGCGTCAATGTCCTGCTGCTCTGGTCCGAGGCCCTGGCGCGCGGCTTCTCGGCCGCGACGTGGATGACCTTCCGCCAGGCGCTGGCGCTGGGCGGCCAGGTCCGCCGGGGCGAACACGGCGCGACCGTGGTCTACGCCAATCGCATCCGCCGCACCGAACGGCGCTCCGACGGCGGCGAGGTGGAGCGGTCGGTCCCGTTCCTGAAGGCCTACACGGTCTTCAACGTGGAGCAGATCGACGGCCTGCCGCCGGAGTACCGGCCAAAGCCCGCGGCGCCCGTGGCGCCGGAGCGGCGCATCGCGCACGCCCATCGCTTCTTCGAGGCGACCGGCGCGTGCATCTGCTACGGAGGCGACGAGGCCTACTATGCGCCCGGCCGGGACCACATCCAGATGCCGGCGGACTCGAGCTTCCCCGACATCGTCGACTTCTACGCCACCCTGGGCCACGAGTGCGTCCACTGGACCCGCCATCCGACGCGGCTCGCGCGGGACTTCGGGCGCAAGCGCTGGGGCGACGCCGGCTATGCGTGCGAGGAGCTCGTCGCCGAACTCGGCGCGGCTTTCCTCTGCGCGGACCTCGGCCTGGACCTGCGACCTCGCCGCGACCACGCCGACTACATCGCCGACTGGCTGGCGGTGCTGAAGAACGACAAGCGGCTGATCTTCTCGGCCGCCGCCCACGCGCAGAAGGCCTGCGACTTCCTGCACGGCCTGCAGCCAGCCGCGGGGGCGGACGAGGGCGGATGAGGCTTGCCCTCTGCCGACTGGCGATCACATTGAAAGGCCGCGCCGCATCCTGCGGCGCGGCCTTCGTCCTCGCGCATTCCATGGCCGAGAACCCCGAGCTGCAGGCCGTCCTGGATCGGCTGCGCCGCGTCGTCGATGATGGCGAGGCGGCGGTCGCAGGGTTCGCCGGCGTGATCCTGCAGGCCTACGCCGATCGGATCAGACCCGAGCAGGCGTTGTTGCTGGAGCGCTGGATGACCTGCGTCGCCGCTGCAGCCGAAGAGCTGGGCCAGGACGCCGATCAGCAAGCGATCCTGAGGCGCGCACGTGAGATCGAGGCGCAGCTGAGCTGAGGGGCGTGCCCCCGCCAAGGCCGGGCCGGGCTCTTCCCACCTGCGGCTCCCGGAGCCCCGTTCCGGGTCTCCGCCCATTCGGGTGCCGATCCCGCACGCGGACCGTGGCGCCTCTGAGAAATGGCGGGGCGGCTGAAGCTCAGCACCCGGCGCGACGCGCGCCGGGCGGCGCGCCCGCCTCTGCGGGCGGGCGCAGCACCCCCACACAACGACCTCTCACCCTGTCACGTCACCCCGGGCGTCAACGGCCTCCGGCCGTTCCCCTCCGCTTCGCGAGAGGCGCTCCGCTCCGGTGACCCCCAGGGACCCCGACGTGGCCAGGGCGGAGGTCGTTGCGCGTGGGCGCACCGGCGTTTCCCTCATCACGGAGTCGTCCGATGACCTTCTCCCTTCACGCCTTCTCCTCTTCCGACACCGCTTTCGACGTCCAGGCCGCGGCCCTGGAAGATCCCCGTCCGCATCCGACGGAAGAGGCCCTCGTCCAGCTGGGCCACGCCATCATGACCGAGCTCGTCGACCTCGTCGGCGGCACCGCCCTGGAGGACGTCCAGGCGATCCTCTGCGAAGGCCTGATCGGCGCCTTCCATTCGGTGGCCGGACGGATCGAGCGGGAGGCCGAGCGCGGTCGCGACCGCATGCGCTGGCTCGAGCGTGACTTCGACGGGTCGGAGGTGGCCGACACCGAGCTGCAGGAAGCCACCCGGGCGACGCGATCGTTGGACGTGGCGCAGGCGGCGGCCGAGCTGGTCCGGGACGCAGCGTCCGAGGCCTACACGACCATGACCGGCGAGGTCTGGACCGCGTGGCGCGGCAGCCGGCGCGGCACGTTCCTCACTGCGGCCCAGCTGGAGGCCAAGACGGCGATCCGCGCGCTTGAGCGGCGCAAGTCCGGCGAGGCGGAAATCACCGGTCCCGTGGTGGCCTTCCGCGCGGCCCCGATGGCAGACACCGCCGAGGATGCACAGCGGATCTTCGATGCGCTGAACTGGGCTCAGAGCCAATGGCCGGACATGGTGCTCGCCACTACCGGAGCCAAGGGCGCGGAGAAGGTCGCCATCCGCTGGGCGCAGCAGAAGAAGGTGACGCTGGTGCTCGCCCGCGCCGACTTCGATCGGTTCCAGAAGGCGGCGCCGTTCCGCGCCAATGACGACCTGCTCGCGCTGGAGCCCGCCTGCTGCCTGACGCTGGCGCAGTCGCTCGACGAAGGCCGACGGGCCCAGTCGCATCCGTTCGGGCCGGCGGTCAACCTGGCGCAGCAGGCCGGAGCCCGCGGGCTCCGGCACATGGCGATCCGGGCCAGGACGGCCTGATCGTCTGATCCAGACCCACCTCCACCCGCTCGGCTCCGGCCGGGCGGGTTTCTTGTTTCGGCCGCGCGCCGTGTCCGACTCGGATTAGATCTCTGGAAGGTCTCGAATCTGACTAATTTGCTCACGTTTGCTGACGTTTGATTTCACTGAGCTTGACCATGAATTTTGAGGCTTAGGGCAAGATAAAAGAGGTGTGTTCGCCTCGCTTTTGCTTCATCATTTCGGACAGTTGGCCGTCGGCTAGAGCGCCTTGGTAAGTTGCGACGACGCAGGCCCGCGGAATGACACCCCTATCTGTCAGGACACCTAAAATGTCAGTCCGTGAGGCCGTCGGCGCCCGTTTGAACATCGCCGGAAGCCCTGAGGATGTGGATCGCATCGTACGGCTTCCCTACACGCTGAAACGGGACAGCGGCGGCGTCCGTCTCGGCATGATGCAGCGTCTGTCGGCGTCCCGACTCTTCGCCTACGGTGATCGCGCCGGCGTGCTTCGATCCGCCCAGAAGCGTTCGGGCCGAGCCTTCCGGCTGGACGTCCGCCAGCGGGTGATCGTGAAGGCCCTAGTGTCACGGCACATGGGCCGTGGCGTCGCGCGCGGGGCAGCGCTCGCGGCGCACATAGCCTACCTCGGCCGCTCCGGTGCGGGTCTGGAAGGAGCCCGTCCCGACTTCTTCGACGCCCGATCCGATGCGGCGGATCCCACAACCGCGACGGTGGGATGGGAGGCGGACCGACACCACTTCCGTTTCATCATCTCGCCGGAGCACGGGGACCGATTGGCCGATCTTCGCAACTACACGCGCGATGTCATGACCCGTGTGGCTGGCGACCTCGGACAGCCCGGCCTCCAATGGGTCGCGACCTGCCACTACGACACCGACCAGCCGCATGCCCACGTCCTGGTGAGAGGTCGAAAGCCGAACGGCAAGGACCTTGTCATTCCGCGCCACTACATCTCGGTCGGTTTCCGCATGCGAGCACAGGAGGTCGCCCAAGAGCGGCTCGGCGATCTCTCACGAGCCGATGCGGAACGGCGGATCTGGCGGGAGACCCAAGCCGACCGATTCACGGGGTTCGACCGGCGGCTGCTGCAGGCTGCTGACGCCAATCTGGAGGTCGATGACGGAGTGGGCGTGACGGGTGCCTGGGCCGCCCTCAGCCGCGGCCGGCTGCGTCACCTGGAAACCCTCGGGCTTGTCGTCAGGCATGGGCGCCGCTACCGGATCGACCCGTCGTTGGAAAACAAGCTTCGGACGCTGCAGCTACGGCGTGACGTCATCCGTACGCTGCATCTGCGGCGCCTCCAGTCTGGTCGTGAACTGCGCGAAATGGGCGATGCGCCTCTCAAGGGCCAGGTCGTGAAGGCGGGACAGCACGACGAGCTCGGTGCGTCGAGATGGTTGATCGTCCGCAGCGCAGACGACGTCGAACACTTCGCGCGACTGAAGCTTGGTCAGACTGCAGCGGCCGTCGGTCGGCAAGTTGAGCTGAGCCCCACGCCAAAGGGTGCGCAGATCGACAGCCTCGGTCGCGGAAGCGATCTCAGTCGCGGGTGAGACACACGTCCGCCGCGACGTCACGATCAGCAGCGGGCGACGACGCAAAAAACGCGTCAATCGCCCTGTTTGGGATGGTCGCGAACCTCTGCGTGATCTGCCATCTGGCGCCAACGCGGGTCGATTATGCCGTAGAGGTGGCACATCTGCGAAGCCTAGCAGGCGTGCGCGAACGCGCCATGCTGCTGCGCGATTGTCCAAGGGAAGAAGAGGCAGCGATGCGTTCTCGTCTAAGCGCGGCAGGACTGCGCGACCTTGAGGTGCTCGCCAAGGTGCTGGTCGAGACCTGCGTGCGGAACTCCGAACTCGAGAACCTCCATGCCGGGACCTTCCCGTCATCGCAGGCTGGCGACTTTAGCGACGTGAAGGTGGTCACGCCATATGGGGAGATTCCTTGGGCTCGCCTCTCGCGCATCTCCGACGCGGAGATGAAGGTGCTGATGGTCGACGTCGTCGACAGGGTCTTCACCTACTTCCGCTACCCCGAGGAATTCGGCCGGATAGGCGGCGCCGCTCGATGGGATCGTCCCAAGCTTCATCCGGATTTGATGCGTGCGATCCGCCGACGGCGAGCCCGGGCGCGACGTGACGACTGAGCCCACGCTTGCCGACCCTTAGACGGCTTGGACATTGCCGAGCAGGTCGAGCAGGGCTCGGTTCATGTAGTAGCTCTCCCGGCCGAGCTTGTGCTTCCGCATCAGCCCAATGCGGGTGAGTTCGTCGAGATATCGCGTCGCGGTGATGCGGCTGACCCCGAGGTCGCGCTCCACGAAGGCGATCTTGCTGTAGGGGTGGCTGAACATGTTGTTCAGCAGGTCCTGGCTGTAGATCCGGGGCAGTTCGCGGCGCATCCGCACCTTGTGATCGAGCATGAGATCCCGGATGCGGTGGACGAGCCGAGTGGTTTGCCCGGCCGTCTGCTCGACGCCGTCGAGCATGTAGATCAACCACTCTTCCCAGACGCCGTCCGTCCGAACCGCCTGAAGGAGCCGATAGTAGTCGGCCTTGTTCTGGTTGATGTAGCGAGAGAGGTAGAGGACGGGCGTGCCGAGGAGCCCCTCCTTCACCAGATAGAGGATGTTGAGGATGCGGCAGGTCCGGCCGTTCCCATCGTAGAAGGGATGGATCGTTTCGAACTGGTGATGGATCACCGCCATCTTCACCAGGGGATCGAGATCGACATCGAGCCCACCGTTCAGAAACGCCTCCAGGTTCGCCATCAGCGATGCGATTTCCTCGTAGCTCTGAGGCGGCGTGAAGACGACTTCGCCCGTCTTGTCGTTCTTGAGCGCGGTCCCGGGGAGGCGGCGAAAGCCCGCCTGATTCTGCTCCAGGGTCGCCTGCATCGCGAGGATGTCGTTGATTGTGATCAGCCCCGTTTCGCGGATCTTCTGGAAGCCCTCGCGCAAGGCGCGGGCGTAGGCGTAGACCTCCTTGGCGGCGACGCTCGCAAATCGGTTTGCAACGTCATCGCTTCGGTAGAGATCGTCATGGGTGGTGACGATGTTCTCGATCGCGGAGCTGTCCTTCGCCTCCTGCAGCGAAAGCGTGTTGATCAGGATCGCTTCATTGGGGACCAGGCCTGCGGCGCCCTTCAACTCGGCCAAGGCGCGGTGCGCGCTCGCGAGTTTCTTCAGAACACGCTTCGTTTCCAAGTCGACCGAAAGCGGCAGCACCGGTGGGACGTGGCTAGCGACCAAACCCATATGAAGCTCACATGTATAGGAATCGGCCATTTTCTATACATGATTTGCCGACGTGTATAGACCTAGTACACGGTCCGCACATGCTGAGCGGATGCATAAAGAAAATCGCCCCTTCCTATGCACGTCGCCGGCATGCGTCGGAAGTCTCCCCAAAACCTATGCATATGGACCGGGCGCGCCGGGAGACGTCACCGGCTGTGGGCACCGTGAACCGCGGTGCATATGATCGAACTCTCGTGGAGAGACATCAAATCTTGTGACCCCAGTGTGACCCCAGAGATGAAACAAGGCCGACCCGGGCAAGGGGAAGATTATTAAGTTACTGGTTTTCTTGGAGAAAATGGCGCGCCCGGAACGATTCGAACGTCCGACCCTCAGATTCGTAGTCTGATGCTCTATCCAGCTGAGCTACGGGCGCGCATTGCCTTACGGCGAGGGCGCGGAACCTAGTCGGGGGCGGGAGGGAGCGCAAGTCCCCCTCCCAAGGAAATTTTCCGACCGGTCCGCGACGGGGGCCGCCCTATCGACGGGGGAACGGAAGGCCGCCGCCGAGGATGCCCTGGCGCAGGATGTCGGCCGCGCTGGGCGGCTTCGGAGCCTGCTGCTGCTGGGCGGGCTGGCCAGGGGCGGGACGCCCCGCGCGGCGGCCGCTGGAGCCGCCGCCGCCCATCATCTCGGACATGTCCTGGCCCAGGATGCCGCCCGTGGCCGAGCGATAGCGGACCTTCACGGCCCACTGCTGGTTCCAGGCGATCTTCGGATCCTGCGGGCGCGGCGGATAGACGAAGTTCGCCTCGCCGCCGTAGGCCACCAGCTGGAACATCGCCGAGGGGGCCGCATCCAGCACCTCCTTCGGCACGGCGCAGGTCTTCTGGCCCGGTCCCATCAGGGTCTTGTTGGCCACCAGGCGGCTGATGTCGCCCTGGCTGAGGAAGTCCGGGTTGGTGAAGGCCGAGGCCTGCGTCTCGGACGACGACCACATCACGACCGTGTCGTTCTCGCCGCCGCCGACCACCGAGGCGTAGTAGGCCTGGGCGTTGCCCACCAGGTTCCAGCCCAGGGGCACGAAGCCGCCGGCGGCCTTGGTGTTGCTGGTGACGTTGAGGGGGGCCAGGAAATCCTGGTCCTCTTCCAGCGTGAAGTTGATGTCGGGGCTGTAGTTGCCCTTGATCGTGTGCGCGCCCACCAGCGAGCCGCCCGACGGGACCATGTCGCGGGTCTTCTCATTGGGCCAGCCGCCGTAGGTGCGGTTGCGGCCCACCGACGGCGGGTTCATCGGCCGGTAGTCGATGCTGCGCATGAAGTTGGCCGGGTTCTGCTTGCCCTCGGCCATCTTGGCGAAGTCGAGCACATAGGGCTGGCCGGGGCGGGCGCGCTCGCCGCAGCCCCAGAAGATCAGCATCCGGCCCTTGGGCTTCTGGTACTCGTCGGGGACGTAGTTCTCGCGCTCCTCGCGCTGGCCGACCACGGGCTTGGGGGTCAGCAGCGGCAGCTTCGGCCCGACCTGCAGGCCCTGGGGCGGCAGGTGGTCCGCGGCGGGCGCGGCGTTCGTCTGGCTGGAACCGAGGTCGAGCTGCAGGGTCTTGGAGGCGCCGCCGCCGCCCATCATGGCGCGCATCATGGCGCCGGCGTCGGGACGACCGCCGCCACCGCCCGCCGAGGGCATGCCGAAGCCGGTCTGCGTCTGGGCGCTCATCCAATAGACGGCGACAGGTCCGGTGACCTTCTGACCGGCGGGCTGCGCGGTCGCGCCATTCGCCAATGCGGCTGCGCCCGCGACCAGCGCGAGCTTACGTCCCCAACCCATGGGAATCCTCTCCTGAACTCAAACCCTGTTCTGCGAAGTTACCAGCCGACCGCTCAGGCCGGAAGGTCCCGCCAGCAGGGGACATACGCACCCGGCCAGGGGTTGGCTTCAAAGACTCCCCGGGCCACTGCCCGAGCCAGGGTGTCGGCCGCAAGCGCTCCCAGGCGCGCCAGGGTGAAATTCGCAGGATCGGACAAGGGCCTCGCTCCGGTGGACAGTGCGAAGACCACGTCGCCGTCGAAGGGCGCGTGCACCGGCCGGATCGCGCGAGCGAAGCCGTCCTGCGCCATGACGGCGAAACGCTTGGCCTGGGCCGGCGTCAGGGCCGCGTCGGTGGCCACGCAGGCGATGGTGGTGTTGCGCGCCTCCGCCGGCCGCTTCGCCGAGCCCCACTGGTCGGGTCCGGCGGAGAGCCCCGCCGAGCCCAGCCCGCCGAACTCGCCGGCCAGTTCGTAGGGCGCGGACCAGAAGGCGCGGCCGCCGGGCGCGATCACCGAGCCCCAGCAGTTCACCGCCACGATCGCGCCGACCGTGTAGCCGTCCTCGGTGACGGCGGAGGCCGAGCCGGTGCCGCCCTTCAGCCCGCCGGCCATCGCGCCGCAGCCCGCGCCGGCCGTGCCGAGGGCGAACTCCAGGTCGGCGGCCTCGACCGCCTTGCGCCCCAGTCCGCGATAGGGCGGATCCTCGCCCCAGCCCTTGTCGCCGCCATTGGCCACGTCGAACAGGATCGCGCCGGGGACCACCGGCGACTTCGGAATGCCGTCCACGAGGCCGAAGCCGCGGCCCCGGGCGCCCAGCCAGGCCACCACGCCGTCGGCGGCCGCCAGCCCGTAGACCGAACCGCCGGATAGGACGACCGCGTCCACGGCATCCACCAGGTTCTCGGGCGCCAGGGCGTCGGTCTCACGGGTGCCCGGCGCGCCGCCCCGCACGTCCACGGCGCAGACCGCCCGCTCGTCCGGGAGGATCACGGTGACCCCGGTCCGGACGGCCATGTCCTCGGCCTGCCCGACTTTCAGGCCGGGAACGTCGGTGATCAGGTTGCGCAGGCCTGGACCTGACCGGTTTGCGTCCATAGGTGGGACCTCGCACGACCCGGCGTTTGTTGTCCACGCGGACCGGCCGCTATGGTCACGCCGACCCTGTTGGAGCCGCCCGTCCCGTGAAGCTCAAGTTCCCGTTCGTCCTTGCCCTCGCCGCGCTCGCCACCGCCTGCGCCACGCCGCAGGCGGCCGTCTCGGCGCCTCCGGCCGCCGCGACGCAGAGCCCCGGCATGGTGGCCGCCGCCAATCCGATGGCGGTCGAGGCGGGCCTGAAGGTGCTGCGCGCGGGCGGCAGCGCCGTGGACGCCGCCGTGGCGATCCAGGCGGTGCTCGGTCTGGTGGAGCCGCAGAGCTCCGGTCTCGGCGGCGGGGCCTTCCTCACCTACTACGACGCGCGGACGAAGACGGTGACCGCCTACAACGGCCGTGAGACCGCGCCCAAGGCCGCCACGCCGCAGCTGTTCTATGGCGACGACGGCAAGCCGCTGAGCCGCACCGCCGCCATCCTGAGCGGCCGCTCGACCGGCGTTCCGGGCGCCATCGCCATGCTGAGCCTGGCCCAGAACGAACACGGCAAGCTGGCCTGGAAGGACCTGTTCGGAGAGGCCGAGCGGTTGGCCGACCAGGGCTTCCCCGCTCCCAACCGGATGGCGGCCGCCGCGTCGAGCCGGTCGGCCCAGGCGTCCGCTCCCGATGCGGTCGCCTACTTCACCAAGCCCGACGGCGCGAAGATCCAGCCCGGCGACGTCGTGAAGAACCCGGCCTACGCCGCCACCGTCCGCAAGATCGCCGCCGAGGGGCCCAAGGCGCTGCTGGAGGGGGAGATCGCCGCGGCCATCGTCGCCAAGGTGCATGAGGGAGCGAACCCCGGCGCCCTGACGCTGGACGACATGAAGGCCTATCGGCCCAAGTCCGAGGCCGCGCTGTGCCGGCCGTACCGCGCCTACATCGTCTGCACGCCCGGCGCGCCGTCGGGCGGACCGGCGGTGCTGGAAGGCCTGGGGCTGCTGGAACGCACCGACATCGCCGGGCATCCGAACACGGCCGAGGGCTGGTACCTGTTCAGCCAGGCCAGCCGCCTGATGTACGCCGATCGCGACCGCTACATCGCCGATCCGGACTTCGTGAAGGTGCCGGTCGCGGGCCTGCTCGACCGGGCCTATCTGGACGAGCGTTCGAAGCTGATCGGCCCCGCCGCGGCCGCCAGCGTCACCTTCGGCCAACCCAAGGGCGCACCGGCGCTCGCGGCCGACAAGACCAACGAAGTCTCCGGCACGACCCATCTGGTGGTCGTCGACCGCTGGGGGAACGCTGTGTCCATGACGACCACCGTGGAGAGCATCTTCGGCTCGGGCCGGATGGTCCACGGCTTCTTCCTGAACAACCAGCTCACCGACTTCTCGTTCTCGCCCACCGACCGCGACGGAACGCCGGCGGCCAACGCCGTGGGGCCGGGCAAGCGCCCGCGCTCGTCGATGGCGCCGGCCATCGTGCTGGACAAGGATCGCCGCTTCGTGGCCGCCGTCGGCTCGCCGGGCGGGCCGTCGATCCTGGCCTACAACCTGAAGACCCTGGTCGGGATGCTGGACTGGAAGATGCCGGTGCAGGACGCGATCAACCTGCCGAACCTGATCGCCGGCAGCAGCTTCTACGCCGCCGAGGTCGACAAGTTCTCTCCCGAGCTGGTCGCTGGCCTGGAGGCCAAGGGCGTGAAGCTGAGCTCCGGCTTCGGCGCGGAGGGCAGCGGCCTGCACGGCGTCGAGGCGACCTCCGGGGGCCTGCGCGGCGGGGCCGACCCGCGGCGCGAGGGCGTGGCGAAGGTCCCCTAGACCCTATTCCGGGTCCAGCACCTCGCGCATCACCGCGAACAGCCGCGCGAATTCCAGCGGCTTGGCCACGGCCGCGTCCATGCCGCCTTCGAGGTAGGTCGCGACCTGATGCGGCATGGCGTTGGCGGTCAGGGCGATGATGGGGGTCCGGGAGCGCCCCTCGGCGGCCTCCACCGCGCGGATCGCGGCGGTGGCCTCGATCCCATCCATCACCGGCATCTGGGCGTCCATGAGGATCAGGTCCCAAGCGCCTCCCGCCCAGGCCTCCACCGCCAGACGGCCGTTCTCGACGATCACCGGCGAGACGCCGACCTGTTCCAGCAGCGTGCGCAGAACCACCTGGTTCACCGGGTTGTCCTCGGCGGCCAGCACCCGGAGCGGCGGCAGTTCCTCGTCCTGCGACGCGTCGACGATCGTCGCGACGCCCTCCTCGGCGGGCCGCACGTAGGGCAGGCGCAGGTGGGCGATGAACGTCGACCCCAGGCCCGGCGCGCTGGTGACGGTGATGCCGCCGCCCATCATCGCCGTCAGCTCACGGCTGATGGACAGGCCCAGGCCGCTGCCGCCGTACTTCCGTGTGGTCGAGGCGTCGGCCTGGACGAAAGGCTGGAACAACGCCTTCTGACGCTCCAGGGGGATGCCGACGCCGGTGTCGCTGACCTCCAGGGCCAGGTGCTCACCGACCCGGCTGACCCGCACCCAGACCTCTCCCGCCTCGGTGAACTTCACCGCGTTCGAGATGAGGTTGTACAGCACCTGGCGCACCCGCACCGGATCGCCCCGGTAGACACCCCGCGCGCTGGAGGTGACCTCGAGGTCGAAGGTCAGCCCCTTCTCGGCCGCGGCCGGCGCGAAGGTGGCGTGCGCCGTGGTGATCGCCGCGGCCAGGTCGAACTCCACCTGCTCCAGCGCCAGTTTGCCCGCCCCGATCTTCGACAGGTCCAGCACGTCGTTGACGATGGCCAGCAGCGTCTCGCCGGACTGCTGCACGATGTTCAGGCGTTCGCGCTGCTCGGGCGACAGCTCGTCGCGCTGCATCGCCTGGGCCATGCCCAGCACCCCGTTCAGGGGCGTGCGGATCTCGTGGCTGATGGTGGCGAGGAAGGCGCTCTTGGCGCTGTCGGCGGCCTCGGCGGCGTCGCGGGCCTCGATCAGTTCGGCCTTGTTGCGCGTCTCGGCGTCGATGTCGCGCACGGCGCCCACCGCCCGCAGCGGCCGTCCGTCGTCGCCGCGGATCGCCTCAGCGGTGCTTTCGACCCAGCGATAGTCGCCCTGGTGCCGGCGGCTGCGATAGACGCCGTGGAACGGCGCGCCGCCCTCGGTCAGGTGCTTGAACCAGCTGGACGCCATCGCGTCGTAGTCGTCGGGGTGGACGTTGTCCCAGAGCCGCACGAGGATCTCGTCGAACGCCTCGTTCTCGGCCATCACCGCGCCGTCCTCGATGGCCCGACGCTTCTCGTAGTCCAGCTCCCACGCCCGCACACCGGCCAGGCGGGTCGCCATAGCCAGCCGCTTCTCCGAGCGGGCCGTGGCCTCCAGCGCCGTCCGCAGTCGCTCCGCCGTCTCGGCCTGGTCACGGGCCAGCCGCACGCTGGCGAACGCGTCGGACAACAGGGTCGCCAGATCCGAGAAGCGGCGCAGCATCACCTCATCGCGAGGCCGCACCTTCTTGTCCACCGCGCCCAAGGCGCCCAGCACCGTGTCGCCGATGCAGATCGGCACGGCCATGAAGCACTTCACGTCGGGCTCGCCGGCGACGAAGCCGTTCTCCAACGCCACGGGATCGGTGGCGAAATCAGAGATCCAGATCGGCTCTCGCGTGGCCATCACACGATGGCTGGGAAGGCGCTGGTCCTGGTCGTTGTCGAAGTGGACGAGGCGGGCGAGCTTGTCCGTCTCACGCCAGACGATGTCGGCGTGATAGCCGTTGAAGACCGCGCGCGCGAGCTTCACCACCCGCTCGGCGGCAGGCCGTATCTCTTCGAGGGAAACCCTCAGGTCTTCCATGACTTGTGGCCACCCCAGCCCACGGATAACGCCCTTCGCTAAAGCACGTTCTGTGAACGAGAACGCTCAAATGGGCGCGTGGCAGGTTGCCGCAGCAACCCATTTCGGGCGCCGAAGCTAGGCCTCGCCCTCTTTCGCGGCGCGCCTGACCCGTGGCTTCGGAGCCCCCGGCAGGCGCAGTTCGAACACCGTGCCCTCGGGGCCGGTCACCGACAGCGACAGTTCGCCCCCGTGCCCCTGGGCCAGCTCGCGGGCGATGGCGAGGCCGAGACCGGTGGAATCGGGGCGCCCGGAGCCGGCGAACGGCTGGAAGAGCCGCTCGCGCAGCCGCTCGGGCACGCCGGGGCCATTGTCGGACACCCGGATCAGGCTGGCCCCGCCGACGGTCTCCAGCGAGACCTCGACCCGGCCGGGCCCGGCACGGTCGGCCTGGTGCTCGATCGCCTGGCGCGCGTTGCGCAGCAGGTTGGTCAGGATGCGGTGCAGCTGGTCCGGGTCGGCCAGCACCTGTTCGCCCGCGGGGATTTTGACCGCCAGCTTGACCTTCGGGTCGGGCAGGCGCGCCTCGGCGGCGGCTTCCTTGAGGGCGGCGGCGAGGCGTACGGCCTGCTTCTCGGGCGCGGCCTCCTCGGTCTTGCCATAGACCAGCACGTCCGCCGCCAGCTTCACCGCCCGGTCCAGCGCCCGCTCCAGGCGCGGCAGGGCCTGGCTCACCGTGGGATCGCGCGACGCCGACAGCCGCTCCGAGGCCAACTGGGCGCTGGTCAGCATGTTCTTGAGGTCGTGGTTGATCTTGGCCACCGCCTCGCCCAGGGCCGCCAGACGGGCGCGCGACTGCAGGGCGGCGCGCAGGTCGGCCTGCATGCGGTCCAGTTCGGCCTCGGCGCGCCCGATCTCGTCGCGGCGGCCCGAAAGCTGGATCGCGGCCTCGGGATCCTCCGGATCGGCGCGGAACCGCTCCATCGCGAAGGTGATCCGCTGCATCGGACGCACCAGGAAGAGGTTCAGGGCGAGGTAGACGATCACCCCGGCCAGAGCCGCCACGCCCGCCACGATCGCCACCAGGCGCCAGAGATAGCCGGCCAGGGCGCGCTTCAGCTCGGTGTCGGTGGCCACGAACTCGATGAAGTCGGCCTCGGTGCGGAAGCGCGGCTCGGCCACAACCCGCACGCGGCCGCCGTCGCCCAGCAGCGTCTGGAACGGCGCGAACAGCGCGAGGCCCGTGGCCCGGGGGCGCAGGTCCACCACGTAGGGCGCGCGCGCGGGGCGGTTCGCGGCGAAGACCAGCGAGCGCACGCCGTCGATCGAGACCGCCACGATCTCGACCCCCGCGCCTTCCAGCAGCTGGGTCTTGAGCTGTTCCGACACCACCCGGTCGGGCGCGACCTCCGGGGCGAGGGACGCGAGTTCCGCGGCGCGGACCCGGTCCAGCAGCCACTGGCGCTCGAACGCGGCCATCGCCGGGGGGATGGTCATGGCCCCGCCGAGGGCGGCGAAGACAACGGTCAGGACGAGAAGGCGCGCGGACAGCCCGCCGGGCCAGAAGAGGCGGCGGCGGTTCCGCTCGGGCGCTTCTGTCGGGGCGTCCGCCATCGTCCTCCGGAAGTAGTGCAGCGAAGCTGCCCCGGCAACGCGAGGCGACTGAAAGAGCTAGCCTATCCTGCTCCGACGGCCTCGGCCACGGAACGGAAGCCATCGGCGCGCAAACGCTGTGCAAGGTCGCGCTTGATCCGCACCACCAGGCCAGGGCCCTCGTAGGCCAGCGCCGAGTAGAGCTGCACCGCCGAGGCGCCGGCGCGCAGCTTGGCATAGGCGTCCGCGCCGTTGGCCACGCCCCCCGCGCCGATCAGCACGAACCGGCCCGCCGACGCCGCGTGGAACCGGCGCAGCATCTCGGTGGAGAGGCCCAGCAACGGCGCGCCCGAGAGACCGCCGGCCTCGTCCTTGTGGCTCGACGCCAGGGCGGGGCGGCTGATGGTGGTGTTCGAGACGATCACCCCCGCCAAGCCATGCTTGGCGACGGTGTCGGAGATCGCCTCGACCTCGCCGTCCTCCAGGTCGGGAGCGACCTTCAGGAACATCGGGACGGCCACGCCCTGCGGCAGCGAGTCGGCGGTCGCGACCAGCCGGCCCAGCAGTTCGTCCAGCGCCGCCTTGGTCTGCAGCGCCCGAAGGCCGGGCGTGTTGGGCGAGGAGATGTTGATCGTGAAGTACGACGCCATGCCCCACAGCCGCCGCAGGCAGGCGGTGTAATCGGCAAAGCGATCCTCGGAGTCCTTGTTGGCGCCCAGGTTGGCGCCGACGACGCCGCGTCCGCGACGCTCCAGCCGCGCGGCGAACGCCTCCAGCCCGGCGTTGTTGAACCCCATGCGGTTGATGACCGCCCGATCCTCGGTGAGGCGGAACAGACGTGGCCGCGGGTTGCCCGCCTGTGGCTTCGGCGTGACCGTGCCGCACTCGGCGAAACCGAAGCCGGCCCGGAGCATCGGGCCGAAGACCTCGGCGTTCTTGTCGAAGCCGGGCGCCAGACCCAGCGGATTCGGCAGCTTCAGCCCCGCCAGTTCCGTGGCCAGGATCGGGTCGTCGGCCGGCGCGACCGGCCCCAGGCCCAGCTTGAGCGCCTGGATGGCCAGCCCGTGGGCGTCTTCCGGGTCGAATCCGCGCAGGGCGGCGGTGACGAGGCCGTGCAGGTCCATCAGGCGAACACCATCCGCGGCACGCCGTCGTCGCCGAGCGGAGCCTCATGCGCCGCCTTCACGTCGCCCACCGGAAGCGGCGCGTAGAGGTGCGGAAACAGATCGCCGCCCCGCGACGGCTCCCACTTCAGGGCCGCGCCCAGGTCGTCGCCCTCGACCTCCAGCACGACGAGATCGGGCAGGTTCGCGAAGTAGCGGCGGGCCGTCTCGCCGGCCTGGGCGGCGGTGGAGAAGTGGATGTAGCCGTCCTGATGGTCGATGGCCGAACCCTCGAATCGGCCGGCGGCCTGCGCCGCGGTCCATTCGGCCCGGGGCAGGATCTTGTAGATCCTCAATGCCGTCGCCCCGGAATGAAGAGGCCGTCGTAGTGCGGTCGGCCGTTGGCGTCGAAGAGGAACACCGCCGAGGCGGCCGGCGGGAAGTTGCGCTGGGCCTCGGCGATCAGGGTCGGCGGGGCGCCGCCATCGCGCAGGAACTGGACGACCAGCTCCTGAAGTCCGGGGTTGTGGCCGACGATCATCACCGTGGCGCAGGCCTTGCCCGCATCCTCCGCCGTCGCCCGGATCGTGCCCGAGCTGGCGAGGTACAATGCGGGATCGACCCGAACCTCGGCCCCCGGGAACGCGGCGCTGGCCGATTCCCAGGTCTGCTGGGTGCGCGCCGCGGACGAGATCACCGCCACGTCAGGCACGAACCCCATGCCGGCCAGATGCGCCGCCATCTCGGCCGAATCCTTCACGCCGCGCGGCGCGAGCCGACGGTCGAAATCATCGCCACTGGCGGAATCCGGTTCGGCCTTGCCGTGCCGCAGGAGGATCAGCCGATCCATGGACGCTCCCTAACCCCAGCGGTTCATAGCCCACGGGCCGCCCGCTGCAACCCATTGACACCCGCAAGGCGAGACGGTCCAACGCCACAATGACGGCGCAGGGCCCCATCCAGGCCGAAACGGAGACAGGCGGCGGAACCTGGCGGTTCCCGGCGAACCGCCCGTTGCGGCTCGACTCCGGCGCGACGCTGGCCCCGCTCGAGGTGGCCTACAAGACCTACGGCCGGCTGAACGAGGCCAAATCGAACGCCGTCCTGGTCTGCCATGCGCTGACCGGCGACCAGCACCTGGCCTCGACTCACCCGGTGACCGGCAAGCCCGGCTGGTGGGACCGCTTCGTGGGCCCCGGCAAGCCGCTGGACCCCGAGCGCCACTTCATCATCTGCTCCAACGTCATCGGCGGATGCATGGGGAGCACCGGGCCGGCGTCCACGGATCCGGCGACCGGCCAGCCGTATGGCCTGAAGTTCCCCGTCATCACGATCGCCGACATGGTTCGCGCGCAGGCGATGCTGATCGAGGCGCTGGGCATCGAGACCCTGTTCGCGGCCATCGGCGGCAGCATGGGCGGGATGCAGGTCCAGCAGTGGGCCGCCGACTATCCCGAGAAGCTGTTCAGCGCGGTGATCATCGCCGCCGCCGCCCGCCATTCGGCCCAGAACATCGCCTTCCACGAAGTGGGCCGCCAGTCGATCATGGCCGACCCCAACTGGATGAACGGCGCCTATCTGACCGCCGGCGTGCGGCCCGAGAAGGGCCTGGCCGTGGCCCGCATGGCCGCGCACATCACCTATCTGTCCGAGGCGGCGCTGCAGCGGAAGTTCGGCCGCGAACTGCAGCGCGACGGGCTGTCGTGGGGCTTCGACGCCGACTTCCAGGTGGAGAGCTACCTGCGCCACCAGGGGGCCAGCTTCGTCGATCGCTTCGACGCGAACAGCTACCTCTACATCACACGGGCGCTGGACTACTTCGACCTCGCGGCCCGGCACGACGGGGTGCTGGCCGAGGCCTTCGTGAAGGCGCGGCACGTGCGGTTCTGCGTCCTGTCGTTCTCGTCGGACTGGCTGTACCCCACCGCGGAAAGCCGCGACATCGTCCGCGCGCTGAACGGGGCGGGCTGCCGCACCAGCTTCGCCGAGATCGCCACCGACAAGGGCCACGACGCCTTCTTCCTCGACGAGCCGCTGCTGGATCAGACCCTGCGCGGCTTCCTGGGCGCCCAGGCGCAGGCGCGGGGCCTCCCGTGACCGCCATCCGCGAGGACTTCGCCGAGATCCTGAAGCTGGTGCGCCCCAAGGCCCGCGTGCTCGACGTGGGCTGCGGCGAGGGCGAGCTGCTGGAACTGCTGACCCGCGAGAAGCAGGTCGACGGCCAGGGCCTGGAGCTCAGCCCCGAAAACGTCGCCGCCTGCGTGACGCGCGGCCTGTCGGTGGTGCAGGGCGACGGCGACCGCGACCTCGACCACTTCCCGACCCGGGCCTTCGACTACGCGATCCTGTCCAAGACCCTGCAGCAGATGCGCGAGCCCCGGCACGTGCTGAACGAGCTGCTGCGCATCGCCGAGCAGGCGGTGGTCTCGGTGCCGAACTTCGGCCACTGGAAGGTTCGCTGGGCGCTGCTCTCGGGCGGACGGATGCCGGAGACGGGGGCCCTGCCGGAGCCCTGGTGGTCGACGCCGAACATCCACCTCTGCACGCTGCGCGACTTCGTGGACCTCTGCGACCAGCTCGAACTGCGGATCGACGCCTGCGCGGCCCTGTCCGACTCCGGGCCCGCCCGCCCGATCGATCCGCGCGTGCCGCTGGAGAACTGGCGCGCCGAAACGGCGCTCTTCCTGCTCAGCCGCAAGTCCGAACCGGCGGCGCCGCGCGCCCTGCCGCAGCAGAACCTGTTCGGCGAGGTGGATCTGCCGAAGCCCGAGGGCCCTGCGCCGAAGCGGCGGCGCAAGGCCTAGCGCAGCGAGATCACCCGGGACTGGCCGTACCTCAGGATGAGGCGGCGCAGCTTGGCCGCGACCGGGCCTTTCACGGCCGGAGTCACCGTATACTGCCGCGCCTTGCCCGTGCCCGACGGATCGGAGGACAGCAGCGCGATGCGCAGCACCTCGCCCGTGTCCTGCCGCAGGGCGAAGGTCTCGGGATAGTCCACGTCGAAGTTGGCGACCGTCATTCGCACCTGGCCGCCGGTCGGCCGCCGCCCCCAGGTGCGCACCGCGTTGGTCAGGCTGGCCAGCACCGCGGCCCGCATCTCGGCCTTGGCCGGCGTGTCCGCCTCGAACTTCGGATCGCAGCTCGCCGGCAGGTTCACGGTCAGGCGCTGGCCGCCCGGCACATAGATCCGGCGCCGCTCGCGTTCGAAGGCGGCCTCTCCGCGCAGGAGGTCGACGTTGTAGCCCGAGCGCTGGGTCACCACGGGCCCCGCCGGACGCACCGCCACCACATAGCTGTCGGCCCAGCGCTTCACGCGCGGCACCGCGCGCATGTCCTCGCTCCAGAGGTAGGCGACCCGCCCGTCGGTGCGGACGTCGACCGTGGCGGTCTGGCCCAGGCGCACATAAGGGTCGGCCCACCAGACCGTGCTGAAGCAGACGTGGCGCTTCACCGCCTCCGCCGCCTGGGCAGGCGTCAGGTCATTGGCCCGGGCGGGACCTGTGGCGAGGACGGCGGCGATCAGACCAGCGCCGAGCCAGCGCATCGACGCGCTCCCCAAATCGCGCCTCAGCCGGCGATGGCCGACGCGCCCTGTTCGCCCGTGCGGATGCGCAGGGCCTGTTCGAGGTCGAGGACGAAGATCTTGCCGTCGCCGATCTTGTTGGTGTTGGCGGTCGCCTGGATGGCCTCCACCACCTGGTCGGCGATGTCGGTCGGAACCGCGATCTCCAGCTTGACCTTAGGCAGCAGCTTCACCTCGTATTCGGCGCCGCGATAGACCTCGGTCTTGCCGCGCTGGCGGCCATAGCCGCGCACCTCGGTGACGGTGAGGCCTGACGCCCCGGCCTCGGTGACCGCGTCGAGCACGGCGTCGAGTCGACTGGGCTTGATGACCGCGATGATCATTTTCATGCGGGCGGGGCCTCCGATTCCAAACGCGAGTTCAATACTGACGACAGCTAAGACCTTCGCCGGGGCGGCGCCAAGCGCTGTCGCAGGGGCGCGCCGGCCGGAGCCCTCGAAACGGGCGCCGGCGCGGGCAACAGAACCGGCCGAACCGACCGTATCCGGGCGCGCTGTCCCTGTGGCTTGACGGCGAACGTCTGCTTCACCGCCTCCATCAGCAACAGCCCCGCGAACCGGGGCCACAGGCGCGAGCCGGCCTGTTCGAACCCTTCCGCCCAGCCGGCCATCCAGCCCACCGGCGGCACGTAGAGCGCCCGTGTCCAGCCCGAGGGCTCCAGGTCGGCCTCACGCAGCAGTTCCGCCAGCTGGCTGCGGCTGTAGGGCCGGCCGTGGCCGAAGGGCGTGCTCTCGCTGCCGGCCCACAAGCCGTCGCGCGACGCCACCGTGATGATCGCCTTGCCCGACGGCGAAAGAACGCGCCAGACCTCCCGCAGGTAGGCCACCGGGTCGGCGCTCTCCTCCAGCCCGTGGACCACCAGCACGCGGTCGAAGAGGGCGTTCTGGAACGGCAGGCTGTCCTCGGGCGTCAGGGTGGCCAGGTTGCCGGCCTCGTTCGGCCAGACCTCGACGCCCTGCTGCGCCGGCATGCCCGCCACCACGCGGCGGGCGCGATCCTGCAGACGGCCCACGAAGGGCGTGGCGTAGCCGAGGGCCAGCACGTCCTGGCCGTGCGTGTCGCCCCAGGCCTCCAGCAGCTTGCGCTCCACCATCGCCCGCGCCGCCCGACCCAGGTCGGAGGCGTAGAACTGTCGAAGCTCGAGCACGTCACGGCGCATGGACGCCTTCGCTAAGCTCGACGCAGGCGGTCCGCCACCCTAAATCGTGCTGAGCCTGCCGACCGGGAGCCCGCCATGCCGCTGACCGTCCACCAGTTCCCCTGCCTCTCGGACAACTACGGCTTCCTGATCCGCGACGAGGCCAGCGGCAAGACCGCCTGCATCGACACGCCCGACGCCAAGGCGATCCTGGACGAGCTGAAGGGCCTGGGCTGGGGCCTGGACCTGATCCTCAATACCCACTGGCATCCGGATCACGCCGGCGGCAACGCCGAGATCCAGGCCGCCACCGGCTGCCAGATCGTGGGCCCGAAGGAGGTCACCCGCATCGCCCCCCTCGACCGCGAAGTTGGCGGCGGAGACACGGTGACGCTGGGCGAGACCACCTTCGAGGTGATCGCCAGCGGCGGTCACACCCTGGAACACATCGCCTACCACGACCCCGCCAGCGGCAAGGCCTTCGTCGGCGACACCCTGTTCGCCCTGGGCTGCGGGCGTCTGTTCGAGGGCACGCCGGAACAGATGTGGGAAAGCCTGCAGCGGCTGGCCGCCCTGCCCGACGAAACCGCCGTCTACTGCGCCCACGAGTACACGGCCTCGAACGCCCGCTTCGCGCTTTCGGTGGACGACAGCGCCGACCTGAAGGCCCGCACCGATCAGATCTTCGCGGCCCGCGAACGCGGCGAGTGGACGGTGCCGACCACCATAGCCCTCGAGAAGTCGACCAATCCGTTCCTGCGGGCCCCGCTGCTGGCCGATCGGGTCGGCGCGTCGGGGCAGGCGGACCACCTGGCCTTCGCGGCTGTGCGCGCGGCCAAGGACAGCTTCAAGGGCTAACCCTCGGTCGCCACCTTGATGATGCGCTTCGAAGACGGGCGTCCCGCGAGGCCGTGCGTCGGGGCGACCACGATCCGCAGCACCCGGTCCTTGAGGCTGACCGAGGGCTTCTTGCCCTCTTCGAACCGGACGGTGCTGAACCGTCCCAGCGCCGCGCGGCCGTCACGTTCCTGGGCGAGCTGGGTGAAGGCCACGCTGGTCACCACCGCGGCGTCGCCGATCAGCGCCGAGCCGCCGGGCGTCACGTTCCGCGCTTCGAAGACGATGGTCCGGCGCGCGACCCGGCCGGTGCGGTAGCTGGCCTGCAACAGGCGTTCGCCCAGGGCCTGCGGGCTCATGGGCGCCAGGCGCAGGGGATTGCCGCCGCCCGCCAGCGAGACCGCCTCACCGTTCGGCCGGCTGTCGGTGAACAGCGTCAGGCCGCCCAGACGGGTGGCCCGCAGCACCGGCTCCCCGGTCTCGTCACGATAGATGACGTCACCCCGCGGCGCCGGGCTGGGCGCCAGGGCCCAGACCTCGGGGCTGTCGTCGAACTTCAGCATCGGGACCGGCTGGGTGCGGTCCAGAATGAAGACCCGGCCTTCCTCGGAGACAAAGCGCGCGATCGGCGGCCCGGCGACCTTGTCGCCGGGTTTCCGGAACAGACTGTCGCGAAGGCGGTCGGCCGGCCCGGCGTGGGCAGGCAAGGCGACGCCCGCCGACACCACGGCCAGCAGCGCCGCGCACAGTGCTCTCCTCGACGCCGTCAGCTTGCCTGTCATACCGCTTGAGCAGATGCCGCTCGATCGGGGCGTTTTTTCGACCCTGGGAAGGTCTTCACCCGACCATGTACTGGCCGCCGTTAAGCGAAAGTGTCGCCCCCGTCACGTAGCCGGCGCGCTCGCCCGCCAGGAACGCCACCATGTCGGCGATCTCCTCGCCGCGGCCGAGACGCCCGACCGGGATCTGGCCGATGATGCCTTCCAGCACCTTTTCGGGCACCGCCTGCACCATCTCGGTGTCGATGTAGCCGGGCGCGATCACGTTCACGGTGACGCCCTTCTTGGCGTTCTCGAGCGCCAGGGCCTTGGTGAAGCCGATCATCCCGGCCTTGGCGGCCGAGTAGTTGGTCTGCCCCATCTGGCCCTTCTGGCCGTTGATCGAGCTGATGTTGACGATCCGGCCCCAGCCGCGCTCGCGCATGCCCTCGATGACCTGGCGGGTCATGTTGAACAGGCTGTCCATGTTCACGCGGATGACCTCGCTCCACTGCTCGGAGCTCATCTTGTGGAACACGCCGTCGCGGGTGATGCCGGCGTTGTTCACCAGCACGTCGATGGGGCCCAGGGCCTTCTCCACCGCCTCGGCCGCGTGCTTGCAATCGGCGAAGTTCCCGACGTTGCCCTTCACGACCATGATGCCGAGTTCCTTGGCGCAGTTGGCCGCGGCCTCGTCATTCCCGGAATAGCCGGCCGCGACCTGCAGCCCGTCGGCCTTCAGCCGCTCGACGATCGCCCGCCCGATGCCACGGGTTCCACCCGTGACCAGCGCCACCCTGGCCATGCCCAACGTCTCCCTATTCGTCCGCGGCCCGTTGATTCGGGTCCGTCAGATCTTTTCAACGCACATTGCGACACCCATGCCGCCGCCGACGCAAAGCGTCGCCAGGCCCTTGGTTGCGTCCGTGCGATTCATCTCGTGCAGCAGAGTGGTGAGGATCCGGGCGCCCGAGGCGCCGATCGGGTGGCCGATGGCGATGGCGCCGCCGTTCACGTTCACCTTCTCCGGGTCCAGGCCCAGTTCGCGGACGACGCACAGCGACTGCGCGGCGAACGCCTCGTTCGATTCGACCAGGTCCAGGTCCGCGACCTTCCAGCCGGCCTTCTCCAGCGCCTTGCGGCTGGCGGGGATCGGCCCGGTGCCCATGATCTCGGGCTCGACGCCGGCGTGCGCCCAGGACGCGATCCGGGCCAGCGGCTTCAGACCGCGCTTGGCGGCCTCGTCGGCGCTCATCAGCACCAGCGCCGCCGCGCCGTCGTTCAGGCCCGAGGCGTTGGCCGCGGTGACCGAGCCTTCCTTGTTGAACGCCGGGCGCAGGCCCGCCATCGCCTCGATCGTCGCGCCGTGGCGGATGTACTCGTCCTGGTCGACCACGGTGTCGCCCTTGCGGCCCTTGATCGTCACCGGCGCGATCTCGCCCGAGAACTTGCCGGCCTTCTGAGCGGCTTCGGCCTTGTTCTGCGAGGCCACGGCGAACTTGTCCTGATCCTCGCGAGTGATCTGCCAGCGGGCGGCGATGTTCTCGGCGGTCTGGCCCATGTGATAGCCGTGGAAGGCGTCCCAGAGGCCGTCCTTGATCATGGTGTCGACCAGGGCGAGGTCGCCCATCTTCTGGCCGCCGCGCAGCTGCTGGGCGTGCGGCGACTGGCTCATGCTCTCCTGGCCGCCCGCGATGACGATCTTCGCCGAGCCCTCGGCGATCTGCTGGGCCGCCAGCGCCACGGCGCGCAGGCCCGAGCCGCACAGCTGGTTGAGGCTCCAAGCCGGGCTTTCTACGGGGATGCCGGCGTTGACCGCCGCCTGACGGGCGGGGCCCTGGCCGGCGCCGGCCTGCAGCACCTGGCCCATGATCACTTCTTCCACGTCGCCCGCGGCGATGCCGGCGCGCTCGACCGCCGCCTGGATGGCGACCTTGCCGAGCTCATGGGCGGGCAGGCTGGACAGCGCGCCGTTGAACGAGCCCACCGGCGTGCGCGCGGCGGAGACGATGACGATGTCGGTCATGGGAGATCCCTGCAGTTTTCCGGTCGGCCCGGCCTCTTCTATCGGCTGGCCCCAGCGGCAGGGCAAGAGGCACGGCAGGAGAAGGTTACCAATTGGTTGAGGGCATTTGCTTATGCGCTCGCATCCGCGATACTGCGTTGCAGAAAGGGCGGCGAAGAATCGTCGGCCGCGTACAAGGATTAGGGATGGCCGAGACCCAGGACAGCGGCGCGGGCGGTGCGGGAGCCTCGGGCGAACGCGTCGTCATCAAGAAGTACGCCAACCGGCGTCTCTACAACACGGCGTCGTCCAGCTACGTCACGCTCGAGCACCTGTCCGAGATGGTGAAGCAGGGCGTCGACTTCGTCGTCTACGACGCGAAGACCAACGAGGACATCACCCGGACCGTCCTCACCCAGATCATTTTCGAGGAAGAGGAAAAGAGCCAGGGCCAGAGCCTGCTGCCGATCCAGTTCCTCCGCCAGCTCATCAGCTTCTACGGCAATTCGATGCAGGCGTTCCTGCCGAGCTATCTGGAACTGTCGCTGGCCAGCTTCACCCAGCAGCAGGAACGGCTTCGCCAGCAGATGGCCAGCTTCGGCCAGGGCGCCGGCGGCCTCGGCGCTGGCGGCATGGGCGCCTACGAGGACCTCGCCCGCCAGAACCTCCAGCTCTTCGATCGCGCGATGAAGATGTTCTCGCCGTTCAGCTATTCGCCCGCGCCCCGCGCGGAGGATTCCGCGCCGGCGCCGAAGGCCGCGGAACCTCAGAGCGACGAAGCGCTTACCGCCCTACGCAAGCAGATGGCCGAGATGCAGGCCCAGCTCGACAAGCTCGCGAAAGGCTAAGGTTGTGGCCCACGCATTGCAGGTTGTGCGACATGTTGTCCCGCATTGACCGCTTCCGCCGAGTGACGCCTGTGCGCCGCGCCGCGCGTCCGGAAGCCGGGCGGGTCGACGAGACACCCGGCGCCGAAGTGGTGACCCTGCCCGTGCCGGTGGCCCCCGCCGGTCCCTATCAGCGGGTCCAGCGGCGCGACTTCCGCCATGGCGACTGCGAGTTCGAGGCCCAGCTTATCGGCCAGGAAGGCGAGCGCCGCGGCCTTCGCGCCGGGCCGGCCCTGCTGGACATCGCCCGGTCGGCCTACAACCGCGTGGAATGGTCGGGCAGCTACGACCGTCGCGCCCAGACCGGCCGCAAGGCCGTGGCCGTCGCCTGATCTAGAATTCGGTCCAGGTTCCCGCATTGCCGCCGGCGAACGCGGCGACCTTGGCCTGGGCGGCGTGAACCGGATTGGCCGATGAGGCCGCGCGGACCGGAGTCGCCGGCGCGGCCGACCTCTGCCCGTGTCCCGTCTTGAAGCGCCCGACGAGGCCGGCCAGCTCGCGGGCCTCGCTGTTCAGCGCGTGGGTGGCGGCGGTGGTCTGCTCGACCATGGCGGCGTTCTGCTGCACGCCCTGATCCATCTGGCCGACGGCGGTGTTGACCTCCTGCAGACCGGTGGCCTGCTCCTGGGCCGACGCCGAGATCTGCGCCACCAGCCCATCCACGGCCGTGACTTTCGAGGCGATGCGCTGGAGCACGTCCCCCGTCCGGCCCACCATGTCCACGCCCAGCCCGACCTGTTCGCTGGACGCGGCGATCAGGGTCTTGATCTCGCGCGCCGCCTGGGCCGAACGCTGGGCCAGGGCCCGGACCTCGGCGGCGACCACCGCAAAGCCCTTGCCCGCCTCGCCCGCGCGGGCCGCCTCGACCCCGGCGTTCAACGCCAACAGGTTGGTCTGGAAGGCGATCTCGTCGATCACCCCGATGATCTTGCCGATCTCGTGCGACGACCCCTCGATCCGGCTCATGGCCTCGACGGTGCTCCGGACCACCTCGCTCGAGGTCTGAGCCTCGCCCCGCACCTCGTCCATGGCCGCGGTCGCCTGACGCGCGCTGGCGGCGGTGCTGCGCACCTGGGCGGTGATCTCCTCGACTGCCGCGGCCGTCTCGACGAGACTCGCCGCCTGTTGCTCGGTGCGCCGCGCCAGTTCATCGGCCGCCTGGGCCATCTGGCCGGCGCCCGACCCGATGCTGCCGGCCGCCACCGACAGGGTGGAGACCACGCCCTCCAGCGCCTCGACGGCGCGGTTGAAGTCGGATTTCAGCTCCTCGTATTCCTCGGCCACCGTGTCGCTGACCCGGGCGCTCAGGTCGCCGGCCGCCAGGCGCGACAGTTCGCGCGCCATCGCCTGGACCAGACGCTTCTGCTCACGGCCAGCGGCCTCGAACGCCGCCTCGGTTTCCTTCAGCCGGCGCTCGACCTCCAGGTGCATGCGGGCCGCATCGTCCTGCAGCCGGGCGCGCTCCTGGCCGTTCTCACGGAAGACCATGACGCTGCGCACCATGTCGCCGATCTCGTCGCGGCGCTCGGCTCCGGCGACCTCGGCCTGGTAGTCGCCGTCGGCCAGGCGCCGCATCGACGTCGAGAGCCGTTCGATCGCGTGAATGATCAGCCGTTCGAAGAACGCTGCGCCGAAGATGGCGCCCACCACCATGACCGCGCCGGCGACCGCGCTGATGGTCATGGCCATCCGCAGACCCTGGCGCGAGCCCTCGTCGTCGGCGGCCTGCAGCCCCTGCCAGAGCAACACCAGGTTCAGGCCGACCAGCCCCAGGACAGCCAGGATCCCGCCGGCCCAGGACAGACGCATGCGGGCTTTGATCGTGGTGGGCATCGGACGAACTCGGAACGGGCGCGGATGAAGGCCCGGACGGTCGCCCCATCCGATGAAGGAGGCCCTAAACCCACGGCCCCGCACGGTGCGGCGGGCCGTCGCACGAGGGGGTCCGTTACCTATTCTGGGGAGAGCCTGGCCAGCCTGGCCTCCAGATCCGCTACCCGCCGCTCCAGGGCGTCCAGGCGCGCATCGGCCGGCGACAGCGAGCGTGGGGTCGGCGTCGAGACTCCCGCGCGGTCGGCGATCTCCGCCGCCGGAACGCCCAGCAACTCGGCAAAGGCCGCCACCTGCCCGGCGGAAACTTCCCTCTGGTCCTTCAACACGAGCGCCAGGTCGGCTGGATCCAGCCCTGCCACGGCAGCCATCACCGCCCGGGAGAGCCCTCGCTCCGAGAGCTTTTCGTCGAACCAGGCGGCATCGAAGAAAAGGGCCATGCGACGCGGCTCCTGTGGCGCCGGTCTTGCTTAACCGTGTTCGAACCTGCCGGCCACGGACACGCCATGCTGCTCTTTCTCTCCCGCTTCCTCGACGTCGCGGTCGTGACGCTGATCCTGTCGGCGCTCACCTAGCGCGGCCGATCTAGGCCTCGTCGACGCCGCCGGGATCGCGCGCGCGGGATTGCAGCCACATCACGCCGAACAGGTCGGACAGCGAGGCCATGAGGCGGCCGAAGTTCGTGTACTTCGACTGCCCGGTCTGGCGGTGACGGTGGTTCACCGGCCGGAAGTCCACCTTGTAGCCCTCGCGCAGCATCAGCGCCGGCAGATAGCGGTGGATGTGGTCGAAATAGGGAAGCCGCAGGAAGGCCTCGCGCCGGAACGCCTTCAGCCCGCAGCCGGTGTCGTTCGCGGTGTCCTTGAGCAGCCGCTTGCGCACGCCGTTGCCGACCTTCGACGCCAGCTTCTTGGCCTGGCTGTCCTGGCGCTTCACCCGCTCTCCGCCCACCAGCGCCAGCTCGGCCGGCCCGGCCAGCAGGGCGTCCACCAGGGCGGGCCCGTCGGCCGGATCGTTCTGGCCGTCGCCGTCCAGGGTCACGATGACGGGCGCGCGGGCGCCGAGGATGCCGGTGCGGATGGCGCGGCTCTGTCCCGAGTTCTTCCGATGGGCCAGCACGCGCAGTTGCGGGATCTCGGCGGACAGCGCCTTCAGCGCCCCGCGGGTGCCGTCGCGGCTGGCGTCGTCCACGAACACGATCTCGAAGTCGCGGCCCGCGAAGGCGGCGGCGATCTCGCGCGCCAAGGCAGGCGCCGCGCCCTCCTCGTCGAACACCGGGACCACAACGGAAATGTCGGGCGCAGAAGCCATCATCCGCCTCCATAGCGGAAAAGCGGGCGCGGGAAAGGATCGTGCTATGCACGGCGCATGACGCTGGACAGCGCCCTCGACAAATGGAGCGGCGGCTGGCGGGGCCCCGCCCTGGCCGCCTTCATCGCCTTCCTGGCCGGCCTGCCCGGCCTGATCGCCATGCCGCCCCTGGACCGCGACGAGTCGCGATTCGCCCAGGCCACCGCCCAGATGATGGAGAGCGGCGACTATGTGGTGATCCGCTTCCAGGACGCCCCGCGCTTCAAGAAGCCGGTGGGTATCCACTGGCTGCAGGCCGCCAGCGTCAAGGCGGTCTCCAGCCCCGAGGCGCGGCAGATCTGGGCCTATCGCCTGCCCTCGCTGCTCGGCGTCATGCTGGCGGCGGCGGCGTGCGCCTGGGGCGCGGCGGCCTTCTTCGACCGACGGACGGCGCTCTTCGCCGGCGCCCTGCTGGGGGCGAGCTTCCTGGTCTCCACCGAGGCCTTCATCGCCAAGACCGACGCCGCGCTGCTGGGCGCGACCACCCTGGCGCTGGCGGCGCTGGGCCGCATCTATGCGGCGCACGTGGCCGGCGCGCCCGCCTCGCGCCGGGCCATCTGGTTCTTCTGGGGCGCCA
Source organism: Pseudomonadota bacterium (assembly GCA_040752615.1). Taxonomy (GTDB): domain Bacteria; phylum Pseudomonadota; class Alphaproteobacteria; order Caulobacterales; family Caulobacteraceae; genus Phenylobacterium. The sequence continues at coordinate 272,053 of JBFMGV010000004.1, read as the reverse complement.
TCGCCGCCAGCGTGCTGATCAAGGGGCCGGTCGGGCCCATGGTGGCGGGCCTGGCGATGATCGTCCTGGCGATCGGCGACCGCCGCGCCGGCTGGATGGCCGGCCTGAAGTGGTGGTGGGGCCTCGTGATCCTGCTGGCCGTGGTCGGGCCCTGGGCCGGGGCGGTGACCGTGGCCACCGATGGCGGCTTCTGGACCGAGGCCATCGGCGCCGACCTGGCTCCCAAGCTGGCCGGCGGGCAGGAGAGCCACGGCGCCCCGCCCGGCTATCACCTGCTGCTGACGCCGATCCTGGCCTTCCCCATGACCCTGCTGCTGCCGGCTGCGGTCGTGGCGGTGTGGCGGCATCGCGCCGAGCCGGGCGTGCGCTTCGCCGTCGCCTGGCTGGTCCCGACCTTCGTGGTCTTCGAGCTCCTGCCGACCAAGCTGCCGCACTATCCCATGCCGGCCTACGGCGCCCTCGCCTGGCTGACGGCGCGGGCGCTGGCCGAGCCGATCGGCGCGATCTGCCGCTGGATCGGCGCCGGGCTGGCGCTGGTGGTCGGCCTCGCCCTGGCCGGCGGGGTGGTCTACCTGCTCTCGCTCTACGGCGACGCGTCGGACGCCTGGGCAGCGACCCTCGCCGGGGGGCTCATCGCCGCGGCGGGATTGACCAGCGCCTACCTGATGGTCCGGAACGCCCCGCGCGCCGCGACCATCGCCGCCCTGGCCCTCGGCGCCCTGGGTCATGCCGCCCTGGCCGCGGGTCTCGCCCCGCGACTCCAGCCGCTCTGGCTGTCGCAGCGCCTGGAAGCCGCCCTGGACGAAGCCCGCCTGCTGCCCCGCCAGGGACTGGCCGAGGCGCCGGTGGCGGTGGCGGGCTTCGCCGAGCCCAGCCTGGTCTTCGCCCTCGGCACCGCGACCGAGCTCGATGGTCCGGTCGAGGCGGCCCAGGCGATCGTCGAGAACCGTCCCGCCATCGTCGAGCAGCGCGAGGAAGCCGCTTTCCGCGCCGCGCTTGCCTCCCGCGGGGGGAAGGCGCGAGAAGTCGCCCAGGTCCACGGGATCAACTACTCCAAGGGCGACGACATGATCCTCCGGGTCTACGTCGCGCCGAACGTCGAGGATGAGACAAGGCCATGAGCCGGCGTATCGAGATCGTGGAAGTCGGCCCGCGCGACGGGCTGCAGAACGAGAAGACCCTGCTCGACGTCGGCGACAAGCTGGAGATGATCCGCCGCCTGGAGGCCGCCGGCGCCCGGCGCATGGAGGTGGTCTCGTTCGTCAATCCCAAGCGCGTGCCGCAGATGGCCGGCGCCGAGGAAATCATGGCCGCCCTGCCACATAAGGCCGGCCGCTCGCGCATCGGCCTGGTGCTGAACCTCCGGGGCTGGGAGCGCTGCGTCGCCGCCGGCTGCGACGAGGCCAACGTCGTGGTCTGCGCCAGCGACGGCTTCGGCATCCGCAACCAGGGCGCCTCGGTCGACGAGCAGATCGAGGCGATGGCCCACATCGTCGGCGTGCGCCGCAAGGAAGAGCCGCCGATCAGCGTGACCATCTCGGTCGCCTTCGGCTGCCCCTTCGATGGCGAGGTCCCCGAGGATCGGATCGTCAGCATCGCCAAGGCCGCCGCCGACCTGCGCGTGGCCGAGATCGCGCTGGCCGACACCATCGGCGTCGCCGATCCGTGGACCGTGCGCCGGCGCGTGGAAGCCGTGCGCAAGGCCACCGGCCACATTCCGCTTCGCCTGCACTTCCACGACACCCGCAACACCGGCCTCGCCAACGCCTATGCGGGCGTCGAGGCGGGCGTCGACATCCTAGACGCCAGCGTCGGCGGCCTGGGCGGCTGTCCGTTCGCACCGAACGCCACCGGGAACATCGGCACCGAGGATCTCGTCTACATGCTGGAACGGGCCGGCTTCGAGACGGGCTACGATCTCGGCAAGCTGATCGAGATCGGCCAGTGGGCCTCGGCCAAGCTGGGCAAGGCGCCAGCTTCGTCCCTGTCCCGCGCCGGCGTGTTCCCCATTCCGCGCGTCGACGCCTAGAACCCTACCAAGACTTAATTGGTCCCGGGCGGAAAGCGTCGCTATTGCGCCGCCCATGAATTCGGTCGTCCCGCTGCTCGCCCGCGTGACCGCCTCCGCGGCGGCCTCGACGCCTTGCCCGCCCCTCGCCGCGCCGACGACGGTGCTGGTGCTGGCCGCGAGCGACCAGGCGCCGGCGGCGATGGCTGCGTTCGGGCCGACCGCCATCGCGGCCTTGCCGGGCGATATCGCCACCGCCGAGCGCCTCGCCGAGGTCTGCGGCGTACGGACCCTGCGGCTCGACGCGAACTGCGGCGGCGGCGAAGCGGCCTTCTCGGCCTGCGCGGCGCGTCCGCCGGCGATCCTGTGCGGAACGCCAAGCGAGCGCCCATTGCACAGCCCCGCCCGTCGCGCCCGCGACGAGGCCTTCTACCGCACCATGGTCAGCGGGGATCTGGGCGCCCCCTGCCTGGACGCCCTCAGCGCGGGCTATCGACGCAACTTCGCCATCTGCGCCAATCTGGTGGACCGGACGCGACCGGGTGAGCGGGTGATCCTGCTCGCCGCCTCGAGGGACCTGTCGCTGCTGCGACAGTGCCTGGCGGAAACCCCGGGACTGAGGCCCGTCGGGCCGGGCGACTATCGGCCGCGCTGACGCCTGGCCTGGCGCAGCAACGGCCGCGCCACGGCGGCCACGATCACCAGGGGCGAGATGATCCAGGCGGCCAGCCGGGCGTTCCCGCCGATCGCGCGCTTGCGGAAGTAGCGGGCCAGGCCCACGCCCTTGTGGAACTCCACCTTCAGCGGGCTGGACTGGCTGGTGCCGCCGATGTGGATAACCTCGGCGCGGGGGTGGAACAGGACGTGGCCGCCCTCGCGGCGCACACGCCAGCACAGGTCCACGTCCTCGACGTGCAGGAAGTAGCCCTCGTCGAAACCGTCGACGCGGTCGAAGTCCTCGCGTCGCATGCAGAAGCAGGCGCCGGAGATGGTCGGAGCGTGCGCCACCTGCTCGGGCAGGGCGTCGGCCTCCCAGTGAACCTCGAACCGGCCCCAGGCGGGAACCGCCTTGGCCAGGCCGCTCATCGACATCAGGGCGCTGATCGGAGTGATGTCGCCGCGCCGGGCCCCGCGCTGCTCGCTGCGGTCGGGGTTCAGCACCCGGCCGCCGACGATGGACGGCACCGGCCGCCCCTCGATCTCGCGGGCCAGGGCCGCGACGCAGCCCGGCTGCAGGAAGGCGTCGGGATTGAGGAAGACCAGCAGGTCGCCGGTGGCGGTGCGGGCGCCCAGGTTGGCGCCCTTCGCGAAGCCGACATTCCCCTGGCCCTGGGCCAGCAGAACCCGGCCGTCGTGGGCGGCCAGCTCGCGCAGGCGCGCCGCCTCGACCGGGGTCGAGCCGTTGTCCACGATGACCAGTTCATCCACCAGCGGGTCGCCGAGGACGCAGTCGAGGCTCTGATGCAGCGCCTCGCCCGTCATGTAGACGACCATCACCACCGAAACCCGGCGGCGGGCCTTCAGCACGTCCGACGTCGCCGCCGGCTCGGCCGCCACCAGTGGCGCGGCGATGCCGTTCATCCAGGCTCCCCAACGGCGGCCGTCCCCACGGCCGCGGACACGTCCCGCTTGCGGGCAATGTCCGGCGGAGTCGCTTCCGTGGCAAGCACCTTGAGCGCCTCGTCCAGCGCCAGGATCTGCTGCCCGTCCGAGCCCAGGCGGCGAAGGGCGACCTTGCCCTCTTCCGCCTCGCGCCGGCCGACCACCGCGATGACCGGAACCTTGGCCAGGCTGTGTTCGCGGATCTTGTAGTTGATCTTCTCGTTGCGCAGGTCCGTCTCGACCCGCAGGCCAGCGGCGCGCAGGTCGGCGGCGGCCTTCAGGGCGAACTCGTCCGCGTCGGAGGTGATCGTCGTGACCACCACCTGCGTCGGAGCCAGCCACAGCGGGAAGGCCCCGGCGAAGTTCTCGATCATCACCCCGATGAACCGCTCCATCGAGCCGCAGATGGCGCGGTGCAGCATCACCGGGCGCTGCTTGCCACCGTCCTCGGCCACGTACTCGGCGCCGAGGCGCTCGGGCAGGACGTAGTCCAGCTGCAGCGTGCCGCACTGCCACGTCCGGCCGATGGCGTCCTTCAGGTGGAACTCCAGCTTCGGACCGTAGAACGCGCCCTCGTTCGGCAGCATCTCGACCATCGGGATGCCGGCGGCCAGGGCGGCGCGCTCGAGCTTGGCCTCGGCCACCTCCCAGATCTCGTCGGTGCCGAAGCGCTCCTCCGGACGCAGCGCCAGCTTCACGGCGTGCAGCTCCAGCCCACAGTCGCGGTAGACGCTCTCCAGCAGCCGGATGAACTTCGTCGACTCGGCCTCGATCTGGTCCTCGCGGCAGAAGATGTGCGCGTCGTCCTGGGTGAAGGCCCGCACCCGGAAGATGCCGTGCAGCGCGCCCGAGGGCTCATAGCGGTGGCACGCGCCGAACTCGGCCATGCGCAGCGGCAGGTCGCGGTAGCTCTTCTGGCCGTGATTGAAGATCTGCACGTGGCCGGGGCAGTTCATCGGCTTGACGGCCAGGGCCTCGCCCTCCTCCGTCTCGCAGGTGAACATGTTCTTCCCGAACTTCTGCCAGTGGCCCGACTTCTCCCAGAGGGCGCGGTCCATGATCTGGGGAGCCTTGACCTCGACATAGCCGTCGTCGTCCAGGCGGCGGCGCATGTAGGCCTCCACCGACCGGTACAGCTGCCAGCCCTTGGGGTGCCAGAAGATCATCCCCTTGGCCTCTTCCTGCATGTGGAAGAGGTCCATGGCGCGGCCGATCTTGCGGTGGTCGCGCTTCTCGGCCTCCTCGATGCGGTGCAGGTGCTCCTCGAGGTCCTTCTCGCTGGCCCAGGCCGTGCCGTAGATCCGCTGCAGCATCGGATTGCGGTGGTCGCCGCGCCAGTAGGCGCCGGCCAGCTTCGTCAGCTTGAACGCCTTGCCGGCCGCCTTCGTGGACGGCAAGTGCGGGCCACGGCACAGGTCCTTCCACTGGCCCTGGCGATAGACGCTGATCTTCTCGCCGGCCGGAATGGCCTCGATGATCTGCGCCTTGTACTCCTCGCCGATCTCGCGGAAGTGCCGGATCGCCTCGTCGCGGTCCCACTCCTCGCGCACGATCGGCTCGTCGCGGTCGACGATCTCCTTCATGCGCGCTTCGATCTTGCTGAGGTCGTCCAGGCTGAACGGCTCCTCGCGGGCGAAGTCGTAGTAGAAGCCGTCCTCGATCGCCGGGCCGATGGTCACCTGCGTGCCGGGGAACAGCTCCTGCACCGCCTCGGCCAGGATGTGACTGACGTCGTGGCGGATCGTCTCCAGGGCGTCCGGGCTCTCGCGCGTGACGATCTCGAACTTGCCGCCCGTCTCCAGCTTGCGGTCCAGGTCCAGCAGCTCGCCGTCCAGCTTGATCAGCACGGCCTTCTTCTCAAGCGACTTCGAGATGCCGGCGGCGATCTGCCGGCCCGTCGTACCGGCCTCGAACTCACGTTTCGCGCCGTCGGGGAAAATCAGGTCGATCATGTCTCTTCACACTTCCAGTCGCGCGCCTTGGCCTCGGCCTTCTGGCGCGGAGGCGGCGGCGGGTCCCAGCCCGCGCCGCCCCAGGGATGGCAACGACACAGCCGCCGCACGGTGAGCCAGCTCCCGCGCAGTGGGCCATGTCCGATCAGGGCTTCGGCGGCGTACTCCGAGCAGGTCGGAAAGAACCGGCACTGGCGCCCGATCAATGGCGAAAGCGTCAGCTTGTAGGTCCGAAGGAGCCCTCTGACGCATCTCTCGTAGAAGCTCATCCGGCCGCGGCTTGCGATTGCAGGTCCGGTCAGGACCCCGAGAGGTTCAAGCCGCGCCGGCGGTAGTAGTTCGCGTGAGCGCCTTCGCGGGCCGCGAGGCCCGGGCGAAGGAAACGGCGATGTTCGTCAGGCGAAACATGGCGAACCGGCAAGGAATGAGGCGCGCCGTGTACCACGCGGCGGCCCGAAACGGAACCTTCGAGGCCCAGCGCCGTCAGCTGGTCGCCGTCAGCTGGTCAGCGGCAGTTCGCGGATCTCGACCGTGCCGCCGGCCTCGAACACGGGGTTGCCGGCCAACAGGCTGCGGGCGTGCTCGAAGTCCCGCGCCGCGATGCGCACGAAACCTGAGATGTGCGCGGTGGGCTCGGGCGCGGCCCCGGTCTTGCGCACGCAAGCCCCCTCGCCGAAGGCGCTGCCGCCCTGGAAGACCCCCGCCTCGCGCAGGCGCGTCAGGTACGGGTCCCAGTCGAGGCCGCCGTCGCCCGGCGCGTCGTCGTGCATGAGGAAGATGAAGTCTCGCATTCAGGCTCTCCGCGTGACGGCGTCGCGCACCGCTTCCGTCGCCGCCTCGAAGGCGAGCAGGGTCGAGGTGTGGCGGGCGGGATAGTCCTTCACCGGCGCGAGCAGCGCCAGATCGGCAAAGCGCCCCTCGGGCGCGGGTCCCCCCGCCTTCAGCATGGCCTTGAAGCGATCGCGGGCCTCTTCGAGTTCCGCGAGGCTGGCGCCGATCACATGCGCGCCCAGCACCGAGGCGGCCGCCTGGCCCAGCGCGCAGGCCTTCACGTCCTGGGCGAAGTCGGCCACGCGATCGCCATCGACCTTCACATCGACCACGACCCGGCTGCCACAGAGCTTCGAGACCTTCTCCGACGAGGCGTCGGGCTCGGCGAGACGGCCCAGACGCGGGGTCTCCGCCGCCAGGCGCAGCACCTTGGCCGAATAGAGGTCGTCGATCATGCCCCCTAGGTCGTGGCCGGCGGCGACGATGTCAAATGCCGCGCGCCGTCAGGACGGGTCCAGGCTGCAAGAAGTCGGTCTCGGCCAGCTTGGCCAGCACCTCCATCATGGCCCGGCGCCTCCGACGGACGAACACTGCGCCTCCGGTTCGCGGGGCGTGCGTGACGGGCGTCACGCCGGCCGGCAGCGCGCCTCGGCCCGGACTTCCGGACGGGTGCGGCAGGCTCTGCCGTGTGCCATGCTGGACGCGTTCGCGGCTCCGACGCGGGAGGGGGTTTGGCCCGTCTGCTGTTCATCGACGACCACCCGCTCTACCGGGCAGGGGTGGAGGTGACGCTGGGCCACAGCCTGCCGGACCTGGATGTCGTCCTGGCCGGCTCGGCCGAGGAGGCCCTCGCCGCGCTGGATCAGGGCCTGGACGTGGATCTCTGCCTGTCGGACCTGCGGCTGCCCGGCGAGGATGGCCTGGCCCTGCTGGAGGTGGTCGGCGCCCGCTGGCCCAGCATCGCGCGCGGGGTGTTGTGCGCCGAGCCCTCCGCCGAGATCGCGCGCCGGGCCCGCAGCATGGGCTGCATCGCCTGCCTGTCGAAGGCGCGCGACATGGACGACCTGGCCGCCGCGCTGAACCTGCTGTTCACGGGCCAGGAGGTGTTCGACATCGAGCGATCCCCGGACATCGACCTGTCCCTGCGCCGGCGACGGGTGCTGGAGATGGCCGCGAAGGGCCTGTCCAACAAGGAGATCGCCCGCGAGCTCGGCATCAGCGAGCGCACGGTGAAGGACCACTGGGCCGGCATCTTCGGCCAGCTCGCGGTGGCGAACCGCGTCGAGGCGGTCAGCCGCGCCCATCAACTTCGCCTGCTGGGCTGAGATGGCGTCCGCCGAACGCGCACACCGGGTGCGGATGGAACGCATCCGCGACCTCTACGGCGCGCGGCGCTCGTACGTGTTCGCGGTGGTGGCCGGCGCCCTGGTCGCCATCCAGGCGGCCGCCTGGGCCTGGCCCGCCGGCGACCGGCGCGGCGCGCTCGAGTGGCTGGTGATCGCGCTGGCGGCCGAGGCGGCGGTGGGCCTGCTGACCCGGGCGTTCCATGCGCGCGAGCGGCGTGACGACGAGCTCCAGGCCTGGGCGACGGCGCGCATCGTGGGCGAGGGCCTGCGCGGCGTGGCGTGGGCGCTGATGGCGTTCCTGACCCTGGATGCCGCCGCGCCCCTCAGCCTGCTGCCGATCTGCGTCACCCTCACAGGGCTCGTGGCCGGGTCGACCGCGGGACTGGCGGTGCATGTGCCGTCCATGACCGCCTTCGTCGCGGGCTCGATGCCGGTAGCGGCGGTGTTCCTGTTGCTGCGCGATCCCGACGGAGACGGCCTGCTGGCGGCGGGGATGCTGGGCACCGGGGTGATCATGATCCTCCTGAACAGCGTGCGCATGTCGGCGATCTACAGCCAGCTCATCGAGAGCCGGCTGGACCTGTCCGACCAGCTCGACCAGCGCCGCGCGCTGCAGGAGGCCGCCGAGGAGGGCCGCCGCCTGGCCGAGGACGCGGCGGTCGAACGCACCCGCTTCTTCGGCGCCGCCAGCCACGACCTGCGCCAGCCGGTCCATGCCCTCGGCCTCTACGCCTCCCTCCTGCGCCGCGATCCCCCCGCCAAGGAGCGGCGCGAGTTGATCGCCGCCGTGGCGAGCTGTGTCGAGGCGCTGGACCGGCTGTTCAACGCCATCCTCGGCGCGGCCCAGGCGGTGGCGACCCGTGACGACCGGCGCGCCGCGGCGTTGCCGCTGCACGACGTGATCTCCCGCACCGTGCTGCAGTTCATCCCTGAGGCCGAGCGGCGCGGGTTGGCGCTGCGCGTCCGTCCAACCACGGCCTGGGTCTGGGCCGATCCGACACCGCTGGAACGTGTCCTGGCGAACCTCCTGTCGAACGCGCTGCGCTACACCGAACGCGGGGCGGTGCTGGTCGCGGTCCGCCGTCGCGGAACCTGCTGGGAGCTGGTGGTCGCCGACACGGGCATCGGATTGGACGCCGGCGATCAGGGCCGGGTGTTCGACGCCTTCTTCCGGGTGGAACAGAGGCGCAGTGACGACAACCGCGCGTTCGGCCTGGGCCTGGCGACCGTCCGGCAGATCTGCCTGACGCATGGCTGGGACATCTCGCTCAGCTCGCGCCCGGGCAAGGGCAGCATCTTCGCGATCCGCCTGCCCGCGACCCCGGCCGGAAGTCCGCCCGGGCCGCGCGCGGACGAGAGCGCCGACGCCGAGGCGCTGGCCCACCGCGTGCGGGTTCTGGTGGTGGAGGACGACCCCCTGGTCGGCGACGCGGTGACCAAGCTGCTCGCCTCCTGGGACGCGGACGTCCACCTGTGCGACGGCTCGACCGGCGCGCTGGAAATCCTGGAGCGGCATCCCGGCGGCCGCTGGATCGGCATCCTCGACTATCGGCTCGCGGGGCCTGAGACCGGCCTGGACGTCGCCGACAGCATCAGGGCGAGGCTCGGGGACGACATCCCCCTGGTGCTGCTGACCGGCGAGCTGGACACCGAGGTGTTCGACGCGGCCGGGGCGCGGGGCCTGACCGTGCTGCAGAAGCCGCTGCGCCCGATCCGGCTGCGCGCCTTGCTGGCGTCGGCGGCGGCCCGGAAAGCTGCGGCCTGACCCTGTTCCGCCCGCGCCTAGCCGGGGCCCGGACCGTACTTCTGGACGGGTGGCGTTCCGCGCCGATCACGCCATAGCTTCCGCCGCCAGGTGTTTCCCCCCGGGGTATCTGGACCGGGGCCCTCGGGCCTCGGGCGGCTGTCGCGGGACGATCGCGGCGCACGTACGCCCCCCCACGGGACCGTACATGCCGCCGCGGCGCCGCGGCGGCCATGAACCCTCAGACGGTGACGCGCAGGCGCTCCATGCCCCGGAAGAACGGCAGGGTCCGCCACTCCGGCGTCGCGTCGGGGTCGACCAGCTTCAGGTCCGGAAACCGCTCGAACAGCCTCAGCAGCGCGACCTGCGCCTCCAGCCGGGCCAGCGGCGCGCCGATGCAGATGTGCGCGCCGCCCCCGAAGGCCACGTGCGGCTTGTGCTTGCGGGTCACGTCGAAGGCGTGCGGCTCGTCGAACACCTCGGGATCGCGGTTAGCGCCGCGCAGCGAGACGGTGATCGCCTGGCCGGCGTGCATCGGACACCCGCCGACGTCGAGGTCGCCCGAGACGATCCGGCCGGTGATGTCCACGGGCGGCTCATAGCGGAGGGTCTCCTCCACCACGGCGTTGATGATGCCGGGGTCGGCCTTCAGCTTGTCCAGCTCGCCGGGGTTCAGCAACAGAAGGCGCACCGCGTTGCCGATGAGGTCGGTGGTGGTCAGGTTGCCGCCCACCAGCAGGGCCGTGAGGTTGATCCGCAGCTCGTCGTCCGACAGCGGCGCGCCGCCGGCCTGGAGCTGGACCATGTCCGAGATCAGGTCGTCGCGCGGTTCGACCCGCCGCGCGGCCATGGTCTCGGTGAAGTAGGCCTTGAGCGCGGCGTCCGCCGTCTCCATCGCCGCGGTCTGCTCAGGCGTGCGCAGGGGGTTGAGCCCCTGGATGATGCCCTCGGACCATTCGCGGAACTCCACCAGCCGGTCGTGATCGACGCCCAGGATCGAGGCGATCACGTCGATGGGGATCGGGACGCAGAACTCGGCCATCAGGTCGACCTCGCCCTCGGCGGGGAAGCGATCCAGCGCTTCACCGATGATCCGCTCCACCTCGGGCTTGAACTTGGCGACCCTGGCGTACAGCGCCTGGGCCAGGGGCTGGCGGACACGGGCATGGTCCGGGTCGTCCAGCATCAGGATGCTGGTGGTGCTGGTGCGCGGCTTGCTGAGGTCCGTCTCGGCGATCAGCCGGCGGGAGAGCACGGCGCCCTCCTCCGCGCGGATCGGGTCGCGCCAGAGCTCGCGGTTGTTCACCACCGCCCGCACGTCAGCGTAGCGGGTGAGGACGAGGCTGCCCGAGACCGCGTCGGCATGAGCCGGGCAGCGCGTGCGCAGGTCGTCCAGCAGCGCGTGCGGATCGACCCGGAACGTCTCGTTCAACGGAGTCAGCTCGAAGATGTTCGGCAGGGGGCGTTCGATCATGGCGAGGTTCCTCCATCGGGGCGGTTGACCCGCCTCTCGAAAATGACGCCTGCGTCACCTTCCGCCAGGATCGCCCCGATGGCAAGCGCCGCCGCTACTGCCGGGCCATCTCCGCCTCGCCGACCGCGTCGCCGTCCAGCTCCTGGTCGGCGTCCATGGCCACCGTCACCTTGCGCAGGTCGCCGGTGAAGAGGAACGGCGCCGCATAGTCCGCCACCGGGCTGCCCCGGTCGAGGCCGATATCCAGGCCCGACCACGAGATCAGCACCACGAAGCCGGTGGTCGCCAGCCCTTCGCCCGCGGGCTCGCCGTCGATGGTCAGGGTGAAGGTGCGGTTCAGCGCCTCGCCGGTGGCGCGGGACACCACGCCCAGCCGCCGCGCCGTCGCGGGCACGGGACGGTCGGAACGCACCGTCGTCTTCTGGCCGCCGATGTTCAGCGTGTGATGCAGATGGCCGTCCTTGAGGTAAAGGCTGTAGCCGCTGGTGGCGTCGCCGTGCGCCAGCAGCACGCCCTCCTCCCCGCCCTTGAGCCGCACGTCGGCCTCGATGCGATAGGTCCGCGCCCGGACGTCCGGGGCCACGTCGGTGGGCAGATGACCCATGCCCTTGTGGAACACGAACCGCCGCCGGGCGCCGTGGAAGCGGGCCGAGTTCTCGGCGAAGCGGGGGCCGAAGCGGTCGTCCAGCGGCAGCACCTGGCTGGCCTCGGCGACCTGCCACCACTCGTCGATCATCGCCTGCAGCCGTTCGGGCTCGGCCTCGGCCAGGTCGTCACTTTCCGAGAAGTCGGCGTCCAGGTGGAACAGCTCCCACTTGTCGGCGTCGAAGGGCGAACCCGGCGGATGGAACGCCACCGCCTTCCAGCCGTCCTTCCAGAGCCCCCGGTGGCCGAACATCTCGAAGTACTGCGACCTGGCGCGCGCCGGGGCGCCGGCATCCGCCAGGCTGGCGGCGAAGCTGACGCCTTCCAGCGGCATCTGCGCCACGCCGTGCACCGTCTCGGGCGGGCTGACGCCGATCACCTCCAGCAGCGTCGGGACCAGGTCGCTGGCGTGGGCGAAGTGCGGCCGCACCTCGCCCCGCGCCGCGATCCCCTTGGGCCAGGAAATCACCAGCGGATCGCGGATGCCGCCACCGTGGGTGTTCTGCTTGTAGCGGCGCAATGGCGTGTTCGAGGCCATCGCCCAGCCGTGCGGGAAGTTCGAGTGGGTGTCCGGCCCGCCGATGTCGTCCAGCCGCGCCAGCTTCTCGTCCATGGGCTCGCCGCGGAAGTTGAACGGCCCCATGGCGTTCACGAAGCCCAGCGGCCCGCCTTCCTGGCTGGCGCCGTTGTCGCTCATCACCAGGATGAGGGTATCGTCCTTCACCCCGGCGCGTTCCAGGAACTCCACCAGCCGTCCGATCTGCTGGTCGGTGTGGTCCAGCATGCCGGCGAAGGCGCTCTGCAGGCGGGTGAAGACCTTCCGCTCGTCGTCGGAGTAGCTGTCCCAGGCCCGCACCCCGTCGTTGCGCGGCGGCAGCCTGGTGTCGGCGGGCACGAGCCCCATGGCCTTCTGGCGCGCCAGCCGCTGCTCGCGTTCCACATCCCAGCCGTGTTCGAAGACCGTGTCATAGCTCTTGATCAGGTCGGCCGGCGCCTGGTGGGGAGCATGGCAGGCGCCCGGCGCGAACCACAGCAGCCAAGGGGTGTCTGGCGCGTCGGCCGTGTGGTCGGCGATGTAGCGGATCGACTGGTCGACCAGGTCCTCGGTCAGGTGGTAGCCCGTCTGATACGTCCCCGGCGGGGTGATCGGCGTGTTGTCCCGCACCAGTTCGGGCGAATACTGGTCGGTCTCGGCGTCCATGAAGCCGTAGTAGCGGTCGAAGCCCCGCCCCAGCGGCCAGCCGTCGAACGGCCCGGAAGGTCCCGTCTCGGTCAGCGGCGTCACGTGCCACTTCCCGACCATGTAGCTGCGATAGCCGTGCGGCTTCAGCATCTCGGGCAGCGTGCCGGCTTCCTTGGCGATCTTGCCGCGATAGCCCGGATAGCCGCTGTCGAAGTTGGCGAGGCACCCCACGCCCACCGAGTGGTGGTTGCGGCCGGTCAGCATCGCCGCCCGGGTGGTCGAGCACATGGCCGTGGTGTGAAAGCCGGCATAGCGCAGGCCCTCGGCCGCCAGCCTGTCGATGTTGGGCGTGCGGATCGGCGAGCCGTAGCAGCCGAAGTCCGAGAAGCCGACGTCGTCGAACAGAATCACCAGGATGTTCGGCGCGCCCTTCGGCGGCCGGGGCGGCTCCGGCCACTCGGGCGTGGAGTCCGCAACTGTCCGTCCGATCTTCAACGCCACGCCTTTACCCCCCGATTATGCTCTTCCCGACACCATGACGGCGCGGAGCTAGCACACCAACCCGCTCATGGTTGTTGCAGCCAGCCTCGCATCCTGAAATGGCTTATGTCGCTCTGTCGACAGTCGCGAGGGGAAGCGATGGCGGGGATACTGGACGGCCTTCGATACTTCTTCGAGACCCAGGCGCTGAGTCCGCACGGGATCTGCCTGCTCTGGCGGCCCGAGCTGATCTGGACCCACGCCATATCGGACGCCCTGATCGGGCTCGCGTACTTCTCGATCCCGCTGGCCCTGGGAGTCTTCCTCTACCATCGGCGCGACGTGCGGTTCAGCTGGGCCGTGTGGATGTTCGTGGCCTTCATCATGCTGTGCGGCGTCACGCACTTCATGATGATCCTGACGCTCTGGAAGCCCGTCTACGGCGTCGAGGCCCTGGTGAAGGCCGCCACCGCCGCGGTCTCGGTCGTCACGGCGATGGCGCTCTGGCCCCTGCTGCCGAAGGCGATCGCCTTGCCGTCCACCGCCAAGCTGGAGGCGAGCCTGGCCGAGCGGGACGCGGCCCTGGTCGAGCTCCGCGCCGCGATGAACACCATGATGGAGATGCGCGAGCACGAGGCCCGCCAGAAGCTGCTGCTCGACGAGCTGAACCATCGGGTGAAGAACACCCTGGCCTCGGTCCAGTCGGTGGCGCGCCAGACGCTCAAGGACGCCGACGACATCAATGGCGCCCGGGACCTGTTCATCGAACGCCTGATGGCGCTGTCGTCGACCCACAACCTGCTGGTCAAGCGCGAGTGGGAGAGCGCCTCGATGCGCGAACTGGTGGACGCGACGCTCAGGCCGTACGGGCGCGACTACACCTACGACGGGCCAGACCTGACGCTCGACGCCAACCTGGCGGTCAGCGTCGGCATGGCGCTGCATGAGCTCACCACCAACGCGCTGAAGTACGGGGCCTGGCACGGCGCGGGCCGCGTGAGCCTGGAGGTTGCCGAGGTCGAGGGCGCGCAGGTGCAGATCGTCTGGCGCGAGACGGGCGGCGAGGCCGTCACCCCGCCACGGCGGCTCGGGTTCGGCTCACGCCTTCTCCAGCGCGGCGTGGCCGCCGAGTTGGGCGGGCATGTGGACATGCACTTCGCGCCCGAGGGGCTGATCTGCACGATCGCCGCCCCCGTGGGCCCGCGCCTGCAGGTCGTGCGGCCCGTCGCGGCCTGAGCGTCAGGCGCCCTGGCGTTCGGCCCAGATCGCCTCGGCCCGCGCCTTCAGCGCCTCGTTCATGGCGCGGAACCCGTGACGGACGGGGCGGGCCATCCGCTTGCCCAGCGAGGGGCCCATCAGCCCGCCGAAGATCTCGCCGTTGTCGACGATGCAGCCGTGCTCCGACAGCGGGCTGATCTCGATGTAGCGCACCGTCTTGATCAGCCCGCCCATCAGCTTGAGCTGCCAGTGGAGCTGTTCGTTGGGCACCCACTCCAGCACCTTCGCCGAGATCTGCTGTGTCGGCTGCCCCGGCAGGGCCAGGTCGAAGCTCAGGGTGGCGCCGATGCGGACCTCGCCGTCGGCGCGCGGATAGGTCGGGTTCCACTCGTGCCAGGACGAGAGGTCGAAGATCGTCTCCCAGATCACCTCGGCCGGGGCCTGGATGCCGATCCGGTCCTCGATGCGGACGCCGCTGAACGGCTTGGGCGGGGGCGGCTTGCCCTCGGTCTGCAACGACATGGTCTTGGGGCCCATCGCGCCCTTGCGGCCGAACGGGCCGGCCATCAGGTCGGGGCCCTGCTTCATGGGCATCTGGCCTACTCCTTGATCCGCCAGGTGGCCCCGGACGGGCCGTCCATGACTTCCACGTTCAGCGCGGTGAGCTCGTCGCGGATGCGGTCCGCCTCGGGCCAGTTCTTCGCCGCGCGCGCGGACACGCGCTCGGCCAGCAGGGCCTCGACCTTTGTCTTCAGGTCGTCGTCGGCCCCGCTCTGGAACCAGCCCTGCGGGTCGGCCGTCAGGAAGCCCATCAGCTGGCCGGCTTCCAGCAGCAGGCTCCGGGCGCTGGCCGCCGCGCGCGCGTCCTTGGCCATCACCGCCGCCCGCACCCGGTCGGCCAGCTGGAACAGCGCGGCGAAGGCGCTCGGCGTGTTGAGGTCGTCATGCAGGGCGGCCTCGACCTTTGCGAACTCGGCCTCGGCGGAGGGGTTGTCGAAGCCTTCGGCGGACGGTCCGGCCGCCAGGAACCGCGCGCTGTCGTCCAGCACGCGATAGAGGCGATCGAGCGCGCTATTGGCCTGCTCGATCACGGTGTCGGTCCATTCCAGCGGCTGACGGTAGTGGCCACTCAGCAGCGCCCAGCGCAGGGCCTCGCCCGGGTAGGTCTTCAGCAGTTCATGGGCCAGAGCGACGTTGCCAACGCTCTTGCTCATCTTCTCCTCGCCCATGTTGAGGAAGCCGTTGTGCAGCCAGTACCTGGCGTACTCGCGCTCGCCGTGCCCCGAGCAGACGCCCTGCGCCAGCTCGTTCTCATGGTGCGGGAAGACCAGGTCGATGCCGCCGCCGTGGATGTCGATCGGCAGGCCCAGGGCCTCCTCGATCATCGCGGTGCACTCGATGTGCCAGCCGGGACGGCCCGCGCCCCAGGGGCTGGGCCATTCGGGCTCGTTCTCTTTCGACGGCTTCCAGAGCACGAAGTCGGCGGGATGGCGCTTGTAGGGGGCCACGTCGACCCGGGCGCCGGCGATCATTTCGTCCATCGGCCGGCCGGACAGCTTGCCGTAGTCACTGAACGACTGGGTGTCGAACAGCACATGGCCCTCGGCGGCATAGGCCGCGTTCTGATCTATCAGGTCGCCGATCATCTTGATGATCGCGTCCATCGTCTCGGTGACCCGCGGCTGGAACGTGGGCCGCAGGGCGCCCAGGGCCGCCGCGTCGGCGTTGTACGCGTCCAGGTAGCGGTTGGTGATGACGTCGATCCCGACGCCCTCGTCCGCGGCCTTCTTGTTGATCTTGTCGTCCACGTCCGTGACGTTGGCCGCGTAGGCCACCGCGCCCTCGCCGTAGATCGAGCGCAACACCCGGAACAGCAGGTCGAAGACCACCACCGGCCGGAAGTTGCCGATGTGGGCGAAGTTGTAGACCGTCGGCCCGCACACATACATCGTCACCCGCTCGGGGTCGGCAGGGGCGAACTCGCGCTTGGCGCGGGTCATGGTGTCGTAAAGCTTCAGGCTCATGGTCCAGGTAACGCTGCGGGATGGTTGCCCGGGTCGGGCCTCGCCCCATATACAGATCGCCCGGACGCGAGGCCAACCGCCCTTGTGTCCGAACGAAAGGGTGGCACGCGTCATTTCCGGGACCATCGTCCCGGCGCTACTCGGCCCTTGGAAAGAAACGCTCTCTCATGGACGCTCCTGCTCGTGACCGAACCCTGATCGGGTCCGATGACGGAAACCTGGAACCTGTCGTGCGCCCGACGCGTGAGGAGGCCATGGAGGCCGTCCGCACGCTGATCGCCTGGGCCGGTGACGACCCGCGCCGCGAAGGCGTGATCGACACGCCCAAGCGCGTGGTCGACGCCTACGCCGAGTGGTTCGAAGGCTATCGCCTCGACCCGTCGAAGGAACTCTCGCGCACGTTCGAGGACGTCCAGGGCTACGACGACATCGTCATGCTGCGCGACATCGAGGTCGAGAGCCACTGCGAGCACCACATGGCGCCGTTCCTGGGCAAGGCGTACGTCGCCTACATGCCGACGAACCGCGTGGTGGGCATCTCCAAGCTGGCCAAGGTGGTCGAGATCTTCGCCCGCCGTCTCCAGACCCAGGAGACCATGACCCAGCAGATCGCCGACGCCATCACCGACAGCCTGCGTCCCGCCGGCGTCGCCGTGCTGATCGACGCGGCGCACCAGTGCATGACCACGCGCGGCGTGCACCACCGCCACGTCTCGACGATCACCACCCAGTTCACGGGCGTCTTCAAGACCGACCCGACCCTGCGCCAGCGCTTCCTGGATTTCGTGAACCGCTAGAGGCGGTTCGCTACGCGGCCGGGGTTCGCCTCGGCCGCCCCAGGCTCAGCAGCGCCGCCACCGCCAGCGGGCCCACGATGCCGGCGACCTGCATCCACAGCGGATGCGGCAGGATCGCCATGTTGGTCATGCCGCTGACCGCGATCAGCAGGCCGACCACCGCCGCCGGCCAGGGCCGGGCCGCGATGCCGTTGCCGGCCAGGCCGCCCACTGCCGTCCCGATGATCCAGGCAGCGATGATCATCACCTGGCCCGTGCGCGGCAAGTCCATCACATAGTTCCGCAGCTGCTCCGGCGTCGCGCCGGCGGGATACGGGTACTGCGCATGCACCACCAGCTCGATCCCGGTGATCAACCCCATGGCCAGCGCGCAGCCCGCCACCACGCCCAGGATCGTTTTCAGCATTCGGGTCTCCCGCCGCGTCGCAGGGATGCTAGAGGTCGGCGACCCGCAAGGATGCCGACCGCATGAGCTTCCCCGCCGCAGCTTCGAAGGACGCCCTGGAGCAGGGTGATACCCTCACCCCCCGCTTCGACGCCAATGGTCTGATCGCGGCGGTCACCACCCACGCCGACACCGGCGAGGTGCTGATGCTGGCCTGGATGAACGCCGAGGCGCTGGAGAAGACCGTCGCCACCGGCGAGGTCCACTACTGGAGCCGCTCGCGCGGCGAGCTCTGGCACAAGGGCGCCACCAGCGGTCAGATCCAGCAGGTGGTCGAGCTGCGCGTCGACTGCGACCAGGACGCCGTCTGGATGAAGGTCCGGCCCCAGGGCGACGGCGGCGCCTGCCACACCGGCGCGGTCTCCTGCTTCTATCGCGTGGTCGAGGCCGGCGGCCGGCTCGTCCGCCGATGACCGTGCTGGCCGCCCTCCTGGCGTTCAGCGTCGCCGCGACGCTGCTGACCATCACCCCCGGGCTCGATACCGCCCTGATCCTGCGCACCGCCGCCGTCGAGGGTCCGCGCCGCGCGGCCCTGGCCGGGGGCGGCATCATCAGCGGCTGCATGGTCTGGGGGGCGGCCGCCGCGTTCGGCGTCGGCGCGCTGCTGGAGGCCTCGACGCTGGCCTTCGACATCCTGAAGTGGGCCGGCGCGGCCTACCTCGTCTGGCTGGGCGTCGGCATGATCCTGAAGCCGCGCGAGCGCTTCGACCTCTCGGGGGCCGCCGGGCCGCAGGGCTCCGACTTCGCCTGGATGCGGCGCGGCTTCCTCACCAACCTGCTGAACCCCAAGGTCGGGATCTTCTACATCTCGTTCCTGCCGCAGTTCCTGCCCCAGGGCGCGCCCGCCGCGCCGTTCAGCTTCCTGCTGGCCGCCCTGCACGGCGCGATCACCGTCGTCTGGTTCGCGCTGCTGATCGCCGCCACCCGCCCCCTCGCCGGCGCCCTGCAGCGCGCGGCGGTGGTCCGCTGGCTCGACCGCCTGACCGGCGGCGTCTTCCTGGCCTTCGGCGCCAGGCTCGCTCTGGAGTCCCGCTCATGACCGACACCGTCATCCATCGCTGGCACGAAGTGGTCCGCACCAAGGACCTCGGCGCCCTGGCCACGCTGATCTCCGAGGACGCCGTCTTCGAGAGCCCCGTCGTCCACACGCCCCAGGTCGGCAAGGCGATCACGGTGAAGTACCTGGCCGGCGCCCTCAGCGTGCTGAACAACGACAGCTTCCGCTACCTCAACACCTGGACCGCCCTCGACTCCGCCGTCCTGGAGTTCGCCACCGAGATCGACGGCATCACGATCAACGGCGTCGATCTGATCTGGTGGAACGAGGCGGGCCTGATCACCCGCTTCAAGGTGATGATCCGGCCGCTCAAGGCCATCAACCTGCTGCACCGCCTGATGGGCGAGAAGCTGGCGGCGGCGGGGTAAGGGGGCGGAACCTGGCGGCGCAGATGGCTTGGGCTGGACGTGGCGCCTAGCTGGCGCAGGGCGCTGGAAGCCATCTAAACCCCTACGGAATTTTCCGGTCCGCGTTCCAGTTGAACAGGAAATTCCGGTGCTCGGCCCAGGTCTGGCCGACCGCCCGTGCGCCATCGAGGCAGACGGAGGTGTGGTAGGGGCCGGCGCCGTCCGTGGTGCGGAAGCTCGCGCAGGTCCGGCCGCGATCCGTCTTCCAGCGCCCGGCCTGGATCTCACTGTTGTAGAACGTTCCGGTGACCACGCCGCTGTCGTCGAGCCGCAGGACCATGCTCTGGGTGTAGGATGGCTGCGACCTGGTCGACAGGTCGACGACCCAGTCCCCCGCAAGGCCGGTTGCGGCCGATAATCCCGTTGCGGCGGCGAGGATCGCCAGGGCGGCTGTCAGCATGAGGCATCCCCAAACAGTTCCGCCTTCAACCTACGCTGCCCTTTCCCGCGGGGGAACGGGGCGCTCAGAACACCGCCAGCAGGAACACCGCGCCGGCGGCCAGGGTGATGCTGGCGCCCAGCAGCGCCAGGGCCCAGGCGGCGGGCCGGTCTTCGCGAATGGTCGTGGCCTTGGTCATGGGGGAACTCCGGGACGCGAGGTGACGGGGCGAAACTGATCCCCGCCGCCTGAACGGCGCCTGAAGCGTGCGTTAAGCTTCGCTCAGCCCCGAAACCCCCATCCCGTCCGGCGTGGCGCGATAGGTCTTCACCGCCTTGGTGGTGAAGGTCTTCTCGGTGATCGTCGATACGGCCACCATCTCCGCCTTCGCCGCCTCGCGGGTCAGGGTCAGCAGCACGAAGCCCTTCGACACCTGGTCGTTGAACAGCACTTCCGGGTTGGCCCTGGCGATCAGGTCGCCGGCGTTGATGCCCGGCGCGACCTCGCCCGCGCCGGGGCTGGTGATGCCGGTCGTGCCGAACTCCACCGCCACCCGCTTGCCCGCCGCGTCCGACAGCTCGTTGGCCCAGAACGAATGGCTGTCGCCGCTCAGCACCACGGGCCGGGCCTTCGCCGCCTTGAAGACGTCGTACAGGCGCTCGCGGTCGGCGGGATAGCCGTCCCACATGTCCAGGCCCGCCGGCAGGCCCAGGGCCGCGCCGGCCTCATAGCGCGCCACGCGTCGCTTCGCGGCTTCTGGGATCGAGGCGTACTGCTCGGCCGTCAGCTCCTTCTTCGGGCTGGGGGGCATGACCCGCGCCATCACGACCTGGTTGCCGATCACCTGCCAGGCATGGCCCGCGCCGACCGAACGTTTGAGCTCCTCGCCGACCCAGGCTTCCTGCTGGGCGCTCATCATACGTCGCGCCGGATCGGCCAGCTTGGCCTTCAGGGCGGTCAGGTCGCGCTTGCCGTCCACCTCCGGCGCGTCCGCCTCGACGCTCACCTGCTTGTCGCGCGCGGCGAGGCGCGTCTCGACCATGATCAGGCTGGCGAGATCGCCGAAGCGGAAGCTGCGCGCCGCCGCCTCGGCCAGGCCCACCCCGGCGGCCGGCTCACGGATCGGCATCCACTCGTAATAGGCCTTCAGGGCCCGCGCCTTGCGTTCGTTCCAGTCCCCCTCGGCCGGCGCCTGGTGGTTCTCGGCGCCGTGCAGCCAGCTGTCGTTGGCCGTCTCGTGGTCGTCCCAGACTACGATCCAGGGCGCCTTGGCGTGGGCCGCCTGGAGCTGCGGATCGGCCTTGTACTGCGCATGCCGACGGCGGTAGTCGGCCAGGCTGACGATCTCGCGCGGCGGGTCGTGCGGACGGGTTCCCGCGACCGCCGAATCCATCCCGTAGCTGCCCGGGCCGCCGTACTCGTAGATGTAGTCGCCGAGGTGCAGCACCACATCGACCCGAGGCAGGTCGGCGATCGCCTGATAGGCGTTGAAGTAGCCGTTCGGGAACAGGCTGCACGAGGCGACCGCCATCACCACGTCCTTCGCCGGGCCGTCCGGCAGGGTTTGGGTGCGGCCCATCGGCGACTTCACGCCGCCCGCCTCGAAGTCGAAGGTGTAGGCGCGCCCCGCGTCCAGGCCGGTGACGTCGACCTTCACAGTGTAGTCGCGATCCGGCCCGGTGACGCCCGAGCCGCTCTTGGCGCCGCCGGCGCGCCGGTCGATGGGGTTCAGCGACCACTTGTAGGAAATGTCCGCGCCCGGCTGCGCCGGTGTGATCCGCGTCCAGATCACGACCTTGTCCTGGGTCGGATCACCCGAGGCGACGCCATGCTGGAACGAAACGGCGGAGCTTTGCGCCGCCACGGGCGTTGCTGCGCCGAGGCCGAACAAGGCCAAGGCTTTGCGCCGGTCGATCTTCATGGTCGTTGCTCCCCGCTTCGGCCGCCCGATATGACTGGGCCATACCACAGGAGCATGACAGCCGATGTCCAGCGAAGGACTCCACGTCGCACGCGAAAAGCTGAGCCGGAAGACTCTGGACCTCCACTACGCCATCACCTCGCTGATGGAGGAGTTCGAAGCGGTGGACTGGTACCGCCAGCGGGCCGACGACACCGAGGACCCCGAGCTCAAGAAGATCCTCTTGCACAACGCGCGCGAGGAGCTGGAGCACGCCGCCATGGTGCTGGAGTGGATCCGCCGCAACGACAAGGAGGCGGACGAACAGCTGCGCGAGTATCTGTTCAAGGAAGGCTCGATCACCGGCCACGAGGAAGGCGCCAGCGAGAAGCATGGGCTCTGAAGCCAGCGTCATCCTGACGGCGGACGAGGCGGGCGGCCGGGTCGACAAGACCCTGGCCGAGCGCCTGCCCGACCTGTCGCGCGCCCGCATCCAGGCCCTCATCGCCGAGGGCCGCGTCAGCCGCGACGGCGCCGCCGTGTCCGACGGTTCCGCCAAGGCCGCCGCCGGCGTCTACACCATCGACGTGCCGCCGCCGGCTCCCGCAGACCCGCAGCCGCAGGACATCCCGCTCACCATCCTGTTCGAGGACGCCCACCTGATCGTCCTCGACAAGCCGCCCGGCATCGCCATGCATCCGGCGCCGGGCAGCGAGGACGGCACCCTGGTCAACGCGCTGCTGTATCACTGCGGCGACAGCCTCTCGGGCATTGGCGGAGTCGCCCGGCCCGGCATCGTCCACCGCATCGACAAGGACACCTCCGGCGTCGTGGTGGTCGCCAAGACCGACGCCGCGCACCAGGGCCTCGCCGCCCTGTTCGAGGCCCACGACATCGACCGCGAGTACATCGCCTTCACCCGTGGCGCGCCCCGCCCGGACAAGGGAACGATCGAGGGCGCGATCGCCCGCTCGACCCACGACCGCAAGAAGATGGCGATGGTGAAGACCGGCGGCCGGCACGCCGTCACCCACTATCGCGTCCAGCGCGTGTTCGGTCCGCAGGAGAAGCCGCTGGCCGGGCGCGTGGCCTGCCGGCTGGAGACGGGTCGCACGCACCAGATCCGCGTCCACCTGGCCAGCAAGGGTACGCCGTGCCTGGGCGACCCGACCTATGGGTCCGGCTCGCCGTCCGAGCCGGTGCGCGAGGCCATCGAAACTGCACAGCTTCACCGTCAGGCCCTGCACGCCGCCGTGCTCGGTTTCGTCCATCCGATCACCGGCGAGACGATCCGTTGCGAGAGCGAGCTGCCCCCCGACATGGCCGCCCTGGAGGCGTTGCTGGCGCGGCTCTAGCGGCGGCGCTGCTGCTGGCGGGGCCCGCCCGCGCGGACGCCGAGGCGGCGACCAACGGCCTCGTCCCCCTCCCCTGCGCCGCCGCCGGCCCGCTGCGGCCGCACGCCTCGGGCTATTGCCTCGCCGCCCGCCACTATGTGTCCCCGGCCGCGAGCGCGGCGCTGCGCAAGGCGGCGGCGGCCGTCGCGCACGACCATCCGGGCGCGGTGATCCGCTACATGGAGGCGTCGTGGCCGAGCGCCCGGCGGCCCATGCCGCCACATGTCAGCCACGGCGACGGCCGCCAGGTCGACCTGGCGATCCTCTACGAGGACCGGAAGGGCCGCCTGCGCGCGCCGCCGACCCGGTCGGGCTATGGCGCGTTCGAGCCACCCCGCCGGGAGGCTGAGCGGGTCTGTCGCGGCGTCGCCGGCCATCACGCCCGGCCAGACCCCGAGCCCGGTCGCGACTGGCGCATGGCCGTGGCGCCCACCCGCGACCTGATCCGCGCACTCAGCGCCGACCCACGCGTCCGCCGCATCTTCGTCGAACCGCACCTGAAGGCCCGGCTGGGCTTCGCGGACGATCCCAAGGTCAGGTTCGCCGGCTGTGGCGTGGCCCGCCACGACGACCACCTGCATGTGGACTTCCGGTAGCTAGCCCGCTGCCGCGGCGGCCTCGAGCTTGGCGATGTCGAGCTTGATCATCTGCATCATCGCGGCGGCGACGCGGCCGGCCCTTGCCTTGTCGGGCCCGGCCATCAGCTCGCCGAGCTGCCTCGGCGTGACCTGCCACGAGAAGCCGAAGCGGTCCTTCAGCCAGCCGCACTGGCTCTCCTTGCCGCCGCCGGCGAGCAGGGCGTCCCAGTAGCGGTCGAGCTCAGCCTGGGTGTCGACCTCGATCTCCATCGACACCGCCTCGGTGAATGGAAACTGCGGGCCGCCGTTCAGACCCATGAAGCGCTTGCCGTCCAGCTCGAACACCACGGTCAGCACTTCGCCGGCGCGGTCGCCGGGCAGGTTCTCCGGATAGCGCGAGACATCGACGATCCTGGAGTCGGGGAAGATGGCGCACCAGAACTTCGCGGCCTCCTCGGCCTCGCGGTCGAACCAGAGGCAGGGGGTGATCTTGGGCATCGGAAGGCTCCTTGGCTGGGAGGTTTCCTCCTAAGGACGTAGCCACCCTCGCCGATCCGACACCCGCTGTCGCGCGGGACCATCGCCGAGCGGCGCGGCCACGCTTGCCCATGCGGCCCGAACCCCCCACCTTGGTATGATCGGAGCCATACCCCCCGTGCAGCTGAGCTAACAGCACGTGTCAGAAAGCGTGCCTTGTTGTCGCCATCTGAGCGGCGTAAAAATCCCGACCTAGGAAGTCGGACATTTTATCGGACCCGTCTCTCCCAAGCGACCTAGCGTCACCGCAACCTCGTACCTATCTGATGGGTTGGAGGGGACGATATGTCGAAGCGCGCCCTGGAACAGGTCGACGCGCGGCGGCCCGACAAGCGTCCACAGTAAAGAGGGGATATGCCATGGCCGCGATGAACGCGATCGCCGTGATGTCGCCGGAAGGCGGCCTCAGCCGTTACCTGTCGGAAATCCGCAAGTTTCCGATGCTGCCCAAGGACGAGGAGTTCATGCTGGCGAAGCGCTGGCAGGAGCACCAGGACTCCGAGGCCGCGCACAAGATGGTCACCAGCCACCTGCGCCTCGTGGCGAAGATCGCCATGGGCTATCGCGGCTACGGCCTGCCGATCGGGGAAGTGATCTCCGAAGGCAACGTCGGCCTGATGCAGGCGGTGAAGAAGTTCGACCCCGACAAGGGCTTCCGCCTGGCGACCTACGCCATGTGGTGGATCCGCGCCTCGATCCAGGAATACATCCTGCGCTCGTGGTCGCTGGTGAAGATGGGCACGACCGCGGCGCAGAAGAAGCTGTTCTTCAACCTGCGCAAGGCCAAGTCCGAGATCGAAGCCCTGCAGGAAGGGGACCTCCGTCCCGACCAGGTCAGCCAGATCGCCACCAAGCTGGGCGTACTGGACGAGGAAGTGGTCAGCATGAACCGCCGGCTCGCCGGTGGGGACGCCAGCCTGAACTCGCCGATGCGCGCCGACTCGGAAAGCGAGTGGCAGGACTGGCTGGTCGACGACCAGACGCCGAGCCAGGAGAGCGTCGTCGCCGACAACCAGGAAATGAACCTGCGGATGAGCCTGCTCACCGAGGCCATGACCGAGCTGTCGGAGCGCGAGCGCCACATCCTGACCGAGCGCCGCCTGAAGGACGAGCCCACCACCCTGGAGGAGCTCGCCGGCGAGTACGGCGTCAGCCGCGAGCGCGTGCGCCAGATCGAGGTGCGCGCCTTCGAGAAGCTGCAGAAGTCGATGCAGGCGGCGGCGGTCGATCGGCAACTGATCGACGCCTGAACGCGCCCGTAACGGAAACGACGAACGGCCGGAGCTCTCGCTCCGGCCGTTTTTTCTTGGCCGTTCCGCGGAAGCGCGCTGGGCGCTCCCACGGTCCGTGGATCATCAGAACTTCTGGCCGAACCGGGCGCCGAAGAACTGCGGCTTGACCGGGAAGGCCCGCGACGAGTCAGAGCAGAAGGTGATCGAGCAGAAGGTGTTCCGCGTCGTCAGGCCCCGGCGATCGAAGGCGTTCTGCATGAACACGTCGAACGTCCAGTTGTCCTTCTTCACGCCCGCCGAGAAGTCGAACGTCACGAAGCCGGACGTATTGCCCAGCAGGTTGTTGTTGAAGACGTTCAGGTCCTGGGTCGCGCCGGTCTGATAGAGCGCCGCGCCCTGCACGTAGGCGATGTAGTCGCCGTACTCGGTGTCGTAGCGCACCGAGGTCGTGCCCTTGAACTTCGGCTGACGCGGCAGGCGGGTGCCGTCGGCCGCCGCCACCTGCGGGGTCGGCGGCGTAGAGCCCGGCACCGTCGCGCCGAGCGTGCAGGTGCTCAGCTGCGAGATCGACATGCTGCTGGCGCTGAACGCGAAGTTGCAGAAGTTCCCATCCAGCGCGGCGTCGTTGTAGGCGCCCGAGGTCGAGATGGTGACCTGCCCCAGCTTCAGGTCGGCGTCGTACTCGGCGCCGTAGACCCGGGCCTTGCCGGCGTTGCCGGTCATCCCCGCGCCCTGCGCGCCCGACACCACCACCGAGTACTGGATGTTGTCCCAGGTCTCGTAATAGAGCGCCGCGTTCAGGCGGAAGATGTCGTTCCAGACCGTCTTGAAACCGATCTCGTAGTTGGTGAGCTCTTCCGACTTGAACGACGGCACGGTGGCGACACCGATGTTGCGGATCCGCAGCGGCCGGTTGAACCCGCCCGGCCGGAAGCCGGTCGAGTAGTTGGCATAGATCATCTTGGTCGGGGTGACCTGCCAGTCCAGGGCGATCTTGTGCGTCTCGCCCTTTTCGTCATAGCGGCCGACCTGATCCGCGGCGGCGAAGTTGGTGTTCAGGCATTGCAGCCGCTCGGCCGGCAGGGGCGTGGGGCACCCCAACGTCCCGGTCGGCACGAAGAGCGAGCTCGTGGTGTTGCGCGCCGAGGCCATCACGCCGGCGAAGCCCTTGATCCGGTAGTCGGTCCAGAAATAGCGGATCCCGGCCGTCAGCTTGAGGGTGGGCGTGATGTTGTAGTGACCTTCGGCGAACAGCGCCTTGTCGTGGTAGATCTGGTTGGTCTCGGTGATGTAGAAGCCGTCCTGCTTCACAGCAGGCGTACCGACGATCATGGTCCCGCCGGCCGTCGTGGGGATGCCGAAGCCAGCCGGATTGCTGTCACCGCCGCCCGACTGAGTATAGCCGGCGATGTTGTCCAGCCCATGGATGGCGTAGTAGGTGTTATTTTCCTGCTTCTGCCAGTGATAGAAGGCGCCCGCCGTGATGTCGAAGGGCCAATCCTTCGGCGTGGAGATGCGGAATTCCTGGGTGAACTTGTCGCGGTGCGTGTCGCCGTGGAAGAACTGGGTCGGGTTGATCAGCTTGTTGCAGCGGAGGCTGGCGCCGGACCCGGTGCAGCCGCTCTTGTCGAAGAACTGCAGGTAGTTCTCGTACCCCGGCCCGAAGGCGTCATAGGTCACCGTGTAGTAGGTGTAGTCGTTCAGCAGCTTCGTCCGGCGCTTGTGGTAGCCGGTCGCCGAGACCACGTCCCAGTCGCCGATGTGGCCGTGCACTGACAGCGAGGCCTGATACCAGCGGTCGTCGTTCTCGGTCTTGTCGAAGTCGTGGACCTCGAGATCGCCGACGCGCGGATCGAAGCCGAAGTAGCCCTTCGACACCTGGCGCTGCGCGGTGATCGCCGGGGTGACTTCCCAACCGGGAGCCAGTTCCCACAGCGCCTGCAGCCGGCCGCCGTACTCGCGGACGGTGTTGTAGTCGTCCTTGGCGAAGGCGGCGTTGTCGAGCAGGAACGAGGTGGCGGGATTGTTGTCGCCGAGGGTGAGCAGGGCGGAACGCCCGTCGTTCAGCTTGCCGTTGTTGGGCGTGTTGTCGATGTAGCCGCCGTCGCGGCGGTAGTAGGCCATGGCCCGCACCGCGATCGTCTCGCTGACCGGGGTATTCACATAGGTCTCGATCTGGCCGCCGATGTCGCCCGCGCCATACTTGTTGGCCTCGAGGTCATAGCCGCCTTCGAAGACGCCCAGCTTCGGCTTGTTGGTGATGAAGCGGATGGTGCCGGCCAGCGAGCCGGCGCCATAGAGGGTCCCCTGCGGGCCCGACAGCGCCTCGACCCGCTCCAGGTCGTAGACGTGGATGTCCGGCACGCCGGTGCCGGTGATGGGGATATCGTCGAGGTAGTAGCCCACCGAGGCATAGGTGCCGCCGGCCGGCACGATGCCACGGAAGTAGGCGGTCTGACGTCCCGGGCCGATCCCCGCGAAGGACACCGACGGCAGCAGGGTCACGAGGTCCGACAACCCCGTCACATGCCGCTCTTCGAGCTTCTGGGTGCTCAGCGCCTGAATGGACATCGGCACTTTCTGGACGCTCTCCGCCTTCCGCGTGGCGGTGACGATGACTTCGCCCAGCAGGGCCTCATCAGCCCCGGCGGCTTCCGCCGCCGCGTCGGCCGCGGCGTCGGCGAGCGCCGGACTGGCCATGGCCAGGGGCGTCAGGACGGTCGTCGCCGCCAGCAAACAAAGGAGGCGCGTCTTCCGCACCGGCTTTCGCATTCTCATGAGTTGGATATCCCCCAAGTCCTGTCGCCAAAATTTCCTCCTTCGAATTTTCTTGTTTTGATCGATGCCCGCCTTGATGACCAACTGGTCCCCAGGTCCAGATGGCGCGATAAATCCGGGAATCGAAGATTTGTGCGTCGACAAATACATTGTTCACGCGCTAAGCGCGGAACATGTTCTGAATCGACTGGCCGTTCGCGGACGCAGCACTCCGCGAGATCGCCTGAATTCTGATTGGCGGAACGCAGGTCGCGACTGTCAAGCGCGTTACACCATGCAACCCGGGTTGAAACGGTCGTGACACCCCAGCAACCAGAGCGGCTGTTCTAAAATTGTGCGCGGGCGCCCAAGCCGCTGGCCATCGACCGGGCGCCCGGGGCCCGAAGAATGCCGGTGGTTGATCGCGACTCGCTCAATCGTCCGGAGTGTCGGCGATCACCCCAGAGCGTGCGTCCGGTCCGACGGCCGCGCGCGGGCTGGACCAAGGACCCGTCATGTCGATCTCGCCGCCCGCACCCGAGGCGCTCTCCCCGAAAGCGGCCCTGGCCGAGATCGCCGCGCTGCTGGCCGCCCGTCCCGATGCGGCGCTGGCGCGCGCGGAAGCCCTGCTGAAGGTCTCTCCCGGCCTGCCGCCGGCGGAACTGATGGCCTGCCAGGCCCTGCGTCGCCTGGGACGGACCCACGCCGCCCTGGCGCGGCTGGTCCCCTTGGCCCGCGCCCATCCACAGGTGCCGGCCGTCACCTGGGAGTTGGCTCAGGCGGCAAGCGAGGCAGGGGACGGACGCCAGGCCGTCGCCGCGCTCGAGGCCCTGACCCGTCAGCAGCCGATGGTGGCCGGCGGCTGGTTCCTGCTCGCGAAGGAACTGCGCAAGGCGGGCCGGGACCTGGAAGCCTGGCGCGCCGATCTCTCGGGCGTTCATGCCTCATCCCGCGATCCCGACCTGCTGGCCGCCGCCACCGCGATGAACGATGGCCGCCTCGACGACGCCGAGACGATGCTGCGCAGGGGCCTGGAGGCTGATCCGGACGATCCGCCGGCCATCCGCCTGCTGGGCGAGGTCCACTGGCGGCGGGGCGACATGACCGACGCGATCGCCCTGGTCGAACAGGCCGTCAGCGTCGCGCCGGGCTTCGACCTCGCGCGTGACTTCCTGGTCCGCCTGCTGATGCAGACCAATCGCCTGCCAGAAGCACTGGAACATGCCGAGGTCCTGGCCGGCTCCCCGGTCAGCAGCCCGGGCCACGACCTGCTCAGAGCCTCGGTGCTGGTGCGCCTCGGTCTGCAGGAACAGGCCCGGGAGATCTATGAGCGCCTGCTGGAGCAGCACCCCGGGCAGCCCCAGGTCTGGCAGAACCTGGGCCACGTCCTGAAGACGCTCGGCGCCCAGCCCGAGGCGGTGGAGGCCTATCGCCAGGCGGTGACGCGCCAGCCGACGATGGGCGAAGCCTGGTGGAGCCTGGCCAACCTCAAGACCGTCAAGCTGAACACCGACGACATCGCCGCCATGCGGGCGGCGCTGGCCACCCTGGAGCCCCAGGCCGAGGCGCGGCAGGACGACGTGTTCCACCTGCACTTCTCGCTGGGCAAGGCGCTGGAGGACGCCCGGGACTATGCCGCCTCCTTCCACCACTATGACCTCGGCAACCGCCTGCGGCGCGCCATGGTGCTGCACGATCCCGACGCCTTCGCCGCCGAGGTGTCGGCCGCCGCACGGACTTTCACCCGCGACTTCATCGACGCCCTGGAGCCCGGTGGTTGCCCGGCGCCGGATCCGATCTTCATCGTCGGCCTGCCGCGTTCCGGCTCGACCCTCGTGGAGCAGATCCTCGCCAGCCACAGCCAGGTCGAGGGCACGATGGAACTGCCCGAGATGATGGTGATCGCCAGCCGCCTGCAGTCGCGGGTGGATCAGGGCGAGTTCGCCGACTTCCAGGCGATGGTCGCGGCGCTGACCCCGGCTGATCGCACCCGGCTCGGCGAGGAGTACCTTGAGCGCACGCGCATCCACCGCCACACGGCCAGGCCGCTGTTCATCGACAAGATGCCAAACAACTGGCAGCACGTCGGCCTGATCCGCGCCATCCTGCCGAACGCCAGGATCATCGACGCGCGACGCCATCCGCTGGGCTGCTGCTTTTCGGCCTGGAAGCAGCACTTCGCGCGGGGCCAGGCCTTCTCCTACGATCTCGCCGACGTGGGGCGGTACTATCGCGACTATGTGGCCCTGATGGCGGCCTATGACGCGGCCGCGCCCGGCGCGGTGCACCGCGTGATCTATGAGCAGATGGTGGCGGACACCGAGACCGAGGTCGGGCGGCTGCTGGACTACCTGGGCCTGCCGTTCGAGCCCGCCTGCCTGGCGTTCTACAACAACGACCGCGCGGTGCGGACCGCCAGCTCCGAGCAGGTGCGACGGCCGATCTTCACCGACGCCGTCGAGCACTGGAAGAACTACGAGCCCTGGCTGGCCCCGCTGACGGAGGCGCTGGGCCCGGTGGTGAGCGCCTATCCGGACCCGCCGCCCGCCTGAGCCGCTCGCCTCAGGCCATTCGCGGCGCCGGGCGGCGACGCAGGCCGGAGCCCGCGATGGCGAAGCCCAGGATCGCCAGCGCCCACGAGGCCGGCTCCGGCACGGCGGCCGTCCCGCGGGGCGACGCCGACGTCCAGTCGATGCCGTCCGAGATGTCCAGGCTCCAGTTCTCGATCGGCGTGCCGTCCATCAGGGTCAGCGAGGCGATGCCGCCCCAGTAGACCGTGTTGCCGAAGTTCGACGAGGCAACGGCGTTGGCGTTGCGGAACTGTCCGTTGAACGTCGGCGCCAGACGGGCCTTCACATCCAGCCGCTGGGACATCTTGTAGGTCTCCAGCGGGTACAGCACCCATCCCGACGAATTCAGGTCGAACTCATAGCCTTCGAAATCTCGGACCCTCTGGTCGGCGGGGTCCAGCGAGCTGATGAACGAGGTGGTCTGGGCGTAGTAGCCCGAGATCTGGAACAGGTACGACATCTGGACGAAGCCCTCCCAGCTCTTGTCGTCCGGCCCCCTCAGCCCCAGCAGCCCGTCGATGACCACGGGATTGAAGTTGACCCGGAACGGCGTGAGCCGATCCTGGCCGGGGATCACGAACTTGACGTTGCTCTCGATCGACGCGGACGCCAGCACCTCGTTCAGCTTGTTGTAGGGCGGGATATCGTCGCTTCGGATCACATGGCTCGCCGCCGCGTGAAGCGACCGGGTCGTCGCGTTGGCCGTCGCGACCGATGTCTGGCGCTGCTGGGCGTAGCCGGGATTGCCCGCCCCCTCGTTCAGCACGCCGCTCGCGCTGCCGTCCGCCTGCCCCTGTTGCGAGATGTCGTAGCGCTGGTCGTAGGCGCTGCCCTGAACCCTGGCGGTTCCGGCGAGGGCGGACGTCGAGGCGACCGCGGAGACGAAGGCAAAGGCCAGGGCGGGGGCGAAGGAAACGCGCATCGGGCTCTCTCTGAATGGATCGGAACCATCCACCTCAGCCCGGGAGCTGACGCATCGGCTCTTGAGACGAAGCCGAGCATCGATGCGACCGCCTCGGTCTAACGGCCGACGGGTCTCGTCGAACGGCCCCCTCCGGGCGCGCGCGGGCGTGCTAGACGCCGCGGCCGCTGTCCGAGGAGCCCGCCTTTGCGCCGTATCATCGCTTTCCTGGCCGCCGCGCTGGCCACGATCACCCTGCCCGCCAAGGCGCAGGACGCACGGGTCTATGTGCCCGGCGGCGACGGCGGCCGGTACGTGAAGCTCCTCGACCCGAAGGCGAAGGTGGCAGGCTATGGGCCGACCGCCGTGCAGGCGTTCCGCGCGAACATGGGCCAGGTGATCGCCCAGTTCGACGCCATGCCGCAGGTCAACAGCCCGCCGCCGGGGATCTGCCATCAGCTCGGCTCGTGGATCGAGATGCACGGGGCGTTGGACGCCAAGGTGCTGTCCGGCCGGGTCGAGGTGATGCGGCCGCTGGAGTATCGCAACGGACGATGCATCAAGACCAACAACGCCCTGGTCATGCTGGGTCTGAACCAGACCTCGGACCTCGTGGACCGCAACCGCGCCGTCGTCCCCGACGCCGAGGCGCGTCAGGGCCATCACTGGTTCGCGCCCGTCCCCGAGCGGATGGAGCCGGGCCGGATCGAGCTGACGCGCGGCGGCTATCGGGTGGTCATGCTGACACGGCGGGACGCCCCGCTGCTGGTTCCCGTCAGCGCCGAGCGCTTCCTGGCGGAGCGTGTGCGACAGGCCGAGGCCGACGCCGGAGCCGGCGCGACGCGCCAGGCCGAGGATCGGATCACGGAGGCCGACATCGAGCGGTTCCGGCGTGAGGAGCGCCCCCGGCGGATCGCGGAGTTCGAGGAGGGTCTGCGCCCGGTGGCCGGCAGCTTCACGGCGCAGAAGCTGGCCGAGATGCGGCGCTCGAACCTCGAAGGCCTGGACCTGGCCGAGCAGGCCCTGCGCGAACGGCTGCGTCTGCAGCAACAGGACGACGCCCGCGCGCGGCCGGCGGACCCGCAACTCGACAGCTGGCGTCGGCAGCTGGCCCAGGCGCGTGGCCGCGCGGTGGGCGCCTGCTTCGCCCCAGGCGCGCGCCTGGAGACCCTGGACCTCTCGGGCGCCTGCCGGCCCGGACAGGCGGTCATGGAGCTCAATCCTGCCTACTACGACACCCGGCGCCCGGGTGACGTGCAGCTGATCACCGTGGTGACACCGCAACGCGGCGACACGGGCTCGGAGCCGTCGCGGCAGGCGATCTTGAACGCGCTGGACTTCGGCCGGCTCGCGGCGATGGTGCGCTAGGGCGACTGGACAAGCGGACGCGACGTCCGCAGCATCGCCGCCCGTTCGCCTGGGGCCCGGCTTGACCTTCGACTGGAACGACCTGCGCTATTTCGCGGCGGTGCTGGAGCACGGCTCGACGGCGCGCGCGGCGCGTGAGCTGGGCGTCGAACAGACCACCTGCGCGCGGCGCATCGCGGCCCTCGAGGCGGCGCTGGGCCTGGAACTGTTCGCCCGGGGGCCTACCGGCTACACGCCGACGCCCGCCGCCCTGGCCCTGCGACTGTCGGCCGAGGGCGTGGCGGCGCAGGTGGCCGTCTTCGCCCGCGAAGCCGACACCGCCACCCGCCGCGCGGTGAGACGCCTGCGGATCACCACCGACGAGTTCGTGGCCCAGAACCAGCTCGCGCCGGCGCTGTCGCGGTTCGTCGCCGCCTACCCCGACATACAGATCGAGGTCGACGCCAGCTCGACGGTCCGCGACCTGGAGGCCGGCGAGGCCGACGTGGCTGTCCGCGCCGGCCCGCCCCCGGAGGGCGCCTCGCTGATCCGCCGCAAGCTGCGCGACGACCCGTGGGGCGTCTACTGCAGCACCAGCTACGCCGCCGCCAACGGCGCGCCGGGCGACTTCGCCGAGCTGGCGAGCCATCCGATGGTCGCCCACGACGCGGCGATGCCGGCCGTCCGCCAGCTCGGCCTGGAACACACGGTGCGCCAGGTGGTGAACTCGCTGGGCGCGGTGCTGGCCATGGTGCGCTCGGGCGCCTGCGTCGGCGCGCTGCCGCAACTGGCGACCCTGGGCGTCACGGACCTGCAGCTCTGCTTCATGACCCCGGGAAGCGACGCGATCTGGCTGGTCTACCCCGAGCGCCTGCGACGCGCGCCCGAGGTGAAGACCCTGGCCGGCTTCCTCGCCGACGCCTTCCGCTAGGCGCGGACCGCCTCGCGGCGACGGGCCCGCAGCGTCGCGCCGGCCATGCCGAAGCCGCCGATCATCAGCGCCCAGGTCGCCGGTTCGGGCACGCCGCCCGGCGTGGCCAAGGCAAAGGTGATGTCGTCGATGCCCACCGAATCCCGGCCGGCGTCGAAGGTGATCTTCGAGATCGACTTCCCGAAGTCGGTGAAGCCCGCGAAGGTGGCGCCCTCCATGCCGGGCACGTCCACGGCGCGCACGCTGCCGTCGTTGAACGTCAGTTGCATGCCGGGGAACTGCCCCCCGGTGAAGTAGGCGCCGAACGCCTGGATCGGCTGGGCGAAAGTGAAGGTGACCAGCCCGCTGCCGTTGAGCGCGACGAAGGCCTTGCCGCCCGTGGTCGTGTTGGCGCCGCAGAGCTTGAAGGTGCACAGGGTGCCGTGGCGGATGACGATACCCGGGCCCTGGGTGCCGCTCGCCGTCATCGACCCGCCGCCGGCCAGGGCGAAGTCGGGATAGGTTCCGGCCGCCGCGCCTTCGAAGGTGGTGGTGAAGGCCTGCAGCCCGCCGATGGCGGCCACGAAGGCGTTGTGGGCGGCGTCGGCGTTGGGCTTGTTGCCGGGGCCGCTCGCGCTGACGTCGAAGCCTGAATAGACGACGACCGCGGCGTTGGCGGCGGCGGGGGCGAGAGCGAGCGCGCACGCGGCGACGCAGGCGCGCAGGGCGCCGAGATGACGTGACATGGTCTGGGATCCGGTTGTGTCGCGGACGGGGAGGCCCGCTGGGATGACCACGGAGTAAGGCTGCCCCGCATCGTCGAGAACCCGAGGCCCTGCAGGCAGGGGCTGCAGTTCTGCAGGGGCCTGGCCAGGGGAGCGCGGCCCACACCGCTCGCCCAAGGACACCGAAGGGACACCGCTTTCGGCCGGAACGCCCCGCCGCCCGGGCAAAAAGAAGCCCCCGATCCGGCCAGACCGGGGGCTCCAGAAGAAGGCGGGCGGCTCAAGGGCTTCCGCGCGCCTGACGGGGTTTCGGGCCGGTCAAGCTCCCCCCCAGGAGCAAGTCCGGTCCGCGCCGTCGGACCAGGTCCGGTCGGCGTATAAACCCCCCATGGGTCTCGGCGGCCTTGTGCCGGCCACGAGGGCCGGCATCCCCATCGCCGACACCAGCGGGAACGGGACGGCGAAAGTAGGGGCCAGGAGCGCGGGCCGATTGTCGGGTCCGCCCACGCTCAGGAAACGGTCGAAACCCACGCATTAAATGCCGTCGCGGGGGGATGAATCGACAGGCCCCCGTTCCGATCTTTCCCCGAGCAATCTCCGATCTTTCGGCGGGCCATTGTTGTGATAAGTCGGAATGGAGGGGGTCGGCGTGACGACGACGGCGATTGCGCGAGCCAGGGCGCGAGTGGGAACGGGACCTTGAGTTTGATTCAACTGGCCCATGAGGCCGCATTCGAGTTGGGGACGCTGGAGGTGCGGCCGCCGACCCTGGAGGTGGTCTCGCCCCAGGGACGCGAGGTGCTGCAGCCGCGCGTCATGCAGGTGCTGGTCCGCCTCGCACAGGCCGATGGCGCGGTGGTGAGCCGCGACGACCTGATCGCCACCTGCTGGGGCGGACGGGTGGTCGGCGAGGACGCCATCACCCTGGTCATGGCCAAGCTGCGCAAGCTGGCCTCCCGCGCCGGCGACGCCTTCGTCGTGGAGACCGTGCCGCGGGTCGGCTACCGGCTGACCGCCCCGGAGGCGGTCCCCGAGCGCGAGCACGCCGAGTTGAAGCCGTCCGCCATGGCCCGGCCCCGGCTGGTGGTCCTTGAGTTCACCCACCCGCCCGGCGACGAGGAGCAGGCCTGGTTCGCCGAAGCCCTGGCCGACGAGTTGACCGCCGGCCTGTCGAAGTCGCCCCTGTTGTCGGTGATGCCGCGCCAGGCGTTGTTGAACTCCGACGTGGTCGGCCACGGGCCGGGCGCCATCTGCCAGCGCCTGGGCGTCGACTATGTGCTGGACGGCAAGGTTCGCAGCCTGGGCGGCATGGTCCGTGTCTCGGTCGACCTGATCCACGGCGCCGACGAGACCAGCGCCTGGTCGAACCGCTACGATCGCCCCCAGGCCGACCTGTTCTCGATCCTGAGCGAGATCACCAGCGCGATCATCGGCACCGTCGAGCCGGCGGTGCTGGAGCGCGAGGAGGCCCGAGCCCTCCAGACCCCGTCGCACAGCCTGGAGTTCTGGAAGCTGTTCGTCCGCGGTCGGCGCCACTTCTGGCGCTCGACGCCCGAGGACGTGCGGCAGGCCGAGCTGCTGCTGGAACAGGCGCTGAGCATCGAGCCGGACGACGTCTCGGCCCTGGCCATCCTGGCGCACTGCAAGCTGTTCGACGTCTGGGTGGGCGCCACCGAGACCCCGAACACCGCCATCTCCGAGGCGCACCGCATCGCCATGCGCGCGGTTTCGGCCGGCGGCACGGACGCGTTCGCGCACTACACCCTGGGCGTGGTGCTGTCGCTGATGGGCCGGCCGGCAGAGGCCAAGGCCGAGCAGCGCCGCGCGCTGGAGCTCAATCCCTATCTCGCGGCGGCCTGGGGCGAACTGGGACGGCTGCTGTCGTTCGACGGGCAGTCCGACGAGGCGATCGTCGCCTCCGACCGCGCCATCGCCGCCAGTCCGAACGATCCGCATGCCTGGCTCTGGTTCCGCAGCAAGGCCATCGCCCGGTTCATCGCGGGCGAGTACGAGGGGGCGGCCCGCGATGCGGCCGACGCTTGCGCCCGCGGCCCCCAGCGCTTCCCCCTGCACTTCCTGCTGGCCGCGTGCCACGCCGGCGCCGACCGGATGGACGAGGCGCGTCGGGCGCTGGAGGATGGCGAACGCTTGGCGCGCTCGCGCGCCGGCCCGGGCGTCGCCCGCAACAACGCCACCGCCTATCCGCTGGAAGCCTTCACCATCGGCCACCCCTTCACCCGCGCCGATCACCACGACCGCGTCGTTAAGGCTCTGCAAAAGTCTGGGTGGCAAGCTGCCTAGGTCAACAACCTAGGCGGGACCGGAAGAATCCGGTTGTGGGGAACATGGTCGAAACGACGAAGTCGCCGAAGAAGGTGTCCATCCTTGGCGGCGGGATGGGTGGTCTGGTCACGGCTTTCTACCTGACCAACGAGCCGGACTGGCAGAAGAACTACGACATCACGCTCTATCAACTGGGCTGGCGCCTGGGTGGCAAGTGCGCCTCCTCGCGCGGGGAGAACGCCCGGATCGAAGAGCACGGCATCCACGGTTTCATGGGCAGCTACTTCAACGCCCTGCCGCTGATGGCCGACGTCTACGCCGAGCTGAACCGCAAGCCGGATCAGCCCATCGCGACATTCGAACAAGCCTTCCTGCCCTCGAACCTCACCATGCTGTGGGAGTGGCAGAACGACAGCCTGAAGCCGTGGCCCGTGCGCACGCCCTCGAACGCGATCCCGCCGACCGACGGCTCGTCCTACAAGGGCGTCGGCACCGCCATCGAAGCGATCCTCAACGAGATCGCCGCGATGCTGGGCCAGGCCGACGGCATCCCGCACCTGGTCGGCGCGGGCGTGAAGCTGTTCATCGACAATGCGCTGAAGAGCCTGCACGAGGCGCCGCTTTCCGAGGGCGCCAACCACCCGCTGGTGGCCGAGGTGCGGGGCGCGCGCAAGCTGATCGCCGGCGCGGTCGAAGCCTTCGCCGCCATCGCGCCGAAGCTGGCGTCCAAGGCCGAGGACCTGCGCCGCGCGCTGCTGACCTTGGACTTCTACGCCACCCTGATCATCGGCACCCTGGTCGACGATGTGGCCGTGCGCGGCTTCGACGTGCTGGACCCGGAAAACTGGAGCGACTGGCTGACCCGCCACGGCCTCCACGCCGACACCCTGGCCTCGCCGGTCGTGATGGTGACGGTCAACATCTGCTACCAGAGCCCGAACGGCGACACGAGCCGGGCTGCCCGCATGGGCGCCGGCTGCTATCTCGACTGGAGCCTGCGCGGCTGCGCCTACATGGGCGCCCTGCTCTGGAGCTTCGCGGCGGGCACGGGCGAGACCGTCGTCGCGCCGATGTACGAGGTGCTGAAGCGCCGGGGCGTGAAGTTCGAGTACTTCCACAAGGTCGACGCCCTGCACATCGATCCGCGTGACAGCCGCAAGATCGGCTCGATCGAGATGACCGTGCAGGCGACGCTGAAGGACCCGGCCCGGGGCTATCAGCCGCTGATCGAGGTCAAGGGCCTGCCCTCCTGGCCGAAGTATCCGCTGTACGACCAGCTGAACGAGGGCGAGGTCCTGAAGGCCCTGGGCATCGACCTGGAGTCCTACTGGAACGGCTGGCCCGACGCATCCCAACCGCACCTGAAGAAGCCCAAGGTGCTGCGCCACGGCGTGGACTATGACGAGATCGTCTTCGCCATCTCGCTGGGCGCCATCCAGTACCTCTGCAAGGAGCTGGTCCACGAGCGGACGGAGTGGAAGGGGATGGTCGACAACCTGCCGGCCCTCACCACCCAGGCCATGCAGCTTTGGCTCTCGCGTGACCTGTACGAGATGGGCTGGACCGAGCCGCTCAACCCCGAGCAGAACGAGCTGGCGCTCAGCGGCACCTACTTCTGCCCGCCGAACGGCAACGCCAACTTCCCAGACCTGCTGAAGTGGGAGGACTGGCCGAAGGACAACATGCCCAAGGCCCTCTGGTACTTCTGCGGCCTGATGCCCGACTACGAGCCGCCGCCGCCGTTCACCGACACGGACTATCCGCGCCGGCAGAGCGAGCGGGTGCGCACCCAGAGCATCCAGTACCTGCAGACCGCCATCGGCACGATGCTGCCCAAGGCGACCGTGCGGGCCAACAACGGCCTGGGCGATCCGATGGGCCTGGATTTCGACCTGCTGATCGACACCAACAACGGTGCGGCCCAGGGCGTGCAACGGTTCGACAGCCAGTTCTGGCGTGCCAACATCGACCCGACCGAACGGTACGTCTCCTCGCCCCCAGGCAGCGTCGATTACCGGCTGGAGGCCTGGGCCTCGGGCTTCGACAACCTGACCCTGGCCGGCGACTGGATCTACACCGGCATCAACATCGGCAGCTTCGAAGGCGCGACGATGGGCGGCAAGCTGGCGTCCTACGCCATCAGCGCCAGCCCGCCGCTGGACACCATCATCGGCTATCCGACGATGCCCCGTCCGGTCGGCGCGTCGGGTCGCCAGCACGTGCCTCCGCCGCACCAGGCCAAGGCCGCCTCGCTGCGCCTGGTGGGCTGACGCCTCCGACCAAGCCTGTCGCCACTCAGGGCCCGCGGCTTCACCGCCGCGGGCCTTTTGCGTTCAGGCGAAGCGCGACTCCGAAGCGCCGAAGGTGGGGCTCCGCCTTGAAGGCCCTCGAGGTCTAGGCCGCAGCCAAGGGCAGCCGCACGCGCACCCGGGCGCCACGGCCGCCGGCGCCGGGCGACCATTCCACAACGCCGCCGAGGCGTTGGGCGCGATCGACGAGGCCGCCCAGGCCCGCGCCCGCGGTGACCGTCCCGGGATCGAAGCCCACGCCGTCGTCCTCGACGGTCAGCACCAGTTCGCCCCCGCCGCTGGCGACCGCCACCCGTACCCGTTGGGCGCCGGCGTGCTTGAGGATGTTGTTGGTGATCTCGCGCAACATGGCGCGCAGGGCCTGAACCGCCTTCGGCTCCACCTCCTGGACGGCGCCGGCCTCCATCGCCCATTCGAGGGCCACCCCCCGGGCTTCCAGCCGCTCGGCCATCTCCTTGCGGCTGCGCGCCAGGGCGTCGGCGATGCCGCCCGCCTCCCCGGCCGTGGGCTCGGAGACGATGCTGCGCAGGTCGGCCAGGGTCTCGCGGATGAACCGGTCCTTGCGCTCGCCGTCACGGCTGTGCAGGGCGCTCATGAGGGTGGCGCCCAGATTGTCATGGATGTCGCCGGCGATGCGCTTGCGCTCGCCCTGCA
This sequence comes from Pseudomonadota bacterium, assembly GCA_040752615.1. Classification (GTDB taxonomy): domain Bacteria; phylum Pseudomonadota; class Alphaproteobacteria; order Caulobacterales; family Caulobacteraceae; genus Phenylobacterium. The sequence continues at coordinate 232,424 of JBFMGV010000004.1, read as the reverse complement.
CGCCGCGCTCGTAGCTGTCGCGGCTGTCGAACACGAAGCGCAGCATGTCGGCGAGCCCCCGCGCCTGGGCCACATCGGCCGGCGAGAACAGCGCCCGGCCGCCCCGGGCGTACTCCAGCCGCAACGACGGCAGCGCGTGGATCTGCGGCGTGACCAGCGCCAGGCCGTCCGCCTCCAGCCGGGGCACGGCGACCGCCGGCTCGGCCAGGTCCAGGCTCAGCGGATCGAACCGGCGCTGCAGCACCTCGACCCAGCGCGTGAGCTGGTCCTCGGGCGCGGCCGAGAGCCCGATCTGCACCACGCCCTCGAACTCGGCGCGCTCGTCCACCTTGCTCCGCCGCAGCACCCGTTCGGCGATCCAGCCGCGGAGGGGCAGCCAGACCACCCCGCAGATCAGCAGCGCCAGCGACAGCGAGGCGCCGGCCGAGAACTGGAGCCCCGCCAGGAACAGCATGTCGAGCGCGGCCAGCAGCACCAGGCCGAGCGTCCAGGCCATGATCCGGCCCCACCACTCGCCCAGCTCGAACAGGCGGTAGCGCATGATGCCGACGGCCAGCCCGCCGTAGATCAGCAGGAACAGCAGGAAGCCGTACGGCTCGGCCGCCGAGGTATCGACCCCGAACATCTGCGGCGCGAGGATGGTGAAGCCGAAAGCCCCGGCCATCACCACCCACGACAGCAGGAACCAGCTCAGGGCGGCGCGGGCGATGGGGTCGCGGCCGGTCCGCACCCAGTGGATGGCGGAGAGGCCGAAACAGCCGGCGAGGGCGCAGAGGGTGAGGAAGCGCCGGGCGAAGGTGAGGTCCGGGAAGAGACCCACCGCCTGCGCCGCGTACCAGACCAGGAACAGCGCCACGACCGCCCAACCCACCCAGCGGGGGGCGATCCTCTGCGGATAGTAGAGCAGCAGGGCGAAAAAGGCCGCCGAGGCCAGGCTGCCGCCCAGGAAGTTGATCCCGTTGATCAGGTAGAAGGCGTCGGCCGGCAGGCCCATCTCGCGGGCGGAGTACATCACGCCCATGGGCGCGCAGAACAGCATGGCCATGCCGCTGAGCAGGACATATCGGGCGCTGGTCTCGCGCGGGCGGAAGGCGAAAATGGCGGCCGAGACGAGGCCCGACACCACGCCCACCAGCACCCCGATCCAGAAGTCGACGCCCAGGGTGCGGATCGGCCGGTGCGCCTCGGGACGGACCGGCCAGTCGTGGCCGCCGGCGTCGGTGAACACCACCGTCTCCTGGCGCTGGATCCGCGAGAATCCGTCCTGACGGGCCATGAACCGCTGGAACTCGGCGAAGGGGCCGAAGCTGCCGTCGACCTGGCCGGTCAGGTCGTGACGCTCGAACCGCAGGCGATCACCGCCGCCGCGCACCTCGGTCAGCACCGTGCCGACCGGAATGGCCGCCGCCGGCCCCTGGGCGGCCCGGACCACCACCCCGTCGACCGCCTGATCGTAGCGCATCGACAGGCCGAGCCAGGGCTGGTTGATCGAGAATCCGATCGCGGCCGCGGCCACCGCGACGCACACGGCCAGGGCGAGCGCCAGCAACCGCAGGGGCGCGGCGGCGCCGCTCAGCGAGCGCGCCGCGCGTCCGCCGTCCAGCGAAAGGCTGGCCTCTGCCATGGTCCGCACGCCCCCCAGCGGATGTCCCCAGCCCATTCGTCAACAGAATCATTGGCCTGGGGCAACCCTCGGATATTATCACCCCCGTCGAAAAATCGCGGAGTCCGGCAGCCGACAGATGGGCAAGGGTAATGACCAGCCGGCCGGCGCCGCACCTCCCGATCGGGGGTGCCTGATCGTCGAGGACCGACCGGACACCCGTGAATGGCTGGCCGACGTCGTCGCCGACGCCTTTCCCGGCATGGCCGTGGCCACCGCCGGCAGCCTGCGCGAGGCGCGCCAGTGGCTGGCGGCCCACAGGGAGACCCCAGCCTGGCCCCTGACCCTGGCCCTGCTGGATCTGGGCCTGCCGGACGGCTCGGGCCTGGAGCTGGTGGTCGAGATCGCCCGCGACTTTCCTGACGCCGCCCCGGTGGTCGCCACGATCTATGACGACGACACGCACCTCTTCGACTCCCTCGCCGCCGGCGCCCAGGGCTATGTGCTGAAGCAGGAGCACCCCCACACCGTGGCCGACTGCCTGCGGCGGATCGAGGCCGGCGAGCCTCCGCTCTCGCCCTCCATCGCCCGCCGCCTGCTGGAGCGGATGCGCCCGCAACCCGCGCCCCGGCCGAAGGACGACGCCGGCCTCACACCGCGCGAGGTCGAGGTGCTGACCCTGATCGCCCGGGGATACTCCGCGCCCGAGGCCGCGCGCAAGATCGGCCTCAAGCCGCAGACCGTCGCCGGCTACGTGAAGGTGATCTACCAGAAGCTCCACGTCCGCAGCCGGGCCGAGGCCGTGCTCGCCGCCGCCGAACGCGGACTGACCTAGGGCGCCGTCTGCCGCGCCTCGTGGGCCAGGCGCAGGGCCTCGGCGGTGGCGGCATCGGCGGGGAAGAAGGTCTCCAGGGTCAGCTCTGACAGCGTGACGTCCACCGGGGTGCCGAACACCGTGGTCGTGCCGATCATGGACAGCAGGGTGTCGCCCATCATCAGCTGGAACGGGATCACCACATCCCCCCAGTCCTCGGGCCGCCGGTCCGGGGCGGGCGGCTTCGGATAGCCGCGGATCTCCTCGATGAGGGCAACCAGCCCGGGATCGGCGGTGAGCTCGGCCTGTCGGCGCAGGCGCTCCAGGGCGTGGGCCTGCCATTCGCCGAGGTTGGCGATCCGCGGCGCCAGTCCCTTGGGATGCAGCGACAGGCGCATGACGTTCAGCGGCGCGGCCAGCAGCGCGGGATCGACCCCCGCCAGCAACGGCGCCACCGCCGCGTTGGCCGCCACCAGGTTCCAGCGCAGATCCACCACCAGGGCCGGGTTCGGCTCGTGCGCCTTCAGGATGACCTCCACCGCCCGGCGGGCCGCGGCAAGGCCGGGGTCGTCCAACCGCCGCTCGGGAAACACAGGGGCGAAGCCCGCCGCGACCAGGATCACATTCCGCTCGCGCAGCGGCACCTCCAGCTGCTCGGCCAGATGCAGCACCATCTCACGGCTGGGCTGGGCGCGGCCGGTCTCCAGGAAGCTCAGGTGCCGGGTCGAGATCTCGGCCTCCAGCGCCAGGTCCATCTGGCTCATGCGCCGGCGCATGCGCCAGTCCCGCAGGTGCTCGCCGACCGGCTTGCGTGAGGTGCTCATAGGGGCACCTTAGCCGGGCCGGGGAGCCGGTCCATGACCTGCCGGGTAATGGCCGCCCGCCGACCTCCGCGACAGCGGTGCGACAATGGGCCCTATGGTTGCAGCGCCGCTTTCCTCGTTTCACCGACCCACGATTAACGACTACGCGCGAGGGTGGGCGTTCGCCTCGAAAAGGCGGTTCGGAGGTTCGACACTGACCGGGATGCAGGAGCCTAAGCTGGAGGACGACCGGCCGTCCGCCTACCGGACGAGTCTGGTGGGCGCGCTGCAGCCGTGGCCGATCTCAGCGCTGTTCAACGTCCTGATCGCCCTGGCGCTCGCCGCGTTCTGCGGTCCGTGGGCGGCGCTGGCGTTCGGCGTCTCGTCGTTCGCCCTGGACCAGGCCCTGCAGGCCATCTTCCGCAGCCGGCTGCCGACCGTGGACACCGACCCCGAGGGGCCGGGCCTCAACCTGGTGGCCGCCTGCCTCTTCGTGCGCGCCTGCTACTGGATGGCCGCGCCGGTCGCGATGGTGTGGACCGGCGGCGGGCCGGCCGCCTACACCGTGATGGCGCTTTCGATGGCCACCCTCGCGGCCAGCGCCAACGCCATCGGCTGGATGTCGCGCCGGATCTGCGTGGCCTACGGCGCGCCGGCCGTGATCGGCGCCATCGCCGCCGCGATCCCGCACATCTCGACCGTCCACGCGCTGGGCGTCGCCGCGGCCGCCCTTTCGTTCCTGCTGTCCTTCGCACTGATCATCTTCGCCACCCGCAAGCTGATCAACGGCGCCGCCGACGCCCACGTGCAGACCAAGGCCGCCATGCGGGAACTGCGCACCGCCCTGGCCCACTCCGAGGCCGCCGAGGCGCGCGCCGAGACGGCCAACCACGCCAAGTCGCAGTTCCTGGCCAACATGAGCCACGAGATCCGAACGCCGATGAACGGCATCCTCGGCATGAACGAGCTCCTGCTGCGCACCAAGCTTTCGCCCGGCCAGCGCCGCTATGCCGAGACGGTGCAGATCTCGGCCAATGCCTTGCTCGAGATCATCGACGACATCCTCGACATCTCGAAGCTGGAAGCGGGCAAGCTCGAGATCGAGAACATCGACTTCCGCTTCGGCCAACTGGTCCGCCAGGCCGTGGACCTGCTGGCCCCTCGCGGCCTGGAAAAGGGCCTGCTGCTGACCTGCGATGTGGACGCGGCGGCCGACGTTCCGCTGCGTGGCGACCCGACACGCCTGCGCCAGGTCCTGCTGAACCTGATCTCGAACGGCGTGAAGTTCACCGAGCGCGGCGGCATCGACGTCGTCGTCCGCGGCGCGCCGTCAGGCGATCGTACCCGCGTCCGCGTCGAGGTCCGCGACACGGGCATCGGCCTCACCGACGAGCAGAAGCCCAAGCTGTTCCAGAACTTCCAGCAGGCCGACGGCTCGATCACCCGCAAGTACGGCGGCACGGGCCTTGGCCTCGCCATCTCCCGCCAGCTCGTGGAGCTCATGGGCGGCCACATCGGCGTTGAGGACCGCGAGGGCGGCGGCGCCGTCTTCTGGTTCGAGCTGGACCTCGAGGCCGGCTCCACCGCGCCCGCCGCCACGCCGGTGACCGAGGCGGCGATCGACGACGAGGATGAGGTTCGCGCCGCGCGCGTGCTGCTGGTCGAGGACAACGACATCAATGCGCGCCTCGCCACGGAGGTGCTGCGCCAGCTCGGCCTCGGCGTCGAGCGCGCCGTGCACGGCGGCGAAGCCCTGGCCGCCGTCACCGCCCGACCGTTCGACGTGATCCTGATGGACGTGAACATGCCGGTGATGGACGGCCTGGAGGCGTCGCGCCGCATCCGCCGCCTGCCGGGGGCGGCCGGCCGCACGCCGATCGTCGCCATGACCGCCAACGCCATGGCCCGCGACGAGGACGCGTGCCGCGCCGCGGGCATGGACGCCTTCGTCGCCAAGCCGTTCAAGCTTGACCAGTTCGTCGGCGTGCTGTCGCAGGTGCTGGCCGACGCCCAGGCCCGCGCCGACGGCGCCGAACAGCCGCCGCTAGCGCCAGCCGCAGGCCACTGATCGCACCCCCTTCAGCGTCTGGAGCCGCGCGTGAAGGCGCTCGGCCCGATCACCGCACAACCCGGCCGCCTCGATTTCCAGCCGCGCCAGCCCGCCAGCGGTCTGCATCTCGACCCGCGTCACGTCGGCGCCCTGAACCTGGAACGGGTTCAAGGCCCGCAGCAGGCCGTCGCCGCCGGGCGTCATCTCCACGACGAACAGCCAGCGGCGCTCCGCAAGGACGACGCTCATGCCCGCCCCCGCACGCGTTCCAGCTTCAGCGCGTGGACGCCGGCCTGCAGCGACAGGCGGTCGGCCAAAGCCTCGGCCGCGGCGATGCTGAGGCCTCGCAGGGTCAGCGTCGCCTCGACGATGCGTCCCACCGGCTTCAGCCGCAGCGCGGCCAACTCGCCGGCCGAACGGTCCAGCGCGTCCTCCACGGCCGACAGGGCCGCGCGCGGGTGTGGCGCGGCGAAGACATAGACATCCAGCGCCTCGGCGCGAGATTCAGGCGAAGGCATCTGCGGATCCCCCCAGGACGGCGGTCGCGCTGCTGGCGAGGGTCATGCGGATCATCGGAATGCTCATGCGGCGGATCATGGGAGAGGTCCTTTTCGGGTTGGGGGTCGGCCGCATGTGAAAACGCCCCGCGGCCAGGGGCCCGGGGCGCTGATCCTTCGGATCTCGGCGGCGTCGCTAGGACGTGCGCCAGCGCCCCGCGATGCGGGTCATAATCATCATGATCATCATGGCAGGCGCGCAGCCGCCCACGCCGGCCGGAAGGCCGGGGGCTTGGCGAGCGGCGATGGACGAGGTCATGCGCATGGCGCGGTCACGTCTCCTGCGCGGCCCGTGTAGCGCATCGCGCGACGTCGCGCATCCCCTTCGAGGACGAGACGCCTTCGCCGCAATCGCCAGTTGCGATCCCCCCGCACGCGCGCCATCGTCGGGGCGAGGGGTCAGGTTCGGAGCGTAGAGTGGACAGGCGTATCCTGTGGGCGTCGGCGACGCTGTGTATCCTGGCGGCCGCGCCCGCCGTCGCGGCGCCGAAGTCGCCTTGGGCCTCGCGCCCAACCTCGGCCGACGGCGCGGCCGCCCGCGCCGCGCACGTCCAACCCCACGACGGCCCGGGCGGGCGGGCGGTCATGAAGTGCGCGGTAGACGACGACGGCGCCATGTCGGGCTGCCGCGTCGTGCGCGAGACCCCCGTTGCGGCGGGTTACGGCGCAGCCCTGCTCTCCCTCGCCCCGAAGTTCCGGCGCGAGCCGCCGGGCAAGCGGGACCTTCGCGAGATCAACATCGTCTGGGACTGGTTCCGCATCGACACCCCTCCGGATTGGATCCGCAGGCCGACACCCGGCGACCTCAAGGCGGTGCTGCCGAAGAAGGCGCTGGAGCAAGGCATCGACGGACGGGCGATCGTCAGCTGCGTCGTCACCGTGCAGGGGTCGCTGACCGACTGCCTGCCGGTCGAGGAGCATCCGGCGGGGATCGGCTTCGGCGATGCGGCGGTGGCGCTGACGCCGCAATTGCTCATGAAACCTGCCCGGCTGGCCGGCGCGCCGACACCCTCCACCGTCAACATCCCGATCAACTGGAGCGGCTGGGGTCCCGCCTCCGCCGCCTACACCGGCGGCCGCAAGGTCGTGCGGCCGGATCTGCCGTGGGCCACCGCCCCCAGCTACGCCGAGGTGGTGGCGGCCTATCCCGCCAAGGCGCGCGAGGCGAAGGTGGGGGGCCGCGCGACGGTGGCTTGCGACCTCTCGCAGGAGGGCCGCCTCGTGCGGTGCGAGTCGATCAGCGCCGAACCGAAAGGCTACGGCTTCGAGGCGGCCGCCAAATCGCTCACCAAGCTGTTCGCCCTGCCCGTCGAGACGCCCGAGGACCGCAAGGCCATGCAGTCCGTGAGCGTCCACATGCCCGTGGTCTTCGCCCCCTCGATGCTGGCCGAGAGCAAGCCTGTGATCGGCAAACCGATCTGGGCGCGACTGCCCGAAGGGGAAGCGCTGGACAAGGCGTTCGCGAACATCAACGCCACCGAGCCGGTGCGCGTGATGATGGGCTGCACCGTCGCGGCCGGCGGCGCACTGGAAGGCTGCAAGGTGGAGTCGGAGACGCCGGCCGGCGCCGGGGTCGGGGCCGCGGCGCTCGGCCTTGCACAGGCGTTCCGCGTCACGCCCTGGACCGCCGAGGGCCTCCCGGTGATCGGCGGCTCGATCCGCATCCCGCTGCGCTACCAGGCACGCGCGGACGAGGCGGCGAAGTAGGCGCCCTACCCCCGTGACGCCCCTCATAGGCGGCGAGGGCCTGGCGGTCCTTCTGGAAGCGGAGCGCGGCGATCAGGAAGGCGGGGATGGCGATGCAGGACGCCGCGGTCATCACCAGCATCATGTCGGTGATCGGCCGCGCGCGCCCGGCGGCGGCGAAGGCGTCCACCATGAAGCCGCCGACCGTCACCGAGACACCCAGGCCGATCACGTTGATCCCCAGGATGAAGGCGGCGACGGCGGTGGCGCGGATCCGCGCCGGCGACAGCTCCTGGATGGTGGCGTAGGACGCGCCGTACATGGCCGCGAGCTGGAAGATGCCGGTCCCGATGCCCAGCCAGAAGATCAGGCCGTCGCCGTCGCTGAGGCGGTAGAGGAAGCCTACCGGCGTCAGCAGGATGAGCAGGATCGCCACGAACATCGGCCGCCCTTGCCCGGTCACCTTCAGCCACCAGTCGCTGGCCAGGCCGCCGAGGATGTTCCCGGCCACGCCGACCGTGGCGTACATCAGCGCGATCTGCAGGAAGAGCGGGCCGATATCGAGCCGCAGCTCTTCCTTCCACCAGAGCGTGTCGAACTGGGCCGCCCCGACCGCGAAGTGGACCCCGATGCCGCCGATCATGGTCAGCGGCAGGGCGGGGGATCGCTTCATCGCCGCGAAGAGCTCGGGGATCAGCCCCAGCATGCCGCGCACGCCGGAGCCGGCGTCATGCACCGGGCGCGCCCGGTGGTCGGGCTGGACGGCGAGGATCAGCGCCAGGACCACGCCCAGCCCACCGATCAGGAAGAAGCAGTTGCGCCAGCCGATGTGCACGCCGAGCGTCGCGGCGACGAAGAAGGCCAGCCCCGCGCCCAGCGGGACGCCGGCGTAGTAGGCGCCCGACGCCAGCCCGAACCGCCGGGCCGGAAAGCGGTCGGCGACCATCGAGAGCGCCGTCGGCGTCAGCGTCGCCTCCCCGACCCCGATGAAGATCCGGGGGATCGCCAGCGAGACGAAGCCGCGCGCGGCGCCCGAGGCCGCGGTCAGGACACTCCACAGCGCCACGCCCATCGCCGCGAAGCGCGGCCGGTGCACCGTGTCGGCGAGCAGGCCCATGACCGGGCTCAGCAGGCCGTACAGCAGCGTGAACATGATGCCGGAAAGCAGGCCGAACTCGGCGTTCGACAGGTGAAGGTCGGCCTTGATCTCGTTGGCGAAGGTCGGAAGCAGCTGCCGGTCCAGGATGTTCAGGACGTTCAGCACCATCAGGAAGGCCACGAACCCCCAGGTTCGCGCGGTGACGACCGGTTCCGGCCCGGGCGAGGTCGGCCTCTCCTGCGTGGCGCCGAGCATGTTCGTTGTCCTCCCGTTTTTCCGGACCGTGGCACGGCCGGACGGAGAGACCAATCGTTCAGCCCCCCTGGCCGGGCACGTCCCTGCCCTCACGGAAGGGGGTGTAGGCGTCCTCCAGCCATTCCATCTCCTGCTCGACGCCCGCGCGCTCCTCTTCGAGGAAACGCTCGACCGGTCCGCGCAGCATGGGATCGGCGATCCAGTGGGCGGAGTAGACCGCCTTGGGCAGGTAGCCGCGCGCGATCTTGTGCTGGCCCTGGGCGCCGGCCTCCACCCGCGCCAGGCCCCGGTCGATCGCCCACTCGATGGCCTGGTAGTAGCAGAGCTCGAAATGCAGGAACGGCACGTCCTCCACGCAACCCCAGTGGCGGCCGTAGAGACAGTCGTCGCCGATCAGGTTGAGCGCGCCGGCGATCCAGCGACCGTGCCGCCGGGCCATCACCAGCAGCACCCGATCGGCCATCCGCTCGCCCAGGATCGAGAAGAACGGCCGGGTCAGATAGGGTCGGCCCCACTTGCGCGACCCGGTGTCCATGTAGAACCGGAAGAAGGCGTCCCAGTGTTCCTCGGTCAGGTCCGCGCCGGTGAGCCGGTGGATCTCCACCCCGGCCTGGGCGTCGCGACGCTCGCGGCGGATGGTCTTGCGCCGGCCCGACGACAGCGCGGCCAGGAAGTCCTCGAAGTCGCGATAGCCGCGGTTCTCCCAGTGATACTGCTGCCCTTCGCGCCGTCCCAATCCCTGCTCGCCCAGCCAGCGCCACTCGTCCTCGGTGACGAAGTTGAGGTTCAGGCCCGAGGCGTCGAAACGCTCGCACAGCGACAGGCCGCCGCCGACCAGCAGGCTCCAGGCCGCCTTGGGCTCCACGTCGGCCCGCGCCAGCATGCGCGGCCCGGTGGCCGGAACGAACGGCGCCGCCGCCAGCAGTTTCGGATAGTACCGCCCGCCCGCCCGCTCGTAGGCGTCGGCCCAGGCGTGGTCGAAGATGTACTCACCCTGGCTGTGGCTCTTCAGATAGAGCGGCATCACCGCCCCGACCCGGCCGTCGTCGTCCTCGACCGCCAGGTGCTGCGGCCCCCATCCCGCCCGTTCGACGGCGCAGTTCGCCTCCTCCAGCGCGTGAAGGAAGTCGAAGCGGATGAAGGGGTTGCCGGCGTAGGCGGGGTTGGTCGCGCAGGCGTCCCAGGCCTCTCGCCCGATCTCGGAGATACGGCGGGCGACGCGCACCGCCGGTTTCAGGCTCACGCCGCGAATCCCTCGAAGATTAGGTTGTCGCAGCCGTCCTTGATCACCTCCCACTGCGCCGGATCGCGGACCGTCCAGGCGACGATCGGCATCCCCTTGGCGCGGAATTCGGCGGCGCGGGCGCTGGGCAACATGTCCAGGCCCAGGGCCAGGAAGTGCGGGCGGGCGATCTCCACCTGTTCCAGGTTGGCGAAGGCGCGGCGCTGGTCCTCGCCGATGCCCGGCGCCTTGTTCCAGGAATAGCTGTCCAGGCCCCGCAGCACGCCGGGATAGCGGTCGGCGAACCAGGCGTGGGAATAGGGGTTGAAGCCGATGACGCACAGCGGGCCGTTGTGGTCGGCGATCACCTCGTGCACCCGCTGCTCCAGCGGGCCGACGTCGCCGAAGGGCGTCTTCAGCTCCACATGCACCATGGCCCGGTGGCCGATGACGGCCAGGGTCTCGAGCAGTGTCGGGATCTTCTCGTCCGTTCCGGCCAGCCGCAGCTCAGCCAGCTCGGCGGCGGTGCGGTCGCGCAGTTTGCCGGTCACGCCGGTCATCCGGTCCAGCTTGTCGTCGTGGAAGACCATGGCCTCGCCGTCGGCCGACAGCTGGACGTCCAGTTCGATGCCGTAGCCGGCGGCGCAGGCGGCCTGGAAGGCGCCCAGCGAGTTCTCGGGCGCACCGTCGGGCCGCCACAGCCCCCGATGCGCGATCGGGGGGTGGAAGAGGAGGCCCCAGGCTTCGCCGAAGGCCCCCTTCTCCCGGAGGTCCCTCACCGGACCTGCACCACGGCGTCGACTTCCACCGCGAAGTTCATCGGCAGGCGATAGACGCCGACAGCCGAGCGCGCGTGTTTGCCGACATCGGCGAAGACATCGACCATCAGGTCGGAGCAGCCGTTCACGACCTTCGGGATGTCGAAGAAGTCCGGCCCTGCCTGGACGAAGCCGCCCAGCTTCACGACGCGGACCACGCGGTCGAGGTCGCCCTCGCACGCGGCCTTCATCTGGGCGATCAGGTTGACGCCGCAGATGCGCGCGGCGCGGACGGCGGTGTCGAAGTCGACGTCCTCGCCCACCACGCCCTTCACCCCGCCCGAGGCGTCCACCGACACCTGGCCCGAGATGTGGACGAGATCACCGGCCCGCACGAACGGGACGTAGTTCGCCACGGGGGCGTTGGGCTGCGGAAGCTCGATCCCGAGCGACTTGAGGCGGTCTTCGATGCTGGACATGCCGGCAGGTCTACCGCCGCCGGCCCGAAAGCAAAAGTCCCGTGGGCGAAGCTTCTTCATCGCGGGCGGCGGCCTGCTACAACTCCGCCGCAGACTGTTCCGGAGTTCCCATGCGCCGCCGCACGTTCCTCGCCGCCCTGCCCGCCGCCGCCGCGCTCGCCGGCCCCGCCCTCGCCACCTCGCGCGGCGACAATCCCAACCGCAACCGGCCCGACGTGGGTCCGGGCGACCGGATCGACGGCGCCACCTGGGCCGGGCGCTCGGCGGCCTGGGGCGTGAACGGCGCGGCGGCCACCGCGCACCCGCTGGCCACCCTGGCGGCGCTGGACATGCTGCGCGCCGGCGGGTCGGCGGTGGACGCGGCGATCGCCGCCAACGCTGTCCTGGGCTTCGGCGAGTCCATCGCCTGCGGCATCGGCGGCGACTGCTTCGTGATGCTGTGGGATCCGAAGACCAGGAAGGTGGTCGGCCTCAACGGTTCCGGCCGCAGCCCGAAGGGGCTCAGCCTGGAGACCGTCCGCAAGCGCGCGACCGAAAAGGGCATGATCCCCAGCCACGGCGCGATCTCGGTCAGCGTGCCCGGCTGCGTCGACGCCTGGACCGCCCTGCACGAGCGCTACGGCAAGTTGCCGTGGAAGACCCTTTTCGGCCCGGCCATCGAGCACTGCACCGTCGGCGCGCCGACCATCCAGAACACCGCCTTCTATGTGGAGGCCTCGAACCGCAACTTCTCGAAGAACCCGGCGATCGAGGAGCTCGACAACTTCCGCAAGATCTGGGTCCGCGACGGGCGCACCCCGCGCGAGGGCGAGATCTTCAGGAACCCCGAGCTCGGAAACACCTACCGCATCATCGCCGAGCAGGGCGGCCGGGCGTTCTACGAAGGCGAGATCGCCGACAGGATCGACGCCTACTTCAAGCGCATCGGCGGCTGGATGACCAAGGCCGACCTCGCCGCCCACCGGACCGAGTGGGTCGAGCCCAGCAGCATCAACTACCGCGGCGTCGACGTCTGGGCCCTGCCGCCCAACAGCCAGGGCCTGGTCACGCTGCAGATGCTGAACATCATGGACGAGTTCGACATGAAGGCGATGGGCTTCCAGTCCGCCGCCGCTATCCACCACGCGGTGGAGGCCAAGCGCCTGGCGTTCGAGGACCGCGCCCGCTTCTACGCCGACCCGGCCTTCTACAAGCAGCCGGTCGAGTGGCTGCTGTCCAAGGCATACGCCAAAGAGCGCGCGAAGCTGATCAGGCCGAACGCCATCGCGCCCATGTTCTACCCGGGCAAGGCGCCCAGCCACGGCGACACCACCTACTTCACCACCGCCGACAAGGACGGGATGATGGTCTCGATCATCCAGTCCAACTATCGCGGCATGGGCTCGGGCCTGATGCCCGACGGCCTGGGCTTCATGTTCCAGGACCGCGGCGAACTCTTCGCCCTGCAGGACGGCCACCCCAACCTCTATGCGCCCGGCAAGCGGCCCTTCCAGACCATCATCCCCGGCTTCGCGACGCAGAAGGGCGAGCCGATGCTGAGCTTCGGCGTCATGGGCGGCGACATGCAGCCCCAGGGGCAGAGCCAGATCATCTCCAACATCGTCGACTTCGGGCTGGGCGTGCAGGAGGCCGGCGACGCCCCCCGCTGGCACCACGACGGCGGCATGGAGCCGACCGGCGAGGATCTCGGCCAGCCGGGTGTCCTCAACCTGGAGAGCGGCGTGCCGAAGGCGACCCAGGAGGCGCTGGCCAAGATGGGCTGGGTGATGAAGCCCGCGCCGGGCGGCTATGGCGGCTACCAGGCCATCCAGCGCCACCCCGGCCGCTACGCCGCGGCCACCGAGATGCGCAAGGACGGCGTCGCGCTGGCTTACTGAGGGGCGCCTACTGAGAGGCGCCTACCGGGGCGGAGGATAGTGAGTGGCGCCGACGACCTGATCCACGTCGGCGTCGCGCCACCGGAAGTCAGGCACGTCGCGCGCCTTACGCCCCACGAACAGGCTGTGGCAGTAGAGACCGGTCACCGGCTGGAAGCGCAGGTAGGGCGCGGCGAAGGCCGAGAAGCGCCCGACGATCGGGTTGTCCATGCTGGCCTCGACGCACTCGAAGCCCAGGGCCGGCGAGAACAGCGCGCGCAGGCCCATGTCGCTGAACTGGAAGAAGTTCCACGGCCGTTCGTGCGACGAGAACGAGAAGTGGGTCTCGATGAAGACATGGCCGCCCACCTTCAGCACCTTGGCGATCTCCTCGACCACCACCCACGGCATCGCCAGGTGCTCGAACACCGCCGTCGAATAGATCGCGTCGAACGGCCCCTCGACCAGTTCCGAGAGCCGGTGCGCGTCGCCCGCCACGTCCACGTTGGGACCGTCGTAGTAGTCGAAGCCGACGTACTCGGCGTGTTTCAGCAGGTCGCGCAGCCGGTAGCTGCTGCTCACCTGCCGCGCGCCGATCTCCAGGATCCGGAACCCCGGTTTGTCCGCCACGGCCAGCAGTTCCTGCGCAATGGTGGTGTGGCCGAACCGCACCGGCGACGGCACGTCCGGCGCCAGATAGGCCCTGTCCAGGCGCGGCGCGCTCATGGACACTAGCCGCCGCTGGACCGCGTCCACGGCCCGCCGGACGAACGCTCTGAAACGCAAATGACCTGTCCTCACACTTGCCGCCGACCATGGCCTCGCCCGCCGGTTGCGTCCACCGCAAGGGACGGCCGATGAGCGCGCCCAGGTTCTTCGCCACGCCCGCCGAGTGGCGCGCCTGGCTGGAGGCCAACCACGCCAGCGCGTCCGAGCTCTCGGTCGGCTTCTGGAAGAAGGACAGCGGCCGCCCCTCGATCACCTGGCCCGAGAGCGTGGACGAGGCCCTGTGCTTCGGCTGGATCGACGGGGTGCGCCACCGCATCGACGACACCGCCTACCGGATCCGATTCACGCCCCGCAAACCCGGCGGCATCTGGAGCCAGGTCAATGTGAGGCGCTTCGCCGAACTGCTGGCCGAAGGCCGCATCGCCCCCGCCGGCCGGGCCGCTCACGACCGCGGCAAGGACCGCACGAACGTCTACTCCTACGAGCGGCCCGACGCCGAGTTCACGCCCGCAGAGGCGGCGCGGTTCCGGGCCGACGCCGCCGCGTGGGCCGCATTCCAGGCTTTCCCGCCCGGCTATCGCAAGGTGGCGATCCATCGCGTGGTGTCGGCCAAGGGCGAGGCCACCCGGGCGAAACGCCTGCAGATCCTCATCGACGCCTCGGCGCGCGGGCTTAGACTGAAGTCGCCGACCCAGGTGGACGAACCCCAGGCAGACGAGCCATGACCTACGACGAGATGCAGGCGATCGTGCTCGGCTTCCCGGGCGCCGAGCCGGGGACCAGCTACGGCCAGCCCTCCTTCAAGCTGAACGACAAGTTCTTCACCCGGCTGCGGGGCGAGGATCAGAGCCTCGTCCTGATGGAGGTCTCGTTCGACGAGCGCGAGATGCTGATGGAGGCCGAGCCGGCCACCTTCCACATCACGCCGCACTACAAGGACTACCCCAGCGTCCTCGCCCGGATGGAAAGCCTCGACCCGGGCTCGTTCCGCGCCTTCCTCGAGCGCCGCTTCCGCAAGATCGCCAAGAAGAGCGTGGTGAAGGCCTGGGAGGCGGAGCAGGGCTGACGGCCTGCCCCGCTCCCGACCGGGAGATCGCTCAGAACTCGTCCTCGATCGCCGAGCGGAAGTTCTCGAACACCTCGCGGGCGTTCTGGTCCGGCTCCACCAGGGCCACATTGGCGGCTGGCGCTTGCACGCCGCCGACGGTCAGCCGCGCCACCACCGCCCCGTGCTGCGTCAGCACCAGATCCTCGCCCTCGGCGAGCCCGGTCAGAAGCGCCGCGATCTTCGGCGGCAGGTCGTCGAGGTCAAGCTTGGCCATGAGGCATCCTAGACCCATTCGCGGGCGCCCGCTAAACCCCGCGCATGGCATACCGCTCCCTGCGCGAATTCCTGGACAAGCTCGAAGCCGCCGGAGAGCTGGTCAGGGTCAAGGAGCCCGTCTCCTCGGTCCTCGAGATGACCGAGATCCAGCGGCGGCTGCTGGCCACGGGCGGCCCCGCGGTGCTGTTCGAGAACGTCACCCGCGCCGACGGAGAGCCCGCCGGCATGCCCTGCCTGGTCAACCTGTTCGGCACGGTGAAGCGCGTGGCCATGGGCGTGACGCTCGAGGGCAAGGAACGCACCACCGCCGGCGAACTGCGTGAAGTCGGCGAACTCCTGGCCTTCCTTCGACAGCCCGAGCCGCCGCGCGGCCTGAAGGACGCCTGGGACATGCTGCCCCTGGCCAAGACCGTCATGAGCATGCGTCCCAATGTGCGGAAGACCGCGCCGGTGCAGGAAGTGGTGCTCAAGGGCGACCAGATCGACCTCACCAAGCTGCCGATCCAGACCTGCTGGCCGGGCGAGCCCGCGCCGCTCATCACCTGGCCTCTGGTGGTCACCAAGGGGCCGTCCGACGCCAGGGAAGACGACTACAACCTCGGCATCTACCGGATGCAGGTGCTGGGCAAGGACAAGACCATCATGCGGTGGCTGGCCCACCGCGGCGGCGCTCAGCATCACCGCCGCTGGAAGGCCGAGGGCAAGCGCGAGCCGCTCCCCGCCTGCGCCGTCATCGGCGCCGACCCGGGCACGATCCTGGCCGCCGTGACGCCCGTGCCGGACACGCTCTCGGAGTACCAGTTCGCCGGCCTGCTGCGCGGCGCCAAGCTGGACCTGGTTCCCGCCAAGACCGTGCCGCTGATGGTCCCGGCCCACGCCGAGATCGTGCTGGAGGGCCTGGTCCACCTCGACGACTACGCCGACGAGGGCCCCTACGGCGACCACACGGGCTACTACAACAGCGTGGAGAAGTTCCCGGTCTTCGAGGTGACCGCGATCACCATGCGCAAGGACCCGATCTACCTCACCACCTTCACCGGCCGGCCGCCGGACGAGCCCTCGGTGCTGGGCGAGGCGCTGAACGAGGTCTTCATCCCGCTGATCCAGCAGCAGTTCCCGGAGATCGTCGACTTCTGGCTGCCGCCCGAGGGCTGCAGTTACCGCATCGCCGTGGTCTCGATGAAGAAGGCCTACCCCGGCCATGCCAAGCGCGTGATGCTGGGCGTCTGGAGCTATCTGCGCCAGTTCATGTACACCAAGTGGGTGATCGTCGTGGACGACGACGTGAACGCCCGCGACTGGAAGGACGTCATGTGGGCCATCTCCACCCGCATGGATCCGGCCCGCGACATCACCGTCATCGAGAACACGCCGATCGACTATCTCGACTTCGCCAGCCCCGAGAGCGGCCTGGGTTCGAAGATCGGCCTCGACGCCACCAACAAGTGGCCCCCCGAGACCCATCGCGAATGGGGCGAGAAGCTGGGCATGGATCGTTCGGTCATCGACGCGGTGACCGAGAAGTGGTCTAGGCTGGGCCTGCCCGGCGACGGCCAGCCGGTGGACTAGGAGACGACATGGACCCCCTCGCCTCCGCCCACGCGGCCGCTCTTTGGGCCGGGCTGCACATCATCCTGCTGCTGGTGCTCTCGGTCCTGGTGACGCGCCAGCGCCGCAAGCATCGCATCGAGATCGGCGACGGCGGCGTGCCGGCGCTGCACCAGGCGATCCGCGCCTTCGGCAACGCCACCGAATACATCCCCACCGCCCTCGCGGGCCTGGCGATCCTGGCGCTGGTGGGCGTGCTGCCGCTGTTGATCCATGCCATCGGCCTGACGCTGTTCGTGGGCCGCGCCCTGCACGCCTTCGGCCTCTCGCGCAGCAGCGCGGCGACCTGGCCGCGGGCCGTTGGCGTCCTCGCCACCTGGATCGCCCTCATCGCCATAGCCGCAGCGTTGCTGTTCTACGCGTTCCCGTAGGAACCGCGCGACGCGCATAGATATTCAAACCGCGGAAAGCGCAGAAAGCGCGGAAAGTCGGGCGAGCGCGGACCCTTCCGCGCAATTCCGCGGTTCAAGAAGATCGCCCGCGACGCGCCAGGCGCCTGGCCATAGGGTTGTCGCCGCCTCTCGCCTCGGCCATATCCCCTGCATGGACGAAAACCTGCTGAACGACGTCGTGGCCGCCGCCCTCAAGGCGGGCGCCGACGCCGCCGAAGCCGTGGGCGCCGAGCGCCGCAGCCTCTCGATCTCCGTGCGCGAAGGCGAGTTGGAAGAGGTCGAGCGCGAGGAGTCCCGCGACCTGGGCCTGCGCGTGTTCGTCGGCAAGCGGCAGGCGACGGTTTCGGGCTCGGACATCTCGGCCGAGGCCCGCGCCAAGCTCATCGAGCGCGCGGTGGCCATGGCCCGCCTCGCCCCCGAGGATCCCTACGCCAGCCTCGCGGACCCCGAGCGCCTCGCGAAGGGGCCCCTGCCCGACCTCGACCTCTACGATGCCACCGAGCCCACGCCCGAAGCCCTGGAGGCGCGCGCCCGCGCCGCCGAGGCCGCCGCGCGCGCCGTGCCCAAGGTGACCAACTCGGACGGCGGCAGCGGCGGTTGGTCGTCGTCGCAATGGACCCTCGTCACCAGCGGCGGCTTCGTCGGCGTGCACCGCGCGTCGGGCTTCTCGATCGGCGCCTCCGCCATCGCCGGCGACGAGAACGGCATGGAGACCGGTTACGACGGCCGTTCGGTCCGCTGGCAGTCCGACCTGCCGAGCCCGGAAAGCCTGGGCGCGGAAGCCGGCCGCCGGGCCGCCGGCCGCCTGGGCGCGCGCAAGATCGCGTCCACCACCGCCCCCGTCATCTTCGAGAACCGGCTCGCCGGCTCGCTGCTCAGCCCGTTCATCGGCGCCATCTCGGGCCCGTCGATCGCGCGCGGCACCTCGTTCCTGAAGGACAAGCTGGGCCAGCAGGTCTTCGGCAAGGGCATCTATCTGCGGGACGAACCGCACAAGCCGCGCGGCCTGGGCTCCTCGCCCTTCGACGACGAGGGCGTGGCCAACACGGCCCACAACCTGGTCGATGACGGCGTCGTCACCACCTGGCTGCTCAACACCTCTGCGGCGCGCCAGCTGGGCCTGGCGACCACCGGTCACGCCTCGCGCGGCCTCGCCGGACCGCCCGGCGTCTCCACGTCCAACCTGACCCTGCAACCGGGTGATCGCGACCTGGCGGGCCTGATGGCCGATGCGGGCGAGGGCCTGCTGGTCACCTCCATGTTCGGCCCGTCGCTGAATGCCAACACCGGCGACTGGTCGGTGGGCTGCTCGGGCTTCTGGTTCGAAGGCGGCGAGATCGCCTATCCGGTCAACGAAATCACGGTCGCCGGCAACCTGCTGGAGATCTTCAGCCGCGTCGTCCCTGGCGCCGACCTGGAGATCCGCGGTTCGGCGAACTCGCCCTCGCTGCTGGTCGACGCCCTCGCCATCGCGGGTCGATGAAGGGCGACCTGAAGCTCATCATCGACGCCGCCCACGAGGCCGGCGCCCTGGCCAGCGACCTGCGCCGTCGCGGCCTCGAGATCGAGTACAAGGAGGCCGACGGCACGCCGGTCACCAACGCGGATCTGGCCGCCGACGCCCTGCTGACCGAACGCCTGCGCGCCGCGCGTCCCGACTACGGCTGGCTGTCCGAGGAGACGGCCGACGACCCGGCCCGCCTGTCGCAGAGCCGCATCTTCGTGGTCGACCCGATCGACGGCACCCGCGCCTTCCTCAAGGATCGGCCCTGGTGGTCGGTGGCCATCGCGGTGGTGGAGAACGGGCTGCCCACGGCCGGCGTCGTCTTCGCGCCCGAGCTCGACCACACCTACGCGGCCGAGGTGGGCGGCGGCGCCACGCTGAACGGCCAGCGCATCGGCCCCAGCCCGGCCAGCGCCCTGGAGAACTGCCGCATGGTGGGCGACACCATGGTCTTCGCCCACTGGTCCTGGCCGGTGGCCTGGCCGCAGATGCAGGTCGAGCAGCGCAACTCCACCGCCTATCGCATGTGCCTGGTGGCCTCGGGCGATTTCGACGCCGCGGTGGCCCCCGTGCGCAAGGCCGACTGGGACGTGGCGGCCGGAGACCTGATCGCGCGCGAGGCGGGCTGCTTCGTCGGCGATCACACCGGCGCGGGCTTCCGCTACAACGCGCCAAGGCCCTCGCAGGCCAGCCTCATCTGTGCGACCCCTCGTCTCGCCCCATTGATCCTCGAGCGCGTCCGGCATATGGGCGCGCGCAATTGATCTCAAACGAAACGAACTCCCCCATGTCCGACAAACAGCTCCTCCATCTCGTCATCGGCGGCGAACTTCTCTCCCTCGATGGAACCCCCGAGTTCAAGGACCTCAAGAAGGTCGACCTCGTCGGCGCGTTCGCGACCTACCAGGAAGCCCGCGCCGCCTGGCTCGCCAAGGCGCAGCAGACGGTCGACAACGCTCACATTCGCTACTTCATCATCCATGCGCACAAGCTGCTGACCCCTGGTCAGGACGACTGACGCGACGACGGGGAGCGGCGGAGCCCAGCCTCTTCCTCTCCCCAACGTCACCCGGCTAACTGGCGCTTCTCATTCCAGGGAACCGCCATGCTGCAGACCGACAACCGCGCCATCTACGACGAGGACATGAACCTCTTCCGCGACCAGGTGCGGAAGTTCTTCGACAAGGCGCTGACGCCCCACCTCGACCAGTGGGAAGAGGAAGGCCTGGTCAGCCGCGAGTTCTGGCTGGCCTGCGGCGAAGCCGGCCTGCTCTGCCCCACCGTCCCCGCCGAGTACGGCGGCCTGGGCCTCGACTTCCGCTACAACGCCGTCATCGACGAGGAACTGGCCTACGCCGGCTCGTCCGCCGGCATCACCCTGCAGTCCGACATCGTCGCCGAGTACATCGTCGAGTACGGCTCGGAAGAGCAGAAGCTGGAATGGCTGCCCAAGATGGTCTCGGGCGAGGCGATCACCGCCATCGCCATGACCGAGCCCGGCACCGGCTCCGACCTGCAGGGCGTGCGCACCACCGCCAAGCGCGACGGCAACGAGTACGTGATCAACGGCTCGAAGATCTACATCACCAACGGCCAGAACGCCGACCTGGTGATCGTGGTGGCCAAGACCAACCCGGACGCCGGCTCCAAGGGCATCTCGCTGATCCTGGTGGAGTCCACCCGCGAAGGCTTCAAGCGCGGCCGCAACCTGGACAAGATCGGCCAGAACAGCGCCGACACCTCCGAGCTGTTCTTCGAGGACGTCCGCGTCCCGACCACCAACTGCCTGGGCGAGGAGGGCAAGGGTTTCATCTACCTGATGAGCCAACTGCCGCAGGAGCGCCTGGGCATCTCGGTGTCGGGCCAGGCGGGCGCCCAGCGCGCCTTCGACGAGGCCGTGAAGTTCACCAAGGAGCGCAAGGCCTTCGGCCAGACCGTCTTCGACTTCCAGAACACTCGCTTCACCCTCGCCGGCCTCAAGGCCAAGCTGCAGGCCGGCTGGGCGCACCTGGACTGGGCCATAGCCCGTCACCTGGAAGGCAAGCTGACCGCCGCCGAGGCTTCGGCCGCCAAGCTCTTCCACACCGAGCTGCAGTGGGAGATCTGCGACGCGTCGCTCCAGCTCCACGGCGGCGCCGGCTACATGAACGAGTATCCGATCGCGCGCCTGTGGCGAGACGCGCGGGTGCAGCGGATCTACGGCGGCACCTCCGAGATCATGAAGGAAGTGGTCGCCCGCACCATTTGATGTAAGCGGAGCCGTTTCGCGGGACGCGCGTTGATCCCCCGCCAGGGGATCAACGCATGACACAGCTCCAGACCGCGCCCGCCCTCCTTCGTCCGCGCAAGGCCAACCGCCTGCTGCGCGCCCTCTCCGCCCGCGACTTCGCGGTGCTGGAGCCGCATCTGCAGCCCATACCGCTGCCGGCCGGCAAGGTGCTGTTCGAGCCGGGCGACGATGTCGTCACCACCTACTTCCCCGCCACCGGCGCGATGGTCTCGCTGCTGATCGTCACCCGCGACGGACGCGAGGTGGAGGCCGCCACCATCGGTTCCGAAGGCGCCGTCGGCGGCATCGTGAGCGAGGGCCATAAGCCCGCCTTCGGCCGGGCGGTGGTGCAGGTCGGCGGCGAGGGATTCGCCATCCCCACCAGCCACCTCGAAGCGGCCAAGACCGGCTCGGCCCGCTTCGGCGACCTCTTCGCCCGCTACGCCGACGCCCTGCTCGCCCAGATGATGCAGTCGATCGCCTGCAACGCCCTGCACAGCGTCGAGGAGCGGTTTGCCCGCTGGCTGCTGTCCAGCCACGACCGCGCCGGCGACGACGTCATCCAGCTCACCCAGCAGAGCATGGCCGAGATGCTCGGCGTCCAGCGCACCACGGTCACCGCGGTGACCGGCGCGCTGCAGGCCCGGGGCCTGATCCGCGCCCATCGCGGCCGCGTGGAGGTGGTCGACCGCAGGGGTCTCGAGCGGGCGGCGTGCGAGTGCTACCGCGCCGTCGAGGACCACTTCGCCGGCCTGCTGCCCGAGGTGGCCGACTAGGCCCGGGCAGCAACGGAGCTAGCGTTTCGCCACCTCGCCGCCCTTCATCACGAACACCGGCGTCTCCAGCACCGTGACATCGGCCAGCGGGTCGCCCTTCACCCCCACCAGGTCGCCGTAGAAGCCGTTGGCGGCCTGGCCCACGTCGGCTTGCCAGCCCAGAGCCTCGGCGGCGTTCACCGTGGCCGACTGGATCGCCTGCAGCGGCGTCGCGCCGAACCGCACCATCACGGCGAACTGCTTGCCGTTCAGCCCGTGCGGATACACCCCGGCGTCGGTGGAATAGATCATCCGCGCGCCGGCCTTCAGGGCCTTGCGGTAGTTCTCGCGCTGGACGCCGCCGATCTCGCGGTCCTTGCGCAGGTTGTCCTCGAGCTCGCCGTTCTTCTTGCCCTCGGCCTGGGTGTAGTCGGTGTTGTAGATGTCGAAGCCGAGCCAGGTGCCCTTCTGGACCGCCAGCTTGATCCCCTCGTCGTCGATCAGGCTGACATGTTCGATGGTGTCGATGCCGGCGCGGATGGCGTCCTTGATCCCCGGCGCGCCGTGCGCGTGGGCGGCCACCTTCATGCCGGCCATGTGCGCCTCCTCGGCGATGGCCTTCATCTCCTCGAGCGTGAGCTGCTGGGCGCCCGGCTCGTCGCCGCGCGAGAAGACCCCGCCGGTCGCGCAGATCTTGATCGAGCGCGCGCCGTACTTGCGCTGGGTGCGCACCTGCTTGCGCCCCTCGTCAGGGCTGTCGACAAGGGCCGGGCTCTTCTCCTCCATCGACGGCGGGAAGAACGTTTCGTCGCAATGGCCACCCGTGGCGCCCAGGGCGTAGCCCGAGGCCATGATCCGCGGCCCGACGATCCACCCTTCGTCGATCGCTTCGCGGAGGCCGACGTCGGCGTAGAAGGCCGTGCCGACGTTGCGCACGGTCGTGAAGCCGGCGTCCAGCGTGGTCCTGGCATTGGCCACGCCGACCGCCGTCCAGAAGCTGTCCGTGAACTCATAGGGGCGATAGCCGCCGTACCGGCCCGCGCTGGTCAGGTGCACGTGCATGTCGATCAGACCCGGCAGCAGCGTCACCCCCGGCAGGTCCACGCGCTCGGCGCCTGCCGGCACGGCGTCGCCGGCCACGCCGACCGAGACGATCCGCCCGTCGGTGATCACCACCAGCGGCTTGTCCAGGTACTTGCCGGTCTTCACGTCCAGCAGGCGCTCGGCGCTCACCGCCACGGTCTTGGCCTCGGCCGCGCCGGCCAGCGTCACGGCGGCCAGCGCCGCCCCCAGGATCACACGCATCGGAACTCCCTCTCTCGCCCCGGTTGCTTAGCACGGCCCGGCCGGTGCGGAAGGCCGACCAGAAGCCGTGACAGGGCGCCCCCGCTCCGCTATCGGGTCGCGCGCGAGTTTCGAGGACGATGCATTGAGCGAAGACACGGAAGAGCAGGGCTGGGCGACGGCGAAGACGCTGGCCGAGGCGCTGCCCTACATCCAGATCTACGACCGCGAGACCGTGGTCATCAAATACGGCGGCCACGCCATGGGCGAGGAGTCGGTGGCCAAGCTGTTCGCCGCCGACGTGGTGCTGCTGAAGATGCTGGGCCTGCATCCCGTCGTGGTGCACGGCGGCGGCCCGCAGATCAGCCGGATGCTGGAGCGCGCCGGGGTGAAGTCGACCTTCATCGACGGCCTGCGCGTCACCGACGAGGCCACCATGGAGGTGGCCGAGATGGTCCTGTCCGGCGCGATCAACAAGGAAATCGCCAACTGGATCACCCTGGCCGGCGCCGAGGCCGAGGTGCGCGGCGTGGGCCTGTCGGGCAAGGACGCCCGGCTGATCACGGTCGAGAAGGCCCGCCGGGTGAAGAAGGACCCGGACAGCGAGATCGAGAAGGTCGTCGACCTGGGCTTCGTGGGCGAGCCCAAGCGGATCGACACCACGCTGGTCGAGGCGCTGATCGGCGCCGAGGATGACTACATCCCCGTGATCGCGCCCATCGGCGTGTCGGACGAGGGCCAGACCTACAATATCAACGCCGACACCGTGGCCGGCGCCATGGCCTCCGCCCTGGAAGCCAAGCGCATGCTGCTGCTGACCGACGTGGCGGGCGTCCTCGACAGGGACGGCCAACTCATCCGCCAGATGACCGTGGCCGAGGCCCGGGCGGCGATCGCGAGCGGCGTCGCCACCGGCGGCATGATCCCCAAGCTGGAGACCGCCATCGACGCGGTCGAGGCCGGGGTCGAGGCCGTGGTCATCCTGGATGGCCGCCGGCCGCACGCCATGCTGGTCGAGCTCTTCACCGAGCACGGCTCGGGCACGCTGATCTGCCGATGACCGCCGACCTGCGCCATGTCGACACCTGGCTGTTCGACCTGGACAACACGCTGTACCCGGCCGAGTCCGGCTTCATGGCGGCGATCGTCGACCGGATGACCGACTTCGTGGAGCGGGTCACCGGCCTGCCCCGCGACGAGGCCTATCGCCTGCAGAAGGCGTATCTGGCCGAACACGGCCTGACGCTGAAGGGGATGATGCTGAACCACGGCGTCGACCCGGCCGAGTTCCACGCCATCTTCCACGACCTGTCGCTGGAAGCCCTGGCCCGCGACGCCGACCTGTTGGCGGCGTTGCAACGCCTCCCCGGTCGGCGGCTGATCTTCACCAACGCCGACGCCTTCCACGCCGAGCGGGTGATGAAGCACCTCGGCCTCGACGCCCTGTTCGACGACGTCTTCCACATCGGCTCGGCCGGCTACGAGCCCAAGCCCAGTCCGCAGGCCTTCGCCAGGATCGGCGCCGCCCACGGGATCGACCCGCGCGCCACGGCCTTCTTCGAGGACTCCGAGCGCAACCTGGCGCCGGCCGCCGACCTCGGCATGACCACGGTGCTGGTGGGCGCGCACGCGCCGGCCTCCACCGCCCCCTTCATCCACCACCGCACCGAAAAGCTCGCGCCGTTCCTGACCGGCGCGCACCTGGGAGAGGCCGCCAGATGAGCGACGACCTGAAGACCGTGATCGAAGCCGCCTGGGAGGCGCGCGACACGATCAACACCTCCACCACCGGCCAGGTCCGCGACGCGGTGTTCTCCACGCTGGAAGACCTCGACAGCGGCAAGCTCCGCGTGGCCGAGCGCGGCGCCGACGGCGCCTGGACCGTGCATCAGTGGGCCAAGCAGGCGATCCTGCTGTCGTTCCGCCTGTCGCCCAACCGCCTGATGGAAGCCGACGTCCCAGGTCCCTTCTGGGACAAGGTTCCCGGCAAGTTCCAAGGCTGGACCGACGCCAACTTCGAAGCCGCCGGCTTCCGCGCCGTTCCCGGCTGCGTGGTCCGCAAGGGCGCCTTCATCAACAAGGGCGTCGTGCTGATGCCCTCGTTCGTGAACATCGGCGCCTATGTCGACGAAGGCACGATGGTCGATACCTGGGCCACCGTCGGCTCGTGCGCCCAGATCGGCAAGAACGTGCACCTGTCGGGCGGCGCGGGCATCGGCGGCGTGCTGGAGCCTCTGCAGGCCAACCCGACCATCATCGAGGACAACTGCTTCATCGGCGCCCGCGCCGAAGTGGCCGAGGGCGTGATCGTGCGCGAGGGCTCGGTGCTGTCGATGGGCACCTTCATCACCTCCACGACCCCGATCATCGACCGCCGCACCGGCGAGACCTTCCTGGGCGAGGTGCCGCCCTATTCCGTGGTCATCCCGGGCTCGCGCCCCAACGCCCATGACCCGTCGCTGCCGTCGACCTACTGCGCGGTGATCATGAAGACCGTCGACGAACGCACGCGCTCGAAGACGTCGATCAACGAGTTGCTGCGGGACTGAAGACAGCGCCACTCCTCCCCTTCGGGGGAGGTGTCGCCGAAGGCGACGGAGGGGGTCCGCTCAGACCGTTGAGGCCCCCCTCAGTCCGCTTCGCAGACAGCTCCCCCGATGGGGAGCAATTGGCCGCCGTTACTCCTGCGGATAGGGCCGGCCATCGCGATGGTGATAGCCCTCCGGGCCCGTGACCATGTCGATGTCGGGATAGTCGCAGTCGTCGGTGTCCGGCTTGCGTGAGCCGATCTCCAGGTAGACAGCGTCGCGGTCGCCGCGGTTCTGCAGATGGTGGCCGTTCTTCACCCCGGCCTTCCAGGCAGCGAAGTCGCCGGGGCGCAGGACCGTCTCGCCCTCGTCCTCCACCAGCACAACCTCGCCCTCCAGGATCCAGACGCACTCGTCCTCGGTGGTGTGCCAGTGCCGCTGGCTCGCCCACTTGCCCGGCGTCAGGCGCACGAGGTTCACGCCGAAGTCGGTGAGCCCGCCCGCATCGCCCAGCTTGCGCCAGCTCGGCCCGAGGCAGATCTCCTTGAACGGATGCGGGTAGCTGCAGCCCGAGCGCACTTCGAGCGCATCCAGGTCGATCTTGGGCATCGGGCCGTTCCCACGGTTCAGGAGGCTAGCGCACCGCTCCGGCGGGAGGAGCGGGCGGGACCGCGGCGTGCGGCCCGCTCACATATGGGCCCCGATAGCCGTTCTCATAGGGCCCGGCGTAGTAGGCTGCCTGCGCCGCCACGCCCGTGTTCGCCGCGCAGGCCGGGGCCTTCTCGAACGGCCCGGTGTAATAGCCGATCGGGCCACGGTACGGGTCATAGCAATAGGCGTAGCCATACTGCGACGAGGCGCAGCCCGAGAGGCCCGCCCCGCAGAGGCCCAGCACGGTGGCGGCCAGCAGGATCGATCGTGCGCCCATTGGAGGCTCCGGCGTTAACCTTTGCACTCTCCGCCCGGGCGCGGCCGCGCGCAATGGCGCTCGCCTCTCGGGCGTGAGGGGGCTAGAGGGTCGCCATGCCGACCGATACGCCCGCCGCCCTCGACGCCGTCGAACTGACCCGCGACCTGATCCGCCGCCCCTCCGTGACCCCCGCCGACGCCGGCGCAATGGCGATCGTGGAAGAGATCCTGTCCGGTCTCGGCTTCACATGCCGGCGGATGAAGTTCGGGGAGATCGAGAACCTCTACGCCCGCTTCGGCACGACCAGCCCCAACCTCTGTTTCGCCGGCCACACAGACGTGGTGCCCGTGGGCGACGCGGCGGCCTGGTCGAAGGACGCCTTCGCCGCCGAGGTGGTCGACGGCGTGCTGATCGGCCGGGGTTCGGTGGACATGAAGAGCGCCATCGCCGCCTTCGCCGCCGCCGCGTCGGAGGCGATCGCCGCCGGCAAGGTCAGCGGCTCGCTCTCGTTCCTGATCACCGGCGACGAGGAGGGCGTGGCCACCCACGGCACGGTGAAGGTGGTCGAGGCGCTGCAGGCCGAGGGCGAGATCATCGACCATTGCATCGTCGGCGAGCCCACCTCGGCCGAGACCTTCGGCGACATGGTCAAGGTCGGGCGCCGCGGCTCGATCAACGCCGAGATCGTGGTGGAGGGCGTGCAGGGTCACGTGGCCTATCCGCACCGCGCGGCCAACCCGGCCCGTCCGCTGATCAAGATGCTGACCGCGCTCCAGGAGCGGAAGCTGGACGAGGGCTATCCCGAGTTCCAGCCGTCGAACCTGGAAGTCACCATGATCGAGATGCCGAACACCGCCACCAACGTCATCCCCGGCGTGGCGCGAGCGCGGCTGAACATCCGCTTCAACCCCAACCACACCGGCCAGCAACTCGCCGACTGGTTCGACCTGGAAGCCTGGCGCGCCTCGGTGGACTTCGGCGGCAAGATCAGCGTGACCTCGTCGATCAGCGGCGAGGCGTTCCTGACCGAGCGCGGCGGCTTCACCGAGCTGGTGGCCGCCGCCGTGGCCGACGTCACCGGCGCCGAGCCCGAACTCAGCACCAGCGGCGGCACCTCGGACGCCCGCTTCATCCGCGCGCTGTGCCCGGTGATCGAGGTGGGCCTGGTCGGCAAGACCATGCACCAGGTCGACGAACGCGCGCCCGTGGCCGAGATCCGCACCCTGCAGCGGGTCTACGCCCGGATCATCGACCGGTACTTCGCCTAGGGCAGACTGCTCCCGTCGGGGGAGCTTTCCGCGCAGCGGACTGAGGGGGGCCTCGACAGTCTGAGCGGCCCCCTCAGTCGCCTTTGGCGACACCTCCGCCAGAGGGGGGAGGAATGGCGCCCGCTCTAATTGTTGCCGCCGATCAGGTCGCCGAGGCCGCCCAGCACCGAGCCTTCGCCGCGGTTGCCGCCCGTGCCGCCGGCCGCCGCCAGCATCCGACCCGCGAGGCGCGAGAACGGCAGCGACTGGATCCAGACCTTCCCGGGCCCGCGCAGCCGGGCGAAGAACACGCCCTCGCCGCCGAAGAACATGCTCTTCACGCCCCGCACCATCTCCAGGTCGAAGTCGACGCTGGGCGTGTAGGCGGCGAGGCAACCGGTATCGACGTGCAGAACCTCGCCGGCCTTCAGCTCGCGCTCGACCACCGTGCCGCCCATCTGGACGAACACCCAGCCGTCGCCGTCCAGCTTCTGCATGATGAAGCCCTCGCCGCCGAAGAGGCCGGTCATGATCCGGCGCTGGAAGGCGACCCCGATCTGCACGCCGCGCGCGGCGGCCAGGAAGGCGTCCTTCTGGCAGATCAGCGTGCCGCCCACGCTGTCCAGCTTGATCGGCAGGATCGCGCCCGGCGTGGGCGAGGCGAACGCCACGCGCGCCTTGCCCTGGCCCTGGTGCGTGAAGACGGTGGTGAACAGGCTCTCGCCGGTGATCAGCCGCTTGCCGGCGCCCAGCAGCGCGCCCATGAACCCGCCGCCCTGGCCGCCGGAGCCGTCGCCGAACATGGTGGTCATCTCGACCGAGGCGTCCTTCCAGACGAACGAGCCGGCCTCGGCGACCGCGCTCTCGCCGGGATCCAGCTCGATCTCGACGAACTGCAGTTCCTGGCCCTTGATCTCGAAGTCGATGTCGTCGGAGACGGTGGCGTTGCGGGAATGGTGGCTCCAGGGGCCCTGGGACATGGGGAAGGTTCCTCTCGAATCGGCTCTATCTAACGCGAGGATGTGACGGCGGCAGCCGCAATCTCGGGGAGCCCCGCATGCAAGTGATCCTCTGGGCCTCGGCCGCCTTCCTCGTCATCTCGGCGGCCTATGCGGTGTGGCGCCGGATCGCGGCGCGGCGGCATTTCGAGACGCACCGCGCCGAGGCCGAGGCGCTGTCCGCCCGGCACGGAATTCCCGTGGAGGAAGCCACTCGCCTGATCGGCCTGCCGCCCAAGGAACAGGCCAGCCGCGCGATCCAGCTTCACCGCGAGAACCGCTAGTCGTCCGCGACCTCGTCGTAGGCCACGCCGGTCAGGTAGAGGCCCTCGGCGGGCGCCACCGGCCCACAGGCGCGGCGATCGCGCGCTTCGAGGGCGGCGCGCACATCGTCCTTCGTCCAGCGGCCCACGCCCACCTCGGCGATGGTGCCGGTCATACTGCGGACCTGCCGGTGCAGGAACGAACGCGAGGCGAACTCCAGGATCACCTCCTCGCCCTCACGGCGCACATCGGCGACGTCCAGGGTCTTCACCGGCGACTTGGCCTGGCAGGCGAGGTCGCGGAAGGTGGTGAAGTCGTGATGGCCCACCAGCACCTGCGCCGCCGCGTGCATCGCCGCGGCGTCCAGGGGCTTCTTCACGTGCCAGACCCGGCCCTGGTCCAGCGCCGGCGGGCTCATGCGGTTCAGGATGCGATAGCGATAGCGCCGGCCCGTGGCCGAGAACCGCGAATGCCAGTCGCCCACCGCCACCTCGGCGGACAGCACCGACACCGGATCGGGCATCAGGTGGAAGTTCAGCGCGTTGCGCACGGTCTCCGCCGGCCAGTCCTTGGCGAGATCCACATGCACCACCTGGCCCGTCGCGTGAACGCCGGTGTCCGTGCGACCTGCCGCCCCGACCCGGATGTCCTCGCCGCAGAACTTCTTCACGGCACGCTCCAGCGAGCCCTGCACCGACGGCAGGTCGGCCTGGGCCTGGAAGCCGTGAAACGGCCGGCCGTCGTACTCGATCAGGAGGCGGTAGCGCGGCATCAGCCCAACTTCGTCCCGGCCGGCACGGGATTGCCGCGCAGGAAGACGTCGGCGTCCTGCGGCCCCTTGCCCTCGCGCTGCACGCGCAGCAGGCGCACCGCGCCCTCGCCGGTCGCGACCAGCAGCCGGTCGTCCAGGGTGACGCCAGCCTCGCCCGTCTCGTCCTCGAAGACTGACAGCAGCGCCTTCACCCGCACCGGTCCCTTCTCGGTCGGCATCTCGAACCAGGCCCCCGGGAAGGGCGAGAGGCCCCGGATCTTGCAGTCCAGCACCGGCCCCGGCTTGCTCCAGTCGAGGCGGGAGAACTTCGGGCTGATCTTCTTGGCGTAGGTGATCCCCTCCTCCGCCTGCGGCGTCGCCACCGCCCGGCCGGCCGCGATGTCGGCCAGAGCCTCGACGATCAGCGCCGCGCCGGCCACGGCCAGCCGGTCATGCAGCGTGCCGGCCGTCTCGGCCGCGTCGATGCGCAGGGTGGCGCTGGCCAGCACCGGCCCCTCGTCCAGCCCTTCGGTCATCCGCATGACCTGCACGCCGGTGACCTTGTCGCCCGCCATGATCGCCCGCTGGATCGGCGCGGCGCCCCGCCAGCGCGGCAGCAGCGAGGCGTGGACGTTGTACGAGCCCAGGCGCGGGGCATCCAGCACCGCGCCCGGCAGGATCTGGCCGAACGCCACCACCACGGCCGCGTCGAGGTCCAGGGCGGCGAAGGCCTCGATCTCGGCGGGGTCGCGCATGGAGGGCGGCGTGCGCACGGGGATGCCCCGCGCCGCGGCGAAGGCGTGCACCGGAGAGGGCTTCAACTCATGCCCCCGGCCGCGGGGCGCGGGAGGCTGGGAGTAGACGCAGGCCACCTCGTACCCGGCCTCCACGATGGCGGCGAGGGCCGAGACGGCGAAATCGGGGGTGCCGAGGAAGGCGAGGCGCATGGCGGGGGTTTAGCGGAGTGGGGAACTGTCAGCCAAGCGGGACCGTTCTGAGCCGGAAGTCACGGGAGATCCAGCCATGAAGACCTTCGCCATCGCCGCCGTCCTGGGCCTCGGCCTGACCGTCGCCGCCTGCTCGGAAGCCGAACGCCGCGACGCCGGCAACGACGTGGAGGCCGCCGCCGACAAGGTGGGTTCGGAGGTGAAGGACGCGGTGACCAGTCCCGAGGTCAAGGAAGTCGGCGCCGAGATCAAGGAAGCTGCCGGCGACGCCGGCCAAGTGATCAAGGACGCCGCCAAGGGCGCGGCCGACGGCGCCCGCGAAGGCGCGGCCAAGGTGGAGGCCGAGAGCAAGGACGCCTCCAACGACGTGAAGCACTAGGGACTGACGATCCCTCCCCTTCAGGGGAGGGTGGACGAGGCGAAGCCTCGGACGGGTGGGGATGTGATGCCGGGCGCGACGCTCAGCGCCTGAACGCGGCTCCCCACCCTGGCCGCTACGCGGCCTGTCCCTCCCCTGAAGGGGAGGGATGAGCGGTCGGCCTCAGGCCGCCCGGGTGAGCTTCTTGACCTTCTTCACCGCCTGCTCGCGCTTCAGGCGCGAGAGGTGGTCGATGAAGAGAACGCCTTCCAGGTGGTCCATCTCGTGCTGGATGCAGACGGCGAAGAGGCCGTCGGCGTCTTCTTCCACCTGCTCGCCCTGATAGTTCAGGTAGCGCAGCCTCACGCGCGCCGGGCGCTCGATCTCGTCGAAGTACTCCGGCACCGAGAGGCAGCCCTCCTCGTAGGGCGCGGTGTTTTCCGAGGCCCAGGTGATCTCGGGGTTCACGAAGTAGCGCGGCTGCTTGTCCTCGCCCTCGCGGGACAGGTCCATGACGATCACGCGCTTGGGCACGCCGATCTGGATCGCCGCCAGGCCGATGCCAGGCGCGTCGTACATGGTCTCCAGCATGTCATCCATCAGCGCGCGCAGCGCGTCGTCGACCTTGTCGACGGGCTGGGACACCTGCTTCAGCAGCGGGTTCGGGACGGTGATGATCTCGCGGAGCGCCATGGCGCCGAGGTAAGAGCCCAATTCCCGAGCGTCAAGGTAGGACTCCCTCGCCGCGACGCTCAGCCGCCGGTTCCGGGCTCAGTTCTCCGCCGCCAGGCGCACCGTCGGCTGCTCCTCGGTCGTCAGCTTGGCCAGCGGCCGCACCGCGACCTCCACAGGCGACAGCTCGGCGATGTCCTTGCCCTCGTGGTCGACCTTCAGGTCCTCGAAACGGCGGGCCTGGGTCAGCACCTGGGTCTCCAGCGAGCCGACCATCTGGTTGTAGCGGCCGACCGCCGCCTCCAGCGCCTTGCCCACCGAGCCCGCGTGGGCGCCCATCACCGCGATGCGCTTGTACAGCTCGCGGCCCAGGTCGGCGATCTTGCGGGCGTTGGCGGCCTGGTCCTCGACCCGCCAGCCATAGGCCACCGCCTTGCACAGCGCGAACAGCGTGGAGGGCGTGACGATCACCACTCGGCGGTCCATCGCCTCGCTCATCAGATCGGGCGCACGGTCCAGGGCCGCCGCCAGGGCCGAGTCCAGCGGCACGAACATGGCCACGAAGTCGGGCGAGTTGTCGAACTGGTCCCAGTAGGCCTTGGCCGACAGGCCGTTGATGTGACCGCGCACGCTCTGCACGTGGCGCAGGCCCGCGGCGTCCCGGCCCAGATCATCGACCGCGTCCTGCAGTTCCAGGAAGGCGTTCAGCGAGCACTTGGCGTCGATTACGAACAGGCCGCCCCCCGGCATGCGCACAGTCACATCCGGCCGCCGCCGGCCTTCCTCGGTGTCGGTGGAGGTCTGTTCGTCGAAGTCGTAGCGGTTGGAGAGGCCCGCGGCCTCCAGCACGTTGCGCAGGGTCTGCTCGCCCCAGCGCCCCTGCACGCCCGCGCCCCGGCGCAGCGCCGCCGACAGCTTGCGCGCCTCCTCCTGGGTCGCGGTGGAGGCGGCCATCAGCTGGGTGATCTGCTCCTTCAGCCCGCCCTGTTCCTCGGCCCGCTGCTTCTCGACGGCGGTGACCTGCTCCTGGAACTTCTGCAGGCTGTCGGCCACGGGCTTCAGCTGAGCCTCCAGCTTGGCCTGGGCCAGCAGGTCGCGGTTGCGGGCCTGCTCCTCGTTCTTCTTCAGGATCTCCTCGGCGACGCTGGCGGCCGATCTCGAGATCTGCGCCTGGACCAGCTCTCGCTGCTCCTCGATCAGCTTGGCGCGAAGGATCGCGGCCGAGGCGCGCCCGCGCTCGCGCACCGCCCAGATCAGGGCGCACGCGGCCACGAACACACTGACGATCGAGAGGAAAAGCAGTCCGTTCATGCTGCGTTCTTACCGCAGCTACCGAGTCGGGCCTACCCCTGAAGCCGCCCGCCGATGGTCTCGCCCCGCGACAGAGTGGCCGTCAGCGGCGCCAGCAGGAACATCTCGCCGATCCCGGCGGCCGCCGCGTGGGGGCCGATGTCGCGCACCAGGTGGCGGGCCAGCTCCTCCGAAACGCTGCCCTCGGGCGCCAGGGGGTCGCGGGCGAACAGCTCGGCGCACATGGCGTCATCCGCCGCCCGGTCGCCCGACAGATCGCCCACCCGCTCCATCACGATCGGATAGGCCGAGGGGGTGCGCGCCGCGTTGAGCGCCGCCGCCATCACGATCCCGTCCAGGAACGAGGCCTTCGACAGCGGCACCCCGTTCCAGATCACGAAGATAGGCGTCTGGCCCACGGTATCGAAAAGGATGGCGAACAGCTGTCCCTCGGCGGGCAGCAGCCAGCCGTCGAACAGCAGCCCGGCCCCGCCGACCTTGAACTCCAGCAACCCGTTCTCGTGCCGGCGGATGATCCCGTGGTCGTGGAAGAAGCGGCCGGGCATCAGCACCGACGGCCGCGTGGTGCGCCAGAAGCCCTCGTAGGTGGCGCCACGCCGCTCGGTGGTCATCCGGGCCATGTCGATCACCGGCAGCGGCAGCGAGGCCGGCTCGCCATAGCCGCCGCGCGCGTGGTTGCCATTGGCGGGCGCGGCCACGCCAAGCCGTCCGGCGATCCCCGCCAGGTCGCCATCCCAGTCCAGCATGGTGAAGCCGGGACAGCGGTCGGCGATCAGCCGCGTCAGGTTCTCGAGATTGTGCGCCGACGGATTGACCACGCCCGAGGCCCATCGCCCCACCAGCGACTTGTCGATCCCCAACTCGGCCGCGAGCCGTCCACGGCTCATGGACAGCGCCTTGAGCACGAGGGTCAGCTTGTCGTGAAACTGGGGGGCCACCGACATCACGGAACATAGTTCACCCGAATGCACCCGGGTGCAACCCTGCCATGCAACCGTTGCATGAAAGGTTGCATTACAGTGCAGCTTGCGGTCGCAACCGTTGCGCCGTTCGGCGACTTTCGGTGCACCTGCGCGTCATGCCGACGCAGGCCTAAACCTCCCCTCACAAGAACGAACGGCCGCCCGCGCCGTCGCCCAGGAGGTTCCCCCCGTGCAACTGAACGCGTCCCATCTGTTCTACGCCATGGTCGTGCTGGTGAGCGTGTTCCTGATGGTGGCGGTGACCGGCCCCTCCAACGCGGCGATCGAATACGCGCCGATGGCCACCACGATCACCGGCTGCGACCCCAATCGCCTCGACCTGCCCTGCGCCGCGACCGGCGGCGACGTCCTGGTCGGCGGCGAGGTGCGCGTGAGCTGAAGAGAGCACGATCGCCGGCCCCGGGCCTCCCCACGAAGCCCGCCAGCCCCGGCGATCACATGGCCGCGCCCCCGAACCCGCGGGAGCCCGGCGTTCGCGACCGACACAGGGGTGGGTCGGTCGCCTGAGGGTCGGGGACGCAGCAGACAGGCGCTGCGTCCCCGGCCTTTCTTCGTCGTCAGGCCGGCCGTCTCGCGCGCATGGCCTGAGCGATGGTGCCGTCGTCCAGCCAATCCAGCTCGCCGCCGACCGGCACGCCGCGGGCCAGCATCGTCACCGAGACCCCGGCGTTCGCCAAGCGATCGGCGAGGTAGTGGGCCGTGGTCTGGCCGTCGACCGTGGCCGGCAGGGCGAGGATCACCTCGCGGACCCCCTCGTCCGACGCTCGGCTGACCAGCGGGCCTACCCGCAGGGCGTCGGGGCCCACGCCGTCCAGGGCCGAGAGCAGCCCGCCCAGCACGTGGTAGCGGCCGCGATAGGCGCCCGCGCGCTCCATGGCCCACAGCGCCCCCACTTCCTCGACCACGCAGATCAGGCTGCCGTCCCGCGCGCCGTCCGCGCAGATGGCGCAGGGGTCCTGGGTGTCGAGCGATCCACAGACCTGGCAGGTCTTCACCCGCGCCGCCGCCTCCGACAGCGCATCGGACAGCGGCAGCAGCAGTTGTTCGCGCCGCTTCAGCAGCGCCAGGGCCGCCCGCCGCGCCGAACGCTGGCCCAGGCCGGGCAGCTTGGAGAGCAGGCCGATGAGCCGCTCGATCTCGGGTCCGGCGGAGGCGGCCAAGATCAGAACTTCGGCATGCCCGGGATGTTCATGCCGGCCAGCGGACCGGCCGCTTCGCGCATCACCTCGGCCTGTTTCTCGTCCAGGCGGCGCTTGGCGTCGGCGTGCGCGGCGACGATGAGGTCCGAGACCACCTCGCCCTCACCGGGGGCCATCAGGCTCTCGTCGATGTCCACCCGGGCCAGCTCGCCCGTGCCCTTGAGGGTCAGCTTCACCATGCCGCCGCCGGAGGTGCCTTCGACCTCGATCCGGGCGATCTGCTCCTGAGCCTCGACCATGCGCTGCTGCATGGCCTGCGCCTGCTTCATGATCGAACCGAGGTCTTTCATACCGATACTCCCTGCACGCCTGAGGCGTCGTATTTAAGAACCACAGAAGACGCAGAAAACACAGAAGGCGCTGACGGCGCGCGCGTCCCGCTTCTTCCGCGTCCTTCTGCGTTCTCCGCGGTTGATATCCCGACGGCTTCGCCGCCCCCTATTCGTCGCCGTCGTCGTCCTCGGGCGGCGGGTCCTGTTCGGCGGCCGGCTCGGGTTGCAGCGTCTGGCGGATGCCGATGATCTCCGCGCCCGGGAAGGCGCTCATCACCGACTGCACGAAGGGGTGCGCCTCGATCTCGGCGCGGGTCTCGCGCTGTTCGCGCTTCTGCTTTTCCCACAGGCTCTCGGCGCCGCCGCCGCCCTGGGTCGACAGCAGCCAGCGCTCGCCCGTCCATTCCTTCAGGCGCATGACCAGCCGCTGGGCCAGGTCGGACGGCGAGCCCGGCCCGGGCTCGTACTCGATGGCGCCCGGCCGGAAGCTGATCGGTCGGATGAACCGCTCCACGTCCAGCTTCAGCCGGATATCGCGGCGCCGGTCGATGAGCGCCAGCATGTCCTCGAACGACTTGAGGTTGGCCGAGGGCTCCAGGCCCGCCGCCGCCGAAGGCATCTGTTGGCGCGCCACGGCCGAAACCATGCCCCCGCCGCTGGCCTGCGCCCCGCCGCCGGGACCGCCGCCGCCGCCCGGACCACCGCCCGGACCGCCGGTCAGCGGCTCACCGGACTGCAGCCGCTTCAGGGCCTCCTCCGGTCCCGGCAGGTCGGCGGCATAGGCCAGCCGGATCAGCGCCATGTCGACCGCCGCCGCCGCGTCGGGCGCGCGCCGCACCTCGTCATAGGCCTTGAGCGTCAGTTGCCAGATCCGCGACAGCACGCCGGCCGAGACCGCCGCGCCCACCGCGGCCAGCCGCAGGGCCTGCTCCTTCGGCATCACCAGCGCCTGGGGCCCGATCGCCTTGGCCACCGACGCCCCGTGGGTGTGGTCCAGCAGGTCCATGACCACCTGGTCCGGGTTCGCGCCGTAGCCGTAGAGCGTACGGAACGACTGGATCGCCGCCCCCGCGTCGCCGCGCATCAGCAGTTCGAACAGCTCGATCGTCTGCGCCCGGTCGGCCAGGCCCAGCATGTCGCGGATCGAGGCGGCGGTGACCGTCTGCCCCGGCTCGGCCTGCACGATGGCCTGATCCAGCATCGACTGGCCGTCGCGCACCGAGCCTTCGGCCGCCCGGGCGATCAGCATCAGGCCCTCGGCCTCGACGCGCGCGCCCTCGTTCTCGCAGATCATCTCCAGGTTCTTGACCAGCACCTCGGGTTCGACCCGGCGCAGGTCGAAGCGCTGGGTGCGCGAGAGGATCGTCACCGGCACCTTGCGGATCTCGGTGGTGGCGAAGATGAACTTGGCGTGGGGCGGCGGCTCCTCCAGCGTCTTCAGGAGCGCGTTGAACGCCCCCGTCGACAGCATGTGGACCTCGTCGATGATGTAGACCTTGTAGCGGGCCTCGACCGGGGCGTAGCGCACGCCGTCCAGCAGTTCGCGGATGTCGTTGACCCCGGTCCGCGAGGCGGCGTCCAGTTCCAGCACGTCCATGTGCCGGCCTTCGATGATGGCGCGGCAGTGGCGGCCCTCGGTCTTGAAGTCGAGGGTGGGGGCGTCGATCTCTTCGGTCTCGTAGTTCAGCGCCCGGGCCAGCAGGCGCGCGGTCGTGGTCTTGCCCACCCCGCGGACGCCCGTGAGCATGAAAGCGTGGGCGATCCGGCCCGAGGCGAACGCGTTGCGCAGCGTCCGCACCATGGCCTCCTGGCCATAGAGATCGTCGAAGGTGCGCGGCCGGTACTTCCGCGCGATCACCGTGTAGGCGGCCGACTCCTCGGACGGCTTCTGCGCCGCGACCGGCGGCGCGGCCTCGCCGAACATGTCGCCCGTGTTCGGGTCCCGCTCAGGCGGCTGATCGGAATCGTAGTGGTCGTCGTCGCCCATGCGGCCATCTAACGGGACGCGCCCGCCGGGGCAAAGCCGGGAGTTCGGAATCCGTCGTGCGTCAGCCGGCCTTGCACTGCATCGGGACCATCCGGCCGATGGTGTAGGTCACCTCGTCGCCCTTCCCGCGCAGGCTGTGTGTGGGGCTTTCATACCAGGTCCCCGAGGCCGACGGCCGCTGCTGCAGCGTGATCGACGCGCCGTCGGCGGCCTCGATCCTCGCCAAACCTTCCGAGTAGACGACCGTCAGGCCCGGTCCCCGGTCGCAGACGTAGGTCACCTTGCGCCCCTCGGCCTTCATCGACGCGCATCCGGCAAGGCCGGCGGCCGCGCTCAGGATCAGGATCAGCCGCATGGGAGCCTCCGTCAGCGGGTGCGGGTGCAGAGCACGTCCGCCAGATAGTTGCGGCCCGACACCGTCTCCTGCCGCTCGTAGGACGAGGCCGTCCAGCCCCGCGCGCGGCAGAACCGGTCGGCGGCCTCCGACGCGCAGGCCGCCGCGCCGGAGGCGCACGACTGGACGCGCACGCCACGTTCGGCGGGCTGGGGATGGAATTCGGCGCTCATGCCGCGCAGCGAACCGCCCGCGGTCGGCGGCGGCGGCTCTGGCGGCCCCACCCTCAACGGCCGGGCCGACCCGACCGTCCAGGCGATGTTGCCCTGGGTGTCGTTCACCTCGTTGCACCGGCCGCGATAGCCGCTGCGCTGGCAGATCTGCCAGCTTCCGCCCGACAGCCGCGCGCTCCGCACCGTCCAGGGAATGTGGATCGTCTCGCGCGGTCCCGTGACCGTGTAGCTCTGCCCGCGAAAGCCGATCTGACTGTAGAAGGTCAGTTCGCCCGGGCCGGGCCCCGGACGCTGGGCCGCGGACGTGGCCGGCAGGCCGAGAGTGATCGCCGCGGCGATCCAGGCGGCTCGAGTGACCATCGCCATCGCACACCTCCCGCTTCGGTAGCTTCCACAGCCACCCAGCTCCACCAGAGGTAGCACGAACCGGCCGAGGCCGCCAACGACACCCGGGAAGCGTGAAAGAATTTCGTTCTTTCAAGTTGCATAATTACTGGACTCTTAATCACTGAACATGCATTGGGGAACCGCGACCCGCGCAACTGGAGTTCGTGAGTATGAAACGCTTAGCAGTCCCCATCGCCGCGGCCTTCGCCGTGGCGGTGTCCCTGGTCGCCACGGCCGTCGAGGCCGCGACCTACATCAACTACGGCCCCGTCGGCTCCGACGGCGGCTTCACCATCACCTTCGGCAACACGGGGATCACCACCCCCACTTTCGAAGACGTGTTCGAATTCGACATGCCGACGGGGCGTGGCGACTTCGTCATCACCTCGACCATGAGCGGCACCTC
Organism: Pseudomonadota bacterium; assembly: GCA_040752615.1. GTDB lineage: Bacteria > Pseudomonadota > Alphaproteobacteria > Caulobacterales > Caulobacteraceae > Phenylobacterium. The sequence continues at coordinate 193,590 of JBFMGV010000004.1, read as the reverse complement.
CCAGAACATCACCTGGACCAGCGCCGCCTTCAACGGCGAGGACTTCGAGTCGGTCGTCGCCGGCTGGAATGAATTCCTGACCCTGAACGGCGTGGAACTGGTCCTGGGGGCTGACCAGAAACTCGTCCTGAAGGGCACGAGCGGCGGCAACGCCTCGTACAGCGGCGTCATCACCTTCATGCCCACCGTGACGGCCGGTGTTCCCGAGCCGGGCGCCTGGGCGCTGATGATCCTGGGCTTCGGCGGGGCCGGGGCCGTGCTGCGGCGCGCCCGCGGCCAGGCCATGCGCCCCACCGCCTTCTCCTGATCGCACCCTAGCGTCCCGCGATCGGTAGGGCAGACGCCCCGGTCCCCACGGCCGGGGCGTTTTGCTGTGCGCGCGTCATCGAACGACGCGACGCCAAGAGTTCATGATGTCGGGGAAGGTGGAGACCGGACGACGACCCAAGCCGTGACCCGTTGTGGCTGCTTCCTTCCGGACCTGACCAGGTTGGCGGGGCGGTCGTCCGCCGCCGATCTCCGAGGCGGCATATGGCGGATCGCGCGCCGCAGGGCAAGTCCCGCCGCCGTCGCAGGGCGCGGCGGCCAGATACCAACATTTGATGGGGAACCTCCACGCCGCCCGCAGGTTTCCGGATCGGGCTGGCTGACGATCAATACGCCGCGAAAGGGCGTGGAGTAGTTTTGCGCCCAGACTCCGTCTTCAGGATCGAACGCTTCGGTGAGCGCTGGGCCGTCGTCTGCGACGGCGAGCCGCTGGTCGTCACCGAGACCGAGGCTGACGCGGCGCGCCTCGCGCAGGACGCCGTCACGGCCCTGATGCCGCCGCGTCCCCCGCGACCGGTGCGTCCCGCCGAACCCCGCTCCTTCGCCGACGCCGGCGTGTCCGGTCGCGCCTTCGGCTTTCCGGTCGTCGACGTCCGGGACGGGAACTGACGCTCAGGTCTGCGACGTCGGTGGGTCGCTGCGCTTGGCGATCTGCTCCTGGCGGTCGGCCTCGCGCCTCAGGGCCTCGGCCTTGTCGTGCAGCCAGGCCTTGTCGGGTCCATAGCTGACCAGCCGGGCCATCTTCTCGGTGGCCTCCGCTTCCTGACGCAACTCCTGCGGCGTGGGCATACCTGCGGAACCGCTTGTCCGCCCGCGCCGTTCCCCGCTCCTCGACCTATCTTTTGATGGAATGGCATCCCGGTGGCGCGCCGGGCGTTATCCCTTCATGCAGCATCGCCTCACGACCCTGGAACGCGCCTTCGAACTCGCCCGCTCGGGCGATTGCCGGAGCACCGACGAAATCCGCAAGCGGCTCAATTCCGAGGGATACTCGGGCCAGCAGGTCACCGGCCCGACTCTCCTGCGCCAACTGCGCGAGCTCTGCGCCGCCGCGCGCCCCGACGAGGCGCCGGCCCAGGCCTAGCCGCCCAGCGCCTTGTCGATGTCGGCCGCCTCGTGCCGCTCGGCCAGGGTCTTCTCGCCCTGGACGCGGTTGACGATCCGGCCGCGTTGCACGCCCGGCCGCTGGGCCAGTTCGTCGGTCCAGCGCTGGACGTTCTTGTACTCGTCCACCGACAGGAACTCTCCCGCGCCGTACACCAGCCCCTTGGCCAGGGCCCCATACCAGGGCCACACCGCCATGTCGGCGATCGTGTACTCGTCGCCCCCAAGGTAGCGGCTCTCGGCCAGCCGGCGATCCAGCACGTCCAGTTGCCGCTTCGTCTCCATGGCGAAGCGGTCGATCGCGTACTCGATCTTGAACGGCGCATAGGCGTAGAAGTGCCCGAAGCCGCCGCCCAGGTAGGGCGCGGAACCCACCTGCCAGAACAGCCACGACAGCGCCTCGGCGCGCTTGCCCGGGTCGGTGGGCAGGAACGCACCGAACTTCTCGGCCAGGTGCACCAGGATCGCACCGGACTCGAAGATGCGGATCGGCTCAGGGCCGCTGCGGTCCATCAGGGCCGGGATCTTCGAGTTGGGGTTCACGTCGACGAAGCCCGATCCGAACTGGTCGCCCTTGCCGATGTTGATCAGCCACGCGTCGTACTCCGCGCCGGTGTGTCCCAGAGCCAGGAGTTCCTCGAACATGATCGTCACCTTCACCCCGTTGGGCGTGCCCAGCGAATAGAGCTGGAACGGGTGCTTACCGACCGGCAGGTCCTTGTCGTGTGTCGGCCCGGCAATCGGCCGGTTGATGTTGGCGAACTGACCGCCGTTGTCCTTGTTCCATGCCCAGACCTTGGCCGGGACGTAGTCGGCGGGGTGGTTGGGCTGCGGTTTCGCGGCGTCGTCGGCCATCTGGGCGGGCTCCCGTCTCGTTCGTTTCCTCTCCCCGATGTGGCGCCACCCGGCGCATTCCGCCAGCCTCGGTGTCTCGACGGTTTCTTGTGACGCCCCTAGAAGGTCTGCATGGCGCTTTCCTTCTTCAAGAACACCTTCGCCGGAAACCCCCTCGACCGGGCCAGCGACCGGCGGGGCGACGAGGCCTGGCTGGCCGCCCAGCTGGCCGCCTCCGAAAGCCTGGGTCTGGCGATCTGGAACGGCAAGCCGTTCGTCGAGAAGACCAAGGACGGGAAGGTGCAGATCTCGTACCTGCCCGCCCGCCTGGGCGGCGAGTTGGCCGGCGGCGCCGAGCGCCTGCTGTTCCTGGGCCTCTGGAACGAGACCGCGGTCTTCGCCGTCGACTTGGACGGCTCCAGCGACCCGGCCCAGGGCCCGCTGCAGGGCCTGGGCGAGTTCCTCGACCTGCGCCAGGTGGCGCCGCAGCTGCCGGAGACCGACGCCGGCATCCTGGCCACCGCCAAGTCGATGTTCGAATGGCGGCGGCGCCATCAGTACTGCGCCGTCTGCGGCCAGCCTTCGGCCGCCAAGGACGGCGGCTGGAAGCGCAAGTGCCCCTCCTGCGACGCCGAGCACTTCCCGCGCACCGACCCCGTGGTGATCATGCTGCCGGCCCACGGCGACCGCTGCATGCTGGGCCGCCAGGAGATCTGGCCCAAGGGCATGTTCTCGGCCCTGGCCGGTTTCCTCGAGCCGGGCGAGAGCATCGAGGAGGCCTGCGCCCGCGAGCTCTCCGAGGAGGCGGGCCTGCGGACGAAGACGGTCCGCTATCATTCCACCCAGCCCTGGCCCTATCCGTCGTCGCTGATGATCGGCCTGATCGCCGAGGTCGAGGACGACGAGGGCACGCCCGACCAGACCGAGCTCTCCGAGATCCGCTGGTTCACCCGTGAGGAGGCGCGGCTGCTGCTGAAGGGCCAGATCGACGGCGTCTTCTGCCCGCCGCCCCTGGCCATCGCCCACCAGCTCATCAAGGCCTGGGCCGAGGAAGACTAGGCCTCGGCCATCGCCGACAGCTCGGCGATCAGGCCCTCGTCGCCGTCGACGTCCAGGATGCCCGACTGGTGCATGGCGATCCCGCCGTGCAGCAGGATGATCACCTTCATCACCGCCCGCCGGTTCTCGGCGGACGTCCGCTCGGCCTGCCCGAACAGGCGCATGGCCTCGGCGATCGTGGCGTGCACCGCCTGCTGCAGGTCGGGCTTGTCCTTCATCGTCGCGTGCGGCCGGCTCTTCATCAGGGCGTAGAGCAACGGCTGGCGCAGGGCGAAATCCACATAGGCCCGGACGTAGGCCGCCTTGGTGTCGGCCGGGCGCAGCGCCTCTGCCAGCTCGTGGAAGCCCCGCTCGGCCACCGCGTCGACCAGCGCTTCCCGGTCGGCGAAGTGGTTGTAGAGCGAGCGGTGCGCCACGCCGACCTTCTCGGCCACGCGGCGCAGGCTGAGGCCTTCGGCCCCGTCCGCCGTGGCCAGCGCGTAGGCGGCCTGCATGGCCTCGGCCCGCAGGTTGCCGTGCCTGTAGGTCTCGCGGGTGCGGCGGCGGGCGTCCATGCCCCCGTTATAGGCGCCCGCCGGCCGGCGTCACAGCTTCAGGATCATCAGCGTCGAGGCGCCGTGGGCGTAGAGCTTACCCGCCGCGTCGGTGATCCGCCCTTCGGCGAAGGCCATCCGGCCGCCACGGTTGACCACCTCGGCCTCGCACCACACGTCGCCCATGTCGGCGGTCATCGGGCGGAAGTAGTTCACCTTCAGGTCCACGGTGGTGTTGCCCTGTCCCGGCTCGATGGTGGTCTGCACCGCGCTCCACAGGGCTGCGTCCAGCAGGGTGGCCGCGAAACCGCCGTGGACGATGCCGATCGGATTCACATGCTGTGGGCCTGGCCGGCCGACGAACCGCACGCGGCCCAGCTCGGCCTCGACCAGGTCGAAGTCCATCAGGGCGCTGATCGGGCTGCGCGCCCCGCCCTCATCCAGGGTTCGCTTCATCACTTCCAGCCCGTTGGCGCCGGCATAGCGGCCGCGCGGCGGGGACGGATCCCAGGTGATCGTGTGGCTGGTCTTCTCTGCGATGGCGCTCATCCGGCCCGCTCCTCTCAATATCCATCCATTGGATGCATCCATTGGATGGATATGCGCCGACGCGGATCACGGCAAGCCTGTCGTAGCGTAAGGGGTTCCGGGTCTAGCGGACGATCCAGCGCTCGGGCGGCGCGTCGGTCTTCGCCTGCAACGCCTTCTTCGCCTTGGCGTCGCCCTTGATGTAGGCGCGCAGGAAGGTCCGGCCGGCCTCCACCGCGCGGTGCTGCAGGTCGGGGTCGTCGCCCTTGATGAGGTTGTGCACGCCGCCCGCCAGGACCAGGCCGTACTTGTCGCCGGCCGGCGCCGTCTCGACGGCGAACAGGTGATCCTTCGGATCAGGTGCGAAGGTCGGCACCACATCCTTGTCGCCCGTGACGATCAGCACGGGGGTCGACACCCCCGCGAAGGCCGTCGGAGGGACGATGCCGGGGATCTTGCCGGGCGAGGAGTAGCCCAGCACCGCCTTCACCGTCGGGTCCTTGAGCCGGAACATGGGCACGCCGCCGGCCAGCCCCAGGCTGATCAGCGTGCCGAGGCTGTGGCCCGACGCCACGACCGGCAGGCCGGGCCAGCGCTGGGCGGCAAAGCCGCTGGCGGCCCGCGCGTCCGGCAGCCGTTCGAAGAGGCTGGTCTGGATCGTGTACTTGTCGCGGTCCGGATGCCGGTGCGAGTCCACGTGCAGGGGCGCGACGATCGCGAACCCCTCGCGCGAGAACATCTCGAACAGCGCCGTGTAGTAGTCCGGCCAGCCGCCATGGCCGTGCGAGAAGAGGATCACGCCTACCGGCGCCTTGACCGGTGTGATGACGGTCAGGGACGTCTTGCGCGACGCCGTGGCCTGGACCTCCACCGTCTCGGTCGTGACCTTGGCGGGGGCGGCGAACGCGGGAGCGGTCGCCAGCGCCAGAGCGCCGGCGAGGATGAAACGCCTGGAATACTGAGACATTCGAGGGACCTAGCGGGTGCGGAACGGATCGGCCGGATAGACGCCCAGGATCTCGAACTTCTCCGAGAAGAACTGGAGCTCCTCGAAGGCCCGCGCGACGTTGATGTCCTCGGGCCGCCCGTCGACCTCGGCGTAGAAGAACGTGGCCGTGAACAGGCCGTTCTCCATGTAACTCTCGAGCTTGGTCATGTTCACGCCGTTGGTCGCGAACCCGCCCAGGCCCTTGTAGAGCGACGCCGGCAGGTTCTTCACCCGGAAGATGAAGCTGGTCACGCAAGGGTGGGTGAACGGCGGTGGCGCGGGGGTCTTGTCGGCCGTCATCACCAGGAAGCGCGTGGTGTTGTTGTGCTCGTCCTCGATGTCGCGGACCAGGATTTCCAGGCCGTACAACTCGGCCGCCAGGGCCGGCGAGACCGCCGCCTTGGTGGGGTCGGGGTGCTGAGCCAGATCCTTGGCCGCGCCGGCGGTGTCGCCGCTGGCCTGGGTCTTCAGCCCCATGCGGCGCAGGGTCTTGCGGCACTGGCCCAGGGCGATGGGCATGGAGACGGCGGTCGTCACCTCCTCCAGCTTCACGCCCGGATTGACCATGAGCTGGAAATGGATCGGCTTGAACCGCTCGCCGATGATCTTCAGGCCCGACGAGGGCAGCAGGTGGTGCACGTCGGCCACGCGGCCGGCGATCGAGTTCTCCACCGGGATCATGCCCAGTTCGCAGTAGCCCGACTTCACCGCCTCGAAGGCGTCCTCGAAGCTGGCTTGCGGCACAGGCTCGTAGGTGGGAAAGAACTGCGAACACGCCTCATGGCTGTTGGCGCCGAGCTCGCCCTGGAAGGCGATGCGGGGCTTGGTCATGAGGAGCTCCCGTGGGTTTCTGCAGAATGGCGGGCCGCGGCGAGGTCCGCGGGGGTGTCGACCGAGATCGGCGCGGCGTCGGCGACGGCGGCCCAGATGGACAGGCCCAACTCCATCGCGCGCAGCTGCTCCAGCTTCTCGCGAAGCTCCAGCGGAGACGGCGCGGCGGCGTTGAACTGTTCCAGCGCCGCGCGCCGGTAGCCGTAGATGCCCACATGCCGCCAGACCGGCGCGTCGCCGTAGAGGGTCGATCGGGTGAAGTAGAGGGCGCGGCCAAAGCGCGCGCCCGTGTCCATCGACAGCACGGCCTTGACCACATCCGGGTTGGCCCGGTCGGCCTCGCCGGCCTCCCGCGCCACGACGGTGGCGATGTCGCAGTCGGAGCGATCGGCCAGCAGGCCTGCGCAGGCGGTGACCACCGACGGCGCGACAAACGGCATGTCGCCCTGCAGGTTGATCACCACCTCGTGCTCACGCGCCGGGTCCAGGACGTCCAGCGCGGCGAGAATCCGGTCAGATCCCGAGGGCAGGGCCGGGTCGGTCAGCACCGCCCGTCCACCGGCGGCCTCCACGGCGTCGACGATCTCCGGGTCGCCCGCCGCCACGGCCACGGGGCCCACGGCGGCGGCCTCGGCCTGGCGCAGGACACGCACGATCATCGGGATACCGTTGATGTCCGCGAGCGGCTTGCCGGGCAGGCGGGAGGCGGCCAGACGCGCCGGGATGAGGACGATCGGGTTCATCGGCTCGGGTGGATGGTTGCGCGGGCGGCGGTAGCGTGTAAGAGAGCCGCACGCAATAAGGCGCGGGATTCCCGCGCGTCCGCGGGTCGTCACCCGCTGGCCGATGAGAGGCGTGACTAGGGGATTATGAGCGACCTGACGTTCAACAAGATCGCCGGCGCCGTGCTGGCGACGGGCCTGGCCATCGTCGGCCTGCGCGAAGTCAGCTCGGGCGTGTTTGCGCCCGAAACGCCGGAAAAAGCCGGCTACGCGGTCGAAGTGGCCGAAGAAGGCGGCGGCGGCGCGGCTGCCGAGCTTCCGGTGGACTGGGGCACGGTGCTGCCGACGGCCGACGCGGCCGCCGGCGAAGCCGTCTTCGCCAAGTGCAAGTCCTGCCACAACGCCACGGACGGCGGCGCCAACGGCACCGGCCCGAACCTGTGGGGCGTGGTCGGCGCCAAGCCGGCGTCGCATCCGGGCTTCGCCTACTCGCCGGCCATGACCGCTCACGCGGCGGCCGCGCCGGTTTGGACCTATGACGAGCTGGACGCCTTCCTGAAGGCTCCGCAGAAGCACGTCTCGGGCACGAAGATGACCTTCGTCGGCCTGAAGAAGCAGGAAGAGCGCATCGCGCTCATCGCCTGGCTGCGCAACCAGGGCGGCAAGCTGCCGGTCCCGGCGCCCGATCCGGCCCGTCAGGCCGGCGCGGCGGCCCCGGCGGCCGAAGGCGCTGCGGCGCCTGCCGCGGACGGTGCGGCGGCTCCCGCCGCCGAGGGCGCTCCGGCGGCCGCGGCTCCGGCTGCCCCCGGCGCGGCTCCGGCTCCGGCGGCCGCTCCGAAGACCTGATCTTCGGACGACAATCTGAATTGGAGATGGCCGGGCGATGTCCCGGCCATTTTCGTTTGGGGTCGGCGCGCCGGACGACCAGCCGACCGCGCCTCGGCGCGAGCGGCGTCAGCCCGGGTCGCGTTCAATCCGGGCGGCGATAGGCCGTGGGCTCGCCCACGCCGGCGTCACGGATCCGGGCGACGGCCTCGGCCAGCGGCTCCACCACGGTCATCATGTGATGGCCGTTGGCGTGGACGATGCGGCCCTCACCGACGCCCAGGGCCACATGGCCCTTCCAGAACACCAGGTCGCCGCGGCCGAAGTCGTCGGCGGCGATCGGCGCGCCGACCGCCTGCTGCTGGTCGGTGTCGCGCGGACAGGCCCGGCCGCAGGCGAACAGCGCCTGCTGGATCAGGCCCGAGCAATCCAGGCCCAGGCTCTCGCGGCCGCCCCACAGGTAGGGCGCCCCCACGAAGCGCTCGGCCACCGCCGTCCAGTCGTCCTCGAACGCGCCGATCGGCGAGAGGTGGTCCGCGGTCATCCAGCCGGCGCCAGCCACCTTGGCCAGACGCCCTTCGACGGCTTCCACCGTCACCAGGCTGTTCATCGAATACGGCCCCAGGGCCCGCGACTTGATGCTGGCCTCGGCGAAGGCGTAGGTGCGCAGGGCCGAAACCCGGTGCGTCGGCATGGCGGCGGCCGGCGCCAGCAGCGCGGCCTCCACGAAGCCCACATAGCCGTCACGGGCGGCCTGGCCGAACACCCATGCGCCGTCCTCTTCCAGGACCTCGAAGCGCTCGCCGAACAGGACCTGGTCCATCTGCTCGGCATTGGCGTCGGGGCCGGCGCGCAGCGGCGCCGCGGCGGCCATGCAGGTCATGGCCTTGGGATCGAGATAGACCTCGGCTTCCAGCACCCCTTCCAGGCTGCGGGCCGCGATCCCATCGCGCCAGGGCGTGATGCGGGGATCGTGCTTCATGCGAAACGCTCGCGGATCATGCGGTACAGGCCACGGATGGCCTGCGCCTCGGCTCCGACCGGGAATCCCGGACGGCCCTTGGGGTTCCAGGCAAAGATGTCGAGATGGACCCACGGCCCCTTCGGGGCGAACCGCTGGAGGAACAGCGCGGCGGTCACCGAGCCGGCCTGCGCCCAGCCGTCGGGATCGTTCTTGATCTCGGCCACGTCGCTGTCGAGGGCTTCGGCGTACGGCTTCCAGAGCGGCATACGCCAGAGAGGGTCCGATTCCGCGGCGGCCGCAGCCTCGATCTGCGCGGCCAGCTCGTCGTCGTCGGTGTAGAAGGGCGGCAACTGCGGGCCCAGCGCGATCCGCGCCGCGCCGGTCAGGGTCGCCAGGTCGATGGTCAGGGCGGGCTCCAGCTCGCCGGCCCGGGTCAGGGCGTCGGCCAGGATCAGCCGGCCCTCGGCGTCGGTGTTCCCGACCTCGATCGAGAGCCCCTTGCGCGAGGCCAGAACGTCGCCGGGCCGCATGGCGTCGCCCGAGATCGCGTTCTCCACCACCGGCAGCAGCACGGCCAGCCGCACCGGCAGGCCGGCGGCCATGATCATCCGGCCCAGCGCCAGGGCGTGGGCGGCGCCGCCCATGTCCTTCTTCATCTGGCGCATGCCGGCCGACGGCTTGATGTCGAGGCCGCCGGTGTCGAAGACCACGCCCTTGCCGACCACGGACACCAGCGGCTTGTCGGCCGCTCCCCAGGTCAGCTCGATCATCCGCGGCGCCCGGGCCGGGTCAGCGGCGCGGCCCACGGCGTGGACGGCGGGATAGTTCGCTTCCAGCAGGCCCTCGCCCGTGATCACCGTCACCTGCGCGCCGTGCTGTTCGGCGATCTCGCGGGCGATCGTCTCGATCTGCAGCGGGCCCAGGTCGTTGGCCGGGGTGTTGACCATGTCCTTGGCCAGGGCGCAGGCATGGGCCACCTGGCGCACCTCGGCCACGTCGCAGCCCTCGGCCAGCAGGCGCGGACGCTCGGCATCCTTCTTCTTGTAGCGATCGAAGCGGTAGCTCCCCAGCGCGAACGCCAGGGCGATGCGGTCGACCGACACCTCGGGAGGCGCCTCGGCGATGCGATAGACGCCGGCCGGCAGCTTGGCGGGCAGCCCACGGAACGTGTCGGCGCGCGGGCTCTCGCCCAGGCCGAACAGCACGCGGTCCACCTCGCCGTTCGCGCCGGGGACCAGCAGCAGTTGCCCGGCCTTGCCCTTGAACTCGGCGGTGCGGGCCAGCGCGGCCGCGAAGGCGTCGGCTTCCAGCACGCGGGCCGCCGCGGCCTCGGTCACGGCATGAACGGGCGTCGCCGCGCCGTCGAAAGCTTCCAGGATCACGTCAGACATCGGCTCGCCCTTTCGCGAACCATGTCATGGCTGGCGGGGTCACACGCAAGTTCACAGCCCCAGGACGCCGCCGAAGGGCGAGACCGAAAGGGCCGCGATCGCGCCGATGGCGATGGCCACGCCATAGGGCACCGGGCCCTGCGGCTCGGCCAGCCGGTTCATCCAGCCCGGCCCCATCATGGCCATCGGACGCAGGGCGGGCGAGCGCAGCGACAGCAGGAAGAGGGTCAGGCCGCCCCCTGCCAGCGCGGCGTAGAGCGTGAAATGCAGCATCGCGGGCCAGCCCATCCAGAGCGCGGCCGCGGCGAACAGCTTGGCGTCGCCCCCGCCGATCCAGCGCAGGGCGAACATGATCATGCCCAGGACCAGCGCCGCGAAGCCGACGCCCAGGTGCAGGCCGATGGCCGGCAGCGGCAGGCCGACGGCCAGGGCCGCGAGCGGAAAGATCGCGGCCAGCGCCAGCGAGACCCAGTTGGGGATCGTGTACGAGAGCGCGTCACGAAGCCCGCCGGCGACCATGAGGGCCGGGAAGGTCAGGACGAGCACGATGGCGAGCGACGAGATCATGGGAGACCGCCTTTTGCTGCATCATGACTAACCGCGAGTGAACGGAGCGTTGCAGCCAAGCTTGGAAACGAAAAAGGCCCCCGTCGTCGCCGACGGGGGCCCTTCATTCGACCTGCGACGGGTTTACTTCGTCGCGGTGTCGACTTCCGAGCTGATCTTGTTGAAGGCGCCGCCGAGGCTGGTGCCGACGGCGCTGAGGGCGCCGACCAGAACCACGGCGATCAGGGCGGCGATCAGGCCATACTCGATGGCGGTGGCGCCGGATTCGTCCTTCAGGAAGCGGGTCACGAACTTGGTCATGGGATCTCTCCAATTGCTAGCGAGCAGACTGTGGGCTGGGGCCTCAAGCTGTTGCCTGCTCGCCCCGTAAGAACACGATCAAAATCGCCCGCCGCGTTTAAAGCGCCATGAATCCGCATTACTAATATCTCTACATCATTTACCGATATTCATCCTTTACGGCTGGAAACCATACTGCAGCCAAGCTTCGGATTTTCGTTGAGATTCAACGCCGATCGCCGCCTAGCGCACGACCTGTCGGCCGCCGCCACGCACGAAGAACAGTCCGGCCAGCCCCACGCCCAACAGTAACAGCAGCATGGCGAAGCCGCCTTGTTGCGCGCCGGAAAGCCGGGTTCCGAGGTTGACCATCGTCGGCGCGAGCCACGCGGTGGCCACGCCGGACAGCGCGTAGACCCCGAAGAACGCCCCGGTCTGCTCGGGCGGCGTCAACCGGGTCAGCAGTGTGCGGCTCGAGGCGTACTGCGCGGTGATGAAGATGGCCGTCACGAAGCCCAGCGACAGGAAGATCACGTCCGGCAGGTGGTGGAACATCGGCCCCGACCACACCGGCGCGCTGGCCGGATCGTAAGGCCAGAAGAACAGGATCAGGTCCGGTCGCATCCCCAGGAACCCGGCCAGGGCCACCATCGACATGAAGATCTCGATCTTCAGCGCGTTCTTCGGGCCCACCCCGGCGTCCAGCCAGCGGCCGACGAAGCCGCCCAGCACCGCGAAGACGCTGAGCAGGATGCCGTAGGCCAGCATCTCCAGCGGCCCCCACTTCATCACGCCGGTGGCGTAGACCCCCACGTAGACGAGCACGCCGTTCATCCCGTCCACGAAGAACATCCGCGCGCCCATGAAGGTGGCGGCGTCGCGATAGTGGGTGATGGTCCGCAGCATCCGCCACAATTCCTGCGCCCCCTCCTTGAGGGCGCGATGGACCGGCACGCCCGTCGGCGCGGCGTCCGGCGTGAAGAGGAACAGCGGGATCGAGCCCAGCAGCAGCAGGCCCGCCGCCATCCACGCGACGGCGCGCTCGGGCTCGTGGGCGGCCGCGTCGAGGCCGAACAGCGGGGTCTTGGGCACGAAGCCCCAGTCCACCGTGCCCGGCAGGGCGAACGCCCAGAGCGTGAAGGCCAGGGCCAGCACCGAGAAGAAGTTCCCCAGCGACAGCGCCAGGCCCGAGGCCCGGTGCGCCCCGTTCAGGCCGGCCGCCCGCACCAGCAGCGAGTTGTGGAGGATCTCGGAGTAGGCGAACAGCACCTGCCCCGACATCACGCACATCATGGTCAGGGGCACCGAGAGGCCCGAGCCGTCGGGCCTGGCCCACCAGAGGATCGCGGTCAGCGGGACCATCAGGGTCACCAGCACCGCCAGCCAGCCCTTGCGCCGACCCAGCTTGTCGATCGACGCGCCGATGAAGGGCGCCGTGCCCATCACGAACCAGCCGGCCCACTGGTTCCAGCGAGAGATCACCTCCTGCCCCTTCACCGGATCGCCGACCAGGGTCCCGGCCACATAGGGCATGAAGATGTAGATGATCAGCAGGATGACCATCGGGTCGCGGCCGCCCTGGAAGACGGCCCAGGCGACCCCGCCGCGGTTCAGCCGGCCATCGCCGCCACTGTCCGCCTCGGGCGGTGGATCCACGACGGCGGCGGCGCCCTGGATCTCGGGCGCGATGGGCTGGTTCACTGATGGTCTCCCCGGGGGCACAGCGGCTCTTCACGGCCGATGCGCCCACCCTAGACCACGGCCCGACCGGCTCAAGCCGATCGGACGGTCAGGACGCGGAGAATCTGCGGGATCAGGCCAGCAGGCGGTCGTGGATGCGGCCGCGCAGGTCCGGCGTCAGGCCCAGCACCTGATCGAGGTAGCCGTCCAGCGACCCGTGCGCCGCCCGCATCACCTCGAACGCCTTGGCCATGTACTCGGCCTCGACGCGCATGGCGGTCATCAGCGCCTCGTCCGACGCGTCGCGGCCCGTCTGCTCCTTCACGACCTCGCGGATCATCGGCAGACGCTTCTCCAACCGTTCCCGGTCGTTGGTCAGCAGATAGTCCTCGACGATGTCGTCGTCGTTCACGCCGGCCACGTGATGGGTCAGCGCGCAGAGGATGCCCGTGCGGTCCTTGCCCGCCGCGCAATGCACCAGCACGGCCCCGTCGGTCTCGGCCAGGGCATGGAAGTAGCGGGTGTAGAGATCGATGTGACGGCGCTGGAACGGCAGCTTGTCGTAGTAGTCGACCATGTAGGCGCGGAACGACGCGGCCGTGAGGTCGGAGGTCTTGATGAAGGTCGCCCACTCGTCGGCGGTGTCCTGGCCGATGTCGTTCTCGATCACCTGGACCTCGCAGCCGGCCCAACGGCGGCTCGGCTCCTTCTCGCGCTCGTTCGTGCGGCGCAGGTCGACCACCACCGCCAGGCCCATGTCGGCCAGTTTCGAGAGGTCGGCGTCGCTGGCCTTGCCGTGGTGCGCCGAGCGGTACAGCAGGCCGGACTTCAGCCGCCGGTCGCCAGCGGCGTAGTCCCCGAAGTCGCGGAAGTTGTCGATGGCGTCGAAGGCGATACGGCGGGTCATGCCCGTCGTTTAGCCGCCTTGCGTGGAAGTTTCGAGGCGCCCGCCACGTCAGCCTGCGGTCAACTCTTTGCGCGGCGCGAGAAGCGCGGCAGGACTGTGGCCGAGTTCTTCGGGGAGCAGACGATGATCGCAAAGACCTGGCCGGCCGCACTTGTCCTCGCGCTCACCGCCGCGCCCGCCCTCGCCGCCGAGCCGCCGGTCCTGCCGCTGGCCCAGACCGAGGCCGCCCACCCGGAGCTGCCGCCCCTGCTCACCCTGCGCGACCGCGCCAAGGTCGAGGATGCGATCCTCACCGAGCGCCTGCGCACCGTCGTCCCGCGCCTGATGCGCGAGGAAGGCGTCGACATGTGGGTGCTGGTGGCCCGCGAGTACCTGGAGGACCCGGTCGTCGCCACCATGCTGGACGCCAAGAGCCTGCGGGCCCGGCGGCGGACCATCCTGGTCTTCTTCGATCCCGGCGACGGCAAGCCGGTCGAGCGCCTCACCGTCAGCCGCTACGGCCTGCCCGGCATGTTCGACGGCGCATGGAACCCGGAGAAGCAGCCCGACCAGTGGAAGGCCCTGGGCGAACTGATCGCCGCCAAGAACCCGAAGAAGATCGCTCTCAACGTCTCGGCGCTCACCGCCTTCGGCGACGGCCTCACGGTCAGCCAGCGCGACGGCCTGGTCGGCGCCCTGCCCGCCGGCTTCAAGGATCGCATCGTCTCGGGCGAACGGCTCAGCGTCGGCTGGCTGGAGAGCCGCACGCCCGCCGAGACGAAGCTCTATCCCGGCATCGTGCGCATCGCCCACGCGGTGTTGGGCGAGGGCCTGTCGTCCAAGGTCATCAAGCCGGGGGTCACCACCACCGACGACGTGGCCTGGTATCTCCGCGAGCGCCTGTCGCGGCTGGGCGTCGCCACCTGGTTCCACCCGTCGGTCGCCGTGCAGCGCCAGGGCGCCAAGGGGATGCTGGACGGCGACACCGTGATCCAGAAGGGCGACCTCGTCTGGACCGACTTCGGCGTCACCTATCTGCGGCTCAACACCGACACCCAGCACCTGGCCTATGTGCTGAAGGACGGCGAGACCCAGGCCCCGGCCGGCCTGCGCGCCGGCCTGGCCGCCGCCAACAAGGTGCAGGACGCCGTGACGTCGTCGTTCAAGGTCGGGATCACCGGCAACGACGTCCTGGCCGCCGCCCGCGCCAAGTCGATCGCCCAGGGCCTCGACCCGTTGGTCTACTCGCACCCGCTGGGCTATCACGGCCACGGCGCCGGGCCGGCCATCGGCTTCTGGGACAACCAGAACGGCGACGAGCGCGGCGCGGCCAAGGTGTTCGCCGACACCGTCTGGTCGATCGAGCTGACCGCCACCCACGCCGTTCCCGAGTGGGGCGGCCAGAAGGTGGCGTTCCGCACCGAGGAGGACGCGTACTTCGACGGGACTGAGGTCCGCTATCTGGACGGCCGCGAGACCGAGCTCATCCTGATCAAGTAGGCGCCGCGCCTACCGGAAGGGCGGCTCGTCGAAGCTGCGCAGCTTGCGCGAGTGCAGCCGCGCGCCTTCTTCCCGCAGGAAGTCGATGGCCGAAAGGCCGATCTGCAGGTGCTGGGCGATCGCGCGGTCGTAGAAGGCGTTGGCCTGTCCCGGCAGCTTGATCTCGCCGTGCAGCGGCTTGTCCGAGATGCAGAGCAACGTCCCGTACGGCACCCGGAAGCGATAGCCCTGGGCGGCGATGGTGGCGCTCTCCATGTCGATCGCCACGGCCCGGCTCTGGTTGAACCGCAGGGCGCTGGAGGAGTACTTCAGCTCCCAGTTCCGGTCGTCGGTGGAAACCACCGTACCGGTGCGCAGGCGCCGCTTGAGGACGTCCCCCGTCTCACCGGTGATCTTCTCGGCCGCGCCGTTCAGCGCCAGTTGCACCTCGGCCAGCGGCGGGATCGGGATCTCGGGCGGCAGCACCTTGTCCAGCACATGGTCGTCGCGCAGGTAGGCGTGGGCCAGGACGTAGTCGCCGATCTTCTGGCTGCCGCGCAGGCCGCCGCAGTGGCCGATCATCAGCCAGGCCTGCGGGCGCAGGACCGCCAGGTGGTCGCAGATCGTCTTGGCGTTGGACGGCCCGACCCCGATGTTGACCAGGGTGATCCCCGCGCGGCCCGGCGCCATCAGGTGGTAGGCCGGCATCTGGTGCTTGCGCCACGTGCCGCCGGCGATCGCCGCCTCGGGGTTCGGGGTGTTGGCGTCCACCATCACGTGACCCGCCGCCGACAGCGCCGTGTAGGGCCCACCCGCCTTGAGTTGGCGGCAACCCCAGCTCACGAACTCGTCCACGTAGCGATGGTAGTTCGTGAAGAGGATGTACTGCTGGGTGTGCTCGGCGGGCGCGCCGCTGTAGTGCGACAGCCGCGCCAGAGAGAAGTCGGTGCGCAGGCCGTCGAACAGGGCCAGCGGCCGCGCCTCGTCGCCGTTGGCGATCCAGGAGCCGTCCGCCACCTCGTCGCCGATGTAGGCGAGTTCGGTGGTCGGGAAGTGGCGGGCGATCTCCACCGACGAGACGTCGGCCATGGCCAGGTCGGCCGGGTCCAGCACGTAGGGGAACGGGATCTCCTGACGCGAGCGGCCCACCGACAGCTCGATGTCGAAGTCCTCCTGCAGCAGCGAGAGCTGCTCGATCAGGTAATCCCGGAACAGTTCGGGCCGCGTGACGGTCACCGCATAGGCGCCGGGCGCCGGGATGCGGGCATATGCGCGGCTGATGCGGGGATAGGCCAATCCGGGCGGCCAGGTCAGGCGCAGCTCGGGGTAGGTGAACGCACCGCTCTGGCGGACGCTCGGTTCCGGCGGCGGTCCGCCGGTCAGGAAGGTTTTCAGGGAGTTTCGGAGACTGTCGACGCTCTTGCGGTATTCAGTCTCCAGCCGATCGACGATGCCGGCTGCGTCTTGCTTCTTCATCCGGCGCCTTATAGCCGCGTCATGTGACGCTTGGCGAATCCGGCGTTTACGTTCCCACGCAGTTTAGCGACAAAGACGCTCCAATTTTCGGCCGGGGTCTGCATGAACCGTCTCTTCACCGCCTTCATCGTGGGCGCCATGATCCTCGGGGTCGCCGTGGGCTGGGCGCTCAACGTCAGCCTGCCGGCGGCTGAGGCGGCGACCTGGGCCTCGAACTTCTCGATCATCACCGACATCTTCCTGCGGCTGATCAAGATGATCATCGCGCCGCTGGTGTTCTCGACCCTGGTGGCCGGCATCGCGCACATGGGCGACGCCTCGGAGGTGGGCCGCGTCGGCGTGAAGACCATCGGCTGGTTCATCCTGGCCTCGATCTTCTCCCTGACCCTCGGCCTCGTCATGGTCCACCTCCTGCAGCCGGGCTCGGGCGTCTCGTTCGCCACGCCCGACGCGGGGACCGCCACGGCCGCGGTGGACATGTCGAAGTTCACCCTCAAGGACTTCATCACCCACGTGGTGCCCAGCTCGATCGTCGACGCCATGGCGAAGAACGAGATCCTGCAGATCGTGGTGTTCTCGGTGTTCGTGGGCACCGCCGTCTCGGCGGTGGACGACAAGGCTCCGCAGGTGCTGGCCGTGGTCGAGCAGGTCGCTCAGATCATGCTGAAGGTCACCGGCTACGTCATGAAGACCGCCCCCCTGGCGATCTTCGCGGCCCTGGCCTCCAGCGTCGCCACCAAGGGCGTCGGCGTCATCGTCACCTATGCCAAGTTCGTCGGCGGCTTCTATCTGTCGCTGGGCATCCTCTGGGCCGCGCTGATCGTCGCCGGGGTGGTCATCGTCGGACCTCGCCTGCTGAAGCTGGTGGGCCAGATCCGCTCGCCGACCCTGCTGGCCTTCTCGACCGCCTCGTCCGAGGCCGCCTACCCGCGCACCCTGGAAGAGCTGCAGAAGTGGGGCGTCAGCCGCAAGGTGGCCAGCTTCGTCCTGCCGCTGGGCTACTCGTTCAACCTCGACGGCTCGATGATGTACTGCACCTTCGCGACGCTGTTCATCGCGCAGGTCTACGGGATCGAGCTCAGCATCGCCCAGCAGATCACCATGCTGGGCCTCCTGATGGTGACGTCCAAGGGGATGGCCGGGGTGCCCCGCGCCTCGCT
This sequence comes from Pseudomonadota bacterium, assembly GCA_040752615.1. GTDB lineage: Bacteria > Pseudomonadota > Alphaproteobacteria > Caulobacterales > Caulobacteraceae > Phenylobacterium. The sequence goes on along the minus strand of JBFMGV010000004.1, from coordinate 175,957 downwards.
GGTCGTCATCGCCGCCACCCTCACCTACTTCCAGCTTCCCGAGGCCGGCATCGCCCTGATCCTGGCCGTGGACCACCTGCTGGACATGGGCCGTTCGGCCACCAACGTGGTCGGCAATTCGATCGCCTCGGCCGTCGTCGCCAAGTGGGAAGGGCAGATCGAGGAGCCCGCCGCCGAACCCGCCAGGGCGTAAGGCGCGACGCTCCGCATGCTTTACAGCGCAGCCGCGCCCGGCTACAGGGCGCGGCGATGACCGCTGTCATGACCATTATTACCACCCTGAAAACGACCCGCCTCGGCGGGGCGTCGACGGGTGCGTGCATGGTCTAAGTCCACAGCCGCACACCCCGAGAGCCCCGCCGACGCGCGGGGCCCCGTCATCCGACCCGGCATCCCCGCGCCTCCGCCTGAAACCAGGAGACGCACGCCATGACCTTCCAATCCTTCCGCCGCGCCCATCCCAACGTCGCCATCGTCGGCGCCACCGGCGCCGTGGGCGTCGAGCTGATCCGCTGCCTGGAAGAGCGTGACTTCCCGCTCTCGCGGCTGAAGCTGCTGGCCTCCCCGCGCTCGGCCGGCAAGCAGATGAGCTTCCGCGGGCAACGCCTGACCGTCGACGCCCTGGACGACGCCAGCTTCGACGAGGTCGACCTGGCCTTCTTCTCGGCGGGCAGCGGCACGTCGAAGACCTACGGGCCCAAGGCCGTGGCCGCCGGCGCGGTGGTGGTCGACAACTCCTCGGCGTTCCGCATGGACCCCGCCTGCCCGCTGGTCGTCCCCGAGGTGAACGAGGCGGCCATGGCCGGTCACCAGGGCATCATCGCCAACCCCAACTGCGTCGCCATCATCGCCGCCGTGCCGGTGGCCCCGCTGGCCCAGGCGTTCGGCCTGAAGCGCGTCCAGATGGCTACCTACCAGGCCGCCTCCGGCGCCGGCGCGGCGGCCATGGAGGAGCTGCGCGCCTCCACCGAGGCCGCCCTGCGTGACGCCACCTACGAGCCCAAGGTGCTGCCGCACCCCTATGCCTTCAACCTCTTCAGCCACAACGCCGAGGTCGACCTCGAGACTGGCTACAACGGCGAGGAGGAGAAGGTGATCGCCGAGTGCCGGCGCATTCTGGACCGGCCCGAGCTGCCGATCGGCGTCACCTGCATCCGCGTGCCGGTGCTGCGCGCCCACGCCATCGCCATGACCCTGGAGTTCGACCGCCCGGTGACGCCCGACGAGGCCCGCGCCGTCCTGGCCCGCGCCCCCGGCGTGCGCATCGTCGACGACCGCGCCGCGAACCACTTCCCCATGCCTTCGGAAGCCCAGGGCCAGGGGGACGTGCTGGCCGGCCGCATCCGCCAGGACCTCTCGGACCCGTCGGGCCGCTCGATCGCCCTCTTCGTGGCCGGCGACCAACTGCTGAAGGGCGCGGCCCTCAACGCGGTCCAGATCGCCGAGCGCCTCTTCGCCCAGGCCACCGCCGCGCTGGAACAGGCCTGATCGCGCTGGACTTCCTCCTGCCCGGGCGGTCACCCTCCGGGCAGGAGGAACCCGAATGTCCGAGACGCTCAACGACGATGTCCTCGACCTCGGCGCCGGCGAGATGGCCGCGGCCCTCGCCGAGCGCCGGATCGGCGCGGCCGAGCTGACCGACGCCGCCATCGCGCGGATCGAGCTGCGCGACGGCCCGATCAACGCCGTGGTCGTCCGCGACTTCGAGCGCGCCCGCCAGCAGGCCCGCGACGCCGACGCCGCGCTCGCCCGGGGCGACCGCCGCCCGCTGCTGGGCGTGCCGATGACGGTGAAGGAGAGCAATAACGTGGCCGGCCTGCCGTCCACCTGGGGCAGCCCCGCGTTCAGCGGCTGGACCGCCGACACCGACGCCGTGGCCGTGGCGCGCCTCAAGGCCGCCGGGGCGGTGATCCTCGGCAAGACCAACGTCCCGCCCTTCCTCGCCGACTGGCAGAGCAACAACCCCGTCTACGGCCGCACCTGCAATCCTTGGGACCTCTCCCGCACGCCGGGCGGATCGTCGGGCGGCAGCGCCGCGGCGGTCGCCGCCGGCCTCACAGCGCTGGAGCTGGGCTCGGACATCGGCGGCTCGATCCGCGTCCCGGCCGCCTTCTGCGGGGTCTTCGGTCACAAGCCCAGCTACGGCATCGTCCCGCTGCGGGGCCATTCCCCGCCGGGCCTCGACGGCGGCCCCATCCCCCTGGCCGTGGTCGGCCCCCTGGCCCGTCGCGCCGAGGACCTGGACCTCGCCCTCGGCATCATCGCCGGCCCGGAGATCGACGAGGCGGTCGGCTGGCGCCTGCAGCTTCCCGAACCGCGACAGCGCGAGCTGGCCGACTTCCGTGTCCTGGTGATCGACCAGCACCCCGCCGTCGCCACCGACGCCGAGATCCGCGGCGCCCTCGACGACCTGGCCGGCAAGCTGGACGCCCTGGGCGCGCCGGTGTCGCGGTTCAGCGCGCTGCTGCCGGACCTCGCGGCTCAGCACCGCGTCTACATGGCCATCGTCGGCGCGGCGATGTCGCGCGGCTCGCCCGCCGGCACGACCCTGAACGCCCACGACCTGATGAACCTGTACGACGCCCAGGTCGCCTACCGCCGCCTGTGGGCCACCCTGTTCGAGGAGTTCGACGTGGTGCTGGCCCCGGCCTTCGGGACCGTCGCCTATCCGCACGTGGACGAGCCCGACAACAGCCAGCGGTTCCTGACCATCGACGGCAAGCCGACGGCCTACTTCGACCAGCTCGCCTGGCCGGGCTTGGCCCTGCTGCCCGACCTGCCGGCCACCGCCTTCCCCGTGGGATTGAGCCGGGGTGGCCTGCCGATCGGCCTGCAGGCGATCGGTCCCTATCTCGAGGACCGCACGACCATCGCCTTCGCGGGGCTTGTGGAGTGTGAGTTCGGCGGCTACCGGGCCCCTCCTCCGATCGTCTGAGACCTCAGCAACCCGTGAAGATCGCCGTCGTCACCATCGGCCGCCTGCCGCGCTCGCCCGAGACCGAGCTCGTCAAGCTGTACGTCGACCGCGCCACCGCGTCCGGCCGCGCGCTGGGCCTGGGGCCGGTCGAGGTCGTGGAGGTGGAATCCCGCAAGCCGGGCAAGGCGGCCGAGGCCGAGGCCTTGCGCGCGCACCTGGCCGACAGCCACGTGATCGCCTGCGACGAACGCGGAAAGGCCCGCGCCAGCCGCGCCTTCGCAGAGGAGATCGGCGTCCTGCGGGACCGCGGCGTGCGTCGGCTGGTGTTCCTGATCGGCGGCGCCGACGGCCTCGATCCCGAACTGGTGAAGTCGGTCCAGGGTACGCTGGCCTTCGGCCCCCAGACCTGGCCGCACGCCCTGGCGCGGGCGATGTTGTGCGAACAGATCTACCGGGCTGTCTCCATCCAGGCCGGATCACCGTATCATCGCGACTGATGCGCCGGATCCTCGCCCTCGCCCTCGTCTCCACGGCCCTCGTCGGCGTGGCCGCCGTGGCCGCCACCACGGACCGGCTCGCGCGCCTCAACGTGGCCGAGACCGAGCTGTCGGTGGACCAGGGCGTCAACATGCACCGCCTCTCGCGCCTGCTGTCGGTGCTGGAACAGCTCAAGCGCGATCCGCCGCCGGCCCTGCTGGTCTCGCCCGACGACGCCCGGGACGCCGTGCGCGCCGCCATCCTGGTCAAGGCGCTGACCCCCGACCTGCAGGCCCGGGCCCAGGGGTACGCCGAGGGCGCCACCGAGGTGATGCGCCAGCGCCGGCTGGCCGCCGCCCAGAGCGAGGCGCTGTTCGAGCGCGACAGCCTGGCGGCCGACGCCCTGCCCGCGCCCGAGGACGCCACCGGCCTGCGACTGAGGGGCGCAGTGCCCGTCGACCAGCCGCTTACCCTGACGCCGCCCGTCCGCCTGGTCCTGCCGGCCGACGGAACGGTGGTCCGGCGCTTCGGCGAACCCATCGCCGGAGGCGGGCGTTCCAACGGTCTCACCCTCGGAGTCGCCAAGGGCGCGAGGGCCGTCAGCCCCGCCGCGGGGCATGTCCAATACGTGGGCCCCGTAAAGGGTTGGGGCGTCATCGTGATATTAAGACTAGCGGGCGGATATCATCTCGTGCTTGCTGGTCTGGAGAGAACATCGGTTCAGGTCGGACAATCCGTCACGGAGGGTCAGCCTGTCGGTTGGGCTAACGATGGTCGGCAAGCGGCCTCCGAGCTCTATCTGGAGGTCCGCGAGCAGGGTTCACCCGTCGATCCGAGCCGATGGTTGAACAAGAAAGCGGGCTGAAGCGGCCTCAAATCCGTCTCCAGCGCGCTCCATAAGCGGCCATCGAGCCGCGTAAGGGAGACTGAGCAGGCTATGAAGAAGTACATCCTGATCGGTGCGTCGGCTTTCGTTCTCGGCGCCGGGTCCATGGCCTACGTCAGCCAGCAGGCGATCGCCTCCGCCCAGCCGCGCGCCAAGACCTATCGGATGCTCGGCCTGTTCGGGGATGTGCTGAACACCGTCGAGAACCAGTACGTCACCGAGGTGGACGACACGAAGCTGATCCAGGCGGCCATCGACGGCATGCTGACCAGCCTCGACCCGCACTCGGGCTACCTCGACCCTGAAGACTTCGACGACATGCGCGATCAGACGCGCGGCGAGTACGGCGGCCTCGGCATCGAGGTCACCAGCGAGGACGGCGTGATCAAGGTGATCGCGCCGATGGACGGCACCCCCGCCGCCAAGGCCGGCATCAAGGCCGGCGACTACATCACCGCCGTCAACGGCGAGAGCGTGCTGGGCCTGTCGGTCACCGAGGCGGTGAAGCAGATGCGCGGCCGCCCGGGCGAGAGCGTGCAGCTCACCATCGCCCGCGAGAAGTCCGATCCCTTCGACGTGAAGCTGGTCCGCGAGGTCATCAAGCCGCGCAACGTGACCGCCCGCCTCGAAGGCGACAACGCGGTCATCCGCATCGCCAGCTTCAACGAGAAGACCACCGACGAGACCGAGGCCGCCTTCGCCGACATGAAGGCGAAGAACCCGAACCTGAAGGGCGTCATCCTCGACCTGCGCCGCAATCCGGGCGGCCTGCTCGACCAAGCGGTCGGCGTGTCGGACCTGTTCCTGGAAGGCGGCGAGATCGTCAGCCAGCGCGGCCGCGACGCCCGCGACGTCGAGCGCTACAACGCCCGTCCGGGCGACATCACCGCCGGCCTGCCGATGGTGGTGCTGATCGACAGCGGCTCGGCCTCGGCCGCCGAGATCGTCGCCGGCGCCCTGCAGGACCGCAAGCGCGCCGAGATCGTCGGCCTGACCAGCTTCGGCAAGGGCTCGGTTCAGACCGTGATCCCGCTGCGCGGCGGTATCGACGGCGCGCTCAAGCTGACCACCGCCCGCTACTTCACGCCGTCGGGCCGCTCGATCCAGAAGACCGGCATCACGCCGGACCTGGAAGTCGCCTCGACCCGCGAGGAAGCGCAGATCATCGCCAACCGCAGCTATCAGTTCTCGGAGGCCTCGTTCCGCAACGCGCTGAACGCCGACGAGGGCAAGGTCCGCCGCGGCGCTCACGAGCCGGCCGAGGCGCCGCCGGAATCCTTCGACGAGAAGAAGGACTTCCAGGTGGCCCGCGCGGCCGACGTGCTGCGCTACGGCTCGGTCGCCGCGACGCCCAAGCTGCCCAAGCCCACCGCCAAGCTGGCCGAGATCGTCTCGAAGGCGAAGGTCGCCGAGGTGAAGCCGCCGCCGGTGACCCAGAAGTAGGCCGGCGAAGCCTCAGTCCTGCGAAAGGGCGGTCCCCACGGGCCGCCCTTTTTCTTTGCCGCGATCCCTGCCCGGGAGCGGAGGGTCGGATCGCAAATCATTAACCATGTTCGCGGACCTTCCAGGCCGAGGAGTTCCGCATCTTGGCCGCCATCGCCCTCCCCCGCCTGAAACTGCCCGCGCCGAAGCTGCCCAAGCCGGACCTCGGCGGGTTCTTCAAGAGCCCGGCGGTCGGCCTGACCGCCGCCGCTTTCGTGTTCCTGGCCGCGGCCTACGCCCTGGCGCATCTGCTGAGCCCGCCCGGCGGCGCGGTGAGCGTGCGCCTGCCGCTGGCCGAGGAATACCGCGACGCCCCGGCCGGGTGGACCCAGGCGCTGAAGCCCGTCCATGGCGCGCCGCACCTCTATCGTGACGTCGTCAGGCTGTCCGAGCGTCCGTTGGCGCCCGGCGCCGCCCTGGCGATGAACGCGCCCGCCCCGGCGCCGCTGCCGGGTATGACCGGCCAGGCGCTGCCCGTCGCCCCGATCGCTGGCTTCTTCGCCCCCGGCCCCGGCGGGCCGCTGCCGATCATCGCCCAGGACGGCCGTACCCCGGCCCAGGCCTATGCCCGTCCGTTCAAGTCCAACGGCCGGCCCAAGGTGGCGCTTGTAGTCGGCGGCCTCGGCCTCAACGCCCGCGCCACCCGCCAGGCCATCGAGACCCTGCGCCCCGAGATCACCCTTTCGTTCGTCGTCTACGCCGAGGGCCTGCAGGGCTGGATCGACATGGCGCGGGCCCACGGCCACGAGGTGCTGCTGGAAACGCCGATGGAGCCGCTGGACTATCCCGACAACGATCCCGGCCCCTACACGCTGATGGCCACCGGCCAGCCGCCCGAGACGGTGAAGAAGCTGGAGTGGATCCTCTCGCGCGCCACCGGCTACTTCGGCCTCACCAACTACCTGGGCTCGCGGTTCCTGGCGACCGATCCGGCCTACGCCGCCTTCGCCTCGGCGGTGAAGGGCCGGGGCCTGGCCTTCGTCGACGACGGCTCGGCCGCGCGGCGTGGCGGCGGCATGCCGCGGGCCACCGCCGAGCGCGTGATCGACGACAAGCTCTCGGGTCCGGCCATCGACCAGCAGTTGGTCGCCCTGGAGGCCGGCGCCCTGCAGCGCGGCCAGTCCCTCGGCAGCGCCTTCGCCTATCCGGTCACGCTGGAGAAGCTTGCGGCCTGGGGCCAGGAGGTGGAAACGCGGGGCTATCAGCTCGCACCCGCGTCCGCCCTCACCGTGGTGAAATGACCGACCTCTCCCTCTACCGTCCCAACGTCGGGATCGTGCTCTTCCACCCGGACGGCCGCGTCTGGCTCGGCAAACGGGCCAAGACCGACCCGCCACACAACTGGCAGTTCCCGCAGGGCGGCGTCGACGACGGAGAGGACCTCGAGGACGCGGCCCGCCGCGAACTGGCCGAAGAGACCGGCGTCAGCACCGTGACCTTCCTCGGGCGCACCGACGGCTGGATCACCTACGACTTCCCGCCGCTGGTGGCCGAACAGCTGCGCAAGGGCTGGAAGGGCCAGCGTCAGGTCTGGTTCGCCTACCGCTTCGACGGCGAGGAGACCGAGATCGACCTGGCCGCCCACCATCAGATCGAGTTCGACGCCTGGCGCTGGGGCTACCTGGAGGAGGCGCCCGAGCTGATCGTGCCCTTCAAGCGCCCGGCCTACGACGCCGTCGCCCACGCCTTCGCCCCCTTCGCGGCCCGACGCTGAACGAAGCCGTTGGCCGGGCTGCGGCGTATTTCCACGGCCCGGCCCAGCAATGTTGGGTTACACTTCGCGTTCGATCGCTCCGGGGGGAGCAGGACACCACGATGCCCACTGTCGTCATGATCCACGGCGCCTTCTGCGCCGGCTGGGCCTTCGAGGCCTTCCGCGCGCCGTTCGAGGCCGCCGGCTGGACCGTCCTGGCGCCCGACCTGCCGGGCCATCACGACGGCGGCTCGGTCGCCGGCCTCTCGATGTCGGACTACGCGCGCAGCGTCGTGCGGCTGTGCGAGGGCCTGCCGGAGGCGCCGGTGCTGATCGGCCATTCCATGGGCGGCCTCGTCTGCCAACTGGCGGCGCGCCGGGTGAAGCCCGCGGCGCTGGCCCTGCTGGCCCCCTCTCCACCGTGGGGCGTCACCGGCTCCACCATCGAAGAGGCGATCACCGCCTTCGGCGTCTCGGTGGCCGACCCGTTCTGGTCCAGCAGCGTCACGCCCGACCGCCACCTGATGCGCCATCACAGCCTGGACCGCACGCCCAAGGCGCGGCGAGACGGCGTGCTGAGCCGCATGCGGCCCGAGAGCGGCCGCGCGATCCGCGAGGTCCTGAACTGGTGGCTGGATCCGTTCATGACCACCAGCGTGGGCGTGGGCGCCTTGCCCTGCCCCAGCCTGGCCCTGGTCGGCGGCTCCGATGTCGTCCATCCGCCCGCCACGGTCCGCCAGACCGCCGATCGCATCGGCGCCCGCTTCCACTGCCTGCGGGGCATGAGCCACTGGCTGATCGGCGAGGAAGGGTGGGAGGACGTTGCGGCCCTCGTCCTCGAATGGCTCGAGAACGAGGTCCGGGTCACGGCCTGACCTAGCCGATCGAGGCCTTCAGCATCCAGGCGTGCTTCTGGTGGGCCAGGATGCGGTCGTCGATGATCGCGGCGGTGACGTCGTCGGCGCCTTCGCGGGCGGTCGTCGCGGTGGCGATCAGCGTCTCGTGGTCGCCGACCAGTTCCTTCAGCATCGCCTGCGAGTCCTTGGTGGGGTCGCCGTCACGGATGGCCGAGAGGTTGCCGAACGCGCCATAGCCCTGAGGCGCCAGGTCGCCCAGGGCGCGGATGCGCTCGGCGATCTCGTCGATCGCGGTCCACATCTCGGTGTACTGGGTCATGAACAGGCTGTGCAGCGAGGCGAAGTTCGGCCCGCGCACGTTCCAGTGATAGCCGTGGGTCTTCAGATAGACCGCGTAGGTGTCGGCCAGCAGCTTGGCGAGACCGCCGGCGATCGCGTTGTCAGGCATTACTCTTCTCCCTCGAAACGGTCAGTGCGCGTGGATACGGGCCGGCGCCATCGCCGGCTCTCGGCCGGCCCAGGCGCGCTCGTGCAACGCGAAGGCGATGGTCTGGAACACCGGCTCGATCAAGCCTACCGCGAGCGCGGCCTTCCAGTTTTGAGTCAGCGCATACGCCACGGCGATGGCGACAGTCATGTGAACCAGCGACCAGCTGGCGGTCTTGGCGGCGAGGCGCATGGCGCTCTCCTTTTTGCGAAGCCTTCGCAATATGTGATCCGCCTATCGTATTTTCAAATCGAATAAATCGTTCCTATCCATTGGTATAGTCATGGCCCCTTCGGCGGCACGCGCCAGAGGTAGATGGGCGTGCCGTCGGTCATGGTCACCACGCGCTCTGGCGGCCAGCCCGCCATGTCGAAGGCATGGCTCACGATCCGGGCGCCCGCGGCCAGTTCCGCCAGGAATTTGGGCCGCAGCCGGGCATTCAGTTCGGGCAGCAGGTAGAGGGTCACCACGCTCGCCTCGCGGAAGTCGGTGCGGAACAGGTCCTGCTCGCGGAACCGCGCCAGCCGTTCCACCCCCGCCGCCCGCGCATTGGCCCGGGCCTCGGCCACCAGTCGGGGATTGATCTCGATCCCCACCCCACGCACGCCGAACCGCTTCGCCGCCGCGATCGGGATACGTCCGTCGCCCGAACCCAGGTCGTACAGCACGTCCCCCGACTTCACCTCGGCCAGCGCCAGCATGGCGTCCACCGTGGCCTCGGGCGTCGGCACATAGATCACGTCCGGCGCGCCCGCCGGCCGGTCGGGCGGCGCGACGCCGCCCACGCTCTGGCATCCGCCCAGCGCCAGGGCCAGCAGGCCGACAGCCAGTATCCGCTTCACCCGATCCCCCGTCCCAATGCCGCCAGCAGGCCACGGCCCGGCCCACGCCAGCACTTCACGGCTGCGTGATCGACACACCCTGAGCCGTGAACCTTCCGCCGCCTCCCGTGTTCTGGCTCCCCACACACACCGAGGGACACCAACAGACGTCCGAGGAGAGACCGATGAAGACCCTTATCCTGCCCATCACCGCCGCCCTGGCCCTGACCGCCGGCGCCGCCGCCGCCCAGCCCTACGGCCATGACCGCTACGATCGCGGCGGCTGGACGCCCATCGAGCGCCGCCTGGAGCGCCTGGACCACCGGATCGACCAGGGCGTCCGCTCGGGTCAGCTCAACCGTCGTGAGGCCGTCCGGCTGCGCAGTGAGTTCAACGACGTGGTGCGCCTGGAGGCCCGCTACAGCCGCAACGGCCTGTCGAACTGGGAGCGCCAGGACCTCGACCGCCGGTTCGACCAGCTATCGCGCCAGATCCGCTGGGAGCGCAGCGACCGTGACCGTCGCTACGGCTGGAACGACTATCCCCGCTACTGATCGCGGGATCCGGACCCGATGATCGAGCGGCGGGAGGGGCGACCTTCCCGCCGCCTTCTTTGTCTGCGATCAGAACCGATGCCCGCCGACCTCTTCGACCTGCCCGTGGGCCCGGACGGCTTCGCCTACCAGGAGGCGTTCGTGACGCCCGACGAGGAGACAGCCTTGCTGGCGCGCCTCGCGGCGCTCGACTTCCAGCCGTTCCAGTTCCAGGGCTTCGAAGGTCGCCGCCATGTCGTGTCGTTCGGCCTGAAGTACGACTTCAACGGCCCCGGCCTGATCGACGCGGCGCCGCTGCCGGACTGGCTGCTGCCCCTGCGCGACCGCGCGGCCGCGCTCGCCGGCCTGCCAGGCGAGGCTTTCGCCCATGTCCTGATCAACAGGTACGCCGTCGGCGCGCCGATCGGCTGGCATCGCGACCGGCCGGTGTTCGACCGGATCGTCGGCGTCTCGCTGGCCGGCCCCACCATCATGCGCTTCCGCCAGCGCGCCGGCGCCGGCTGGCGGCGCACGGCCGTCTCGCTGGCCCCGCGCTCGGCGTACCTGCTGGACGGCCCGGCCCGCCGCGAGTGGGAACACAGCCTCCCCGAGGCCAAGGCGCTTCGCTACTCCATCACCTTCCGCAACCTGCGGGCCTAATCGGCCGGGAAGCTACTCCTGCGCCGCCAGCATCTCGCCCAGGTCCTTGCCGATCGTCTGGGCGAACGGGCTGTCGTAGTTGCCCATCACGGCATAGGCGTAGCCGGTCTTCCAGACCATCTTGGCGTCCGAGTTGATCCCGGAATGCGGACCGCCGCCATCATGGCCGACGATCAGCCGGCCGGCCTTCGTCGGGATCAGTTCCAGCCCCAGGCCGTACTCGGCGAGGCCGCCGTCCGGGTGGGTAGTCAGCAGCGCAAGAGTCTCGGGCTTCACCAGCTTGCCGGCCTTCAGCGCCTGGACGAAACGGACCATGTCGCCGGCGGTGGAGAAGCCGCCGCCGCAGCTGATCGCCCGGGTGGCCATGTCCCAGTTCGCCGACCGGCCTTTCAGCCCCAGCGGATCGCTCCAGGGGAAACGATAACCCACGGCGCGGTCCGCCGGCCGCTCGCCGGCCCCCAGCCCGCCGGTGCGGGTCATGCCCGCCGGCCTGAACACATGCTCGGCCACATAGGCCTGCCACGGCTGGCCGGTGACCTTCTCGATCACCGCCCCCAGCACGACATAGCCCTCGTTCGAATAGGCGGCGGCCTTGCCGGGGTCGAACTCCAGCGGCGCGTTCGCGAACAGCGGCAGGATCTCGGCGTGGGTCTTCCACTCCCGCGCCCATTCCCAGCCGGACCGCTCGAACAGCATGCCCAGACCGGCCTGGTGCGACAGCAGGTGGCGGATGGTGATCTTCCGCGCCGCCTCCGGATTCGGATAGTCGGGCAGGACGTCGATGAGGCGGCTGTCGAGGCTGAGCCTGCCCTGCTCCACGAGCTGGCCGATCGCCACGGCCGTGAACTGCTTGTCCATCGAGCCCAGGCTGAAGCGGGTCTCCATCCCGTTGCCGATGTGGCGATCCTTGTCGGCCTCGCCGAACGCCTGGGCGTAGATCACCTCGCCGCCCTTCATCACCAGCACCGCGCCCGAGAACTGGTCGCGGTCGGCGGCGAACCGCACCCGCCGATCGATCGCCGCCGCCAGCGCCGCGCGGTCCACCGGCGTCGAGAGCAGGCGGTCGGGATATGGCGTGGGCGTAGCCAGGGCGAACAGCGCCGTCAGCCGGGTCGGCTCGGCCGCGTCGAACCGCAGGTCGATCCGGCCCGAGCGGCCGCCGGCCTCGACCATCAGTCGCAGGTTGTCCAGGCGGCGGGTCCAGGACACCACATTCAGCCCCTCGCGCGCGCCGGCCAGGCTCGCAAACACCTCGGGGAACTCCGCCTTCGGCATCCTTGGGCTGGCGGCCACATGCGCGTCCAGCCAGGCGGTCCGGTCTGCGGCGCTACCGTTCACCGCCACGATGAAGCCGTCGACCAGCGCCTGATCGGCCGGCGAGATCGCCGGCGCCGCGACAGGCGCGGGCTTAGCCGCCTCGGCAAGCGCATGCGCGGGCATGGACAGCAGGACGGCCAGCGCGGCGCTGGCGAGGGCGGGCGACTTCACGGGCGTCTCCGATGCGAGCTCTTCCCGCTAACGGCGCCGCTTGACGCGCCGCACGTGAAATCGCCGACAGAAAAGGGCCGCCCCTCGGGAGGGGCGGCCCGTAAATCTCAGTAACGTGAGACGCTGCCCAGGTCTTAGAAGATCTCGAAGAGGCCGGCGGCGCCCATGCCGCCGCCGACGCACATGGTGACGACGCCGTACTTCGCGCCGCGACGCTTGCCTTCATAGAGGACGTGCGCGGTGCAGCGGGCGCCGGTCATGCCGTAGGGGTGGCCGATCGAGATCGAGCCGCCCGAGACGTTCAGGCGCTCGTTCGGGATGCCCAGCTTGTCGCGGCAGTAGAGCACCTGCGAGGCGAAGGCCTCGTTCAGTTCCCAGATGCCGATGTCGTCGATGGTCAGGCCGTTGCGCTCGAGCAGCTTGGGGATCGCGAAGACCGGGCCGATGCCCATTTCTTCCGGGCCGCAGCCGGCCACGGCCATGCCGCGGTAGGCGCCCAGGGCTTCCAGCCCGCGCTTTTCGGCTTCCTTGGCTTCCATGAGCACCGCCGCGGCCGAGCCGTCCGACAGCTGGCTGGCGTTGCCGGCGGTGATGAACTTGCCCTGCTGGACATAGCGGCCGCCCTTGAACACCGGCTGCAGCTTCTGCAGGTCTTCCAGGGTCGTCTGCGGGCGGTTGCCCTCGTCGGCGCTGACGGTGATTTCCTTGTCGGCGGTCTCACCGGTCTCCTTGTTGACCACCACCTTCATCACGGTGGTCACCGGCACGATCTCGTTGGCGAAGCGGCCTTCGGCCTGCGCCTGGGCGGTGCGCTGCTGCGATTGCAGGGCGTACTCGTCCTGGGCTTCGCGGCTGACGCCGTAGCGCTCGGCGACGATCTCGGCCGTCTCCAGCATGGAGCAGCCCAGTTCCGGCACGTGCTGGTGCAGCCAGGCGTCGACCGCCATGAAGCGGTTCATCTTGTCGTTCTGCACCAGGCTGATCGACTCGAGGCCGCCGCCGACCGCCACCGTGGCGCCGTCGTTGATGATGTACTTGGCGGCCGTGGCGATGCCCATCAGGCCCGACGAGCACTGGCGGTCCAGGGTCATGCCCGAGACCGTGTTCGGCAGGCCGGCGCGCAGCGCGGCCTGGCGGGCGATGTTGTTGCCCGTGGTGCCCTGCTCCATCGCCGCGCCCATGACGACGTCGTCGATCTCGCCGGGATCGATGCCGGCCTGAGCCACCGCCGCGCGGATCGATTCCGCGCCGAGGGTCGCGCCGTAGGTGTTGTTGAAGGCCCCACGATAGGCCCGGCCGATGGGCGTCCGCTTGGCGGCGACGATGACGGCTTCACGCATGGGTGGTCGTATCCTGACGTTAGGTGAACTTATGGGTGAAAAAAGAGCGGGGCAGCCGGGGCCGCCCCGCTCGGAACTCCGGCTTGTGGATCAGCCCTTCAGGTCGCCGAACTTCTTGCCCTCGGCGGCCAGCTTCTCCAGCAGGGCGGCGGGCTTGAAGTCGTCGCCCATCGTGCCCTGGAACTCCTTCATCTTCTCCAGGACCTTGGCGGGACCGCCGATCAGGTCGCCGTAGAACATCGGGCCGCCGCGATAGACCGGCCAGCCGTAACCGTTGACCCAGACCACGTCGATGTCGCTGGCGCGGATCGCCTTGCCCTCTTCGAGGATCTTCACGCCCTCGTTGATCATCGGGAAGATGCAGCGCTCCAGGATCTCCTCGTCCGAGATCTTGCGCGGGTTCTTGCCGCTCTTGGCGATGAAGTCGTTGATCGCCTTCTCAGTGAACTCGCTCGGCTTGGCGTTACGGTTCTCGTCGTAGTCGTAGTAGCCGGCGCCCGTCTTCTGGCCACGGCGATCGGCTTCGCAGAGCACGTCGCGCAGGGTCTCGCCCTTCGAGTTCTCCTTCACCCAGCCGATGTCCAGGCCGGCCAGGTCGCTCATGGCGAACGGACCCATCGGGAAGCCGAAGTCGTAGAGCACGCGGTCCACGTCCCACGGCATCGCGCCTTCCAGGATCAGCTTCTGGGCCTCGCGCTGGCGCTGGCTCAGCATGCGGTTGCCGATGAAGCCCGGGCAGACGCCGGCCAGGGCCGCGATCTTGCCGATCTTCTTGGCCAGCTTCATCGAGGTGGCGATGACGTCCTTGGCGGTCTTCTCGCCGCGGATGACTTCCAGCAGCTTCATGACGTTGGCCGGCGAGAAGAAGTGCAGGCCGATCACGTCTTCCGGACGCTTGGTGACCGCGGCGATCTCGTCGACGTTCAGGTAGCTGGTGTTCGAGGCCAGGATCGCGCCCGGCTTGCAGATCGCGTCCAGCTTCGTGAACACGTCCTTCTTGATGTCCATCCGCTCGAACACGGCCTCGATGACCAGGTCGCAGTCGGCGAAGTCGTTCATGTCCAGCGAGCCGGTCAGCAGGCTCATGCGCTTCTCGGTCACGGCCGGATCGGCGCCGCGCGAACGCTCATAGTTCTTGCGGATGGTGGCCAGGCCGCGGTCCAGGGCGTCCTGCTTCAGCTCGACGATCACCACCGGGATGCCCACGTTGGCGAAGTTCATCGAGATGCCGCCGCCCATGGTGCCGGCGCCCAGGAGGCCGACCTTCTTGATCTCGCGCAGCGGGGTGTAGTCCGGAACGTCCGGGATCTTCTGGGCCTGGCGTTCGGCGAAGAAGTAGTAGCGCTGGGCCGCCGACTGGCTGCCGGTCATCAGGCCCATGAACAGCTTGCGCTCGACCGCGAGGCCTTCCTCGAACGAGGCCGAGTTCACCGCCGCCTCGATGCACTTGATGTTCGCTTCCGGAGCGTCGAAGCCGCGGAACTTGCGGGCGTTCTTCTTGCGGAAGTCGGCGAAGATCTCGGGCTTGCCCTTGGCGGCTTCCAGCTTGGTGTTGTTCTCGCTGATCTTCACCAGCGGCTTGTTCTCGGCCACGGCCTTGTTGGCGAAGGCCAGGGCGCCTTCCTTCAGCTTGCCTTCCTCGACCAGCTCGTCGACCAGGCCCAGGCTCGCGGCCTCCTTGGCCGGCACGTGGCGGCCCGAGGTCATCATCTCCAGGGCGTTCTCGACGCCGACCACGCGGGGCAGGCGCTGGGTGCCGCCGGCGCCCGGCAGCAGGCCCAGGGCCACTTCCGGCAGGCCCAGCTTCGCGGAGGGGACGGCCACGCGGTAGTGAGCGCAGAGGGCCACTTCCAGGCCGCCGCCCAGGGCCGTGCCGTGGATCGCGGCGATCACCGGCTTGGGCGAGTTCTCCATCATGTTCTGGACGTCGGGCAGGGACGCCGAGGGTTTGCCCGGCGCGCCGAACTCGCTGATGTCGGCGCCGGCGATGAAGGTGCGGCCGTCGCAGATCAGCACGATCGCCTTCGAGTCCGAGGCCGCGGCGGCCTTGAAGCCCTCGAACAGCCCGTCGCGCACATTGGCCGACAGCGCGTTCACCGGCGGCGAGTTCAGGGTGATGACGTCGACGTCGCCTTCGCGGGTCAGGGTGGTCACCGAATTGATCTCGGTCATCTCGCTTCCTCGAAAATGGCTGGCAGACCGCTCGTTCAAAAATCTGGCGGCCGTGAAATTCAAACGCGTGTTATAGGCCTCGGCAGGCGGGGCCAAGTCAATTCCCGGGCGGGAAATACGGCATCCTGGAATCCCTGCCCCAACGAAAGGGAAGAGGACGACCGGATGGCCACGAATCTGTTTTCGCTCGAGGGCAAGGTGGCGCTGGTCACCGGTGGATCGCGCGGCATCGGCAAGATGATCGCCAAGGGCTTCATCGAGGCCGGCTGCGCCCGCGTCTACATCTCCTCGCGCAAGGCCCCCGCCTGCATCGAGACCGCCGAGGAGCTCGGCCCCAAGTGCATCCCGCTGCCGCAGGACGTCTCCACCGTCGAGGGTTGCCAGGCCCTGGCCAAGGCGTTCCTCGAGCGCGAGGACAAACTGGACATCCTGCTCAACAACGCCGGCGCCGCCTGGGGCGCGCCCTTCGACGAGTTCCCGGAGAGCGGCTGGGACAAGGTAATGAACCTCAACGTCAAGTCGCCCTTCTTCCTGACCCAGGCCCTGCACGGCGCCCTGAAGGCGGCCGGCACGCCCGAGAGCCCGTCCAAGGTCATCAATGTCGCCTCGATCGACGGCATCCGCCTGAACCCGCAGGAGACCTACTCCTACCACGCCTCCAAGTCGGGCCTGATCTACCTGACCCGCCGTCTCGCGGCCCGGCTGATCGAGGACAACATCGCCGTCACCGGCATCGCCCCCGGCGCCTTCGCCTCGGAGATGAACCGCGTCGCCCGCGACCACGGCGACGAGGTGGCCAAGCGCATCCCTTCGCGCCGGATCGGCACGGACGAGGATATGCAGGGCGTCGCCATCTACCTGGCCAGCCGCGCCGGCGACTACGTCATCGGCCAGACCATCGCGGTCGACGGCGGCGTCGCCCTGGCCCAGCTGGGGGTCTGACCGTCCCCGTCGTCATGGCCCGGCCTGCCCAGGCCATGACGAACAGCGGGAATGTGTCGCTCGTCCCGCCCCGGGACGCATCCGTTGGCCCGATCCTTGCGTAGTTGAGCTTGGAGGGGGACCGACTGTCTCTCGCAGTAGGTGGGGCGGCGTAGCGTATTCGCCTCGGGCCAGTATCCTGCTCCCTCCACCATCCGCTTCGCCGCAGGGGTGGCTTCGCGGGGCATCGCCCTTCGGAGCCTCGGCGAAGCAGGGTGGGCATCGTTCCGCCAAGTTCTGCGCTACACAGGGTGACGCTTCCGCCGAGCCCCTGCGCCCTTGACCGAAACACCCCCCGCCAAGTCCAGACCGCTGCGCCTCGTGCTGGCGCTCGTCGGCGTGGCGCTGGTGCTCGCCGCCGGCCTCACCTGGCTGAACCGCCGCGCCCTGGCGCGCGAGGCGCTCACCGGCTGGCTGCGTGCCAAAGGGATACAGTCCGAGGCCCAGGTCGAGGCGTTCGGCCCCTCCGCCTTCATCGCGCGGCTCAGCGTCGGCGACCCCAAGGCCCCCGATTTCGCGGCCGAACGGGTCGAAGTCCGCTATCGCCTGAAGTTCGGCGGCCTCGACGTCACCGCCGTCACCCTGCGCAAGCCCGTGATCCGCGCCCAGCTGCGCCAGGACGGCCTGCATGTGGGCGCCCTCGACCCGCTGGTGCAGGAGTTCATGCGCCGCCCGCCCCGGCCCGACGCCGCCAAGCCGCGCATCGCCATCGACGACGGGCTGCTGGCGCTCGCCACCGACTACGGCCCCGTCCGCGTCGCCGCCGACGCCGTGGTCGAGGACGGCAAGCTGACCTCGCTCGCCGCGACCTCGGCCCCCGCCCGCCTGCGCGGTCGCGATTTCGACGTCACCGTGGGCGCCGGGGCACTCACCGCCAACACCCGGGGCGGCCGCATCGCCGTGGGCCTGGACGTGCCAGTCCTCAGCGCCAGGACCGCCGCCGCCGAGCTGGCCGGCGGGCGGGTGGTCGCCAGCGCCGACGCTCCCTATCCCGACTTCGCGAAGCGGCGCGGCGACGGCGCCCTGCGAGTGGGCGCCAGGATCACCGCCGCCCGGCTCAGCTCCGACGACCAGCGGCTGACCAACGCCGAGCTCGCCACCGGCTTCACGGGCCAGACGGCCGGCTGGATTCCCACTCTCGTGGTCACCGGCGCCGGCCGCGCCGACCTCACGGCCCGGGGCGCCGCCTTCGCCGATGGTCGCGTCGGCGCCGTGCAGGCCTCGCTGGCCTCGGACGACCTGACCTGGAGCCGGCCGAAGGGGGACCGCGTCACCGCCACCTTGCGCGCCCGCGCCGTCGCCGACGACCTGGCCATGGCCGATCTGTTCGCGCCCGACCTCGACCTGCGCGGGACAGGCGTCCTCGACGCCACCCCGTCCCGCGTCCGCCTCACCGCGGACCTCGCCGCCCAGGGCCGTGGCCGCTACGCCGGCCTAGGCGCGCCCCAGGCGGCCGACGGCGCCAGCCTGGTCGCCATCAAGCGCGCCGCGCGCGGCTTCCGCATCTCGGCGCCCGCCGTGGCGCTGGATCTCGACACCGGCCGTCCGGCGCCCCTCGCCGCCCGCCTGGGCCGCCCCGCGCGCCTGCTGCCCGACAGCGGCGGCCAGGTGACCCTCACCGACCTCTCAGCCCCCGCACGCCTGACCGTCAGCGGCGGCGGCCTGCCCGAGGTGGACGCCACCGTCCGCCGGCTGGAGCTGGGGCCCGCGCCCTTCGCCGACCTGACGATCCGCGCCGCCGCCTCTGTCGGGCCGATCGAGGAAGGCAAGGTCGAGGCCGCCGGCCGCCTGCGCTTCGGCGCCGCCGGGATCAGCTTCGCCGCCGACCGCTGCGCGCCGGTCTCGGTGCGCCGGATCGAGCTCGGCGAGAACGACGTCGAGGGCTTCGCCGGCCGCGTCTGCCCCGCCGGCGGCCCGGTCTTCGTCATGAAGGACGGGGCCTGGCGCGTTGCCGCCAACGCCGAGGCGGTCACCGCCAGCCTGCCCGTCGCCCTGGTCCGCATCGACAAGGCCGCCGGCCGGATCACCGCCTCCGGCGCCGGCCCGCGCCTCACCGCGGACGTCCGCGTCGTCACCGCCCAGATCAGCGACACCGGCGGCGCCACCCGCTTTTACCCCCTCGACCTCTCGGGCCAGGCCGGCCTCGCCAAGGGCCTGCTGCGCGCCGAATTCACCGCCCGACGCCCGGGTCGCGGCGTGGTCGCGGTGGCGCGTCTGCTGCACGAGATGGCCAACGGCCGCGGCGGCGTCGATATCGAGACGCCCGAGATCCAGTTCGCCGACGGCGGCCTCCAGCCCGTTCAGATCTCGCCAATGGCCTCCGCCGTCGGCTCGCCCGCCGTGGGCTCGGCCAGGTTCCAGGGTCGTTTCGCCTGGTCGTCCGAGGGTGTCGCCAGCGGCGGCACGCTCACCGTCCCGAGCCTCGACTTCGTCAGCCCCGCCGGGCCGGTAAAGGGCCTGAAGGGTATCTTCCTCTTCGAGAGCCTGGCCCCGCTGAAGGCCCTGCCCGGCCAGAGCCTGTCGGTGGCCGAGATCGACACCCTCGTCCCGATCACCAACATCGAGGCCAGCTTCGGCGTCGAGAACAATGTCCTGACCATCGCCGGCGGCCAGGCCGAGGTCGGCGGCGGCAAGGTCCGGGTCGAAACCCTAGAGGTTCCGATGGCGCCCGGGGCCCCGTCGCGCGGCGTGCTCATCCTCGAGGGCGTCCAGCTCCACGATCTGGTCGAGGCCTCCCCCTTCGGCGACAAGGTCGAGTTCGACGCCAAGGTCAGCGGCCGCCTGCCGTTCGAGGCCAATGGCGCGAAGGTCCGCATATCCGGCGGCGAGCTGAAGGCCATCCAGCCCGGCCGCATCTCGATCAACCGCTCGGCGCTGACCGGCGTGCAGGCCGACGGCGCCATCGCCGCGCCCACCGACGTGCCCGACCCCAATTCCACCTTCACGGACTTCGCCTACCAGGCCATGGAGAACCTGGCCTTCGACAAGCTGGAGGCCACCATCGAGAGCCGTCACGACGGCCGGATGGGCGTGCTGTTCCATATCGTCGGCCGCCACGACCCGCCGCAGAAGCAGCGCATCCGCCTGACCCTCATGGACCTGATCCAGCGCCGCTTCCTGGGCAAGCCGCTGCCCCTGCCGTCGGGCACGGGCGTGAACCTGACCCTCGACACCAGCGTCAACCTGGACGATTTGCTGGCCGACTACGCCGAGTACCAGAAGGCGAAGAATTCAGCTCCGGTTCAGCCGTGACCGATCAATCTGGAGACAAGATGAGGAACACCGCACCATGAGGGCCGCCCTTCTCGCCGCGCTCGCGACCCTGGGCCTCGCCGCCTGCACGCCGACCGTCCGGGTCGAGGTCGCGCCGATCAACATCTACGCCAAGCTTGACGCCAACGTCCGGCTGCAGCTGGACGAGGACGTGAAGGCCCTCATCCAGAAGAACCCCAACCTCTTCTGACCGGAGGGGAAGAAAGACATGAACAAGCAACTCAGCATCGCCGCCGCGGTCCTCGCGGCCCTCGCCCTCCCGGCCGCCGCGGCCTACGCCATGGACGCCAAGTCCGCCGTGGACGCCGCCAAGGCGCAGGGCGTCGTGGGCGAACAGTCCGACGGCCTGCTCGGCTACGTGAAGCCCTCCGCCGACCCGGCCCTCAAGGCCGCCGTCGACGAGATCAACGAAGGCCGCCTCGCCCTCTACCGCCAAGCCGCCGCCAAGAACGGCGTCTCGGTCGAGGCCGCCGGTGGCTCGGCCTACAGCACGGTCGTCCAGGCCCGCCTCAAGCCCGGCGAGTTCTACAAGCCCGCCGGCGGCGGCTGGACCAAGAAGTAGCTCGGACAACCCGTCCCCTTCGGGGGAGGGACAGGCCGCGCAGCGGCCAGGGTGGGGAAATGTGGGCCGGAACATTGCTTCGGGCCCGCCCCGCTCTCCCCACCCGTCTCGCTGCGCTCGCCACCCTCCCCTGAGGGGGAGGGATGCCGGGGAACAACTCTTTCCATTTCAGCATCAGTCTACCGCCGATCGGCCCCATTATCCGCCGCTCTGGAACGTATAGATCAGGCGCCCTCGCCACTCGTTCCGGAGGCCGCCCCGTGCGCCATACGTTCCAGATCGCCGCCTACGGCCTCGCCGCGGCCCTGATGCTCTCGCCCGCCGCCCAGGCCCAGACCACCCAGAAGCCCGCCGAGGCCAAGGCCGGCGCCTATACGGTCAACACCGACCACAGCAAGGTCACCTGGTCGCTGAACCACCTCGGCTTCTCGACCTACATCGGCCAGTTCCAGGGCGTCACGGGCACGCTGAAGATCGATCCGGCCAAGCTGGCCGCCACCGATCTGCAGGTCTCCATCGACATGAACCAGGTCGGCACCCTGACCCCGGCCCTCGACACCCACCTGAAGTCGGCCGACTTCCTCGACACGACGAAGTTCCCCACCGCCACCTTCAAGTCGACCAAGGTCGTGCGCACCGGTGACCGCACCGCCGACGTCACCGGCGACCTCACCCTGCACGGCGTCACCAAGCCTGTCGTGATCCACGCGACCTTCAACCAGGCCGGCGTCAACTTCGTCGACAAGCAGTACTCGCTGGGCTTCGACGGCAAGGCCGTGATCAAGCGCTCGGAGTTCGGCATCGCCGGCTACGTCCCCGCCGTCGGCGACGAGGTCACCCTGCAGCTCGCCGCCGAGTTCAAGGCCGCGCAGTAGCGATCACCCCTCCCCTTCGGGGGAGGGACCGATCGGAGCCCTCGCGTTCCCCAGGGTCACCGGGCGCAGCCTGCCGTCGAGCCTCCCGCCAGAGGAGGTCGCGATGGGAGGAGACGCCATGACCGGGGATCCCCTGGCGACGGCCAAGGCGGCCCTGGCCGAGGACGGCTGGTGCGTCGTGCCGGACGTGCTGGACGCCACGGCCTCGGCCCAAGCGCTGGACCGCCTCTGGGCCGCCAAGGCCGAGGTCGCGCGACGCGGCGTGCCCACCTTCATGCCGGTGCTGGATCCGAACGACAGCAACGTCCGGGTCTTCTACCTGCTGGAACTGGACGCGCTCTTCCGCGACCTGATCCGCCATCCGGCGGCGATCGACCTGGTCCAGTCGCTGCTGGGCCGTGGCTTCCTGATCTCGAACTTCACCGCCAACATCGCCCGGCCGGGCTCGCGCTCGATGGCGCTGCATTCCGACCAGTCGCTGGTCGTGCCCGAGCCCTGGATCCAGCCCTGGGCGCTGAACATCATCTGGTGCCTGACGGACGTGACGTTCGAGAACGGCGCCACGCTCTTCATCCCCGGCAGCCACCGCTGGCGCACGCGCGCCGACGTGCCGCCCGACGCCGACAAGCGCCTAAGGCCGTTCGAAGCCAGGGCCGGTTCGATCATCGCCATGGACGGCCGCGTCTGGCACACCTCGGGCGCCAACATCACCGCCGACCAGGATCGCGCGCTGCTTTTCGGCTACTACTCCAGGGCCTTCCTGCGCCCTCAGGTGAACTGGAACGCCGCCCTTTCGCCCGATACCCAGGCCGGCCTCGACCGCCAGATGCGCGCCTGGCTGGGCCTCGACGCCGACGCCAACACCGGCGAGTCGGCAGCCGACATGCGCTATCTCGCCGACCAGTTCGCGGGCGGTCCCACCTGAGCATTTCCCCTCCCCTTTATGGGGAGGGTGGCGAGCGAAGCGAGACGGGTGGGGATGTCGCGATCAGGCTCGAGCCGGCGCTCCGGCCCACACTTCCCCACCCTGACGACTTCGTCGTCTGTCCCTCCCCATGGAGGGGAGGGAAAGGCCTCAGGCCAGCT
Organism: Pseudomonadota bacterium; assembly: GCA_040752615.1. GTDB lineage: Bacteria > Pseudomonadota > Alphaproteobacteria > Caulobacterales > Caulobacteraceae > Phenylobacterium. The sequence goes on along the minus strand of JBFMGV010000004.1, from coordinate 153,367 downwards.
CAGCCGTCTTCGCCACCTGGGCCTTACGCTCGCGGCGGCGGGCAGTCAGCACGTGCTCGGTATAGCCGTTCGGCTGCTCGCGGCCCTTGAACACCAGGTCCAGCGCCGCCTGGTAGGCGGGCAGGCCTTCATTGCCGGTCAGCGGGGTATAGAGCGCGTCGTCGGCGTTCTGGGCGTCCACCACCTTGGCCATGCGGGCGAAGGTCTCGCGCACCTGGGCTTCCGAGCAGACGCCGTGATGCAGCCAGTTGGCCATGTGCTGGCTGGAGATCCGCAGGGTGGCGCGGTCTTCCATCAGCCCCACGTCGTGGATGTCGGGCACCTTGGAGCAGCCGACGCCCTGGTCGATCCAGCGCACGACGTAGCCGAGGATACCCTGGGCGTTGTTGTCCAGCTCTTGCTGCACGTCGGCCGGGCTCCAGTTCGACTTGGCCAGCGGCGGGGTCAGCAGCTCGTCCGTGCCGGTCTTCGAGGCGGCGGCGGCCATCTGGGCCTGCAGGCTGGGCACGTCCACCTCGTGATAGTGCAGCGCGTGCAGCGTCGCGGCCGTGGGCGAGGGCGTCCAGGCGGTGCTGGCGCCAGCCTTCGGATGGCCGACCTTGGCCTTCAGCATGTCGGCCATCATGTCGGGCGCGGCCCACATGCCCTTGCCGATCTGCGCGCGGCCGGGGAAGCCGGCGGCGAGGCCGATCTCCACGTTGCGCTTCTCGTAGGCGGCCAGCCACGGCTCGGCCTTGATGGCGTCCTTGCGCAGCACCGGGCCGGCTTCCATCGCGGTGTGGATCTCGTCGCCCGTGCGGTCCAGGAAGCCGGTGTTGATGAACACCACCCGGTCCTTGGCCGCGAAGATGCAGGCCTTGAGGTTGGCGCTGGTGCGGCGCTCCTCGTCCATGATGCCGATCTTCATGGTGTTGCGCGCCATGCCGAGCGCGTCCTCCACCAGGTCGAACAGGCGCACGGCCAGGGCCACTTCGTCGGGCCCGTGCATCTTGGGCTTCACCACGTACATCGAGCCGGCCGGGCTGTTGCGGCGCGCGCCCTTCAGGTCGTGCAGGGCGGCGGCGGCGGTCACCAGGGCGTCGACGGCGGTCTCGTAGACCGGCTTCCCGTTCAGGCGGACCATGTCGGTCAGCATGTGGTGGCCGACGTTGCGGACCAGCATCAGCGAACGGCCCGGCAGGGTGAAGCTCTTGCCGTCAGGACCGACGTAGACGCGGTCCGGGTCCAGCCGGCGGGTCTCGCTGCGGCCGCCCTTGGCGAAGGTGACGGCCAGGTCGCCCTTCATCAGGCCCAGCCAGTTGCCGTAGACGCCGACCTTGTCCTCGGCGTCGACCGCGGCGACCGAGTCCTCGCAGTCCTGGATGGTGGTCAGGGCCGACTCGACGATCACGTCGGCCACATGGGCCGGGTCGTCCTTGCCGATGTTGTGCTTCGGATCGATCAGGATCTCGAGGTGCAGGCCGTTGTGCTTCAGCAGCACCGCCTCGGGCGCGTCGGCCGCGCCGCGATAGCCGGCGAACTGCGCGGCGTCGGCCAGGCCGGCCGAATCGCCGGCCTTCAGCGAGACCACCAGGGCGCCGTCCTTCACCGCATAGCCGGAGGCGTCCGCATGGCTGGCGCCGGCCAGGGGCGCGGCGCGGTCCAGCAGGCCGCGCGCATAGGCGATCACCTTGGCGCCGCGCGCGGGGTCATAGCCCTTGGTTCCGGTCGGCGGTTCCAGGGCGTCGGTGCCGTAGAGCGCGTCGTAGAGGCTGCCCCAGCGCGCGTTGGCGGCGTTCAGGGCGTATCGGCCGTTCGACACCGGCACCACCAGCTGCGGGCCGGCAAGCTTGGCGATCTCGGGGTCGACGTTCGCGGTGCCGATGGTGAAGTCCGCCGGCTCGTCGCGGAGGTAGCCGATCTGGCGCAGGAAGGCGGTGGCTTCAGCCACGTCGTAGGGCTTGCCCTTCCGGTCCTGCCACCAGGCGTCGATCTTGGCTTGCAGCTCGTCGCGCACGGCCAGCAGTTCAGTGTTGCGCGGGGTGAAGTCGGCGAGGACCGTCTCCAGCGCCTTCCAGAAGGCGGCCGGATCCACACCCGTGCCGGGCAGAAGCTCTTGCTCGACGAAGCTGTGCAGCAGGTCGTCGACGAAAAGGGTGCTCGAAATGTCCATGGCCCTACCGAAACGCTCGATCCGGCGCCTGCGCAAGACGGCGCCGCCCACCTGAAAGAAAAAGCGGCCCGAGGCGGGAAAGCCTCGGGCCGTAACGAGACACGTGTCCGGGTCCGCCCCTCTTAAGCGAACTGGTTCATCGTGTTGTGGACGCCGCCGGCCTTCAGAGCCGCTTCCCCGGCGAAGTATTCCTTGTGATCGTCACCGATGTCCGAGCCGGACATGTTCTGGTGGCGGACGCAGGCGATGCCTTGGCGGATTTCCTTGCGCTGGACGCCCGCGACGTAGCCGAGCATGCCGGCGTCGCCGAAGTATTCCTTGGCCAGGTTGTCCGTGCTCAGCGCGGCCGTGTGATAGGTCGGCAGCGTGATCAGGTGGTGGAAGATGCCCGAACGCTTGGCGCTGTCGCGCTGGAAGGTGCGGATCTTCTCGTCGGCTTCGGCGGCCAGTTCCGTGGCGTCGTACTCGGCGCTCATCAGGGCGGCGCGGTCGTAGGCCGACACGTCCTTACCTTCGGCCTTCCAGGCGTCGTAGACCTGCTGGCGGAAGTTCAGGGTCCAGTTGAACGACGGGCTGTTGTTGTAGGCCAGCTTGGCGTTCGGGACGACTTCGCGGATGCGGTCGACCATCGAGGCGATCTGCTCGATGTGCGGCTTCTCGGTCTCGATCCACAGCAGGTCCGCGCCGTTCTGCAGCGAGGTGATGCAGTCGAGGACGCAGCGGTCGGCGCCGGTGCCTTCGCGGAACTGGAAGAGGTTCGACGGCAGGCGCTTCGGGCGCAGCAGCTTGCCGTTGCGGTTCAGGACCACGTCGCCGTTCTTCATGTCGGCGGGCGCGATCTCTTCGCAGTCCAGGAAGCTGTTGTACTGGTCGCCGATGTCGCCCGGCGCGTGGCTGACCGCGATCTGCTTGGTCAGGCCGGCGCCCAGGCTGTCGGTGCGGGCGACGATGATGCCGTTGTCCACGCCCATTTCGAGGAAGGCGTAGCGGAGCGCGCGGATCTTCGCGAGGAAGTCCTCGTGCGGAACGGTGACCTTGCCGTCCTGGTGGCCGCACTGCTTTTCGTCCGAGACCTGGTTCTCGATCTGCAGGGCGCAGGCGCCGGCCTCGATCATCTTCTTGGCCAGCAGGTAGGTCGCCTCGGCGTTGCCGAAGCCGGCGTCGATGTCGGCGATGATCGGAACCACGTGGGTTTCGTAGTTGTCGATCTTGTTCTGGATGTCCGCTTCCTTGGCGTTGTCGCCGGCCGCGCGGGCGGCGTCGAGGTCGCGGTACAGGCCGCCCAGTTCACGGGCGTCGGCCTGCTTCAGGAAGGTGTAGATTTCCGAGATCAGGGCCGGGACCGAGGTCTTCTCGTGCATCGACTGGTCCGGCAGCGGGCCGAACTCCGAACGCAGCGCCGCGACCATCCAGCCCGACAGGTAGATGTAGCGCTGCTTCGTGGTGCCGAAGTGCTTCTTGATCGAGATCAGCTTCTGCTGCGCGACGAAGCCGTGCCAGCAGCCCAGCGACTGGGTGTAGTTGGCCGGATCGGCGTCATAGGCCGCCATGTCCTTGCGCATGATGTCGGCGGTGTACTTGGCGATCTCCAGGCCGGTCTTGAACCGGTTCTGCAGGCGCATGCGCGCGACGGCCTCGGGATCGATCCCGTCCCACGAGCCGCCCTTGGCCTTGATGAGCTGGCCCATCTCGATGATGTGGTCTTGGTACGCCATGTGCCTCTTCCCGACTGGGGTTGTTGGCGGCGACGTATCGCGAGGAGGGCGGGCGGCGGAACCCGGTCCGGAGTTTAGTTGTCAAACTTTACACACTGTTGATGTAAGGTTGTAAGGACAGCACAATCCTTAACCCTTTCCGCACCATGCCCGCCGACAGACGCCTCTACGTGGGCCCCGGACTGCGCCGCCTGCGCCGCGACCTGGGCCTCACCCAATCCGACATGGCCCGCGACCTCGAGGTCTCGGCCTCGTACATCGCGCTCCTGGAGCGCAACCACCGGCCGCTCAGCGCCGACCTGCTGCTGCGTCTCGCCCAGACCTACCGGATCGACATGACCGCCCTGGCCGGCAGCGGCGCGGCGGAGGAGACGGCCCGGCTGCAGGCGGTGCTGAAGGACCCGATGTTCGCCGACATCGACCTGCCCTCGCTGGAGGCGGCCGACGTCACCACCAACTTCCCGGGCGTGACCGAGGCGCTGTTGCGGCTCTACACCGCCTACCGCGAGGAACAGCTGGCCCTCGCCGACCGGGGCGCCGACGTGGCCGCCGCCGGCCCGGCCTCGGACGCCACCGATCCGGTCGCCGAGTCGCGACGCTTCCTGGAGGCGCGGCGCAACTGCTTCCCCGTCCTCGACGACGCCGCCGAGCGGCTGGCCCAGGCTGTCACCGCCGCCGACGGCATCGTCCCCTACTTCAAAAGCCGCCATAACCTGCGCGTCCGCCGCCTGCCGCCCAGCGTCATGGTCGGCTCGACCCGCCGCCTCGACCACCACCGCCGCGAGATCCTGCTCAGCGACGAACTGGACAGCGCCAGCCAGGCCTTCCAGCTCGCCCTGCAGCTCGCCTATCTGGAACTGGGCGACGAGGTCGACGGGCTGGCCCGCGAAGGCAGCTTCGCCACCGACAGCGGCGAGCGCCTGACCCGCCGGGCCCTGGCCAGCTACGCCGCCGCCGCGCTGCTGATGCCCTATTCGGCCTTCGCCAAGGCCGTGGAGACCCGCCGCTACGACCTGGAGGCCCTGGGCCGCCAGTTCGGCGCCAGCTTCGAGCAGATCGCCCACCGCCTCACCACCCTGCAGAAGCCGGGGCAGGAGCGCGTGCCGTTCTTCTTCATCCGCGTGGACGAGGCCGGTAACATCTCCAAGCGCCTCGACGGGGCGGGATTCCCCTTCGCCCGGCACGGCGGCGGCTGTCCGCTCTGGACGGTGCACCAGGCCTTCCGCACGCCCCGCCAGATCGTCACCCAGTGGCTGGAGCTGCCCGACGGCCAGCGCTTCTTCTCGATCGCCCGCACTGTCACCGCCGGCGGGGGCGGCTTCGGCAAGCCGCGCGTCGAGCGCGCCATCGCCCTGGGCTGCGCGGCGGAGTACGCCGACCGCCTCATCTACACCGACGCCGGCGGCCAGACCGCCGATCAGGCCACGCCGATCGGGGTCACCTGCCGCATCTGCCACCGGACCGAGTGCACCGCCCGCTCGGCCCCGCCGATCGGCCGCCAGATCCTCCCTGACGACATCCGCCGCACGAGCGCTCCGTTCGGGTTCTCGGACGCCTGACCCGGATGCGGCGCCGCCTTCGTGGGCGGTCTGTAAATTCGCTGCTTTTTGACGCGACGTCCCCCCTTGGCGAGCGCCGCCATTCGCGGTCAAAAGGGGTTTCAGCGGAGACACACGACTCGATGGCCCGTAGCGCCTCGGCAAAGTCCACAGACCGGTTCGAACGCAAGCGCGAGGCGATCCTGGACGCCGCCACCCGGATCCTGAACCGCAAGGGGATCAAGGGCCTGACCCTGGGCGACACGGCGGCCGCCGTGGACCTCTCCACGACCAGCGTCACCTATTACTTCAAACGCAAGGACGACCTGGCCGCCGCGTGCATCACGCGCGGCATCGAGGCCCTGCACGACATCGCCGACCAGGCGGTCAAGGCCGACACCCCCGAGGAGCGTCTCGGCGACTTCCTGGGCGGCTATCTGGAGCGCCTGAAGCAGATCGCCGCCGGCGCCGCCTCGCCCCTGCCGATCATCACCGAGCTGCGCGCGCTCGCCTCGCCCCGTCGCGAGGAGGTCGCCACCGCCTACGGCCGCCTGTTCCGCAAGACGCGCCAGATCTTCGACCACCCGGACCTCGCCTGGATGTCCCGCGGCCGGCGCACGGCCCGGGTCCGCATCGTGCTGGAACAGGTGTTCTGGGGCGCCAACTGGCTCGAGAAGTACGACCCCGAGGACTATCCCCGGGTCCGCGAACGGATGGTGGACATCCTGGTGAACGGCGTGGCCACGGCCGCCGACGAATGGGCGCCGGCCTCTATCGCCACCGATCAGCTCGCCGCGCCCGAGGGGCCCGAACTGGCCCGCGAGACCTTCCTGCTGGCCGCCACCCGCCTCATCAACCGGCGCGGCTACAAGGGAGCGTCGGTCGACAAGATCTCGGCCGAACTCAACGTCACCAAGGGCAGCTTCTATCACCACAACGAGGCCAAGGACGATCTGGTGGTCGCCTGCTTCGAGCGCAGCTTCGAGGTGATGCGCAAGGCCCAGCGGCTGGCCCAGGACCTGCCGGGCGACCAATGGGCCAAGGTGTCGGCCTGCGCCGCCGCCCTCGCCGAGTTCCAGCTCTCGGACCACGGCCCGCTGCTGCGGACCAACGCGCTCACCGCCCTGCCGGAACAGATGCGCAAGGTGATGGTCGAGCACTCGAACCGCGTCTCGGACCGCTTCGCCTCCATGATCAGCGACGGCATCGCCGAGGGCTCGATCCGCCCTGTCGACGCCTTCATCGCCTCGCAGATGCTGAACGCCACGCTGAACGCCTGCGGCGAGCTGGGCTACCTCGTCCCCGACGTGAAGCCCAAGGCCGCCGCCGCCGTGTTCGTGAAGCCCCTGCTCATGGGTATCTTCAAGCACTGAGGCCCAGCGGCAGGCGCCTCTCCCCACCCGCAGCGTGCGGCAGCCTCAGGGGTCGCCAGGTAGCAAGTGTTGGGCGGTCCCCTTCGGGCGAGGAGGAGACCGCGCCTCCGGCAGTTACTGCGTCACCAGCATCACCTTGCCCACGTGCGCGCCGCCTTCCAGGTGGGCGTGGGCGGCGGCGGCCTCCTCCAGCGGGAAGACCTTGTCGATCCGCGGCTTCACCTTGCCGGCTACGATCCAGGGCCAGACCACCCGCTCCACCTCGCCAGCCAGCCGCGCCTTCTCGTCGGCGTCGCGCGGGCGCAGGGTCGAGCCGGTGATGGTCGCCCGCTTCATCATGATCCGGAACACCGGGACGCTGATCTCCCCGCCGGCCTGGGCGGCGATGTAGACGATGCGGCCGCCGGTCTTCAGCGCGTCGAGGTTCTTCGGGAAATAGTCCCCGCCGACCATGTCCAGCACCACGTCGACGCCGCCCTCGCGCTTCGCGACCTCGGCGAAGTCCTGGGTGGTCACGTCGACCGCCACGTCGGCGCCCAGCGCCAGCGCGGTCTTGGCCTTGTCGGCGCCGCGCCCGGTGGCGATCACCTTCGCGCCCGCCGCCTTGGCCATCTGGATCGCGGTCACCCCGATCCCCGACGTCGCCCCGTGCAGCAGCAGCGTCTCGCCCGCCTTCAGCGCCCCGTGCTCGAACACGTTGGCGAACACCGTGAACACCGTCTCGGGCAGGCCGGCAGCCTCCTCGAAGCTCAGGCCCTCCGGCATCGGCAGGGCGTGACGAGCGTCGCAGACCGCATAGCCGGCGTAGCCGCCGCCGCCCAGCAGCGCGACCACCCTGTCGCCCACCTTCCAACGCCCGGCGGCCTTGGCCACGATCCCGGCCACCTCCAGCCCGAGCGTCGAGGGCGCGCCCGGGGGCGGCGGATAGGCGCCCAGCCGCTGGGCGATGTCGGGCCGGTTCACCCCCGCCGCCTTCACCTGGATGAGGATCTCGCCTGCCTTGGGTTCGGGGATCGCGATCTGCACCGGCTTCAGCGCCGACGCCGCCCCCCGGCCGCCCTCGATCTCGATGGCGGTCATGGTCTCGGCTTCGATGGGGCTCGTCATGAATCTGTCCTGAAACTTGCGCGGAGGCGGCCTGCGGGTTCAATTAGTCATCCCGTCGGGGGACGAAAAGGGAGGGTTCGGCCATGGAAGAACCTCAAGACGTCCGGATCGGCCGCGGTCAGCGGCTCGCCGAGGCCATGCGCGAGGATCTCGAGCTCTACGGCGTCTCGGAACTGGAGGAGCGGATCGACGCCCTGCGCGCCGAGATCGCCCGCACCGAGGCCCAGATCTCCAAGAAGCGCTCCGGTCGCGAGGCCGCCGACGCCTTCTTCTCGGCCCGTCCGTCCTAGGCCCCGCCTGGCACGGCCGTTGCACATTCCTGCCGGGGCGCGACGTTTCGTTCAGCGCCTGGAAACCAAAGTGCGTGTAGGTTGAGTCGGATGCAGGACACTCAAAGCCCCGATTGGCGCGACGACGTCATCCAGGACTTCGCCAGGTCCGAGTTGTTCGAGCGAACGTTCCAGGAAGGCATGGAGCTGGTGGAGGAGACCGCCGGCTACCTAGACGGCGAAGGCCGCCAGGAATCCAAGCTCTTGTCCCGCAACGCCGCCCTCGCCTACGCCGCAGAGAGCATGCGCCTCACCACCCGCCTGATGCAGGTCGCCTCCTGGCTCCTCGTGCAGCGCGCCGTGCGCGAGGGTGACATGGCCCCGGCCTCGGCCTGCGAGGACCGCTATCGCCTGAACGCCGACGAGGTCTCGCGCCATGACGACGCCGCCGGCGTCGCCGACCTGCCCCGCGGCCTCAACGCCCTCGCCGACCGCGCCGAGCGGCTCTATGAGCGCGTCCGCCACCTTGACCGCCGCATGTACCTGGAAAGCCAGGGCGCCGAGCCGGCCAATCCGGTGCTGGGCCAACTGGACATGCTGAAGAGCGCCTTCGGGGGCTGAGTCTCAGGGAAACTCCGCCGCCAGCCGCGCCAGCGGCCGGGGCCCCGGCTCCAGCACGGCGCGATGGAACGCCGCCAGGTCGAAGGCCGCTCCCTGCCGCCGCTCGGTCCGCGCCCGCGCCTCGGCGATGACGTCGTGCCCCAGCATGTAGGCCACCGATTGACCCGGCATGGCGAGGTAGCGATCCACCTCCACGGCCGCCTCGGCCTCGCTCAGCGCCGAATTCTCCCGCAGGAACACGATCGCCTGGGCGCGTGACCAGCCCCGCACGTGCAACCCCGGCTCGATCACCAGCCGCGCCGACGCCCAGAGATGCTTGGCCGCCGCCCCCATCCGGTCCTGACGCGTGGAATAGAGGCCCAGTTCCTCGGCCAGGTGCTCGGCGTAGATGCCCCAGCCTTCCACGAACCCGGAGTTGAAGGTCCCCGGCGCCTTGGCCAGCACGAAGCCCAGGTGGTGGCCCGGCACGCCTTCGTGGAAGGCGATCGCTTCGGCCATCAGCCGCCGGTCCGCCGGGCGCGACAGGTTGATGTCGTAGCGGGCGGGCGCCGCGCCGTCGGCGGGCGCATAGAACCCGGCCGGCAGCGTCGCCTCCAGGTTCGCGGCGATCGGGGTCACCGACAGCGGCGCGATCGCGATGTCGCCGAAGGCCCGCGGCGCGGCCGCCTCGGCCCTGGCGAGCGCCGCGCGCGTCACCGCCAGGATGTCTTCCCGCCGCGCGGCGGGATCGCCCGCGCGCAGACGCTCCAACAATGCAGGCAGCTCGCGCTCCGGGATCCCGGCAAGGTCGGCCAACTGGGCGCGATAGCGGGCCAGGTCACGCCGCCCCGCGGCTTCCAACGCCTCGGGCGAGATCGTCATCGAGGTCCACTGCGCCACCGCGCCGGCGAAGCACGCCTGGCCCGCCGCCGAGCCGGCCAGCGGGCTGCCGTCGGGCGCGGCGGAAACATAGGCGGTCGCCAGGTGACGCTCGAAACGGACGATGGCCTCCCGCAGGTCGCCGTCCAGGAAGGCGCGCCAGTCGGGATCGGTCAGTTCCGGCGCGATGGGTCCCTGCAGCAGACCGCCGATCTGCTCGCGCACCCGCCCGGCCACAGCCGCCGGCGCGCCGCCTGGACGTAGCGCCGCCAGGTCCGCGTCCAGCGCCCCGGGCGCCGCGCGCCACCGAGCCAGCGCCGCCGCACGGCCGGCCGCGTCCAGCCTGGACACCTGCGCCAGTTCGGCCGGCCAACGGGCCTGCCAGCCGCTCAGGGGGCTCAGCCGCGCCAGGTCTCCGCCGCAGCCCGCCATCGCCACGGCGGTGGGGCCGCCGCCCGCCACCTGCGCGCCAACCGACGAGCCCAGCAGGGCGAAGGCCAGGCCGATCGCGGCCGGACCGAAGACGCGTGACGAAATCCACATGCCGCCAGCCTAGGAAGGCTTGCCCGGCGCCGATAGCCGCGCCCCGACGCCTTCATCGCGTCGCGGCGCGACCTCATCGCAAAGCGTTCGGTCTCAGGCCCTCGCCAGGGCGGGCTCCGCCTCGGGCGCGTCGTCCTGCGCCCCGGCCACCGCGTCCAGCACCGCCAGGAGAGCCGGCACCTCGATCGGCTTGGCCAGGCACCCGTCCATTCCCGCCGCCGCGTACTCGGCCTGCTGATGCACCAGGGCGTTGGCGGTGAGGGCGACGATGGGAGTGCGCGCCCGGCCCTCCGCCGCCTCGATCTCGCGGATCGCCCGGGTCGCCGACGGGCCGTCCATGACCGGCATCTGCACGTCCATCAGCACGAGGTCGAAGGGCTGGGCGCGCCAGGCCTCGACGGCGCGCATGCCGTTCTCCACCAGCACTACCGCGATGCCCACCTGCTCCAGCAGGGTGCGCAGGACGATGCCGTTGGTCGCGTTGTCCTCGGCCGCCAGCACGCGCAGCGGCGCCATCTCCGTCACGGCATCCGGCTCGGGGCGTCGGTCGCCGGCATCCTCGCGCGGCCCCGCCTCGCTGGGCGCCAGCGGCAGCCGCAGGCGGAAGACCGAGCCCTCGCCCAACACGCTTTCGACCTCCAGGACGCCCCCGAGGCGGCCGGCCAGCTCGGCGCAGATCGCCAGGCCCAGGCCCGTTCCCCCGTACTTGCGGGTCGTGCTGGCGTCGGCCTGCTCGAACTTGCCGAAGAGGCGCGACAGGGCGTCCGCGGCGATCCCGGGGCCCGTGTCCTCGACCTCGATCGTCAGCCCGCCGTCGGCGTGCAGCGCGCGGACCCGCACCTCGCCGACCTTGGTGAACTTGACCGCGTTGGCGATCAGGTTCTGCAGCACCTGCCGGATGCGCGGCCCATCCGAGTGATAGACACCGATCGCCGAGGGCTCGACCTCGCGGGACAGCAGGACCCCCTTGTCGTCGGCGATCCCGCGATAGGTCTCCACCACCTCGTCCAGCAGGTCCGCCAGCACGAAGGGCGCGACCTCGACCTCGAGCTTGCCGGCCTCGATCTTGGCCAGGTCCAGCACATCATTCAGCAGGCCCAGCAGGGTCGAGCCCGAACGCTGGATGATCGTCAGCCGCTCGCGCTGGGTCTTGCTGAGCTCGTCCCGAGCCATCGCCTGAGCCATGCCCAGGACCCCGTTCAGCGGGGTGCGGATCTCGTGGCTGATGTTGGCGATGAACTGGCTCTTGGCCACCGAGGCCGCCAAGGCCTCGTCCCGCGCCACCGACAGGGCCTGCACGGTCGAATGCAGCGATGCGTCGCGCAGGGTCAGCATCCTGAGCAGCCGGCGGATGTGCAGCCCCACCAGCAGCCAGCTCAGCAGCAGCGCCAGCAGGACCAGCGTCGCGGGCCCCGCCATCGAGCGCGCCGCCTCGAGCCCAGGTTTGGAGACGTGCCAGGCCAGCTTGCCGACGGGCGCGCCGTCCGGTCCATCCAGGGTCACCGCCCCTGAATCCTGGTGCGCGCGGAAGCCGGCCGGATGCAGGTGGAGGGTGGAGACCCCCAGGGTCGCCTCCAGTTCCTGTGTAAAGTGGGCGTCCAGCTTGTGGCCCGTGACCACGACGTACGAGGGCTCGTGTCCCGTCAGCACATAGGCCGAGGGCAGGACCGAGGTCGCGGAGAGCAGATAGACTTGGTCGCCCACCCTCACCGCGCCGCCCCGGCTGGCCTGGCTGCTGGCCTCGCGGTCGCGGCGGTCCAACGTATGCCGGCGCTTCAGTTCCTCTGCCTGGGCGCCGCGGACCAGCTCCGCGACAGCGCTGGAGAAGCGGGCCCGGGCTTCCGGCGACAGGCGCTCGCCGTGGTCCACGCCATAGAAGGCGCGCCCGGCCGGGTCGGTGACCAGGGTCAGGTCGTGGCCGAACGAGGTGGCGTAGTATTTGGCGAAGAAGCGATCCAGCCAGGCGGCGTTGCGCTCGATCGTGTTGCGATAGGCGTCGTCCCACTCGGCCGCCGAGGCCGCTTCGCGCTCGGTCCTGGAAATGCTGGCCTTGAGATAGCGCTGCACCAGCGCCGTCTCCTGGCTGCTGGCCGAGTCGTCGATGGCCCGCCACGCAAAGCCGACCACGCCCAGGCCGCTGGCCAGGATCAGCGCGACCGCGAGCAGGGACGCGGCGAGCACGCCCCGGCGGAGCCCCGCTGCCTCGCTTTCCACTGCCTTGCGCGTCATGCCCGAACCTTGGCCGACGCGGATCACCCGATCATTGACAGAATGGCCCTGCGACAATCGGCCCCCTCGCCGCCAGCGCCGCATCGCGCTCGCGCTATAGGGGAATCTCGTTGCGAACAATTCGCGCCAGACGTTCAATTCCCGGACAATTGGCAGGGGTGCCTAATGTTCAAGGGTGAAGTGCAGAGCACGCCGCATCAGGCGTTGCCCTATCGTGCGGTCGTCTGGCGTGACGGGCAGGTGGCCAGGGCCAAGCCGGCCGCCAGCTATCGTGAGGCCGAACGCGCGCTGGTCCGCATGCTCGCGGAAGCCCGCAGCTTCATCTGAGCGGCTCGTTCGCGCCTCGCGCGGCCGGTGCGGACGACGCCTGCGACCGAGACTGACGCTGCAGGTCCGCCGCCCCTCAAGCTTCCAGCTCCACCTTCCGGCGCGCGCCGCGCGCACGAAAAACGCCGCGAAGGTTTCCCCTCGCGGCGTTCGAAATCCGTGGCCGTTCGGCCCCGCGCTTACTTGCGGGTGAAGGCGCCGAACTTGGCGTTGAAGCGCGACACGCGGCCGGCGCGGTCGAGCAGCTGGTGACCACCGCCGGTCCACGCCGGGTGGGTCTTCGGATCGATGTCCAGGTTCAGCGTGTCGCCTTCCTTCCCGTAGGTGGAACGCGTCTGATAGGTCGAGCCGTCCGTCATCACGACGGTGATGAAGTGATAGTCGGGATGGATGTCTTGTTTCATCGAACGGGCGCCTGACGTATGGGAGCGGCCGAGATAGGCCGGCCGCCCGCGAGGACGGCAAAAATGGAAGCCGCGCGTATAAATAAACGCGGCGGGAATTGCAAGGTGCGTAGCAGATGAGCGAGGCGGCCCCCGAGTCTTCCGTCGAGGGAAGACCCAGCGCCGGCCAGGCCATGGCCCAGACCCTGGCCGAGAACGCCGCCAAGCGGGGACGCAGCCGAAACGTCGGCGCCCTTCGCCGGCTGGGGCCGTTCCTGGCCGCCCATTGGGGGCGCGCCGCCGCCGCCCTGATCTTCCTGATCGGCTCATCCAGCGCCACGCTCGGCATGTCCGGGGCCATCCGCCTCGTGGTCGACAACCTGACCCAGCCGGGCCTCGATCCCGCCGAGGTCGATCGCCGCTTCCTGATCGTGGGCGCCGTGGCCGGGGCCTTGGCGATCGCCACCGCCCTGCGCTTCTACTTCGTCACCAGCCTGGGCGAGCGCGTGGTCGCCGACCTGCGCAAGGCTGTATACCGGCACATCCTCACCCTGGACCCGGCCTTCTTCCTCCAGACCCGCACGGGCGAGGTCCTGTCGCGCCTGACCACCGACATCGCCATCGTCGAAAACCTGCTGGCCACCTCGGTCTCGGTCGCCCTGCGCAACTCGGTGATCCTGATCGGCGCCCTGATCCTGCTGGTCTTCGTCAGCGCCCACCTCACCGGCCTGGTCCTGCTGACCTTCCCCTTCGTCCTGGCCCCGCTGTTCATCTTCGGCCGCCGGGTGCGCAAGCTGACCGCCTCGGCCCAGGACCGCTTCGCCGACGCCGTGGGCTCGGCCGGCGAGAGCCTCGACGCGCTGGAGACCGTGCAGGCCTTCGGCCGCGAGCGCGCCGCCTCCGACCGCTTCGGCGCCGCCGTGGAACAAGCCTTCAACGCCCAGATGCGCCGCATCTCCACGCGCGCGGTGATGACCGCCGCGGTGATCCTGTTGGTGTTCGGCGGCGTCGTGGCCGTGTTCTGGCTGGGCGTCCACGCCGGCCTGCGCGGCGAGATCAGCTGGGGCGCCCTCTTCCAGTTCGCCTTCCTGTCTGTGATGGCCGCCAGTTCCACCGGCGCCCTCGGCGAGACCTGGGGCGACGTCCAAAAGGCCGCCGGCGCCATGGAGCGGGTGGGCGATCTGCTCGACGCGCGGCCGGGCGTCGCCGCGCCGGCCAACCCCAAGGCCCTGCCTTCGCCGGCCCGCGGCGAGATCGCCTTCGAGGGCGTGACCTTCGCCTATCCCGGCCGCCCCGACCTGCCGGCGCTCAAGGGCTTCGACCTGGCCGTGAAGCCCGGCGAGCGCGTGGCCCTGGTCGGCCCCTCCGGCGCCGGCAAGAGCACCGTTCTGCGCCTTCTCCTGCGCTTCTACGACCCGCAGGCGGGGCGCATCATGCTGGACGGCGTCGACCTGCGCGACGCCGATCCCGCCGAGGTCCGCGCCCGCATGGCCCTGGTGGCCCAGGAGAGCCCGTTGTTCTCGGGCTCTGCCGCCGAGAACGTCCGCTTCGGCCGTGACGGGGCCGGCGACGCCGACGTGGCCGCCGCCCTGCGCGCCGCCCAGGCCGACAGCTTCCTCAAGGAACGCGCCGAGGGCTTCGACACCCAGGTCGGCGACCGCGCCCGCGGCCTGTCGGGCGGTCAGCGACAGCGCCTGGCCATCGCCCGCGCCCTGGTGCGCGACGCCCCGATCCTGCTGCTCGACGAGGCCACCAGCGCCCTCGACGCAGAGAACGAGCATCTGGTCCAGCGCGCCCTGGACGAAGCCATGAAGGGGCACACCACCCTGGTGATCGCCCACCGCCTGGCCACCGTGCTCAAGGCCGACCGGATCGTCGTCATGGACGAGGGCCGCGTGGTCGAACAGGGCACGCACCAGGACCTGGTGGCGCGCAACGGCCTCTACGCGAGGCTGGCCGCCCTGCAGTTCGAGGCCGCCTAGGCTTCCCGCGCCTTCACGGCCAGTTCCGGGAAGTCGCTGAACACACCGTCGACCCCGGCGGCATAGAGCGCCTTCAGGACCGCGGCGGCGTCTCCGTGCTCGCCCGGGCCGGCGCCCTTCTGGAGCGCCTTGGGCAGGAACGCGTTCTCGGCCCGCACGGTCCAGGGATGGACGGCCAGGCCGGCGGCGTGGGCATGCCTGACCAGGTCGGTCGGGGCGCCCAGGGCGCCCGTGTCGGTGGGGATCACCAGCGGCCACTCCGGCCCCAGTCCCTCGGCGAAGGCGGCGATCGCCTTGATCCCGGCCGCCGAGCTCACGTCCACCGGCGCCGGGCCACGGGCGACCAGCATCACCCGCCGGGCCTTCGTCAGCTTGCCGATCGTCTTCAACGGCTGGGTCTCGAAGCACTGGACGAAGACCGGCGCCGTGGCGCTGTTCAGCCCCGCGGCCTTCAGCGCATCGGCCAGCCGGGCCTCCAGCGGCAGCCCGACGCTCTCGAAGTAGGCCGGGTGCTTCATCTCGGGATAGACGCCGATCGTCCGACCGACCCGGCGGCTCTCGGACTTCGCCAGGGCCACCACCTCCTGGAAGGTCGGGATCGCGTAAAGGCCGTCGAACCTGGCGCTGCCGGGCCGCAACTGGGGCAGCCGCTCGCGGGCCTTCAGGCTCTTGAGCTCGGCGAGGGTGAAGTCCTCGGTGAACCAGCCCAGGTGCTTCTCGCCGTCGATGACCTTCTCGGCCTTGCGCGCGGCGAACTCGGGACGGGCGGCGACGTCGGTCGTGCCCGAGATCTCGTTCTCATGCCGGACCACGAGGTGGCCGTCCTTGGTGGCGACCAGGTCGGGTTCGATGAAGTCGCAACCTTCGTCCACGGCCAGGGTGTAGGCCATGAGCGTATGCTCCGGCCGCTCGCCGCTGGCGCCCCGGTGGGCGATGACGAGGGGCCGGCGCTTTGGCTGCGCGAGGACGGGCCCCGCGGCTGCGGCGGCGAGGGTGGCGGCGGCGAGGGTGCGGCGGGTGATCATCCCGCCACCTTAGCCACTATTTTGCGGCAGCCAGACGACTGACGATCTGAGGATGCAGGTCCAGGTTCGACGCCACGATCGAACCCGTGCCCAGGACGTCGGCTTCGCCCTCGGCGTTGGTCACCTTGCCGCCCGCTTCCGACACCAGCAGCAGGCCCGCCGCCAGGTCCCACGGTTTCAGGTCGCGCTCCCAGTAGCCATCGTAGCGGCCGGCCGCGACCCAGGCCAGGTCCAACGAGGCCGCGCCGAAGCGGCGGACGCCGGCGACGCGCTGGCTGATCTGATGCAGTTCCTTCAGGAACTTGGCGTGCTGGCCGTGGCCCAGGAACGGAATGCCGGTGGCCAGCACCGACTCGTCCATGTGCTTGCGCGCGGCGACCCGCAGGCGCTTGTCGTTGACGAAGCAGCCCTTGCCCTTCTCGGCCCAGAACAGCTCGTTGGTGATGGGGTTGTACGTCACCGCCGCCACGATCACGCCCTCGCGCTCCAGCGCGATGTTGATCGCGAAGTGGGGGATGGCGTGCAGGAAGTTGGTGGTCCCATCCAGCGGATCGACGATCCAGCGGTGGGTCTTGTCCGAGCCCTCGATCATCCCGCGCTCCTCACCGAGGAAGCCGTAGCCGGGTCTCGCCTTGGCCAGGGCCTCGAACAGCACCTGTTCAGCCTTGGTGTCGGCGGCGGAGACGAAGTCGGCCGGCGCCTTCTTGGCCACCTGCAGCTCGGAGAGCTCGCCGAAGTCACGGTTCAGGCCGCGCGCTGCCTTGCGCGCAGCGTCGCTCATCACCTTCAGGAGGGCGGATTGAGTGCTCACGGTGTCAAAAGATCTCGGGCGAAAGAAGGCGCGGAACCTAGTGTCCGGGCTCGCGCAAGGCAAGGCGCCTGGCCTATCGTCGTCACATGACGGACCAAGTGACGCGCACCGCCCGCTGCTTCTGCGGCGACCTGACGGTGACCATCCAGGGCGAACCGGTGCTCGTCTCGAGCTGCGCCTGCACCCGTTGCCAGCGCAGGACCGGCAGCTTCTACGGGGTCACCGTCTATGTGCGCCCGGAGCAGATCGTCGCGCGCTCGGGGCCGACGCACGAGTTCCAGCTTTCCGAGACCTCGGCGATCATGCGTCGCTGCGCCCGCTGTGCGTCCAGCCTCTGGTGGACCCTGCCGGGCGAGGACGACATCGTCGGCCTGGCTGGCGGCTGTTTCGCGGGCCAGGACCTGCCGGCGCCCCAGCGGATGGTCTTCACCGCCACGCGCCACCCGTTCGTCTGCACGCCGCCCGGCCTGCCCGAGTACGAGGACGGGCCGCCGGAGTAGCTCAGCCGCGCTCGGCGATCCCGGCTGCGATCTCGGCGTTGAAGGCCTTCACCGCCGCCGCCGGACCGTCGGCGTGGGCCCAGACACCGGCGGAGACGGCCAGGAAGTCGGCGCCGGCCTTGGCCAGTTCGCGGGCCGTGGCGACCGTGATCCCGCCGATCGCGACGCAGGGGACCTCCATGGTCTCCTGCCAGATGGTCAGGATCTCGGGCTCGGCGCGGGTGCTGGCGTCCTTGGTCGTCGTCGGAAAGAACGCGCCGAAGGCCACATAGTCGGCGCCCGCCTCGGCGGCCTCCATGCCCAGGTGACGGCTGTCGTGGCAGGTGACGCCCACCATCCGGTTCGGCCCGACGATCTTGCGCGCCTGGGCATAGGGCATGTCGTCCTGCCCCACATGGACGCCGTCACAGCCCAGGCTGGCGGCGAGATCGGGCCGGTCGTTGAGGATCACCGCCACCTCCCGCGCCTGCGCGATAGGCGAGAGGGCGTCGACCGTCGCGGCGATCACGTCGTCGCCCACGTCCTTCAGGCGGATCTGCAGGGCGGCCACGTCGCCGGCGTCCAGCGCCTGGGCCAGCAGGTGACCGAAGGCGGCGAGATCGTCGATCCTCGGCGGGGTGATCAGATACAGGCGGCAAATCGGCGGGCTCATGGCCCTACATACCGCCCTTCAGGTCAGCAGCAACCGCAGCGCATAGGCGATGGCCGCGGTCGAGGCGGCGCCGGTGACGGAAAGTCCCGCGAACCAGGCGATCCGCTTCCAAAGGGGCGGCAGCGGCGCGCCGACCTCGGGCGGCGGCTCAATGATAGCCGGCATCGGCGCTCACCTTCCCGCGGAAGAGCCAGTAGACCCAGACGGTATATCCCAGGATCACCGGCAGGAGGAGCGCCACTCCGACCAGCATCAGGCCCAGCGCGTTGTCCGCGTTCGCCGCCTGCCGGAAGGTCAGGTCGTAGGGAACGATGTGCGGGAAGAAGCCCACCGCCAGGCCCAGGTAGCCCGACAGGAAGACCATGAAGGCCCCCACGAAGGGCCGCGCGTCACGCCGCCGTCGCAAGCCCGTCGCCACCAGCGCCAGGCCCAGCAGGCCGAGCAGCGGGATGGGCAGCAGCGGCGCCAGCCGCTCGACCTGCAGCGAGAGACCGTCGGCGTTGATGTAGTTGAAGCCCCAGCGCTCGGCGATGCGGCCGTGGACGAACAGGGTCGCCAGGCTCGCCGCGCCCAGCAGGAACGCCGTGGCGGCGGCCGCCAGCGCCGTCCAGCGGTGCGACTTGGTCTGCAGCTCGCCTTCGGTGCGCCAGACCAGCCAGGCGGCGCCCAGCAGCACGTAGCCGGCGATCAGGCCGATCGCCACCAGCAGGCTGTAGGGGGTCAGCCAGTCGAGCGGCCCGCCCACGAACTCGCCGTCGCGGACGGCCACGCCCTGGATGAAGCCGCCGAGGACCAGCCCCTGCGCCACCGTCGCGATCAGCGAACCGCCGGCGAAGGCCGCGGTCCAGAACGCCTTGCCTCGCCGCCGGCCGCGCAGCCGGAACTCGAAGGCCACGCCCCGCAGGATCAGGCCCATCAGCATCAACAGGATCGGAATGTAGAGGGCCGGCATCAGGGTGGCGTAGGCCAGGGGGAAGGCCGCGAAGAGCCCGCCGCCGCCCAGGACCAGCCAGGTCTCGTTGCCGTCCCAGACCGGGGCGACCGAGTCCATCATCACGTCCCGCTCCTTCGGCGTGGCGAAGGGGAACAGCATCCCGACGCCCAGGTCGAAGCCGTCGAGCAGCACGTACATCAGCACCGCGACGGCGATGACGCCGGCCCAGATCAGCGGCAGGTCGAGCGTCATGGCAGGGCCTCGTCCTTGGCCCGGGGCGCGGCGCCGAGGGCATAGCCCGGCGGGCGGTCGGGCAGCGGCGGATCGGCGCCTTCGGGCTCGTCCGGCGACGGCCCCTCGGCGATCAGCCGCAGGATGTAGAGCCCGCCCACGCTGAAGACGACGCCATAGACCACCAGGAAGGCCAGCAGCGACGCGCTGACCTGGCCCGCGCCCACCGGCGAGACCGCGTCAGCGGTGCGCAGCACGCCGTAGATGGTGAAGGGCTGGCGGCCGACCTCGGCGACGATCCAGCCGGCGATCACGGCGACGAAGCCGGCGGGGCCCATGGCCACGGCGGCCCAGAGGAACGGCCGGCTGTGCTCGGGCCCGCGCGTCCGCCACATCAGCCACGCGCCCCAGCCGCCCAGCAGGATCATCAGCACGCCCAGCCCCACCATGACCCGGAAGGCCCAGAACACGATGAAGACCGGAGGCCTGTCCCGCGGCGCGAAGTCGTTCAGGCCCTTCACCTCGGCGCCGATGGAGCCGGCGGTGATGAGACTGCCCACCTTCGGGACCGAAAGCTCGAAGCGGTTGCCTTCCAGCGCGCGGTCGGGCCAGGCCAGGATGTGGAACGGCTGCTCGGCGCGGGTCTCCCAGAAGGCCTCGATCGCGGCGAGCTTGGCCGGCTGGACCCGCAGCACTTCCTTGCCCGACAGGTCACCGACGATGAGTTGCAGCGGCGCCACGACGGCGAACATGCCGATGGCCATCCGCAGGGCGATGCGCGACACCGGCTCGTCGCGCCGCAGCAGGCGCCAGGCCGACGCCGCGCCGACCACCAGCGCGGTGGTCAGGTAGGCGGCCAGCACCATGTGTGCGAACCGTTCGGGGAAGGTCGGCGAGAAGATCACCTGCATCCAGCTCACCGCCCGCAGCGAGCCATCCGGCAGGGTGGTGAAGCCTGTCGGATGCTGCATCCAGCTGTTGGCCGAGATGATCCAGAAGGCCGAGATCAGGGTGCCAATGGCCACCAGCGTCGTCGAGGCGAAGTGCAGGCCCGGGCCGACCTTGCGCCAGCCGAACAACATCACGCCGAGGAAGCTGGCTTCCAGGAAGAACGCGGTCAGCACCTCGAAGGCGAACAGCGGCCCGATGACAGGCGCGGCGACCGCCGAGAAGGCGCTCCAGTTGGTCCCGAGCTGGTAGCTGAGCACCACCCCCGAGACGACACCCATCCCGAAGGAGATCGCGAAGATCTTCACCCAGAACAGGTAGAGCGTCTTGAACGCATCCTTGCGGGTGAACAGCCACAGGCCTTCGAGCACCGCCAGGAAGCTCGCCAGCCCGATCGTGAAGCTGGGGAAGATGATGTGGAATGCGATCGTGAACGCGAACTGCAGGCGCGAAAGGATCAACGCGTCGAAGTCCATACTCGTCTCCTGCGCGGTCCCGCTTCTAGCACGCGGCCCGCGGACGTCACAGACGCAGACGCGACGCAGAGTCTCATGCGAATGACTTGCAAACGCGTTCGCAGGGCTCTAAGTGTCTTCTCGAAGTCAGGAGTGGCCTGGGCGCACATGTACGTCTGCAACTGCAACGGCATCCGTGAACGCGAAGTCCGCGCGGCGATCGCCGCGGGCGCCAGCCGTCCGGCCCAGATCTTCAAGGCCTGCGATTCCCAAGCCCAGTGCGCGCGCTGCGTCTGCGAGATGCGCAAGATGCTGGACGAAGAGCAGCAGGCGATGCGCTTCGCCGCCGAATAGGTCTCTCGCGCCGCCGATTTCGGCGAGCGCCAATCATTCTCAGTGCTTTTCGCGACTATTTGAGCAACCGCAAATCAGTCGCACAGATTGTCTTTGACACTGCGCATCCCACGCAGGCATTCCCGCGTTGATTGATTTTGCGGAGGCTGAACGGTGCAAGGCGAGAAGGCGATCATCAAGAAGTTGAACGCGGTCCTCACCAATGAGCTGACG
This sequence comes from Pseudomonadota bacterium, assembly GCA_040752615.1. Taxonomy (GTDB): domain Bacteria; phylum Pseudomonadota; class Alphaproteobacteria; order Caulobacterales; family Caulobacteraceae; genus Phenylobacterium. The sequence goes on along the minus strand of JBFMGV010000004.1, from coordinate 132,147 downwards.
GCCGTGAACCAGTATTATCTGCATGCGCGGATGTACGAAAACTGGGGCTTCGCGCGCCTGGGCAAGATCACCTACGAAGAATCGATCGGCGAGATGAAGCACGCCGACAAGCTCATCAAACGCATCCTGTTCCTCGACGGCCTGCCCAACCTGCAGGACCTGCACAAGCTCTCCATCGGCGAGTCGGTGGTCGAGGGCATGACCGCCGACCTGGGCGTCGAGACCGGCGGCCGGGTGACCCTCATCGAGGGCATCAAGCTGTGCGAGGAGCACGCCGACTACGTCACCCGCGAACTGTTCCGGGAAATCCTCTCGGACACCGAGGAGCACATCGACTTCCTCGAGACCCAGCTCAGCCTCGTGAAGAGCCTGGGCGAGCACAACTACCTGCAGAGCGCCCTCGGCGAGCTCCAAGGCGACTCGCACTAAGCCGTCCCGTCCTGGCCCGGCTCGTCCGGGCCACCCATGATCGCGGGCGTCGCCGGGTGACATCGGCGGCGCCGTTTTCGTGTCCGCATCGCGAAGATCGTGGGCCGCCCCGGCGATGACGGGGAAGGCTTGTGGGCTTGGTGAGCTTCGCCCTACCGTCCCCCTCAACGAAACAACGGGGGAAGCGGGCATGGCGGCGGCTGGTAGCGCTGAGGCGCGGGGCGGATCGACCACGACAGTGGTGGCGGGCGCCTCGGTCGGCACCGTCTTCGAGTGGTACGACTTCTACCTCTACGGCTCGCTGGCCGGTTTCATCACCCAGCACTTCTTCTCGGGGGTCAACGAGACCACCGGCTACATCTTCGCCCTGCTGGCCTTCGCCGCCGGCTTCGCGGTGAGGCCGTTCGGGGCGATCGTCTTCGGGCGATTGGGCGACCTCTGGGGGCGCAAGAACACCTTCCTCGTCACCATGCTGCTGATGGGGCTGTCGACCTTCGTGGTCGGGATGCTGCCCAGCTACGAGACCATCGGCGTCGCCGCGCCGATCCTGCTCATCACCCTGCGCCTCGTGCAGGGGCTGGCCCTCGGCGGGGAATATGGCGGCGCCGCCACCTACGTCGCCGAGCATGCGCCGCCCGGCAAGCGAGGGCTCTACACCAGCTGGATCCAGACCACCGCGACCGCCGGCCTCTTCCTCAGCCTGATCGTCATCCTGTTGGTGCGTACGGGCATCGGCGAGGAAGCCTTCAAGGCCTGGGGCTGGCGCGTGCCGTTCCTGGTCTCGATCCTGCTGCTGGGCGTCTCGCTGTGGATCCGGCTGAAACTGAACGAAAGCCCGGTGTTCCAGCAGATGGTCGACGAGGGGAAGACCTCCAAGAAGCCGCTGGCCGAGAGCTTCGGCAACTGGACGAACCTCAAGCTGGTCATCCTGGCTCTGCTGGGCCTCACCGCCGGCCAGGCCGTGGTCTGGTACACGGGCCAGTTCTACGCCCTGTTCTTCCTGGAGAAGATGCTGAAGGTCGACGGAGCGCTGACCAACACCCTGGTCGCCATCGCCCTGGCCCTGGGCACACCGTTCTTCGTGATCTTCGGCTGGCTGTCCGACAAGATCGGCCGCAAGCCGGTGATCCTGGCCGGCTGCGTCCTGGCGGCCCTCACCTACTTCCCGATCTTCAAGGCGCTGACGGCGGCGGCCAATCCGGATCTCGCCCACGCCGCCCAGCGGGCGCCGGTGATGGTGGTGGCCCATCCGTCGGACTGCCATTTCCAGTTCGATCCGGTGGGCAAGCAGGCCTTCACCACCGCCTGCGACGTCGCCAAGGGCGCGCTGGCCAACGCGGGCGTCTCGTACGTGAACGTCTCGCCCGAGAAGCCGACCCCGACCGTGATCCGGATCGGCGAGAAGACGGTCGCGCCGCTGGAGGGCGGATCCACCATGTCGCCGGCCGAGTTCAAGGCTGCCAAGGACGCCTGGACCAAGGGGTTCGCCGCCGAACTCAAGGCGGCCGGCTACCCCGCCAAGGCCGATCCCGACAAGATGAACAAGCCGCTGGTCGTGGCCCTGCTGTGGCTGCTGGTGATCTATGTGACGCTGGTCTACGGCCCGATTGCCGCGGCGCTCGTGGAGATGTTCCCGGCTCGGATCCGCTACACCTCCATGTCCCTGCCCTATCACCTGGGCAACGGCTGGCTGGGCGGGTTCCTGCCGACGACCGCGTTCGCGATGGTCGCCGCCACGGGCAACATCTACTACGGCCTCTGGTACCCCATCGTGGTCGCCGCCTTCACCGCCGTGATCGGGCTGCTGTTCATCCGCGAGATGCGGGGCAATTCCATCGAGGCCTAGGGCGCGGCCGGCTCGGCGGGTGTGGCGGCTCGCCGCAGCCAACATGTGTTAAGTCGGCGTCAGGGACCTCCGCCTAACCCTGTCGTCCCATGTCCCGCGTACCCGCGTCCAAGTCAGCCGCCGCGCGCATCCAGCGCAATATCGCCCTGGCCGCCGTGTTGCTGGTGCCGATGCTGCTGGCCGCGCTCGTGGTCACGCTGTTCGGGCAGCTGGATCGCGCCGCCGAGGTTCGCAGCCAGGCCGACCGCACCTATCAGGCCCGCCAGGAGATCCAGGAACTGCTGTCGGCGGTACAGGACGTCGAGACCGGCGCCCGGGGCTACGTCCTGACCGGCGACCTGCGCTTCGAGGAACCCTATCGCCGTGGCGCCGACCAGGCCGTCACTCACCTGGAGCACCTGAAGGCCCTGCCGATCTCGCGGGACCATCCGGCCGACTACGCCCAGCTGAGCCGTCTCGTGGCCGAGAAGATCTCGGTGTCCGACACCATGATCCGCCTGCAGGACGCCCGACGCCACGACGAGGCCGTCGAACTGGTGCGCTCCGGCGCCGGCAAGCGGCGGATGGATCAGATCCGGACCCTGCTGAAGTCGTGGGACGACGAGGAAACCGTCGCCTTCGCCACCGTGCGCCGCGCCGAGCAGCATTCGGCCGAGCAGTTGCAGATCGTGCTGGGCGGCCTAGTGAGCGGCATCGTGCTGCTGCTGCTGGTCGCCGGCGGCTTCACCCTGATCGCCCGCCACGAGGGTAAGACCCAGGCCGAGGAACTGCGCCGCGGACGCGACGAGGCCGAGGCCGCCAGCCGCGCCAAGTCCCGCTTCCTGGCGGTGATGAGCCATGAGCTGCGTACCCCGCTGAACGGGGTGATCGGCATGACCCACGCCCTGGCTACGACCTCGCTGACCGCCCGGCAGCGCGAGTACCTGAACGTGATCTCGGCCTCCGGCGAGAGCCTGGTGGTGCTGATCAACGACATCCTCGACCTCTCGAAGATCGAGGCCGGCCGGCTGGAGCTTGACCCCCACCCGTTCTGCCTGCCCGAGGTGATCGACAGCGCCGTCGCGCTGTGGCGGCCGACCACGACCGAGAAGGGCCTGGCGCTGGAATGCCGCGTCTCGCCGGACCTGCCGCAATGGGTCGAGGGCGATCCCGTGCGCCTGCGTCAGGTCCTGACGAACCTGTTGTCCAACGCCGTGAAGTTCACGGCGGAGGGCCACATCCGCATCCACGCCCTGCCCACGGCGGATGGCCTGGAGCTGACCGTTTCCGACTCTGGCGTCGGCATGTCGCCCGAGGTGCAGGAGAAGCTGTTCGCCGACTACGCCCAGGCCGACGCCTCGACCGCCGGCCGCTTCGGCGGCACCGGGCTGGGCCTGGCGATCTCACGCAATCTGTGCCGGATGATGGGCGGCGACCTGACGGTGAGCAGCGCCGAGGGGGTCGGCTCGGCCTTCCGCGCCACCTTTGCCCTGCCGCCGGCCGAGGCGCCTCCTGAAGCGGCTCCGGCCCCGCTCGACGGCGATGCCATGACCCGCCGGATCCTGGCCGTCGACGACAACCCCACGAACCGCGCCGTCATCACCGCCCTGGTCGAGGCCTTCGGCTTCGACGTGGTCACCGCCGAGAGCGGGGCCGCGGGCCTGGAAGCGCTGTCGGCCTCGACCTTCGACCTCGTGCTGATGGACATCAACATGCCGGTGATGGACGGCCCCACGGCCCTGCGCGCCATCCGCGCAGGCCAGGCGGGGGCGGTCGACGTCCCGGTGGTCGCCCTCACCGCCGAGGCGATGAGCGGCGACGCCGAACGCTATCTGGCCATGGGCTTCGACGGCTACCTGACCAAGCCGATATCGCCGCCGCATCTGTTGCAGGCGCTGACCCTAACGCCCGCCCGCAGCGAGCAGGCCCGCGCGGCCGCCTAGGCGTCCGCCGCGAACGCCTCGGTCAGGCGCGCGTAGTCCTCCATCGGTGGAAAGCGCTCGTAGCTGTGCTTGGCCGGCGTCTTCGCCCAGGGCAGCGCCTCGCTGGTGTAGGTCTCCATGAAGGGGATGTACCAGCTCACGTCGTCCAGCAGCGTCGCGCGCACGTTCACCAGCCAGTCGACTTCATCCGGGCGCGTGAACATCCAGCTCATGCAGTGCGGACAGAAGTAGTGCTTCGGCGAGCCGTGCAGGCCACCGATTACCGGCTCGCCCTCGGTCACCTCGAAGCCGTCAGCCGGCACGGCGACGCTGAGCGAATAGGCGCTCGCGCTCATCCGCTGGCAGCCCGTGCAGTGACAGGCGCCGGTGATCAGCGGTGGCGCGGTGATGCGAAAGCGCACCTGGCCGCAGCGGCAGCCGCCGACGAGGGGAAGTACGGGCTTGGACATGCGAAAAGGGCCTCCGTTTCCGGAGGCCCTTCTAGCGCGCCCTGACGGCGAAAGCTGTCAGCAGCCTATTCGGCGGCGACCTTCGTCAGGCCGATCTTCGGCGCCAGCTCGCCCGCGGCATAGCGCTTGGCCATGGCCGAGAGCGGGATCGGCTTGATCTTGTCGGCATGGCCCGAGGTGCCGAATTCCTCGAAGCGCTGCACGCAGACCTTCCGCATCGCTTCCTTGGCGGGCTTCAGGTAGCTGCGCGGATCGAACTCGCCCGGCTTCTCGACGAAGACCTGGCGGATGGCCGCGGTGATGGCCATGCGGTTGTCGGTGTCGATGTTGATCTTGCGCACGCCGTGCTTGATGCCGCGCTGGATCTCTTCCACCGGCACGCCCCAGGTTTGGGGCATCTGGCCGCCGTACTGGTTGATCAGGTCCTGCAGGTCCTGCGGGACCGACGAGGAGCCGTGCATCACCAGGTGGGTGTTGGGCAGGCGGCGGTGGATCTCCTCGATCACGTTCATGGCCAGGACTTCGCCGTCCGGCTTGCGCGTGAACTTGTAGGCGCCGTGGCTGGTGCCCATGGCGATCGCCAGGGCGTCGACCTCGGTGGCCTTCACGAACTCGACCGCCTGGTCCGGGTCGGTCAGCAACTGGTCATGGTCCAGCTTGCCCTCGAAGCCGTGGCCGTCTTCCTTCTCGCCCATGCCGGTCTCGAGCGAGCCCAGCACGCCAAGTTCGCCCTCGACCGAGGCGCCGACCCAGTGGGCCATGTCCACGACGTTGCGGGTGACCTTGACGTTGTAGTCGTAGTCGGCGGGGGACTTGCCGTCGGCCATCAGCGAGCCGTCCATCATCACCGAGGTGAAGCCGTACTGGATCGCGGTGGCGCAGGTGGCTTCATTGTTGCCGTGGTCCTGGTGCATGCAGATCGGGATGTGCGGATACATCTCGGCCATCGCGTCGATCAGGTGCTTCAGCACGATGTCGTTGGCGTAGGACCGGGCGCCGCGCGACGCCTGCATGATCACCGGCGAGTTGGTGGCCTCCGCGGCCTCCATGATCGCCAGCGCCTGTTCCATGTTGTTGATGTTGAACGCGGGCACGCCGTAGCCGTACTCGGCGGCGTGATCCAGCAGCTGTCGAAGCGTAATCCTGGCCATAACTTCAGGTCCCCACCTGTATCATCGGGAGAGAGCCGCCACCCCGGGCAGCTCCTTTCCCTCCATCCATTCAAGAAACGCGCCGCCCGCCGTGGACACGAAGGTGAAATCGGCCGCGACACCGGCAGCGTTGAGAGCCGCCACGGTATCACCACCGCCAGCAACGGCCACCAGCTTGCCGTCCTTGGCGAGCCGGGCCGCGAGTTTCGCGGCCTCAACGGTCGCCTTGTCGAAAGGTTCCACCTCGAACACGCCGAACGGCCCGTTCCAGATCAGGGTCTTTGCCGCGGACATGGCGGCGACAACCTGCTGCAGCGTCTCGGGGCCGACGTCGAAGATCTTCTCGTCCGCCGCCACACCGCCAGCGAGCGCGATCGTGCGGTTGGGCGCGTTGGCGGCCAGATCCTTGGCCACGACCACGTCGGTGGGCAGGATCACCTTGCAGCCCGCCGCCTCGGCCTTCTTCAGGATCTCGCGAGCCGTGTCGGCCATGTCCTTCTCGCACAGCGAGCCGCCGATCTCGGCGCCTTGGGCGAAGCAGAAGGTGTTGGCCATGCCGCCGCCGATGGCCAGGTAGTCCAGCTTTCCGACCAGGTTGTTCAGCAGGTCGAGCTTGGTGGAGACCTTGGCGCCGCCGACGATGCCCATCACCGGGCGCTGCGGATTGCCCAGCGCGGCGTCCAGGGCGTCGAGCTCCTTGCGCATCTGCTCGCCCGCGTAGGCGGGCAGCAGGCGGGCCAGGCCCTCGGTCGAGGCGTGGGCGCGGTGCGCGGCCGAGAAGGCGTCATTGACGTAGAGGTCGCCGTTCGCCGCCAGGGCCTTGGCGAAGTCGGCGTCGTTCGCCTCTTCGCCGGCGTGGTAGCGGACGTTTTCCAGCAGCAGGACGTCGCCGTCCTTCATCGCCGCGACCGCCTTGGCCGCGTCGTCGCCGATGCAGTCGTCGGCGAAGGCCACCGGCGCGCCGACCAGGGCGGCGAGCGGGCCGACCACCGGCTTCAGGCTCATCTCGGGGACGCGCTTGCCCTTCGGACGGTCGAAGTGGGCCAGCAGGATGGTCTTGGCCCCGCCCTTGCGCAGCTTCTCGATGGTCGGCAGCGCCGCCTTAAGGCGTGTGTCGTCGCTGACGGCGCCGTCCTGCATGGGAACGTTGAAGTCCACGCGGACCAGGGCGCGCTGGCCCGAGAGGTTGGCGTCGTCGAGGGTCTTGAAGGTCACCGGGCGGTCCTCAAAGTCGTCATCCCGGACGGCCGCCAGGCCGATCCGGGACCCAGAGCGGCGCTCGCGCCCCTGGGTCCCGGCTCTCCGCTGCGCTCCGGCCGGGATGACGGCTGGGGGAGGCGCGAGCGGCGGGCCTTCCTAGATCAGCTTGCCCAGGGCGACCGCGGTGTCGCTCATGCGGGTCGAGAAGCCCCACTCGTTGTCGTACCAGGTCAGGACGCGCCCGAGGCCGCCGTCGATCACCTGGGTCTGCGGCAGGGCCGCGGTCGACGAGGCGGGATTGTGGTTGAAGTCGATCGAGACCAGCGGGTCCTTGGTCACCGCGAGCACGCCCTTCAGCGCGCCGTTGGCGGCGGCTTCGAGCGCGGCGTTGATGTCGGCCACGGTCACGGACTTGGAGGGGACGAACTTCAGGTCGACGACCGAGACGTTCGGGGTGGGCACGCGGATCGAGCTGCCGTCCAGCTTGCCGGCCAGGGCCGGGATCACCAGGCCCAGAGCCTTGGCGGCGCCGGTCGAGGTCGGGATCATGGACATGGCCGCGGCGCGGGCGCGGTACAGGTCCTTGTGCATCGTATCCAGCGTCGGCTGGTCGCCGGTGTAGGAGTGGATGGTGGTCATGTAGCCACGCTCTATGCCGCACAGCTCCTGCAGCACATGGGCGACGGGCGCCAGGCAGTTGGTGGTGCACGACGCGTTCGAGATGATCAGGTCATCCTTGGTCAGCGTCTGGTGGTTCACGCCGTAGACGATGGTCTTGTCGACGTTGTCGCCCGGGGCCGAGATGATGACGCGCTTGGCGCCGGCGTCGAGGTGGGCCTGGGCCTTTTCCTTCGACGTGAAGATGCCGGTGCACTCCAGGGCGATGTCGACGCCCAGGTCCTTGTGCGGCAGGTCCTTCGGATCACGGATGGCCGTGACCTTGATCGGCGCGTAGCCGGCGATCACGATCGTGTCGCCTTCGACCTTCACGTCCGCCGGGAAGCGGCCATGCACGCTGTCGTAGCGCAGCAGGTGGGCGTTGGTCTCGACCGGGCCGAGGTCGTTGATCGCCACCACCTCGATGTCCTTGCGGCCGTGTTCGACGATCGAGCGCAGGACCAGGCGGCCAATGCGACCGAAACCGTTGATAGCGACGCGAACAGCCATGAGGCAGGGCTCCTTGAGCAGCTTTTCCGTATGTGGCCGGCGTTCTTGAGGGCGGGGGGCCGCAAGTCAACCCCTGACGCCGGGTCGGCGAACGCTCTCCCTTAAGGAGCGATCAGCCGGCGATGGGCAGGATGTCGGTCGAAACGCCTCTCGCGTCGAGCGCCGCCTGCTCGGTCCGCCACCCCGTTTCGGTGATCAGGCGGGCCACGGTGAGACCGTCCGAGGCCAGTTCGGCCAGGGCCTCAACCCCGCCCGCGAGCCGTTCGGCGTCCCGGCGCGCCAGGGCCAGAACCTCGGGGTGCGGGTCGGGATCGCAGACCAGCACGTCGGCGGCGGCCAGCGCGCGCACCGCCCGCAGGGTCAGCAGGTCGGCGGGCCCGCGCGCGTCGATGTAGCGGATCCGGCCCGACAGCTGCGGCCCGTCGAACAGGCTGGCGCGCAGCCGCTCCCTGGCGCCTTCCATGTCGCCGGCCATCGCCGCCTCGGCCGCCGGGCCGTTCAGCGCCGCGCGCAGGAAGCGGCGCCGCGCATGGGCGTCGGGCAGCGCCTCTCGGATCTCGGTCTGCATGACGCGGAACAGCGCCGCCACCCGGCCGGTCCCCTCGGGCACCCGCGCCTCGATGTCGTGGCGCAGCATGGTGGCCAGCATGGGCGAGGCGCCGCCCGTGCCGATCGCCGCCACCACCTCGCCACGGTCGATCACCGCCGGAGTGGTGAAGTCGCAGAGCGCCGGCCGGTCGACGACGTTGACGGGCACATTGGCGGCGCGCGCCGCCTCGGTGGCCGCCCACGCCCAGTGGTCGTCGGCGCCGGCGATGAAGGCCAGGGTCATGCCGGCGTAGGCGCGCGGGTCGAGCGCCTCGACCGCGCTGAGCCGCACCACCGTGGCCGGCGAGCCCTCGAACAGGCGCGCCTTCGCCTCCGCCGCCTCACCCTCACCCGCGATGGCCACCGATCGGCCGGCGAGCGGGAAGAAGGCGGGGAAGGCGTCCATGCGGCCTACTTCAGGGTCTTGAGGTAGCCGATGATGGCGGCGCGGTTCTCGGCGTTCGGCACCGAGATCATCATCTTCGTGCCCGGCGCGAACGACGCCGGCGCCTTCAGGAAGGCGTCGAGGTTGGCGTCGCTCCAGGCGCCGCCCTTGGCCTTCAGGCCGGCCGAATAGGCGAAGGTCTTGGAGGCCACCGGCCCGCCGGCGACGCCGGCCAGCGACGGGCCCATCGGGCCGCCCGCGTGGCACATCTTGCATTGCATGTTGAAGAGCTGGGCCCCATCGGCCGCCATCGCGGGGGCGCCCGCGGCGAGCGTGAAGAGGGCGGCGGCGACGGCAAGACGGGTCATGAGCTCTCCAGGAAAATTCGTAATGTCGGTACGGAACTAGCGTTGCTCAGCGCTGAGGCCAAGGCTCGGATTTACGACGGCGTCTGAACAACGTTAGGATTGCAGGCAAATCAGTCGGCGGAGGCGGTCCATGGCGATAACCCTCGATGTGAACGGCAAGTCCCAGAACGTCAATTCGCCACCGGATACGCCCCTACTCTGGGTGCTCCGAGATGAACTGGGCCTGACCGGCACGAAATACGGTTGCGGCGTCGCACAGTGCGGTGCGTGCACGGTGCTCGCCGATGGGGCGCCCGTGCGGTCCTGCCAGCTTCCGATTTCGGCAATCGGGTCCTCCAAGATCACCACGATCGAGAGCCTGGGCGGCCACCACCCGGTGCAGGAAGCCTGGGTGAAGCTGGATGTGCCGCAATGCGGCTACTGCCAGTCGGGCCAGATCATGAGTGCGGTGGCGCTGCTGGCCAGCAATCCCAAGCCCGACGACGAGGCCATCACCGGAGCCATGGACGGCAACATCTGTCGCTGCGGCGCCTACCAGCGCATCCGCGAGGCGATCAAGGACGCGGCCGCCGCGCCCGCTCCCGCCGCGGCCCCCGCCGCCCCGGCCGCCTGAGGAGCCGCGCCATGAAGAAGCCTCTCAAGGACATCGCCCGCGGCGCTTCCCGTCGCGAGGTTCTGGTGGTCGGCGCCACCCTGGCCGGCAGCTCCCTGCTGGTGGGCTGCTCGCTGCCCGACATGCTGTCGGCGGGGTCGAAGGTGAAGCCGGGCGCATTCGGCCCGTTCCTGAAGTTCTCGCCCGACGGCGTCGTGACCGTGATCTCGAAGCACATCGAGTTCGGCCAGGGCAACCACGCCGGCCTCGCCGCCATCGCGGCCGAGGAACTGGACGCCGACTGGACCAAGGTGAAGGTCGAGCAGGCCCCCGCCAACGCCAAGCTCTACGGCAACGTGAACATGGGCGGCACCCAGGGCACCGGCGGCTCGTCGGCCATCAACAACAGCTGGACCCAGCTGCGCACCGCCGGCGCCGGTGCGCGGGCCATGTTCGTTTCGGCCGCTGCGGCCAAGTGGGGCGTGCCGGCCTCCGAGATCACCGTGAGCAACGGCGTGATCGCCCACGCTTCCGGCAAACAGGCCGGCTTCGGCGAACTGGTGGCCGGCGCGGCGAAGGTCGCGCCGCCAGCGACGCCGACCCTCAAGTCCCCCGCCAGCTTCTCCCTGATCGGCACGGACCGTGTTCGGCGCAAGGATTCCCAGGCCAAGAGCGAAGGCAGCGCCCGCTACACCCAGGATGTCCGCCTGCCCGACATGCTGATCGCCGTGGTCGCCCACCCGCCGCGGTTCGGCGGCACGGTCGGCTCGTTCGACGCCGCGGCGGCCAAGAAGGTTCCCGGCGTGGTCGACGTGTTCGAGATCGACACCGGCGTCGCCGTGGTCGCGCAATCTACCCACGCGGCGATCAAGGGCCGCGAGGCGCTGAAGGTCACCTGGGACGAGTCCAAGGCCGAGAAGCGCGGCTCGGCGCAGATCCTGGCCGAGTTCAAGGATCTGGCCTCGGGCAAGACCGCCGCGCCCGAGAAGAACGGCTGGAAGGGCTTCGATTCCAAGGGCGACGCGGCCAGCGCGGCGGCCGGGACCAACGCCCTCGAGATCGCCTACGACTTCCCGTACCTGGCGCACGCCACCATGGAGCCGATGAACTGCGTGGCGATCGTCGGCAAGGGACCGCCCAGGCTGATCTTCGGCTCGCAGACCCCCACTCTGGACCAGCTCAACACCGCGAAGCTGACCATGAGCCTCCCGGGCGCCGTGGAGATCGAGACCCTGTTCGCCGGCGGCTCGTTCGGCCGGCGCGCGACGTTCCAGTCCGACTATGTGGTCGAGTGCGTCCGCATCGCCAAGAAGGTGGGCAAGGGCCGTCCGGTGAAGCTGGTCTGGACCCGCGAGGACGACATGCGGGCCGGCTACTACCGGCCCCTGGTGCATCACACCGTGCGGGTGACCACCGACGCCGAGGGCTATCCGGCCACCTGGCGTCAGCGGATCGTCACCCAGTCGATCATGAAGGGCGCGCCGCCCGGAGCTCCCGGCGGCGACGGCGTCGACCAGACCGCCGTCGAGGGCGCCATGGGTTCGCCCTATCTCAAGGCGACCCCGGTCGTGGACGCCCAGCTACTGACCCCGGACGTGGGCGTGCCCGTGCTGTGGTGGCGCTCGGTCGGCGCCACGCACACGGCCTATGTGATGGAGCACACGGTCGAACAGCTGGCCAAGCGCGCCGGTAAGGACCCGGTGGAGTACCGCCGGGCGCTCTATCAGAAGGCCGGCGCCAAGCGGCATCTGGCGGTGCTGGACCTCGCCGCCGAGAAGGCCGGCTGGACCACGCCCGCGCCCGCCGGCTGGACGCGCGGCGTGGCGGTGCACGAGAGCTTCGGCTCGGTCGTGGCTCAGATCGCCGAGGTGAAGGTCGAAAACGGCCAGCCCAAGGTCGGTCGCGTGATCACGGCCATCGATTGCGGCACGGCGATCTCGCCCAACCAGATCGCCGCCCAGATGGAGGGCGGGACCTGCTACGGCCTTTCCGGCGCGATGTTCGGGGAGATCACCCTGACGGACGGCCAGGTCGACCAAGGGAACTTCGACACCTATCGGGTGCTGCGCAACTCGGAAGCCCCCACGGTGGAGACCTACATCGTGCCGTCAACCGCGCCACCCAGCGGCGTGGGCGAGCCGGGCACGCCGGTCATCGGTCCCGCCGTCGCCAACGCCCTGTTCGCCCTCGATGGCCAGCCGCGCCTCAGCCAGCCCTTCGTGAAGGTGTAAGGCGCCGGCGAGGCCTGTTCCCGCGTCCCCGCCGACGCGTGCTAACGAGCGACGATGAACTTCGACTTGATGCGGCTGATCGCGGCGTTGCTGGTGGTGATCAGCCACACCTTCCCGCTGGCGGGCGAGGCGCCTCTGCGCATCCGTGGCGTCGAGGACCTGGGCGCGCTGGGCGTGTCGATCTTCTTCGTGATCAGCGGCTACCTGGTCACCGCCAGCTACCAGCGCGATCCCAAGACCTATCTGGCAAAGCGCATCCTGCGGATCGAGCCGGGGCTGATCGCTTCGCTGGTGGTCACCGTGATCCTGCTGGCCTTCGTCACCACCGCGCCGGCGACGGAGTACTGGCGGGCGGCGGCCATGTACGTGGTGCGCAACGCCCTGCTCTATCCCGCCACCTACGACCTGCCCGGCGTCTTCCAGGCCGCGCCGATGGCCGGGGTGGTCAACGGGGTGCTGTGGACCCTGCGGCTGGAGTTCACCTTCTACCTCGTGCTGATGTTTGTGCGGGCGAGGCCGGCCCTGGTCTATGCGCTGCTGGGGCTCTGCGCGGCGACGTGGCTCGGGATGACCGTCCTGACGCCGGACTGGGCCGACGAGAAGCTGACCCGCATCGCCTATCTCGGTGCGCGGAACGGCATGCTGTTCTTCGCGGGCGCGGCGTTGCAGCTGCGCCAGACCCGGGTTCCGCTCTGGCTGGGCGCGGCGTCGGCCGCAGCCTTCCCGGTGCTGGGGCCGCTGGCCCTTCCCATGGCCGTGCTGGGCCTTTCGCGGCCCGGCAAGCTTCCCGCCGACCTCAGCTACGGCGTCTACATCTACGCCTTCCCCATCCAGCAGTGGCTGGCGATCCAGGGACAGCTCAATGTGGCGACGGCCCTGGCGGCGGTGATCCCGTTCGCCCTGGGCAGCTGGTTCCTGGTCGAGAAACCCGCGATGAAGCTGAAGCCAGGCCCCCGCCCCGCCTGGTAGCGACGCCATTTCACGATTGATTGAACCAATTTCCCGGCCGCGCGCTTGTGCTCCGCAAATGCACAGGAGACGCCACATGCGTATCGCCATCGCCGCCATCGCGGCTCTGGGCGCCATCAGCCTCGCCGCCTGCGAAAGCTCGGCCGACAAGGCTGCGGAGAAGCAAGCCGACGCCGTCGAAGCCGCGGGTGAGGCCAAGGCCGACGCGCTCGAATCCCAGGCCGCCGCCACCTCGAACGAGGCCGCCGAGACCCAGCTGAACAAGCAGGCCGACGCGGTCGAGGAGAAGGCCGACGCCAAGGCCGACGCGATCGAGCAACAGGCCGGCAAGAAGGACTAGCGTCCTTCCGCCACGCCTGAGGAGAGGCCTCGCCGCTCAGCCGAGCCGCGAGGCCTTTTTGCTGCGCAGTTGCTCGACGTCGTGGACGGCCCTGCGCCATCCCAGCCACACGCCGGTCGCGACGCCGAGCGCGGCGGCCAGCAACAGGGCGATCATCGCCGCGGCCCACCCGGCGCCCCGGTCGAAACCCGGGATCACGTCCAGCCGGTGCAACCCCTCGAACAGCCATCGATTGGCCTTGTCCCTGCCGTTCACGCTGGCAAGCAGCCGCCCCGACGCGGGATCGAGGTAGAACCGCACGCCATCCGACATCTCCACCCGATAGGCCGGCAACCGGACCTCGTCGTGGTGGCCGCGATAGTAGGCGTCGCCAGAGCTGATCCGCGTCTGCGCGCGCACCTCGCCGAGCCGGCCGGCCAGGCGGGCCAGATCCGCGCCTCCCAGTGGCGTCGGGCGGGCCTTCGCGTCCAGCCTCCGCTCGTCGGCCATCAGATAGACCTCGCCCTCCAGCGGCGCGGCGACGATCCGGCGAGCCACGATCCCCGAGGCCTGGGCCGCCGATACGGCGGCGCGAACGTCGCCGAGAGTCATCTCGCCGGTCATCCTGGAGGGGCGCGGGTCCTCGGGGCTGTCGAAAACGCCCCACGGATCCATCGAAAGCGTGCCGCTGACGACCCAGGTCAGGGTCAGCACGCCCGCCGCCAGGCCGCCCAGGTGATGCCAGGCCATCAGCCCGCGATAGGGCGTGAGCTGGGCGTCGCGGCGCGGCCGCCACGAGATGACGCCGAGATAGAGTCCGGTGACGGTGAGGAACGCACCAGCCAACGAGGTCCAGATGACCACCTGCGTCCAAAACTTGCCGTCGGCTCGCAGCACCTCCGGGTAGAGCCAGTGCGGAATGGGGCCCAGCCACGCCAGGATCCGGGTCGGCCGGTCGGTGAACTGGGCCACCTCGCCCGTCTTCGCCGACACATAGACCTGCGTCGCCCGCCTATCGTCGAAGTCGACGCGCCAGAGCGGCCGACGCTTGTTGAAGTAGCCGGTGACCGTCCACTGGTCGCGTTCGACGCGTTCAGCCGCGACGGCACGCCCCCCGACGCCCCTAGCCGCCGCATAGGTCGCCGCCACGCGCCGCGCCTCGGTCTCGGACAACGGCGCGAGCGGCCGGCCGGTGGAGAGATCCGTCACATCGGACCCGACGCGCAGCACCGCGCGCCCGGCCATCTCCTCCACCACGCCCCTCGGCACGACTTCGAAGCCGCCCCCCTCGCCGAAGACGCAGCACCGCGCCCAGGGGATTGGCGCCATCGCCTTCGCACGGTCCTCGTCGTCCACCCCCGGCCAGCGGACGAAGAGCATCACGACGCCGCTGGCGAACCACAGCAGCATCAGCAGCCCGAACACGATCCCGAGGTAGCGGTGCAGGATCACCAGCCACTTCGGGGCGAAGGGTTTGCGCGGCGGCCGCCTGGCCCTGCCCTCAGAAGCTGTAGGCATAGCTCACGTGCAGCGTCTGGGGCACGCCCCGGAAGCGGTAGAGGAAGCGCTGGGTCGACAGGTCGACGACTGCCGAGTTCACCCGTGTCGCATAGTCCTCGTCGAAGGCGTTCTCCAGCCGGGCGGTCAGGCGATGGCGGCGCTTGGACGGGTCGAGGTAGACATGGGCCGCCAGGTCCACGACGGCGTAGTCGCCGTAGTTCACCCGCCCGAAGCCGGTGACGTTCTGGAATACGTCGCCCGTCCAGAGCAGGGTCGCCGAGGCGCCGAACGGACGCTCGGGCGGGTCCCAGCTCAGGCTCGCCTTGGCCTGGGTCTTGGGGACACGATCGAACTGACGGCCCGCCCCCGCGGCCCGCGAGCGGGTATAGGCGAACGACGCGCGGGCCGAGAGCCCCTCGGCCAGCCGGGCGCTGCCGCTAGCCTCGAAGCCGCGGACTTTCACCTCGCCGTCGGTGTTGATGTAGATCCCGTCCGGGAAGCCAGGCTGGTCGTAGTCGTCGGTGATCAGGTCGTCGATCTTCCGCGCGAAGCCGGTCAGCTGCCAGGACCAGCGCTCGGTCTGACCGCCGACCGAGACGTTGGCGTTGAGGCTCTGCTCGGGCTTCAGGTCCGGGTTGCCGACCGCGCAGCAGGGATCGATCCCGAAGAGCTGCTCGGCGCTGGGCAGGATGAACGAGGTCCCCGCGACGCCTTCCAGGTACAGCAGCGGGGTCACGTCCCAGCGGCCGCTGACGTTCCAGATCGTCTTCTCGCTCTCGTCGGTCTTGTTGTAGCGGACGCCGACGGCGAAGCGGGCGTTCTCGATCAGGTCGTCGGTAGTCCTCAACTGGGCGACCAGGGCATGGACCTGCTCGGTCTGCTGGGCGATCAGCAGCACGTCGTCGCGCCCGTTGAAGTTCTGGAAGTCGTAGCCGAGCTGGTACTCGAACCCGCGGTGCAGGTTCAGCTTGGCCAGCACCGAGACGCCATAGTCCTCGTAGCCCCAGTAGGTGAGGTCATCGACGATCACCGGCGGCGCCCCGGGATTGCCCGGCACGTTGTTCACCGTCGAGTAGACGCTGTCCCAGTCGTGATAGTAGCCCTTCACGGAGATCTGGGCGCGCTCGCTGACGGTCCAGTCCAGACTGGCGCTGACGATCTCTTCGTCGCGGTCGTTGAACGACAGGCGGGTCAGGCGCGGGTTGGGATACTCCAGGTGCGCG
Source organism: Pseudomonadota bacterium (assembly GCA_040752615.1). GTDB lineage: Bacteria > Pseudomonadota > Alphaproteobacteria > Caulobacterales > Caulobacteraceae > Phenylobacterium. Next base: position 115,808 of record JBFMGV010000004.1, on the reverse strand, counting down.
TCGGTGTGCTGGGCGTAGAGGTTCAGCGACAGCCCCTCGGCCAGGTCTACGCCGTACTTGCCGCCGAAGCTGACCACGTCATAGCCGCGCCGGCGCTCAGTGGCGCTGGGCTGGAAGACGTCGAAGGTTCGGTAGCCCGAGGCCTCGTCCTTCGACACCCAGGCCACGAACTTGTGGCGCCCGATCGTGTCACGGACATAGGCGTTGGCGTGGACGCCGTCGTTGGTGTCGCCGCCGACGGTCAGCGTGCCGCCGAAGTCCTCGTCATAGGCGCGGGTGACCACGTTGATGACGCCGGCCGCCGCCTGGGTCCCGTAGAACAGGCTCTGGCCGCCCTTCAGCACCTCGACGCGTTCGATCATGCTGGCCGGCAGCGTGTCGGCCGGGCTGGTCGACGTGTAGAGGCGGTTGTTGATCCGCACGCCGTCCACCAGCCACAGGACGTCGCCTGTGCGCGAACCCTGCAAGGCGATGTCGGCGTACGAGAACGGCCCGTTGCGCGGCGACAGGAAGAGACCCGGCGTCTGCATCTGCAACACCTGGGAGACGTCGACATAGGCGTTGCGCCGCACCGTCTCGGCGGTGACCACTTCGAGATCGCTGCCGTAGCGAGCCAGCTCCTCGGGCAGGCTGTCTTCCAGGCGCACCGCCGTGATCACCACCTCGTCGACCTCGCCGGCGCCGTCCGCCGCCCGGGCCGCTCCCGCCATGGCGGAAAGGGCCGCCCCGATCATCAGCAGTCTGCGCATTCTATCCCCCTCGGCTTGGATGCCGGCTCGTGTTGCCGAGGGGGTTAGGGCCGCGCCGTCTTGACGTGCGCGTACTTTACGGTTTCCAGGGGGGTTACACGGGGTTACAGCAGCGCCTCGAATTCGAATTCCAGGTATGATCGAAACAGACTCCCAAGCCTTCGCCGAGCAGGTCGCACGCATCCGCGAGAGCGGCGCGCTGGGCCGGTCACAGGCGCTCGCCCGCCTGTTCGACTATCTCGCTGACCCGGCCAATCTCGGCCGCGCGCTGTCCGAGGCCGACGTGGCGCACGACGTCTTCGGCCGTGCGCTGGACCTGTCGGGCGACGCCTCGGTACGGGTCTACATCCACCGGCTGCGGAAGAAGCTGGAAGGCTTCTACGAGGGTCCCGGCGAGGGCGCATCTCACCGGCTTTCCGTGCCGCTGGGCGAGTACCGGCTGGCGCTGACGGCCGTCGGTTCGGGCGAGGCCGCGCCGGTGAAGCGCGCCCGGCCCCGCTGGTTCTGGTCCGCCGTCGCCGGCGCGGCGCTGCTCAGCCTGAACGTCGGCGCCTGGTGGCTGTTCGAGGCGCGCGGCGCGCCCGACCACACCCTCGCGCGCGCCGCCGCCTCGCCGCTGTGGGCCGGCCTGGGGCGCGAGCGTCCGGTAATCGTGGTGGTGGGTGACTACTACATCTTCGGCGACACCGAGCATGGCGACGCGCCGGTGCGGATGATCCGGGCGTTCGAGATCAACTCGCCGGCCGACCTCGACGCCTGGCTGATGGACAACCCGCAGAACCAGGGTCGCTACGTGGACCTCGACACCTGGTACACGCCGGTCGGCGCGACCCAGGCCCTGCGCGATGTGATGCCGCTGGTCCGCCAGGCGGCCGGCGGCGGGCGGCGGGTTCAGGTGATGACCGCCTCGCACGTCACCGCCGATCTCCTAAAGACCGCCGACATCGTCTACGTGGGCTACCTGTCCGGCCTGCGCCTGCTGCAACAGCCGGTCTTCGAGCGCTCGCGCTACGCCATCGGGGCCACCTACGATGAGCTCGTCGACCGCAAGAGCGGCCAGGCCTTCACCTCCAGCGCCGGCCCGTCGTCGATCGACCGCGCCAACCGCGACTACGGCTACCTCGCGACGTTCCGCGGACCGGCCGGCAACCGCTTCGTGATCATCGCGGGCGCCCGCGACATCGGGGTCATCCAGACCGCCGAGATCGCGGCCGACCCCAAGGCCCTGGCCCGGCTGAAGGTCGGCGATGCGCCGATGGAGGCGCTGTACGAGGTCGACGGCGTGGGCCGCACCAACGTCGGCGCGCGGCCGGTCGAGGGCGACCGCTGAACCGTCGGGTCAGCTTCCGTTCAGGCGAACCCGGCCATGGACACATGCAACCCTGAGAACGAGATCACGTACATCCGCCCATGCGCCGACTTCTCCTGAGCCTCGTCCTGACGTCCCTGCTGGCCCCCGCGACGGTCCAGGCCGCCGAGCCGCGCGGCGTCGCGGTCGCCTTCGGCAACACGGTCAAGGCGCTCTATCCCGATGGCCGCTACCAGCGCCTTTGGCTGCAGGCCGACGGATCGTGGGAGGCGGTGGGCCGTCGCGGGAAGTGGTCCGCCGGCCGGTGGAGCGAGAAGGACGGCAAGGTCTGCCTCAAGCAGGCCAAGCCCTTCCCCGCCCCGTTCAAATACTGCACCGACTTCCCCTCGAACGGCGGCCTCGGCGTGCAGTGGACATCACGCGACATGGCCGGCGAGCCCATCCGCCTGACCGTCGTGAAGGGCATCGAACGTCCACCTGCGAGCAAGTAGAAATATCCACGTTCGCCGAACGTGAGATCATATACTGCGAGTTCGCAGAACGATGATTCTTCTCGGCTTTCGCGAAAAATTCGGCAGGAAGGCGAACAGCACAACCTGACGGCGCAGCCAACTTGAGCGCTGCGCGGAGCTTGCGCTTGCCTAACCGTTAACCATTCCCAATGGTGCGCGACGGAATGCCGCAGGGGGCGGCATCCGACAGAAAGACGGGGAAACACAGATGCTCAAGTACATGCTGGCCGGGGCCCTCGCCCTGGCGGCGACCGCTGCGCATGCCGCTGTCGTCACACCCACCGACCTGCAGGGCTGGACGGCGGTCAACGTCCTCGGCGCCGGCACGGTGGCCATCACCGACACCTACAAGCCCGCGGGCCACACCGGCTCGCTGGAGTTCAGCACGGGCGGCGGCTCCTCCAAGGCCGACTTCCGCCACGCGGTGAACGGCACGCTCGGCGACCTGCTCACCGGCTCGCTGAGCTTCGACTACCTGGTCGACTCGGACAGCACGGTGGCCAAGCACCTCGCCCCGGCCTTCCGGCTGGCCTACACGGACGATGCCACGGGCAAGAGCGGCTACCTGATCTGGGAAGACGTCTACAACGGCGGCGCCAGCGGCGTGCCGGTCGACTACGACACCTGGGTGTCCAACAACATCCTCGGCGGGAACTTCTGGATGCGCGCCTTCGGCTCGCCCAGCGTGACCATCGAGAAGTACAGCGTCACCCTGGCCGACTGGGCCAACGGGACCAGCTTCAGCAACCCGAACTCGCATGTCCTCAGCGCCAATACCCGCATCACCGCGGTCGAGGTCGGCGTCGGCTCGGGCTGGAGCGGCTCCTTCAAGGGCGCGGTCGACAACGTGAACGTCAGCTTCGGCCGGTCGGGCACGGGCGTCAGCGCCAACTTCGAAGTCGGCGTGGTTCCGGAACCGGCGACCTGGGGCCTGATGATCGTGGGCTTCGGTGCGGCGGGCGCCGTCCTGCGCCGTCGCCGCGAGACCATCGCGGCCTGATCGCGAACGGTTGAGACGACAGACGCCCGGGGCCGCGAGGCTCCGGGCGTTCTGCTGCCTAGTCCGCCGCCTGCGCGCCTTGCGCCTCGGCGCTCCACTGCTCGGCCACCGCGCGGGTCACCGACTGCATGAAGGCCAGGCGATCCGGCACGGAATGGCGGGTGTGACGCATCATCACCGCGACGGCATAGGTGCGTCCGTCCGGGGCGGTCAGCAGGCCCACGTCGTTGATGCCGACCGAAGCGCCCTTGAAGTCCTGGCCGGTGCCGGTCTTGTGCGCGATCATCCAGCCGGCCGGCAGTCCGCCCTTCAGTCGGCGGGGACCTGTCCGGGCCTCGCCCATCAGTCCGATCAGCCGCTCCGTCGAGGCCGGCGTCAGCAACTCGCCCCGCGACAGGGCCGCCAGGGCCGCCGTGATCGCTCCGGGCGCCGCGCCGTCCAGCGGCTCGGCCAGATACGCCGCCATCGCCGCCTCGCGGACCTCCATTGGCAGCGCCTGTCGCGCGGCCTGGAAGTTCCAGCCCACGCCGTATCCCGCCTGCCAGACCAGGCCCGCGGTCGCCGCCTGCAGGTCACGCTCGTACGCACCCACCTTCACCGACGTCAGTCCCATGCCATGCAGGGCGTCGGCGACGCCCTGGGGCCCGCCCAATTCGCGCATCAGCCTGTCGTTGGCGGCGTTGTCGCTCTCGACCAGCGCGCGGCGCAGCAGGTCGGACATCGGCGTCGTGTAACCGTTCGCGCCGATCTTGTAGCTGACCGGCTGGAAGAAGACCGAGCGGTCGGACTCCGACAGCAGGACCGGGGCCTCGACGTCGAGCCGCCCCTCGTCCACCGCCTTCATGAGCGCGATGGCGACCCAGAGCTTCGACACGCTCTGCTGGGGATAGGGTCGGTCCTGGTCGACACCGGCGGTCCAGCCGGCCTGCACGTCGGTGACAGCGATGCCGACCTCTTCGCCATAGGCAGCGACCAGTTCGTCCAGGCGGCTCTGCAGGGCCTCGGGCGCCTTCGCCGGCTTCTGGGCGAAGATATGGAGGCGGGCCTCGGTCAGCGGTCCGGAAGCGAGCTTGGCGGCGCGGTCGGCGGAGACCAGTCCCCCGGCTAGGCCGGCGGCGACGGTCAGGGCGACGAAGGCGATCCCACGGCGATTGCGGAGGAGGCGCGCCAAACCAGCCATGGATCTTCCCGACGCTCCCGTTACTCAGCCGCCTCCATGATCATGACAATGATCGTGGTGGTCATGACTCCCCCGCACTTCCACCGTCACATGTGACAGGCCCGCCAGTCCAGCCAGCCGGGCGCGGTATGTCGCCACGGGCTGGGGATGGTCGGCGGCGATCACCGCGATGGCCGCGTGGTGCCCAGGACCCAGGCGCCAGAGGTGAAGGTCGATCACACGCTCGCCGCCATCGGAGAGGCGGCGGCGCACCTCCGCGGTCAGTTCGGGCGAGGGATTGATGTCCAGCAGGGCCGCGCCGGCCCGCTTGAGCAGGGTCCAGGCGAACTGCGCCACGAGACCGGCGGCCAGCAGGCCGGCCAGCGGATCGGCGAAGGCGAAGCCCAGCCGGCCGGCGAAGATCGCGCCCAGGGCCAGGACGCTGACCGCCGCGTCTGCGGTCAGGTGCAGGTGGGCGGCCGAGAGGTTGAGGTCGCCCTGCGGATCATAGCGGCCCGCAGCCGCGCGCGTGGGCTTCAGCAGCCACATGCAGACCAGGGTGACCACCAGACCACCGATGGCGATCGGCAGGGCGTCCTCGTAGTGAACGGCTTCCGGATTCAGCAGGCGATGGACGCTCTCGGCGCCGATCAGCACCGCCGTCACGCCCAACACCACCGCGTTGGCGAACCCGGCCAGGTAGCCGACCTTGCCGGTGCCGAAGCTGAAGGCCGGATTCCCGGCATTCCGGCGCGCGAAGGCATAGGCCGCGGCGGCCACCAGCAGGGCCGCCACATGGGCCGCCATGTGCAGGCCACTGGCCATCAGCGCCATGGACCGCGTGGCCAGGCCGCCCGCCACCAGCACCGCCAGCGTCACGGCGCAGATCACCGTCACGATCCACGTGCGGCGCTCGTTACGGCGATGATCGGCCCCCAGATAGGTGCGATCCTCGCGGAAGGCGTCGAGTTCGGGGCGGTCCACGGTCGTCATGTGTTACTTTATAACATCCAATTCGGATAACACCACCCCACGTAACGGCCCTTCATAAGTTCCGCTACCGCGACTACATGGTCGGACATGAGCACCGCCGCCACCGACAAGATCCCCGTCACCGTCCTCACCGGCTATCTCGGGGCCGGGAAGACCACCCTGCTGAACCGGATCCTCTCGGAGGATCACGGCAAGAAGTACGCGGTGGTGGTCAACGAGTTCGGCGAAGTCGGCATCGACAACGACCTCATCGTCGGCGCCGACGAAGAAGTGTTCGAGATGAACAACGGCTGCGTCTGCTGCACGGTGCGGGGCGACCTGATCCGTGTGCTCGCCGGCCTGATGAAGCGCAAGGGCCGGTTCGACGGGATCATCGTCGAGACCACGGGCCTGGCCGATCCGGCGCCGGTGGCCCAGACCTTCTTCGTGGACGACGACGTCCGCGCCAAGACCGAGCTGGACAGTGTGACGACCGTGGTGGACGCCAAGCACCTGCCGCTGCGCCTGAAGGACTCGCGCGAGGCCGCCGAACAGATCGCGTTCGCCGACCAGATCATCCTCAACAAGACGGACCTCGTCTCCGAGGCCGAGCTGGCCGAGGTCGAGAAGGCGATCCGCACCCTGAACCCGATGGCGCCGATCCGCCGGGCCCAGCGTTCGAACGTGCCGCTGGACTCGATCCTGGGCCGGCATGCGTTCGACCTGAACCGGGTGACCGAGCTGCAGCCCGATTTCCTGAACCCGCCGCACGGCGAGGCCGGGCACGTCCACGACGAGCATTGCGACCACGATCATGGGCATCATCATCACGATCATGACCACGTGCACGACGAGCACTGCGGTCACGACCACCATGACCACGGGCATGACCACGGGCACGCGCACATCCACGACCACGTGGCCGAGAGCGGGATCAGCTCGATCTCGCTGACCGCCGACCGTCCGGTGGACGGCAACAAGGTCACGGCCTGGCTCAACAACGTCCTGCAGACCCAGGGCGTCGACATCCTTCGCGCCAAGGGCATCCTGGACGTGAAGGGCGAGGACCGCCGCCTGGTGTTCCAGGCCGTCCACATGATCCTCGAGGGCGACTTCCAGCGGCCGTGGAACGACAACGACCAGCGCTATTCGCGCCTGGTGTTCATCGGCCGCAACCTGGACGTGGCCGGTCTGCGGGCCGGCTTCGAGAGTTGTATCGCCGCCTAAGGCGGTCTAGGCGGCGAGCGGCTGCTGGCTCACCAGCCGGCGCAGGCAGCTCGTCGCCACCACGTCCGGGCGAAGTTGCCCGCACCAGGCCGAACTGCGCCCGCCGCGCCATTCCAGGATCAGTCGGCGGCCTTCCAGGCGATACCGACCACGATGCCGGGCGGCCCCGACGGCCACCTCCACGAACTGCCACATAGTCCCTGCGCCTTTTTGCGCTGCTGCGAGGCCGTTCTGACCCCCACCGTTGGGACCCATGGTTAAGCCGTCAGGGTTGCCCGGCGATTAATGGTGAACGCTGATTCTCAGAGCTCTTCCCCGACGAGGGCGACCTTGTCGTAGCCGGCGACCCGCAACCTGTTCATCACGATCATCAGATCACGGTAACGAACGCCTTCGTCCGCGCGCAGGTTGATGCGGGGCGCGTCGCCGGCGGGGCCCGCCACCGCCGAAACCACGGCGGCCAGCCCTTCCAGGGACGTCCCGCGCTCTCCCACATAGACCCGCCCGTCCAGCGTCAGGCTGACCACCACCGGCGTCGCTGCCGTCTGTGGCGCGGCCTGGGCGCTGGGAAGGTCCACCTTCACCGACACGGTGGAGACCGGCAGCGCGACCATGAAGATGATCAACAGCACCAGCATCACGTCCACGAAGGGCGTGACGTTGATGTCGGCGTTCTGGCGAATGTTCCAGGCGCCCGAGGACGAGTTGGAAAGCGCGGCTCCCATAGGCCATCTCCTTTTAAATGACGTATGTAAGTTATTACGCGCGTGAAATCTCGCAAGCCTGAATCTGAGAGGCGTACGACGACGGGCTGCCGGACAAAGCAAAAGGCCCGCCGGGTCTCCCCGGCGGGCCTTCGCTCGAAACTGTCCGAAGGGCTTAGAGCTCTTCGTTGATCAGGGCGACCTGATAGAAGCCGTTGCCCTGCAGGGTGTTCATGACGGCCATGAAGTCACCGTAGACGACGTCCCGGTCGGCGCGGATGTAGACGCGCTGCTCGGTCGGCGGGGTGGCCGGGTCGTCCGCGGTGAGGCGGGCGGCCAGATCCGGGATCAGGCGCTCGAGCGAGGTGGCCTGTTCACCGATGAAGACCCGTTGGCCGCGCTGGATGTTGATCAGCGTGGGCTCCTGGACCTTCGTGCCCGGGGGCGGGGGGATCGCCGGCGGCAGGTCGAGCTTGATCGACACCGTCGCGGCCGGGATCGACACCATGAAGATGATGAGGAGCACGAGCATGACGTCCACGAAGGGCGTCACGTTCATGTCCGAGTTCTGGCCGAGGTCGAACTTGCCTCCGCCACCGCCGCCCATTTTGGCGCCCATGCCTGTAGTGTCCTTCCCTGAGGCGCTCCAGTCCGCGCCAGTCGTCTCGACCATTGGCAAGCCCCCGCGGGCTTGTAAAGCGTCAATGCGCCGAACGACGTTCGCGCGGCCGCCCTTGCGGCGTTGCGCCTTCGGGCGCTAGCACGGCGCCATGACTTTCAGCTTCGACGCCTATGTCTCCGCCGCCCTGTTCGACCGCTCCGGCAGGGCCGCCTTCGCCCTCGGGGACGGCACGCTCCGATTCGAGAGCGGCGAGACGGTCGAGGCCCATCCGGACAGCGCCTGCCTGTCGGCCTGCCTCGCGCCGACCGGCGACGGGATCCTGACCGGCGGCGACGACGGGCGGGTGGTGATTTCCACGCCGGCCGGCGCCCAGGAAATGGCCAAGGTTCCTGGCCGCTGGATCGACGTGGTCGCGGCCAGCGCCGACTCGAAGCTGGTGGCTTTCGCGGCCGGGCGCGAGCTGCACGTGCGCGACCCCGCCGACGCCAGTTTCGCGCGTGTCTTCACCCACGAGAAATCCATCTCAGACGTGACGTTCGACCCCAAGGGCCGACGGTTGGCGGCGGCCACCTACGGGGGCGTCTGGCTCTGGTATGCGAGGATCGCCGACCAGAAGCCGACCATCCTCAAGTGGGCCGGGAGCCACATCGCCACGGTCTTCAGCCCGGACGGCAAGTTCCTGATCTCGGCCATGCAGGAGAACCAGCTTCACGGCTGGCGCGTCGCTGATGAGAAGAACATGCGGATGGGCGGCTATCCCTCGAAGGTCCGCAGCCTGGCGTTCCTGTGCAAGGGCCAGCTCATGGCCACCTCCGGCTCGAACGGCGCGGTGTGCTGGCCCTTCGCGGGCGCGACCGGGCCGATGGGCAAGCAGGCCATCGAGGTCGGCTACGACGACAGCGCGCTGGTCACCCGCATGGCGGCGGTCGGCGACAAGACCTGGCTCGCCGCCGGCCTCGACGACGGCCGCGTCTGGGCCGCCGACGTCACCGGCGAGCGCCAGGTTCCGCTGAAGTCGGAAAAGGGCGCGGCGATCACCGCCCTCGCCATCAGCCCCGATGCAAAGCGTGTGGCGTGGGGCGACGAGGACGGTCACGCCGGCGTCGCCACCATCGAGTAGCGACGCCCGAGCCCCGCCTAGTGCGCGGCGGGCGTGCTCTCGCTGATTTCTTCCAGCGTCCGGCCGACCTGTTTCGCGCCGTACTCCTGCGCCACGTCGCCCAGGGACAGGATGCCGGCGAGGCGGCCACTTTCGTTCAGCACCACGAGGCGACGGATCTGCTTGCCGCCCATCTTGGCGGTGGCGTCGGCGACGTTGTCGTCCTCACGGCAGGTCTCGACGCCCTCGGTCATCACGTCGGCCACGGCGGTGTCCAGGCCCATGCCCTCGGCGACCACGCGCAGGACGATGTCGCGGTCGGTGATCAGGCCCACGACCTTGCCGTCGTCGGTCACCGGCACGGCGCCGGTCTCGATCTCGGCCATGGTGCGGGCGACGTCGCGGATCGTCGACCGCGGGGTGGCGGTGGCGACCTGGGCCGTCATCACTTCACTGACCTTCATGGGAGTTCTCCTTCGCGAGCTTGGCTTCGGCGGGAGAAAACCCCTTGGGCGGCCGGGCGTTCCCGGCGGGCTGCGCACCCGCCGGGATAGATTGTCGGGCCCGGGTCGGCTCAGGCGAGCGCCAGCCGGCGACGGGTACGGAGCGACAGCCCCACTCCGCCGAACCCCGCGATCATCATCGCCCAGGTGCCGGGTTCGGGAACCAGGGCGGTGGTGATGCCGCCGAGCTGAATGCCGCTCACCCCCGACAGCGCCGCCGTCGACATGATGACGATGCTGCGGATGATCTGACCGTTGGTGGCCGCCACGTTGAAGATGTTGTCGCCCAACTCGGCCAGCGCGAAGACGCCGCCGAAGCCGTCGCCGAACTGGTCGTAGGCGAAGATCGAGACCGGGCCGCTGGCCACCGCGTCCAGGTTGAACTGGGCGGCCGTGAAGGCCGAGCCGGGGTCGGTGAGGGTGAAGAGCAGGAAGTTGAAGGTTCCGGTCTGGGCCTCGATGGTCTGGCCCTGCAGGATCAGGTTCTCGGACCCCGTGACGGTGACGTCAGTGCCGTCGACCAGTCCGTCGATGACGAAATCCACCAGGTCGTCCGAGAGGACGACCGTATCCAGCGAACCCGGCGCGACGCCGGGCAGAACCGCGATATCGGCGAGAGCCGGTGTCGCGAGGGCCAGCGAGAGGGCGCTGGCTGCAATCCAGGATCTAAGTCTCATGGCGCCGTCCTTTGCGTAAGCGGGTGGGCGCCCCCCACACGCACCGTGCACGGCCCATGTTGCATTGCAACGACAACTCTACGTCGAAGCGGTACTATTTCTGGTTGGTGAAATCCGGGGCGCCGAGCGCCTCTAGAGCACGCAGGCGGTCAGGCCCTCGTTGCGCACGACCCGGGCGTTGCGGTTGATGCTGCCGGCCCGGCGCTTGACGTAGGGCCCCGGCTTCGCGGCCTTCCAGCCCAGCGGCTTGGGCAGGATCGCGGCCATGCGGGCCGCCTGGGTCGGGGTGAGCTTGCTGGCCGGGACCTTGAAGAACCGCTGGGCCGCCGCCTCGGCGCCGTAGACCCCCGGGCCGAACTCGATGGAGTTCAGATAGACCTCCATGATCCGTTCCTTGCCCCAGCCGATCTCGATGAGGACGGTGAACCAGGTCTCCAGACCCTTCCGCACCCAGTCGCGGTGCGGCCACAGGAAGACGTTCTTCGCGGTCTGCTGGCTGATGGTAGAGCCACCACGGAGCTTCTTGCCCTTGGCGTTGGCCGCCATGGCTTTCTCGATGGCCGCCACGTCGAAGCCCCGGTGTTCGCAGAAGCGGGCGTCCTCGGCGGCGATCACCGCGCGGACCAGGCTGGGCGATATCTTCTCCAGCGGGACCCAGCGATGGTCCAGCCCATGCCCCTCGAACAGGCGCTGCACCATCAGGAACGTCACCGGCGGCGGCACGAAGCGGTAGGCGGCGACCACGATCACGGGCCCCACGAACAGCACGATCACCGCAGCGGCGACCACCGCCTGGATGAAGCCCCAGAAACCGCCCTTGCTCCGTTTCGCCACGTGCGCTTGCCTTCCCCTTACGACGCGATGCTAGGGGCGATTCTTCACCGTCGGGTCAATGGATCAAAGATGAACGTCTCCGAAGCCGTCGAACACCGCATCTCGGTCCGCGCCTATGAGGACCGGCCGGTCGCCCGCGAACTGGTGGCCGACATCATCGAGAAGGCGGCCCGCGCACCGTCTGGCGGCAACCTGCAGCCCTGGCGCGTCTATGCCCTGGCCGGCGCGCCGCTGGCCGCCCTGAAGTCCGAGGTGGCGAAGAACCCGATGGGCGAGCCCATGGAGTACGACGTCTATCCGCCGAACCTCTGGGATCCCTTCCGCACCCGCCGTTTCGAGAACGGCGAGCAGCTCTACGCCAGCATCGACGTACCGCGCGAGGACAAGGCCGCCCGCCTGCGCTGGTTCGCGCGCAACGCCGAGTTCTTCGGCGCGCCCGTGGGCCTGTTCTTCTGCCTGGACCGCAAGCTGGGTCCGCCGCAGTGGGCCGACCTTGGCATGTACATGCAGAACGTGATGCTGCTGGCGGTGGAGAAGGGCCTCGACACCTGCGCCCAGGAATTCTGGGCCCGCTATCCGCTGACGGTCGCCCGGCACGTGGGCCTGCCCGAGGACCACATGGTGTTCTCCGGGATGGCGCTCGGCTACCGCGACCCGGCGCACCCCATCAACGCCTGGCGATCCACCCGCGACGCGGTCGACGTCTGGTGCGACCTCAAGGGCTTCGAATGACCGCCAGCCGCCTCGTCCTGATCGCCGCCATCTTGGCGGGGACCACCTATGTCGGCTCCTGGTTCATCCCCGGCCTGCCGCCCGCCGCCTCCACGGTCTGGAAGGGCGCGGGCGTCGCGCTGCTGGCGCTCTGGGCCGCCATGAACGCCCGCGGCCTGGACGGCTGGCTGATCTCGGTCGTCCTCGCGTTCGGCGCCCTCGGCGACGTGCTGCTCGAAACCCACGGGCTGGTGGTGGGCGCCCTGGCCTTCCTGGCGGGGCACCTGACCGCCATCGGTCTCTACCTGAAGAACCGCCAGCGACCGCTCGCCGCCCGCGACATGGCGTTCGCCGTGGCCCTGATCCCGGTGGTCGTGACGGTCGCCTATCTGTTGCCGCCCGAGCGCAACGGCGCGGGCCTCGTGGCGCTCTACGCCCTGGGCCTGATCAGCATGGCGTCTGCGGCCTGGGTCAGCCGGTTCCCCCGCGCCCTGGTGGCCACGGGCGCGCTGATGTTCGTGGCTTCGGACCTGCTGATCTTCGCCCGCACCGGCCGCCCGCAGTTCGACACCTTCTTCATGGGACTGGGCGTCTGGGGCCTCTACTTCGCTGGCCAGGCGTTCATCGCCCTGGGCGTGGTGCGGACGTTGCGCCAGCCCGCTCAGGGCTAGCTTCACGCCCTGCTAACCCTGTCGCTTCAGGCGGTCTTCACCGCAATCCACGATTGTCGGCGCGAGCCGGAACGCGGACCTGATGCGCCTGACACCCCACAAGCTGATGCAGGCGCTGCGCCTGGGCGCCGCCTTGCTGGCGCTGGCGACGCCGATCGCCCTGGCGGGGCCGTTCAAGTACAAGGACCTGGGCCTGCCCTTCCCGGACACGGTGGCGCACGCCCTGCTCTTCTACGCCCTGACGCTGGCCGCGTTCGCCGCCTTGCCGCGCTCACGGGCGCAGGAGGTAGCGCTGTCGATGATCGGCGTCGGCCTGCTGAGCGAGGTGGTCCAGTCCCTGGTCGGCCGCGAGATGTCGCTGCACGACGTGGTCGGCGACACCATCGGCGTCTTCGTCGCCTACGCGCCCATCGCGATCAGCCGCCTGCGTGAACTGGCCCGGACGCACCCGCACGAGACCTTCGCGGAGATCCGGCGCAACGATCGTCGACGCCAGGGCTCCCGCCGGCCCGCGCCGGCGTTCCAGGAGCCGACGCCGTAGCGGCGACGGCCCGCCCGTGCTTCCCTCCCGACCGCAATACGCTCGCAACAATCCGGGCGACGCTTACGGCCGCGAATTCCTGGGAGGCTCCGCATGTGTGACGACGACATCCACGTTGGCATGATCCACGATCCGACGGTCTCGCGCCGCACGTTCGGCCTGATGACCGTCGCGGCCGCCGGCGCCGCGGGCTCGGCCTATGCCGCCGACGTGGTCGAGAAGGACGTCGAGGTAAAGACGGCCGACGGTGTCGCCGACGCGGCGCTCTACTACCCTTCGGGCAAGGGGACCTGGCCGGCGATCCTGATCTGGACCGACATCATGGGCCTGCGTCCCGCGTTCCGCGAGATGGGGCGGCGGCTGGCGGCGCAGGGCTATGTCGTGCTTGTGCCCAACCCGTTCTACCGCTCGGTGAAGGGCGTGGTGGCCGCACCAGGCTTCGACTTCAGCAACCCCGAGCACCGGGCGAAGGTGATGGGATACCGCCAGGCGATGGACGCCGGCGCCGACGGCGACGCCAAGGCCTATCTGGCGTTCCTCGACGCCCAGCCTCAGACCAACAAGAAGAAGATGGCCGGGGTCCAGGGCTACTGCATGGGCGGCCCGCTCTCGTTCCGCACGGCCGGCGTCCTGCCGGCCCGGATCGGCGCGGTGGGCAGCTTCCACGGCGGCGGCCTCACCACCAAGGAACCCACCAGCCCGCACCTGCTGATCCCCAAGACCAAGGCCAGCTACCTCGTCGCGGCGGCGAAGAACGACGACGCCCGCCAGCCGGAATCCAAGGACATCCTCAAGGCCGCCTTCGCCGAGGCCAAGCGGCCGGCCACGGTCGAGGTCTATCCCGCCGACCACGGTTGGTGCGTCAAGGGCAGCCAGGTCTACGACGAGGCGCAGGCCGAGAAGGCGTGGGCGGAACTCAGCAAGCTCTACAAGTCTGCGCTGATCTGATAGCCGGCGCGGCGGGAGGGTCCATGAGCGACCGCGCGACCGACGACATCGTGGCCCTGCTGCCGCCCCTGCTTCGGGCGCTGGACCGCCTGGCCTTCGCTGCCCGCTACCTCCACCCCGGCGACCTGCCGGCGGTGCTGGAGGCCTGCGGCGACGTGGATGCCGAACTGGCCGCCGAACGGCCGCGGCTCGACGCCTGGCCTGACGAGCTGGCCCACGTCCGGACGCCGCTCTCCGTCGCCGCCGACGAGGCGCTGGCCGGCTTCACGGCGCTGCGCGACGGCGTGGGCGAGGACCTGACCGCCGCATTCAAGGCCTTCCGTCACGTGCCGCGCGCCGAGGAGGCGCTCTTTCCGCTGACCCGGGGCCTGCCTCCCGTCAGCCGCTTCTTCCTGGACGGGACCCACCGCGACGACACCGCCCTCGCCGTCCGGCTGGCGGAGGCGCCGCCCCGGCCCGACACCGGCGTGCTGCATTCCGACGAGAACCCGGGCGGGCGCGGCGGCTTCTCGATGTACGTGCCCGAGACCTACGATCCGGCGCGGCCGGCGCCCCTGGTGATGGCGCTGCACGGCGGCAGCGGCAACGGGCGCGCCTTCCTCTGGAGCTGGGTGCGGGCCGCACGCACCCGGGGCGCCATCCTGGTCGCCCCTACGGCCGTCGGCGCCACCTGGGCCCTGACCGGCGACGATGTCGACACGCCGAACCTCGCGGCCATTCTCGATTTCGTGCGCGGGCGCTGGTCGGTGGACCCGGCGCGCCTGCTGCTGACCGGCATGAGCGACGGCGGCACCTTCACCTATGTCACGGGCCTCGAACCGGCCTCGCCGTTCACGCACCTCGCGCCCATGTCGGCGGCCTTCCACCCGATGCTGGCCAGCTTCGCCGACCGGGGCCGTCTGACCGGCCTGCCGATCCACATCGTGCACGGCGCCCGCGACTGGATGTTCCCCGTGCACATGGCGCGGGACGCTGAGGCCGCGCTGAGCGGAGCCGGCGCGAACGTCACTTATCGCGAGGTCGAAGACCTCAGCCACACCTACCCGCGCGAGCTGAGCGGCGTGCTGCTGGAGTGGATGCTGGCGGGCTGAAAGCCTGTCCGGACAAGTTCGCGCTGTCGCTCGCGCTGGAAATCGGGTTCCCTCGCCGCCATGAATTCGCGCCCGCCCAAGAAGAGCGAGACCCTCGAGGTCCGCCTGCCCTACCCGACCAAGCTGGCCTTCATGGCCCGCTGCCAGGCCGAGGGACGGTCCGCCAGCGAGGCCGTGCGGGGTTTCATCGAGGACGAGATCGCGCCCGCGCCGACACCCGCTCGCGGCTGGCCCTGGAAGCGCATCGCCGCCGGCGTCCTCGCCGCAGCCGCCATGGGCGCCGTCGCCGTCCCCTCGCTCGCGCGCCCTGGGCCCGACTTCCAACGGCTCGACCTCGATGGCGACCGCATCGTCACCCGCGCCGAGGCCCTGGCCGCGTTCGAGCGGCTGGATGCGGATGCGGACGGGCGCGTCACCGCGGGCGAGTACGGCCGCCTGCGCTAGGCGCCATCCTCAGCGCACCGGCCGGAAGAACCGCTCCGGGGCGACGTCCAGCCAGGTCCAGGGCTTCAGGATCGACGCGCCCTTGCGCCACGAGGCCAGCGACAGACGCGCGCGGCCGACCAGGTTCTCGGCCGGGATGAAGCCCACGCCCACCGCCTCGGGCCAGCGGCTGTCCAGGGAGTTGTCGCGGTTGTCGCCGATCCCGAAGTAGTGGCCCCGAGGCACAACATAGGTTCCGGTATCGTCGCCCTCGTGGCCGGGGCCGCGCTCGAAGGTGATGTAGCTGCGGCCACCCGGCAGGGTCTCGCGCACGCGTTCGACCGTCAGATCCGGCTCGCCCGGATCGCGGGTCAGGCCCAGGTCGGCGCGGGTGACAGGCCGGCCGTTGATGAAGAGTACGCCCCCTTCCACCCGTAGCTGGTCGCCGGGCAGGCCCAGGATCCGCTTCACATAGAGCTGGGCGGGATCGCGCGGCAGCTTGAACACCACCACGTCGCCGCGCCGGGGCGCGCGCTCGAAGACCCGCCCTTCGAACAGCGGCGGAGCGAAGGGGATCGAGTGGCGGCTCCAGCCGTAGTCCCATTTGCTGATCAGCAGGTAGTCGCCGGTCTGCAGGGTCGGCTCCATGGAGTCCGATGGGATGGTGTTGGGCTGGAACAGCGCTGTGCGGAGCAACCCCGCGATCAAAAGGGCGACCAGCACGGTCTTCGCGAGGTCGAGGAGTTCAGCGAGACCCGAGGCGGGCCGGGCGGCGGGGGCTTGGAGGTCGGTCATG
Organism: Pseudomonadota bacterium; assembly: GCA_040752615.1. Classification (GTDB taxonomy): domain Bacteria; phylum Pseudomonadota; class Alphaproteobacteria; order Caulobacterales; family Caulobacteraceae; genus Phenylobacterium. The sequence continues at coordinate 99,260 of JBFMGV010000004.1, read as the reverse complement.
CCGCGACCTGACCCGCTCGCCCCGCAGCCGCCAAACCATGGCGTGTCCGGACAGGCCTAAGACCTGTCCGGACGCTGGTTCCGCTACTTCTTCTCCCACCAGTACGGCGCACGCTTGTGGTCGCCGGTGACCACCTCGTTCAGCGTCATGGGATCGTACATGCGGCCGCCCACCATCACCCGGTGGACCTTCTCGCTGTTGCGGATGTCGGCGGTGGGGTCGGCGTCCAGCACCACCAGGTCGGCCAGCTTGCCGGCCTCCAGCGAGCCGATGTCGGCCTCCATGCCTAGCGACCTGGCGGGCACGATGGTGCCGGCCTGCAGCGCCTCCATCGGGCTCATGCCGCCTCGGACAAAGGACCACAGCTCCCAGTGCGGGCCGATGCCGGCCTGCTGGCCATGGGCGCCGATCGAGACCAGCACCCCGCGCTTGGCCAGCTTGTGCGCCTCGCGGGCGCTGTCATCGTCGACGTACTGGCTCTCGGGCGCGATCGGCCGGCGCGCCGTTTCTGCCGCCAGGATGCCCGGCGGCGTGTGCGCCTTCACCACCGGCTGGGCGAAGACGTCGGTGTGGCTGCGCCAGTAGGGGTCGGCCGCCAGGCCGCCGAAAGTGACCACCAGGGTCGGGGTGTAGTTGGTCTTCGACTGGCTGAAGTAACTCAGCACGTCCTCGTAGATCGTCATCTGCGGGATGTTGTGCTCGAGCGTCGAGTTGCCGTCGGCGACGATGTTCATGTCCTGCCCGAACAGGGCGCCGCCCTCGGCGACCACCTGCATGTTCTCTTCGCGGGCCGCCTGGATCAGCTGCTGGCGCTGGTCGCGGCGCGGCTGGTTGTAGTTCTTGATGCTGTGCGCGCCTTCGGCCTTCAGGCGACGCACATGGGCGAGGGCGTCCTCATAGCTGTCGATCTGGGCGTAGTTGCGCGCAGCCTTGGCGCCGTAGACCACCTCGGCCGTCGAGAAAATGTGCGGCCCGACGATCTTGCCCGCCCGCTGCAGCTCGGCGGCGGCGAACACCTCGGCGGCGCGGTTCGACGGATCGTGGATCGTGGTCGTGCCGAGGGCCAGGTTGACCATCAGCGACCAGTTCTGCTGCGGCACCAGTTCGTCCACGCCCTGCGGACCGTGGGCGTGAGCGTCCACCAGGCCGGGGATGATCGTCTTGCCCGCCAGGTCGACCGTCCTGGCCTCGGCGGGGATCTGCACCTCGCCCCGCTTGCCCACCGCCGCAATGCGGTGGTCGCGGATGACGATCACGCCGTCCTCGATGACGCCGCCGTCGGCCTTGGCCATGGTGACGATCCGCGCACCGGTCAGCGCGACCACGCCGCGCGGCCGATCGGCGGCCACCTCGGTCGAGAGCGACACGCCGGTCTTCGGCGGCTCGAACTTCGGCGCGCCCTCGGCGGCCGGGGCGTTGCGGAAGAAGGCGTCGGTGCGGGCGGAGTAGACGGTCGGGCCCATCGACCAGTGCAGCTCGGCGCCGCCGTTGGTCCAGTGGATCCACTCGGCCCCGCCCGACGAGACCCGCGTCACCGGCATCGGCCCGCCCTTCAGGTCGACAGGCACTTCCTGGCCGCCCGGCATCAGGGGCATGACCAGGGCTTCGTAGTTCTGGCGGAAGGCGAAGACCCGGCCGTCCGGCGAGACCGCGAAGTCGGTCACCAGCTCACCCTGGGCATGGACGCGCCGCGTCTCGCCCGCCAGATCGGTGGAGACGAGCTGAGCCTTGCCGTCCTTGGACATGGTCATGAAGACCCGGTCGTTCGCCGCGCCGAACTGCGGCGAGGCGCCTTCACGGGCGATGCGTTCGATCGGTCCGCCGATCGCCGGCACGCGATAGACGCCGGGGTTCTCGGACCAGTCGCGCGAGGTCAGGAACCCGCCCTGCCCCTTCTCGAACACGATGGTGCGGCCGTCCGGCGAGAACTGGGGCCGCGCGTAGTGGCCGGGGTCGCGGGTGACGGTCCGGGTCGGGCCGCCGGCCGCCGCCACCGTGCGAACCTGCCCGAGGCCGGCGTCGGTCCACGAGACGAACGCCACGGTCTTGCTGTCGCGCGACCAGGCGGGGAACAGCTCGAAACTGGCCTCGTCGCCCTTGGTCAGCCGCTTCAGCGCGCCGCCGGCCATCGGCTTGAGCCACAGCTTGCCCAGGCTTTCGAACACCACCTGCCGGCCATCCGGCGAGACGGCGGCGAAGCGGGTCATCTTGGTGCTGAAGGTGTCGGGCGAGACCGCCACCTTCGGGTGCGGCGGATCGATCAGCTTGCGCGTGTCGTTCACCGCGAAGGGGATCACCGCGCCATTGGCGCCGTCGGCGTCCACGCGGCGCAGCTTGCCGCCGGCCCAGAAGACGATCGCCTTGTTGTCGGGCGTCCAGCTCATGTTGGGGTAGAGGCCCTGGACCGCCCAGGTCTCCTGCACGTCCAGATCCAGGGCGTCATAGACCTTGCGCTCCACCCCGGAGGCCAGGTCCTTCACGTAGAGCTTCGAGGCGCCGTCCTCGCGGCGGACGAAGGCGATCTGCTTGCCGTCCCGCGACGGGGTCGGACGCACCGAGCCGCCGGGGCCGGACGCCACAGTCGAGATCTCGCCGGTCTCGATCTCGTAGCTCTCGATGTTGAAGAGGTCGGTGTTGGAGTCCTGGGCGTACTCGAAGATCGGCCCGGGCGTGATGTTCCGCGTGTAGAGGATCGACTTGCCGTCGGGCGAATAGGTCGGCTCGCCCAGTTCCTTCTGGTGACGCTCGTTCGGCTTCTTCACCAGCGGCACGCCGGCGCCGCCCGACACGTGGTAGAGCCAGACCTCGCCGGTGCCCAGCGAGCGGCCGGTGGTGAAGTGCTTCTTGGCGGCGATGAACTGACCGTCCGGGCTCCAGGTGGGCTGGTTCAGGAGGCGGAAGTCCTCCTTGGTCACCTGGCGCTTGTCGCTGCCATCGATGTTCATGACCCAGATGTTGTCGCCGCCGCCGCGGTCCGAGGTGAAGGCGATACGCTTGCCGTCCGGCGAGAAGCGGGGCTGCACGTCCCAGCCCAGGCCATCGGCGATCCGGGTCGGCGTCCCGCCCGCGATGGGCATCAGATAGATGTCGCCCAGCAGGTCGAAGGCGATCGTCCGCCCGTCGGGGCTGACGTCGACATTCATCCAAGTGCCTTCCTCGACCTTGATCGGCACTTCACGGATCGGAGCGCCCGGCGGGTTGCTGACGTCCCATTTGGCGGGCTTGGCCGGCGCGGTTGCGGGCGAGGTCGCGGGCGCGGTCTGGGCCAGGGCGGGCGAGAGCGCCACGGAGGCGAGAAGGACGGCGACGAGCTTGGTTTTCATGAGGCCCCCGAAATCGAAGGCGACATGACTATCAAGCCCGGCCCGATGCGCAACGGCCGGCGGGGCCGGCCGGCCAATTGCGCAAGAATTCCCCTCGAGGCCGCCCTTACTTCTCGGTGAGGTTCCAGACGCCGTCCCAGTCGGCGGGCGGAGGCGCGTCGGCCAGGCGCCGGCAGCGCTCGAGATAGACCCGCGCGGGTCCGTCGCCCGGATAGAGATCCTGGACGCCCTCGAACGCCCGCGTCGCGGCGGCCCAGTCGCGGGCGCGGTAGGCTGTCAGGCCCGCGGCGTGCAACTCCAGCAACGCGGGCAGCGCCGTCTCCTGCGCCCGATGGCCGAGCGACTCGTAGACCGCCACGGGCCGGTCCTTACCCTTTACCCGGATCAGGTCGATCTCACGCAGCGTCGCCGGCTTCTTCAGGTCGCGCACCGTCATCTCGGACAGCAGGATCCCGGCGCCATACTGCTTGGTCGCGCCCTCCAGCCGCGAGGCCAGGTTCACGGTGTCGCCGATCACCGTGTACTCCATGCGCCGCACCGACCCGATGTTGCCGATGACGGTCGGCCCGGTGGAGAAACCGATGCCGATGGCGAGGGGCGCCTGGCCGGCGCCCGCGCGACGAACGTTCAGCACCGCCAGCCGCCGCATCATCTCGTCGGCCGCCGCCAGGGCGTTGTCGGCGTCGTTGGCTCCCACGAAGGGTGCGCCGAACAGGGCCATGATCCCGTCGCCGATGTATTTGTCGAGGATGCCGCCGTGCTGGAAGATCACGTCGACCATCTCGGTGAAGTACTCGTTCAGGAGCGAGACCGTCTCGCGCGGCCCCAGCGCTTCGGCGATGCTGGTGAAGCTGCGGACGTCCGAGAACATCACCGTCACCGGCTGTTCCTTGCCGCCCAGTTCGGCCTCGCCGGCCGCCAGAAGCTGGTCGGCCACCTCCTTCGACATGTAGCGCGACATGGTCGAGCGGACGCGCTTCTCCTCGGTGATGTCTTCCAGCACCAGCATCGAGCCGATCCGGGCTTCCGCCGCATCGATCAGGGGCATGGTGGTCAGGTTCACCGACGCCGCCGTCCCGCCCGCGCGCGCCAGTTCGGCGTCGACCGCCAGGGCCGTCTCGCCGCTGGCCTGCGTCTTGGCGAGGTTGTCCAGCACCCAGGCGTTGGCCCCCGCGAACAGCTCGTCCGCCGTCCTGCCGACCAGCCCATCGCGGGGCTGGCCCAGCATCGCCTCGGCCGCGTCGTTCACGGTCACCAGCCGGCCCTCGGCGTCGAGGGTGACGATGCCGTTCGACGTGCTCTTCAGGATGCTCTCGTTGTAGGTCTTGGTGGTCAGGACGTCGTCGAAGAGCTTGGCGTTCTCCAGGCTGACCGCCACCTGCGCCGCGAACGCCTTCAGCCGCGCCTCGTCCTTGGCCGTGAACACGCCGCCGCGCTTGTTGAGCGCCTGGGCCACCCCGATGCGCGCCCCGGCCTTGTTGGTGATGGGCACGCACAGGATGCTGCGGGTGACGAAGCCGGTGCGCAGGTCGACCTCGCGGTTGAAGCGGGGGTCGGCATAGGGGTCGGTGATGTTCTCGGGATGGCCCGAGGTGAACACCGCGCCCGCGATCCCGGCCGACGTCGGCACGCGGATCTCCCGCGTCTCCAGGCCATCGGCGTAGAGACTGAACAGCTCGTCGGCCTTCTCGTCATAGACCAGCAGCGAGGCGCGCTCGGCGCTCAGCAGTTGGGTGGTGGCCGTCATGATCCGGCCGATCAGCACCTCCAGCAGCAGTTCCCCGGCGAGGTCCTGGGTAACCTCCAGGATCTGCTGCTCCTCACGCAGCGCCGCCAGCATCAGGCCGAAGCCGCGGTTGATCTCGGCGTACTCGTCGGCGGTCAGCACCTCGACCTCGGCGTCGTCGAGGCGGCCCCGCTCGACCTGGCGGATCGCCTCGACCAGGCGCGCCGCGGACCGGGAGACCTCGCTGGACGTCAGCACCGCCATCGCCACGGCCCCCGCGATGCAGACGCCGACCACCGCCCCGCTCCAGACATACAGCGACAGCAGCTCGGCCGGCGGCACGGCGAATCCGTTGCCGGTGATCATCCGGTCGAACTTGTAGAGGAACGAACCCGCGCTGAAGATCAGCGGCAGGGCGCACACGAACACCGCCAGGAACAGCAGCTTATTGCGCAGGGGCACCGAGATCAGCGCCGCCTGCTGCTCGGCCGGGATCAACCCGCCCAGCGCCTGCGACAGGCGCTTCACCACCGGCTCCACGGTCCGGCTGACGGCGAAGTACTCGAAGATCGCGTGCGCCGGCGAGGCGAACACCAGGATCAGCACCGCCAGACCGACGAACTGCCACATGGCGATGCCGCCGGCGAAGTAGGTGTTGATCACATAGACCGCCGCCACGAGCGATACGGTCGCCATCGGCCCGTGCAGGATGGTGACGCGCACGGCCGACATCTGGGGCAGGTTCAGCGCCCGGACGGCCGCGGCGGCGATCTCGGCGTCGCTGGGCCTTTCTCCGCGATCGAGGGCGCTCAGCACGGGCCCCAGCGGCTTCATGTGCGCGCGGATCGCCACCAGATCCAGCGAGGTGAAGAACACCGTGGCCGCCGGCACGCAGGCCCAGAACAGCAGCCACTGGCGCGGCGTGAACTCCAGGCCCAGCAGGCCCAGGCCCATGGACACGGTCACGGCCGTCACCGTCGCGGCCAGATAGATCCAGATCAGTCGCCAGAAGAGGGCGCGACCCGAGTCCACGACGCCGCCCGGCTTGGCCCCGTACGCCCGCTGGCCTGGCGCGGAGGCGGTCACAGCCGCGCCTCGCCGGTACTCACGCCCATGCCCCTCAAGCCCCCACCTGCGCAGCCTGACGAGGGTACGACGGCTCGCGCTGGAAGCCCAGCGCCGTAAGGCGTTGCGCGTCGGTCGGATCCCCGCCGACTTTGCCTCCGGCCGCCCGCAGATTTTCTATCGAGACTCAAATCCTACAAAGATTATAGGATTTCCACATGGCGCTCTCTTCCTCCCCTTCCGGAGCGCCTATGGCGTGAGCGCGGGCCGGATCCCCTCCGGTCCGCGCATTCGTGTCAGGCCAGCACCGCCAGGGCGTCGTGATCCAGCACGTGCCGCGCGCCCGAGCTCAGCATCTGCATGAACATGTCGTCGCCGCGGTCGGTCCGTTTGACGATCATCGCGGCGAAGAACGCGGTGAGGAACAGCAGGAAGCCGCCGCCCGCGTAGTCGCGCTTCAGTTCATCCATGCCGTAGCCGGCGACGCCCTGCGCCTTCAGCCCTTCCAGGTAGCGCGCCAGCAGCTCCGGCTCGGCCGCGCGCCGCTGTTCGGGAGTCAGCGCGCCGGCCAGGAAGTAGGCCACATCCACGGCGCCGGTCCCGAAACTCACCGACTGCCAGTCCAGCACCGTCACGGGCTTGCCGCCGGCGAGGGTGGCGAACATCATGTTGTCGGGTCGATAGTCGTTGTGCGTCAGACACTTCGGCCCTTCGCGCAGCGCACCGAAGCCCTGGAAGTTGCGGGTGAGCTGCTCGCCCACCTCCACGCATTCCGCCGAAAGGCGCGGGCCATAGCGCTCGCGGAAACCGGACCACAGCGCCTGCACCATCTCGGGCGTCGCCGAGCTGGGCGGGCTGGTCCGCGTGCCCGAGACCCACGGCAGGTCCTCGATCGCCTCGTCGCCCCAGTGCGAGCCGTGCAGCTTCGCCGCTTCGTCCACGACCAGCCGCGCCTGTTCGAGGCTGACGCCCTGGAGCTGATCACCCTGCTCGGCGGGGGCGAGGTCCTCCATCATCAGCACGAACCGGCCCGACGTCTCGTCCAAGGCCGTGCCGTAGACGTCGGGCGTCGACACCCGGGCCGTGGGGGCGAGGCGGCGGTAGAACTGCACCTCGCGCACATAGTTGCCCAGCATCACCCCCGTGCCGAAGCTGTCCGGATCGGCCGAAGGGAACTTGCCCACGATCGAGGCGGGCGCGACGTCGGCGCCGCGCGCGTAGCGGAGCGAGAAGCGGACGCTGTCGCCGATCTGGCCCGAGCCGATCGGCCTGGCGTCGAAGCCCGACACCTCGGCGTCGATCCCCGCGCCCTGCAGCAGGCCGGTGAGCCAGGCGGCGTCGATGTCCTGAGGGGCCCGCAGGTCGGGCGTTTCGCGATAGGCGCTCATGCGGGCAACTGGTGCACGTAGACCTCATTCAGCGAGATCTCGCGCCCGCGCAGGACCACGAGGTCGAAGCCGCGCAGCGCGCCGCCGCCGCCGCCGACCTCACAGTACCAGCGCCCGCAGAATCCGCTGTCGGTCGGCCAGATCTCGTCCGGCGTGTAGGTCATCGGCGGCGTCGCGGCGAAGAGTTGCTGGAGATAGCCCTTCAGCGCGGCGCGACCCGTCAGGCCGCCCGCGGTCTGCGGGTCCTTGTAGACGCAGTCCTCGGCATAGAAGGCGACGAGCCGGTCCACGTCCTTGGCCGTCCATGCCGCCAGCCAGTCGGCGTTGAAGGCGGCCTTTTCCTCGGGGCTCATGCGGCGGCTCCCGCCTCGCCCAGGGCATGGGCGCGACCTTCGGGGGTGAAGAACTCGGCGGGCGCCAGCTCCGGGCCGGCCATCACCGCCAGCCCGTGCAGACCCACCGTCGGGTCTGCGGCCGCGCGCTCGTGGTAGCGCCGGCGCCGTTCGGCCGCGGCGGGGCCGAACTCCATGTCGAGCGCCGAGGTGATCGAGGCGGCGAAACGCAGGCGGCGCATCCGCTCGGCCCGTTCCTCGCCGTAAGGCGCCAGCAGCGCCGCGTTCCAGTCGTCGGAGCCCAGCAACAGCTCGCTGACCAGCCGGACGTCACGATAGGTGATCGAAAGGCCCAGGCCGACGATCGGGTCGTTCCACCCGGCCGCGTCGCCGACCAGCACCGCACCCTCGACGAAGGGCTGGTCGGTCCAGGCGTCGGCGTTGAAGTAGCTGAACAGCGGCCCGGCCGGCTTGCCCGCCGCCAGATGCGCGTTGAGCGGACTGCACTGCATGCGGAAGGCGTCGAGGAAGCGGCGCGGCCCCTCGGGCCCCTTGAACCGCTGCGCCTGGTCGAGGGCATAGCCGCCGTAGACCCGCACCCGGCCACCGCCCTGCGGGAAGGCCAGGTAGGCGAAGTCACCCTCGGTCCCGATGCCTTGCAGGTCCGCCGGCCACCCGTCGGCGCCCTCGACCAGCAGGCCGGCGAACCAATGGTGCGGCTTGTCCTGGTTGAGACCGATGCCCGCCGCATCGCGCACCTGCGAGGTGCGCCCGTCGGCGCCGACGATCAGGCGCGCGGCGGCGGTGTGGGTTCCCTGTTCGTCGGTGAACTCCACCTCGGGCGACGACCCGGCCGCCACCCGGGTCACCGTGACCTCCCGCCGGGCGTCCGCGCCGGCCGCGACCGCCGCATCGAACAGGGTCTGGCAGTGGTGCGGATGGCCGATGGCCAGCGGCCCCGCCACCTCGGGCGCGAACATGCCCAGCGGCAGCGTCCGTGCTTCCGAGGCCTCCGGGGCGCGCGTCTCGTCGTAGGTGACGTGACGGGTGATGTGGTGGCCGCCGGCCCCGCGCAGCAGGTCGTAGAGGCCGAGGCGCTTCACCTCGGTCACGCCCCACGGCGCGATCCACTCGCCGCGCACGCGGTCCTGGTAGGCCGGAGACTGCTCCAGCAGCAGCACGCGTCGCCCCGCCCGCGCCATAACCGTGGCCAGGGCCGAACCGCCGATACCGCCGCCGACGATGATCAGGTCGTAGCGGGCCACGCCTGTCCTCCCTGTCGATCTGTTCTGACCGGGAGGATCGACGCGTTATCCCAGCGTCAGGAAAGGGCCTTTCGCCTTGTCGCTACGGCACGAGCGCGTCGAACTCGTCCACCAGCCGCTCCAGCTGGCGCACCCCGCCGGCCCAGAAGGCCTTCTCGCGCGGGTCCAGGCCGAACGGCGCCAGCGCCTCGACATAGGTCCGCGTGCCGCCGGCGGCCAGCAGGTCCTCGTAGAGCGGCGCGAAGCCTTGCGGGTCCTCGCGACGTTTCTCCATCAGCGAGCGGACCAGGAGGTCCCCGAAGGCGTAGGCGTAGACGTAGAACGGCGCGTGCACGAAGTGGCTGATGTAGCCCCAGTAGTGCTGATAGCCCTCGTCGAAGCGGATGGCCGGCCCCAGGCTCTCGGCCATCACCTCCAGCCACAGCCCGCCGATCTCGTCGCTGGCCAGCTCTCCCTCCAGCCGCGCGGCATGGAACCGGGTCTCGAAGCGATGGAAGGCGATCTGGCGGACGACGGTGTTGATCCCGTCCTCGATCTTCCCCGCCAGCAGGCCGCGCCGCTCGGCCGGCGTCGCCTCGGCGAGCAGCTTTTCGAACACCAGGCCTTCGCCGAAGATGGAGGCGGTCTCGGCCAGGGTAAGCGGCGTATCGGCCAGCAACGTGCCCAAAGGCCGGCACAGGGTCTGGTGCACCGCGTGCCCCAATTCGTGCGCCAGCGTCAGCACGTCGCGCCGCTCGCCCATGTAGTTCATGAACACATAGGGGTGCTTGTCGGCCGTCACCGGGTGGGAATAGGCGCCCGACTGCTTGCCGGGGCGGGGCCGCGCGTCGATCCAGGGCTGGTTGAAGAACGTCTTGGCCGTGTCGGCGAACTTGGGGGCGAGGGCCTGGAAGCTCTCCAGCACCACGCCACGGGCCTCGCCCCAGCCGTAGGTGCGGGGCGCGGCGGTATCCAGCGGGGCGTTGCGGTCCCAGTGATCCAGGTAGTCCTTGCCCATCGCCCGGGCCTTGAGTGCGTAGTAGCGGTGGCTGACGCTCTCGTAGCCCTCGACCACGGCCGCCTCGAGGGCCGCCACCGACTCGGCGTGGACCTCGTTGGCCAGGTGCCGGCTCGCGGCCGGGCTGGCATACTTGCGCCAGCGATCCTCGACCTGCTTCTCGAACGCCAGGGTGTTGAGGCACAGCGCCAGGGTCGGCGTGCGCTCCTCCAGCGCCGTGGCCAGGGCGCCGGCCGCCGCCTTGCGCCGGGCCGACTTCGGGTCGGACATCCGGTTCAGCAGCTCGGGCAGCGTCAGGGTCTCGCGGCCGACCTTGCCCGACAGGCGGGCCAGGGTCTCGTCGAAGAGGCGCGCCCAGTTGGCGACGGCCGGCGCCTTGTCCAGCAACAGCTTCTCCAGGTCGGCCGAGAGCTCGTGCGGCCGGCCGGCGCGCACCCGCCGCAGCCACGGGCTCCAGCGGTCCGCCGCCGGATGCGCCGCCAGCGCCGCCTCCAGCTCGGCGTCCTCCAGCTGATTGATCTCCAGCGTGAAGAACAGGCTCAGGGCGCCGATCTGCGAGCTGCGGGCCCGCAGGTTCGCCTCGAACTTCGACCAGGCGGCGTCGTCGCGCGCGGTCGAGGCGGCGAGGCCGGCGTAGGCCCCCACCGACCACATCGCGTTGGTGGCCTGCTCATAGAGCGTGATCCCCTGGTCGATCAGCCGGCCAAGTTCGGCTGGCGCGGCGCGCGCGGCGAGGAACTTGCCTTCCAGCTTCGCCAGTTCGTGATTCAGGCGTTCGGCCTCGGCGAGGTCGGCGGCGATGCGCGGGTCTTCGCGGTCGGCGTAGAGGTCGTCCAGCCGCCACTCGGGCAGCGCGTCGGTCTTGAAGGGAGCGTTCATGGCCCCAGGTTAGCCCAGCGGCCCGGCGCGCTCCACCATGCCCGCCACGGTAGAGCTTCCAAGTTTGTGGCGTTGACGATGCCACTACCTACGCGAGAAATTCCAGTAAGCAACCCGTAGTTTCTACAGTTGTTACGCTACAACAATTCCTCGAATCCAGAAAATCCCCTCAGGGGAGAGTCGGGTTGTTGGGAAACAACGTTCGGGCTGTTGTGCGGATGGTTGAATCGTCAGCCATAGTGGGGAATTCCAGATATGAATCTTAAGTCCATGTTCGCGGGCGCCGTTGCGCTCGCGTGCGTTGCGGTCGCGGCGCCGGCCAGCGCGTCCATCACGCTCGACTTCGCGGGCCTGAACGGCGACGGGCAGGAGCTCGTGCTCGACTACTACGCGGGTGGTTCGGGCAGCCAAGGCTCGACCGGCGGCCCCGACTACGGCATCACCTTCTCGGACAACGCCCTCGCCTGCAGCGTCCAGCCCGGCGGCAGCTGCAATTCTGGCGGCCTGCCGTCTGGCGGCAACCTGCTGTTCTTCCTCGGCGGTTCGGCCGCGACGATGAACGTGGCGGGCGGGTTCGACACCGGCTTCTCGTTCTTCTACAGCGCCGTCAACAACCCGGCCTTCATCAACGTCTGGAGCGGCCTAGACGGCACCGGCACGCTGCTGGCGACCCTCAACCTGCCGACCACCCCGTCCGACCCGGGCTCCGCGGCCTGCGCCGGCGGCGGCTTCTGCCCCTACGTGCCGATCGGCGTCGCCTTCTCGGGCACGGCCATGTCGGTGGACTTCGGCGGCGCGGCCAACCAGGTCGCCTTCGCCAACATCACCATCGGCTCGATCACCCCGGGCACCGGCGCGGTGCCGGAGCCGGCGACCTGGGCCCTGATGATCGGCGGCTTCGGCATGGCCGGCGCCACCCTGCGCCGCCGCCGCTCGGCGCTGTCGCTGGTCTGACCCGAGACCCTCGCCGCCTTCGGGCGGCCTGGAACCCTGCGATGGGCGGGGCCGATCCGTCGGCCCCGCCTTTCGTTTGAGAGGGCTTCCGGCTTCACCTTGCGGGGGAAGGAACAGCGGAAAGTCGTCATGCCGCTGCCCGCCGCCCGTTTCTGAATGACAATTTGACGACAACTCGATGACGCTGCCTATTTTCCGTATTCGGGAGCCGACATCAGGCATTTGAGACGGGGAGACTATTGAGAGACCTCCGGTTCCGGTGCAGAAGCGCCGCATGTCCGGGGGGCTCCAGTCCAGCTTTCGGCCGCATGGCCGTCGATGCGAGATCGCGGCGTGACGCGCACGAGGCGGCTCGCGTCCGCGGTCACGCCCTGGGTCCTGCCCTGTTGCGCGATCGCCACCATCACGCTCGGCTTCTGGGGCTGGCTCGATCACGGCCACCGCATCGACGACGCGCTGTACCGCGCCATCGCCCTCTTCGCCGTCAACAACGAGGCCTATCGCTTCCCGCCCGGTTCGACCGACCTGCGGTTCCTGGTGGGGCGCTGGACCGGCCTGCTGTCGGTGTTCGGAGCCGCATTGTTCGCCCTCGCGGCCTTGCTGCAACGGCACGCCGTGGTGGCCCTGGCCCAGGTGATGCGGCGGCGCGTGGCCGTGGTCGGCTCGGGCCCCATAGCCCTGAAGGCATTCGAACGCGCCCGCGCCAGCGGGCGCGGCGCGGTCTGGATCGGCGCGCCGGCGCTCGAGTCCCACCGCCTGAACGCCTTCGCCCTGCCCTGGCCGGCCGAGGACGCCGAAACCAGCATCGAGACCTATGTGGCCGATGCCGAGCAGGTGCTGGTCGCGCATGAAGACCCCGCCGGTAGCCTGTTGCTGGCCAAGCAGGTCCGCTCGGTCGCGCCGCGAGCCCTGATCACCGTCATGCTGGACGACGCCAGCCTCGCCGAGGCCTCGGCGGCGATGATCAATGAGCCGCGCACGCGGGTGATCACTCCGGCCACGGTCTCGGCGCGCGCCCTGCACGTGGCGCACCCGCCGTTCCTGCTCGCCGACGAGGCCGGACACGGGCGCATCCACGCGCTCATCGTCGGCTTCGGCCAGTCCGGCCAGGCGATCGCCCGCGACCTGATCGTCAACTGCCGGACCACCCGCCTGGCCCCGCCGCGCATCACCGTTGTCGACCCCGCCGCCCGCGCGCTGGAGGGCGCCCTGCGGGTGCGCGCGCCCGAGCTCGACCGTTGCGCCGAGATGATCTTCATCGAGGGGCGGATCAGCACACAGGCGGTGGAGCCGGAGCCGGACGCGCTCATCTCCGCCATCACGGCCGGCGGCGCGGTCACGGCGGCCTATGTCTGCCGCAGCGCGGACGCCGACAGCCTCAGCACCGCGGCGGCCCTGCAGTCACTCCTCCGGCTGAGCGGATTGGGGGATCCTCCGATCTTCACCCGGCTGCGCGACGCCCACACCCTGACCCGGTCGAGCAATGGGCGGCATGGCCTGAACGCCCTGATCTCCTTCGGCGACCTGAGCGCCATCGTGGCGGCGTCCGAGTTCCTGCGCCGCGAGCCCGACGATGCGGCGCGCGCCTTCTCCGAGGCCTATCGCTCGACACTGAGCGAGGACCAGCGCAACGACCCGAACAATCGCTCCGGTCGTCCATGGGATGAGTTGGACGAGACGTTCCGGCAGGCGACCCGCGACGCGGTGGCCCACATTCCGGCCAAGCTGGCCAGCGCGCGGATCGACCCGGCCCTCTGGCGTGGCGTCGCCCGGCCACCACGCCTGCCGCCGGGAACGAAGCTGTTCGATACGAAGGCCGAATGGGAAGCCCTGGCCGCGCTTGAGCACGAGCGTTGGAACGCCCAACGGCGGCTCGACGGCTGGCGATGGGCCGACCTGACGACCCGCGACGAGGCCCGGCGTCTGCACCCCGCCCTCGCGCCCTACGAAGACCTGCCCGAGACGACGAAGGCCTACGATCGCGCTCTCGTGGAAGAGGTCCAGGCGATCTGCGGCGGCGCGGGACCGATCAAGGCGAGCTGAGCTTCGTCGACGACGCCGGCAAGTCGTGCGGCGCCGTGGGCGCGATGCGGAAGCCGTAGGCGCCCAGCTTCCCCGTCGCCAGGTCCACGCTGACCAGCTGGTCGATGCTCTCGAGCCGGTCCGTGTCGCGTCGGCGGAACAGCGGAGCCTCGTCGCGGCGGCCGATCAGAACCAGGGAGGTCTCACCCGGCAGGACCGCCTCGATCTCCTGAACCGGCAGGTCCACGGACCAGACCGTCTTGCCAAGCGGGCCCGAGACGCGGGTCAGCTTCAGCCGACCCTGATCGCCCAGCCGGTCACGGTGCAGCACCAGCACGCTGTCCGGCCGGAACAGCAGGATGGGGATGTCGCGGCAGCACCGGCCATCCTGCAGCAGGCCAGCGGTCAGGAACTCCGGGCTCTCCGGCAGGGGCCGCACCTCGCTGATCGTCGGACGGGGCCCGAAGAAGGTGGACTTGCTGCCGATCCTGGCCGTCCACAGCCGGGTGCGGGGGTGGGTCTGGGGATCGACGCCGCCTATGGCGTCCTGCGCGTCGAACCGCGCCGCCTCGGGCTCGGCCAGCAGGCCTAGCCAGGTCTTGCCGCCGATGTTGATCCCCCGCGTGTAGAAGGCCCAGGTCCCGTTGCCCCCTGCGTTGCGCGCGGGGATCGAGATCCCAGGCCGCGGGTCGGCCCGTTGCGCCTGGGTGTCCAGCCTGGGCCCGTCGGGACGCGTGGCCGCCCCCTCGCCGGTCAGCCGCCAGTCGCGCCCGTCGGCCGCGGTGAACGACAGGCCCTGGGGATCGAAACGGAAGTACTTCGCCTCGGTCGGCATGACGCCGCGAAGCTGCGGGTTGGCGGCCTGGAACGTCCCGTTGTCGGCGACCCTCGCGCCGTCCTTCGGCGACAGGCCGAGGATGCTGCGCCCATCGAACAGCCACAGGACGCCGCCCTGCAGGCCGAGGATGGCGCGCCCCATGTTGACGCCTCGCCGTTCGTCCACCAGCCGCTGGCGCCAGATCGGGCGCGCGGTGGCCGGATCGAACGCCCAGACGTCGATGACCAGTCGGGTGTAGGTCGTGCCCGACGAACTGGCCCGCGACCGGTAGGTACGCCATTGGCTGGTGATCAGGAAGACGCGGTCGCCCGCTTCGGCGGTGCGGCCGCGCACGGCCTCGCCCTGGATGCTGGCCGGGCTGGCGACGAGCCCTCCGCCGCCGACCGCCAGCCACACCACGCCGGCGATCAAGGCGACGAACGCCAGGAGCGCCGCCAATCCCGGCGCCATCCGCCGCAGCTTCCGCAGCCGGTTCTGCCGCCGCCAGGTCTGAACGATCGGCTCGGACATCGCCGCCTCCCCCGCACGAGCGGAACACGGGTCGGCGGACGCCACAAGCGCCGCGCTACATCTTCTGGGTCGCCAGCAGGATCGATGTCTCGGTCGAGGCGATCCCCTCGATCTGCCGGACCCGGTCCAGGGTCAAGCTGAACGCCCCCAGGCTTTCCACGTCCAGCTCGGCCACCAGGTCCCAGCGGCCGTTGGTGGTGTGCACGGCCGACACCTCGGGAAAGCCCTTCAGCGCCTTGACCACCGCCCCCGACCGTTCGCCCTCGATGGCGATGGTCATCACCGCCCGCACGCGGCCTGCGTCCAGCTCGGGACGGGTCTTGATGGTGAAGCCCTGGATCACGCCGCGCGCCAGCAGGCGCTCGATCCGGTTCTGCACGGTCCCGCGCGAGACCTTCAACGCCTTGGCCAGGACCACGGCGGGCGTGCGGGAATCAGCCCGCAACAGGGCGATCAATCGCTGGTCCAGCTCGTCGAACAGATCGTCACCTCAACCTGACATAACAGCAAACTGATCAGCGAAATGTAACAGCTTGAGCGCTTTTCGCTAGCACGACTCGGGGCGACGCTTCCTCAACGACACGAGGAGCCCGCATGGACCGCCCCTTCTTCCTGATGACCGATCCCGGCTGTTTCGACGTCAGCTACCGGATCAATCCCTGGATGAAGCCCGACGACTGGACGCCGGCCCAGGCCCAGGCGGCCAGCGCCGGCTCGGCCGCGCTCCGCGCCGCGCTGGAGGCCGCCGGCGCCCATGTGGAGACCATCGGCGCGGTGCGCGGCCTGCCCGACCTCGTGTTCCCCGCCAACGCGGCCGTGGTGCTGGACGGCAAGGTGCTGCTGGCCCGCTTCCGCCACCCCGAGCGCCAGGGCGAGGAGCCGGTCTTCCGCGAAACGTTCCTGCGCCTGAAGGCCCGGGGCGTCGTGCAAGAGGTGATCGACCTGCCGGACGGGCTGTTTCACGAGGGTGCGGGCGATGCGATCTGGGACGCGGATCGCCGCCACATCTGGTGCGGCTACGGCCCGCGCTCCAGCCAGGGCGCCCTGGCCGTGATCCGCAAGACCTTCGGCCAGGAGATCGTGCCGCTGGAGCTGGCCACCGAGCGCTTCTACCACCTCGACACCTGCTTCTGCCCTCTGGCCGGCGGCAAGGTGCTCTACTATCCGACCGCCTTCACCCCACAGTCGCTGGCCGCCATCCGCGCCCATGTGCCCGAGGCGCAGCGCATCGAGGCCACCGACGAGGAGGCCGCCGCCTTCTGCGTCAACGCGGTCAACATCGACGCCCGGATCATCATGGCCCGCGCGCCGGACAGCCTGCGGACGAAGCTGCGCGCCCGGGGCTATGCGCTCACCGAGGTGGACCTCGCGCCCTTCATCCTCTCGGGCGGCGCCGCCTACTGCATGACCCTGCGCCTGGACCGCACCACCGTCCCGGCCGCCCGCCTCCACGCCGCCGAATAGGGAAGAGACCGATGAACGACATCGCCCTCCAACGCTCGCTCACCCAGCGCTACATCGAGACCGAGGCCCAGTACGGCGCGAAGAACTACAAGCCCCTCGACGTGGTCCTGACCCGGGGCGAAGGCGTCCATGTGTGGGACGTGGAAGGTCGCCGCTACCTCGATTGCCTCTCGGCCTACTCCGCCGTGAACCAGGGCCACTGCCACCCGCGCATCCTGGCCGCCATGACCGAGCAGGCCCAGCGCCTGACGCTGACCTCGCGCGCGTTCCGCAACGACCAGCTCGCGGCGTTCTACGAGGAGCTCTGCGAGCTGACCAACAGCCACAAGGTGCTGCCGATGAACTCGGGGGCCGAGGCGGTGGAGACGGCGCTGAAGGTGGCCCGCAAGTGGGGCTACGAGGTCAAGGGCGTTCCCGACGGCCAGGCCGAGATCATCGTCGCCGCCGACAACTTCCACGGCCGCACCGTGGCCATCGTCGGCTTCTCCAGCGACCCGCAGTCGCGCGGCGGCTTCGGCCCCTTCGCTCCGGGCTTCCGCACCGTGCCGTTCGGCGACGCCCAGGCGCTGGAGGCGGCCATCACACCCAACACCGTGGCCTTCCTGGTCGAACCGATCCAGGGCGAAGCCGGGGTGATCATCCCGCCGGCCGGCTATCTGAAGCGCGCCCGCGAGCTGTGCACCCGCCACAACGTCATCCTGATCCTGGACGAGATCCAGACCGGCCTCGGCCGCACGGGCAAGCTGCTGGCCGAGGAGCACGAGGGCATCGAGGCGGACCTCACCCTGATCGGCAAGGCGCTGTCGGGCGGCTTCTACCCGGTCTCGGCGGTGCTTTCGAACTCGGAGGTCATGAGCGTGCTGCACCCCGGCGAGCACGGCTCCACCTTCGGCGGCAACCCACTGGCCTGCGCGGTCGCCCGGGCCGCCCTGAAGGTGCTGGTCGAGGAAGGCATGATCGAGAACGCCGCGAGGGTGGGCGACCACCTGCAGGGCCGCCTCGCCGACCTCCGCGCGCCCTCGGTGAGGGAGGTGCGCGGCCGCGGCCTGATGATCGCGGTCGAGCTTCACGCCGACGCCGGCGGCGCGCGGCCGGTCTGCGAGGCGCTGCAGGCCCGGGGTCTCCTCGCCAAGGAGACCCACGATCACACCATCCGCATCGCCCCGCCCCTGATCCTCACCCAGGACCAGGCCGACTGGATCGCCGACCAGTTCGCGGCCGTGCTGGGGTAAATTCCTCCCCCGCTGGGGGAGGGGGACCGCGAAGCGGTGGAGGGGGTCCGCTCAGACCGTTTAGGCCCCCCTCCCTCGACTTCGTCGACACCTCGCCCAAAGGGGGAGGAACATGTTGGGGCTCTGCCCCTACCCGATCGGCATGGCGTGGCTGGCCTGACCGCTCTGGGCCTTCTTCGCCTCGTCGATGACATAGGCCCGCACATCCTCGGCGTCCTTGGGCGAGAGGAACCGCGAGAAGCTGGCCATGCCGCGCGTGGCGCTGGCGCCGTCGATGACCACGCCCTTCCAGGCGTCGGCGGTCATCAGCATCGGCGAACGCTTCAGGTCAGGCAGCCAGGCGCCCGAGGCGTTGGGGCCGTGGCAGACCTGGCAGTTGTTGTGGAACACCGCGAAGCCATGCTGCACGTCGCCGGTCGAGGCGATCGTGGTCAGGTCCAGCGCCGGGGCTTCCGGCGGCGTGGGGAAGGCCGGCGCGGTCGCCGTGCCGCCCAGCTTGAACACCAGCAGCCGGCCCGGCAGGCGGGCGCGGTTCGGCAGCGAACCCGGGGCCGAGATCTGGCCGCCGCCGCCGGCGCCGACCATCACCGCCACGTACTGCTCTCCATCCAGCTCGTAGGACATCGGGGCCGCGATCACGCCGTTGCCGGTCTTGTAGCTCCAGAGCCGCTTGCCGTTCGCCGCGTCATAGGCCGCGAACTCGCCGTGCGCCGCGCCCTGGAAGACCAGGCCGCCGGCCGTGGAGAGCACGCCCGCGTTCCAGAAGTAGGGGTGATCGACGGTCCAGACCTGCTTCTGCTGCACAGGGTCCCAGGCCACCAGCTGGCCCTTCACCATCGAGGTCACGGCCTTCAGCGTCGCCGCGTCGGTCGGCAGGGCGTTGGCCAGGAAGTCGACGCCCACGTTCCAGGCGCCGGGCTTGTAGCCGAACGCCTTGTCGTCGGTGTAGGCGAACGGCGTCACGTTCGTCGGGATGTAGACGAGGCCGGTCTTCGGATTGAAGGCCATCGGCTGCCAGTTGTGCGCGCCCAGCGGGCCCGGCACCTGCAGCACCGCCGCGTTCTGGTAGCGCGCCTGGGGGTTCTCGATCGGCCGGCCCGTCTTCATGTCGACGCCGCTGGCCCAGGTGATGTTCGTGTAGGGCTTGGCCGAGATCAGCTGACCGTTGGCGCGGTCGATCACATAGAAGAAGCCGTTCTTGGGCGCCTGCATCAGCACCTTGCGCGCCTGACCGGCGATGTTCAGGTCGGCCAGCATGATGTGCTGGGTGGCCGTGTAGTCCCAGCTCTCGCCCGGGGTGGTCTGGTAGTGCCAGACATACTCGCCGGTATCGGGCTTAAGCGCCAGGATCGACGACAGGAAGAGGTTGTCCCCCTTGCCGCCCGACCGCAGCTTGTGGTTCCACGGGTTGCCGTTGCCGATCCCGAAGTAGACGAGGTCCAGCGCCGGATCATAGGCCATCGAATCCCAGGCCGTACCGCCGCCGCCGGTCTCCTTCCACTCGCCGTCCGACCAGGTGGCGTAGGCCTTCGAGGCCATCACCTTGTCCGAGGCCGCGCCGTCGGGCGCGCCGGTCGGATTGGGCACGGTGTAGAAGCGCCAGGCCTGCTTGCCGGTGGCCGCGTCATAGGCGGTGATGTAGCCGCGCACGCCGTACTCGCCGCCGCCGTTGCCGATCAGCACCTTGCCCTTCACCACGCGCGGCGCGCCGGTGATGGTGTAGGGCTTGGAGGTGTCGGTGGTCTGCACCGACCACACCGGCTTGCCGGTCTTGGCGTCCAGCGCGATCAGGCGGCCGTCCAGCGCGCCGACATAGACCCGGCCCTTCCAGATCGCGACGCCGCGGTTGACCACGTCGCAGCAGGCGTCGAAGCCCTTCGAGCCCTGCACGCCCGGATCATACTTCCAGAGCAGCTTGCCGCTCTTGGCGTCGAAGGCGAACACCTTCGACCAGGCGGTGGTGGTGTAGAGCACGCCGTCGACCAGCAGGGGCGTCGCCTCCTGGCCGCGATCGGTGTCGAACTCGGCGTACCAGGCCAGCCCCAGCTGGCCCACGTTGGCGACCGCGACCTTGTCCAGCGGACTGAAGCGCTGCTCGTTGTAGTCCTTGCCATACGACAGCCATTCGGCGTTCGAGGCGGCCGCCTCCAGCCGCTTGGCGTCGACCGACTGGCCGTCCTTCTGGCAGGCCGCCAGCGTGGCGGCCAGGGCGAGCGCAAGACCCACGCGCAGCAACTTCATGACGCCTCCCCGTAGTTTGCCGACTTCTGGAATGATCGGCGTTCGGGCGGCACTATGGCTGAGCGCGGGGCCTCTGCAAGCTTGCCCCTGCGGAACAGACGTCAGCGCGCGGCGGCGATCTGGTGCAGGAACTCCACGAAGCCCAGGGCCGCGTCGTCCATGCCGTAGACCTCGGGCCGGTTGCTCTCGACCACGTAGTACTCGTTCGGCGCGTGGGCGCCCGAGCCGTGGCCGAAACCGAACTGCGCGGCCGGCAGGTTCAGCGGCGGGCCGGTGAAGATCACGCCCGGCCAGCTGCCGGCCAGCCGGGGATACAGCGTCGCCTCGACGCCGAAGCGCTTGTAGGTGGCCAGTTGCGCGCGGGTGAGGATCGAATCCTCCGCCGTCTCGGTGGGGCCGTAGCCGCCGGTGACGTTCAGCTCGACGTCTGTGAAGCCGCGCTTGTCCAGGTGCGCCCGCAGCTTCCTCAGGGTGTCGTCGAAGGTCATGTCCGGCACGAGACGCAGCTCCAGCTTGGCGCTGGCCTTGCCCGGCAGGATCGTCTTGCCGCCCGGGCCGGTGTAGCCCGAGGTCAGACCCTGGATGTTCACGGTCGGCACGGCCGCCAGGCGCTCCAGCGACTGCTCCCACGTCATGTCGCCGATCCAGCGCTGGACGCCTAGCTGCTGCTTGGCGTTGGCCTCGCTGGTGCGGGCGGCGGTCTGGGCGATCAGCTCCTTCTGGCGGGCGGTCAGCGGCTTCACCATCTCGGGAATGCCGTCGATCACCACGGTGTTGCCATCCGGGCTGACCAGGGACGACAGGGCCGCCACCAGGCGCCAGGGCGGGCTGTCGACCCGCGCCTTCTGACTGGAGTGGATGTCGCCCTTCGGCCCGCGGCCCCATTTTTCGCCCGAGACCGTCATCTCCAGTTCCAGCGCGCCCTTGGCGCCCAGGTTGATGACCACCGCACCGGATCCGGGGCTCTGCGAGGCGAACGGGATGATGACGCCCACGGTCTTCCTGAGGGCGGCGGCCACCTGCGGCTGGGTGACGATCTCGTGGAAGTTCGGGGAGGCGATCTCCTCCTCGCCCTCGGCCACCAGCACCAGGTTCACCGGCAGCTTGCGGCCGGCGGCGCGCATGGCGTGCAGCGCGTGCAGCACGGTGGCCTCGGGCCCCTTCTGGTTCACCGCGCCCCGACCCATGACGATCTTGCCGAGATTGGGCCGATCCAGGATGCGCGCCTCAAGCGGCGGGCTCTCCCACTCGGCCGGGTCGAACTGCTTCACGTCGTACATGAAGTAGAGGCCGAGGGTCTTCTTTGCGCCCGCGTCATAGGTGGCGAAGACGCCCGGCTTGCCCTTCGACGGCACGATCTCGGCGTGCTGGAAGCCGGCGTCCAGGGCCAGCTTGCGCATGTACTCAGCGCCGGCCGGATAGTTCAGGTTCTCGGCCGCGATGGACGGCAGGGCGATCCAGTCCTGCAGCCGCTTCACCGCCGCGTCGTGCCCGGCGGCCAGCGCCTTCTTCACGTCGGGATACAGCGTCGGCGTGGCCGCCTGGCCCATCGTCGGCGCCACCGCGCTCGCGCCCAGCGCCGCGGCTCCCGCCAGCAGAGCCCGCCGGTCGGTCTTCACAAAATCGGTCATGCACGCCCCCGAAACTGAAACTCTCCGGGTGGAAAGCTTCACGAACGCCGGGGCGTGCGCAAGGGGGCGCGGCTAGACCATCGCCCCCATGCTCGCCTTCGCCGAGCTCATGCCCGGACGCAGGCGCTCATAGGCCTGGACGAGGCGCTCGACGGCATCGGTGAGCACCTCGGGCGCCAGGGTGTAGGGGATCCGCAGGAAGCGCTCGAATGCCCCGTCCACGCCGAACCTGGGGCCCGCCGCCAGCCGCAGGCCAAACCGCTCGGCGTTGGCCGTCAGGGTCGAGGACACCGGCTGCGGCAGCTCGGCCCAAAGGGACAGTCCACCAGGGGGAGAGCTGACCTTCCACTCCGGCAGGCGCTCACGCACCAGGCCCAGCAGCGCGTCGCGGCGCTGGCGGATCATGTCACGCCGCACGGTCAGCGAAGCCTCCTCGTCCGCCAGCAGATGGATGGCGGCGATCTGCTCCAGCAACGGCGTGCCGAGGTCGATGGAGGCCCGGCGCGGGGCCAGGGCCTGAATGGTCTGCACGTCGGCCCGGATCCAGCCCAGCCTGAGACCGCCCCAGAAACTCTTGCTCATCGAACCCAGGCGCACGAGGCCCTCGTCGGGCTCGTCGAAGGCGTAGGGCTGGATCGGTCCGTCCAGCCACAGGTCGATCAGGGTCTCGTCATAGATCAGCAGCGTCCGCTCGCGCGCGGCGGCGGCGGCGATCGCCGCGCGGCTCTGCGGCGACATCCAGCGGCCGGTCGGGTTGTGGAAGTCCGCGATGAAGTAGGCCAGCCGCGGACCGCTCTGGCGCAGCGCGGCTGCGACGCCCTCCACGTCCCAGCCTTCGCCGGGCAAGCCGACCGGCGCGGGACGGCACGACGCGCGCTGGATCGCGTCGATGGCGTGCGGATAGGTGGGATGGTCGATCACCACCCGATCGCCCGGCCCGCAGGTCAGCCGCAGCAGCAGAGCCAGGGCGTGCTGGGCGCCGTTGGTGACCATGATCTGGTCGGCGGAGGTGGGCAGGCCCCGGCGGGTGTAGCGGTCTGCGATGGCGGCGCGCAGCTCGACCAGCCCCAGGGCCGCGTACCCGTGATGCGGCAGGAAGGCAGGCAGCTGGCTGAGGGCCGCGGCGAAGGCTCCGTGCACCACCTCGGCCGCCGGCGGCGCGGCGGACGCCAGGTCGATCACGCCCTCGGACGCCGACCCGGCGATCAGGCTGGCCATCCCCCGCTCGCCCGGCCCGCGCGGCAGGCGCGTCCGCGCGCCGGCGCCTTGCCGGCGATCCAGGAAGCCCTCGTCGCGCAGGCGGGCCAAGGCGGCGGTCACCGTCGTGCGGGAAACCTCCAGCGTCGCGGCCAGCTCGCGCTCGCCCGGCAGCACCAGGTCCAGCGGCAGGCGGCCGTCAAGGATCAGCAGGCGCAGGCTGTCGGCCAACTGGCGGTAGGCGGGGCCCACGTTCTCGCTGCGCCAGGCGCCGAGCAGGCGGGTCAGGGAGGCGGGGCCGATGCGGCGGGGAGCGTTCATGACGCCACCGTCGCACAACTGGCTCTGTTTTCCAGGTCCAGTTTCATCGATCTGGCAGGCCATGATGACCAGACGCCTGATCCAGCTCCTCGCCGGCCTCTACCTCTATGGCGCCGCCATGGCCCTGCTCCTGCGCGCCACATTGGGCCTCGACCCCTGGGACGTGTTTCACCAGGGCGTCGCCGAACGCATCGGCCTGTCGTTCGGCATGGTGGTGAACCTAGTCGGCGCGGTGGTCCTGCTGCTCTGGATCCCGCTGCGCCAGAAGCCGGGCATCGGCACGATCGCCAACATCCTGGTGATCGGCACGGCGGTGGACCTGACCCTGCCGCTGCTGCCGGTGGTGGACGACCTGGGCGTGCGGGCCGGCCTGCTGATCGCCGGCATCGGCCTGAACGGGATCGCCGGCGCCATGTACATCGGCGCGGGCCTGGGTCCCGGTCCGCGCGACGGCCTGATGACGGGCCTTGCCCGTCGCACGGGCGGATCGCTGCGCCTCGTCCGCACGGGGATCGAGCTGTCCGTGCTGGGCCTGGGCTGGCTGCTGGGCGGCACGGTCGGCGTCGGCACCGTGATCTACGCCCTGGCGATCGGCCCGCTGGTCCAGGCGTTCCTGCCGCTGTTCCAGATCACGCCGCTCAACCCCCAGACGCAGGACAGCGTGGCCGTTAACCCCTGACTCAGGTCTGCGAAACCCTGCCTTTACCCCTCTCATGTTTCAAAGGGGGACAAGAACGAGGCCTCGCCAGAACGGTGGGGTCCAGTCGGGTGGGTGTTTTCACAATGGCCAAAACGGTCCTGGTCGTCGACGACGACCCCACACAGCGCCGCCTGATCCAGGCGGTCCTCGAGCGCGAAGGCTTCGCGGTCTCGCACGCCCAGAGCGGCGACGAGGCGATCAAGCACCTGTCGTCGGGCGCCCCCGTCGACGTGATGCTGCTGGATCTCGTCATGCCCGGAATCTCGGGCCAGGACACGCTGACCGAAATGCGCGCCCGCGGGTTCAACCTGCCGGTGATCGTGCTGACCGCCACGGGCGGGATCGACACCGTCGTCCAGGCCATGCAGTCGGGCGCCAGCGACTTCTTCGTGAAGCCCGCCAGCCCGGAACGCATCACCGTCTCCATCCGCAACGCCCTCAGCATGGGTTCGCTGAAGAGCGAGGTGGATCGGCTGAAGAAGCACGCCTCCGGGCGCACCACCTTCGACGACCTCATCGGCGCCTCGCCGGCGATGATGATGGTCAAGCGGCTGGGCGAGCGCGCGGCCAAGTCGTCGATCCCGATCCTGATCACGGGCGAGAGCGGCGTCGGTAAGGAAGTCATCGCCCGCGCGGTGCACGGCTCCTCCGACCGCGCCGGCAAGCCGTTCGTGGCCGTGAACTGCGGCGCCATCCCCGAGAACCTGGTCGAGAGCATCCTGTTCGGCCACGAGAAGGGCAGCTTCACCGGCGCTACCGACAAGCACCTGGGCAAGTTCCAGGAAGCCAACGGCGGCACCCTGTTCCTCGACGAGGTCGGCGAGCTGCCGCTGGACATCCAGGTCAAGCTGCTGCGCGCATTGCAGGAGAGCGAGATCGATCCGATCGGCGCCAAGCGCTCGATCAAGGTGGACGTGCGCATCGTCTCGGCGACCAACCGCGACCTGTCGACCGCCGTCGCCGAGGGCCGGTTCCGCGAGGATCTCTACTATCGCCTCAACGTCTTCCCGATCGAGGCGCCGTCGCTGCGCGAGCGCAAGGACGACGTGCCGGCCCTGCTCGACTGCTTCGTCCGCCGCTTCAACGTCGAGGAAGGCAAGTCGGTGGTGGGCGCCAGCCCCGAGACCGTCGCCTGCCTGATGGCCTACGACTGGCCCGGCAACGTCCGCCAGCTGGAGAACGCGGTCTACCGCGCCATCGTCTTGTCGGATGCGCCGTATCTGCAGCCGCACGACTTCCCGGCGATCTCGGGCGTGGCCGCGCCGCCGCCCGAGTACGTCCCCGCGCCCGCTCCGGCGCCCACCTACGACGCGACGGCGGCCACGGCCGCGCCGGCGGCGGAACAGCCCGTGCGCATCCTCGACGGGCGCGGGCACCTGCGCACGCTGGAAGAGATCGAGCGCGACCTGATTCAGCTCGCCATCGAAGTCTACGCCGGCCACATGAGCGAGGTGGCCCGCCGCCTCGGCATCGGCCGCTCGACGCTGTACCGCAAGGTCCGCGAGCAGGGTCTCGATGGGCTGGTGAAAGGCGCCGAAGACGCCGAGGAAGCGGCGGCCTGACGGTCGCCGCGCCAAGGTCACGCTTGGCAATGAACGGTTAACACACTCAAATAGCGAAGTTTTTTCTTCGCGAACTGCATCCGCCGCCTCCACGCCTCCGTATCTTCGGCATGAGCTGGATGGCGTATTGCTGGCGGGAAGCCTTCGAGTGCGAGAAGCTTGCCCGCGTCCACGAGGGCCGAGCCCGCCAGGAATGGCTGGAGGCCGCGGACCACTGGTTCCACGAGAGCGCGGACGCGGCCTCGTCGCCGCCTCGCGCGGCCACGCGGCCCCAACCGGCGCCGGTCCTCTCGCTCTAGTCGTCGCCTGATCTGGACTTCGGCCGGAAGCCGCGGCCGCGCGGCATGGGCTTCTTCTCGCCCTTCGCCTTCGCGGCGATCTCTTTCAGCTTCACATGCTGCATGGCCGACAGGGCCTGGCCCGGCGCGCCCTTCTCGGGATCGCCGAAGGCCCGGCCGTAGGTCTTCACCCGCTCGGCGACACTGCCGAGGAACTCGCCTTCCCACTCCGAGAGCGGCACGCCGGCCTTGTCGGCTTGACGGCGTGCGCGCTTCAGAGCGTTGAGGGCGGCGCGCTGGGCCGCCGCCCTGGGATCTGGCGGCTTTCGGTTCAAATCTCTCCGATCGCGGAGAGGTAGAGGTCGAGGATCGCCTCTTCCTCCTGGCGCTTGGCGCGGTCCTGCTTCCGCAGGCGGATCACCTTGGCGATGATCTTCACGTCGAAGCCGTTGCCCTTGGCCTCGGCCTTCACTTCCTTGATCTGTTCGTTGATCTCGGACTTTTCCTGCTCGAGGCGCTCGATGCGCTCGATGATGCTCTTGAGCTGGCCCTGAGCGGTCGCGTTCAGGACGTCGGAGTGTGCGGTAGCGTCGTCGGCCATGGCTCAGCCTTTAAACTGGATGGGGGTCGTCGGAAAGGCGCGGAACCTACTCATCCAGGCCGGGGCTGTCACCCGCCCGTGAACCTCGGCTAGAACCCGATCGTTGAGGCCGATGGACGCGGAGGACACATGGCTGACGAGACCCGCAAGAAGGTCACCGAGGAAGACGCGCTGGGCGCCGTCCGCACCCTCATCGAATGGGCCGGCGACGACCCCGACCGTGAAGGCCTGCTGGATACGCCGCGTCGCGTGGTGAAGGCCTATCGCGAGCTCTTCGCCGGCTACGACGTGGACCCGCGCGAGTACCTGGAACGCACCTTCGAGGAGGTCGGCGGCTACGACGAGCTGGTGGTGCTGCGCGACATCCGCGTGGTCAGTTTCTGCGAGCACCACATGCTGCCGTTCCTCGGCAAGGCGCACGTGGGCTACCTGCCGAACGACCGGGTGGTCGGAATCTCGAAGCTGGCCCGGGTGGTCCACGGCTTCGCGCGGCGGCTGCAGATCCAGGAGAAGCTGACCGCCGAGATCGCCGAGGCGATCCAGGACATCCTGCAGCCCAAGGGCGTCGGCGTCGTGATCGTGTCCGAGCACAGCTGCATGACCATGCGCGGAGTGAACACGCCGGGCTCGAAGCTGACCACCAGCAGCCTGCTGGGCGAGGTGCGCGACGATCCGCGGACCCGTCAGGAGTTCTTCGACCTGGTCCGCCAGGGCGACTAGCGCCCGAAAAGAGAGAGGCCCCCGCCGGGGAAGCGGGGGCCCAAAGGCTCGTCCAGTGGAGAGAGACTAGGCGAGCGACAGAACGTTGCGGCGACGCAGGACCGCGCCCATCGCGCCGAAGCCCATGATCATCATGGCCCAGGTGGCCGGTTCCGGCACACCGGCGGCGAACGTGCCGGCGGCGTTGTCGACTTCGAACGAGTTCGACGTGGACGACAGGATGATCTGGTTCACCTTGAAGCCGCCGAAGTCGAAGTTCACGCGCTTGCCCCACGACCAGGCCTGGCTCGTGTCGCCGATGAACATCTGCGAGCCGCTCAGGGTCTCGTCGAAGCCGTCGCCGATGAAGCGGATGTAGTTGTAGGTGTCCGGCGAGCCCATGTAGAGGCTGAAGCTCGACAGCAGGTTGGCCGAGGTGAAGGTGGCCGTCGTGCCGCCCGCGACCGTCAGATAGTGGGTGCTGTCGTTAGGCAGGTAGCCGCTGTAGCCGCTGCCGCCCTCGTTCACGCCCACGGTGGCGCCGTTGAGGGTCAGGGTCACGCCGTCGACCAGGGTCGTGGTCGGCTGGGCCGCGTTGTTGAAATCGGCGATCAGGGTCTGGCCCGGCGGCAGGCCGTCGGGATCGCCCACGCTGTAGTGCGACACCACGGTGGTGGCGGCGGCGGCGGGAGCGGCGATCGCGATGGCCGCGGCGGCGACCAGGGCTTGAACAGTGAGACGCATCGTCAGGATCCGGTGTCTGGCGACGAACCCCTCTGCGGGAGCCCGTACAGGTTTGAGACAGAACGCAGGTACTTCGCCGTCATCCCTGCGAATGGCGTGCCAACGTTCTGTACGGCCGAGCTTGGCTAAAGGAGGCGCCGCGCCTTCAGGGCGGGGAGAAGCGCCGCCGGATCGGTGAAATGGTGGGTGTCGAAACCCATCGCCGCCGCGGTGGCGATGTTGTCCGCGTTGTCGTCCACGAAGAGGAAGTCGGCCGGCTCCAGGCCGAACCGCTCGCAGCACAGCATGAAGATCGCGGGGTCGGGCTTCATCACGCCCTCGAAGCCGGACGCCACGATTCCGGACAGGCGTCCGAACGCGGGACTCATCGCGACCGTAGACTCGAAGGTCTCGTGGCTGATGTTGGAAAGCCCGTACTGCGGCACGCCGCGCGCGTGCAGGGCCTCGATCACCGCCTCGGTCTCGGCGATCGGGCCAGAGAACATCTCGTCCCAGCGTTCATGCCAGGCGCGGATCTCGGATTCGTGGTGGGGATGCCGGGCCACCAGCACCGCGATGTTGTCGGCGAAGGTCAGGCCGCAGTCGGTCGGAGTGTGCCACGCGATGGTGCACACCTCCGACAGGAACCGGTCGCACTGGACCGGATCAGGGAAGATCTTGGCGTAGAGCGTGCGCGGGTTCCAGCGCACGATGACATTGCCGAAGTCCCAGAGCAGGGCCCTCGGCACGTCGCGCAGCTTAGCCTTGCTTGGCCTTGAAGCGCGGGTCGGTCTTGTTGATGACGTAGACCCGGCCCTTGCGGCGCACGAGCTTGCAGTCGCGGTGACGCGTCTTGAGCGACTTGAGCGAGCTTCTGACCTTCATGGGACCGTATCTTCAATCGGGCCGCGGACGGCCGGGTTGGCGAACAAGAGCGGGCGCATATACGGGGACGGTCTGGCCGAGTCAACCGCGCGTCCTGACACCGTTGTGATTGGGGTTCGGACCGACGCGCCCTAGATTCTATCGGATGCGTCGCAGTCTCGTCATCCCGCTGATCGTCCTCACCGGTTGCGCCACCCCGCCCCGGCCCTTGCCGCAGGCCCCCGCGCCGGTGGCCGCGTCGGCCGCTCACGCGGGCACGCCCGCCCAGGCCTCGATCGCGCCGCCGACCGCTTCGGGCGACATGATCTTCGACGCCTGGGCCGTGGAGTTCCAGGGCCGGGCCCTCGCCGCCGGAATCGCGCCCGACGTGCTGCGCCGCGAACTGGCGGGCCTGACCCCCGACCCGAAGGTGGCCGCCCTCGACAGCCGCCAGCCCGAATTCTCGAAGCCGATCAGCGACTATCTTCGCGGAGTGGTCACCGCCGACCGCCAGACCATCGGCCAGCGCCGCGCCGCCAGCACCCCGCAGTTTCCTGACATCGAGCAGCGCTTCGGCGTGCCGCGCGAGGTCCTGATCGGCGTCTGGGCGATGGAAAGCGGCTTCGGCGCCATCCAGGGCGACAACGACGTGCTGCGCTCGCTGGCCACCCTGGCGGCGCAAGGCCGCCGCCGCGCCTGGGCCGAGGGCGAGATGATCGCCACGCTGAAGATCATCCAGTCCGGTGAGTTCCCCCGTTCGCGCCTGCGCGGTTCATGGGCCGGCGCGATGGGCCAGACCCAGTTCATCCCGTCCACCTTCCTCTCCACGGCCGTGGACGAGGACGGCGATGGTCGGCGCGACATCTGGGCCTCGGCCCCGGACGCCCTCGCCTCGGCGGCCAACCTGCTGTCCAAGGGCGGCTGGGTGCGCGGCCAGGGCTGGGCGCGCGAGGTCACCGTGCCGCCCGGCTTCGATTTCAGCCTCACCGAGGGCCCGCGCGAGATCCCGGCCTGGTGGGCGGAGAAGGGCGTGCGCCCGGCGGACGGCCAGGCCTGGTCCGCGGCCGACGCGCAGGCCCAGGCCCAGCTCATCGCTCCCACCGGCGCGAACGGCCCGATCTTCCTGCTGCTCCCGAACCACTTCGCGATCCGCAAGTACAACAACAGCATCGCCTATGCCCTCGGCGTGGGTCTGCTGGCCGATCGCATCGCCGGCAAGCTGCCGATGGTGAAGCCCTGGCCGGTGGAGGCCCCGCTGGCGCTGGTCGACCGCATGACCGCCCAGCGCGCCCTGAACGCCCTGGGCTTCGACACCGGAGGCGCCGACGGCGTGGTGGGGATGGCGACCCGCAAGGCGCTGCGCGACTGGCAGAAGTCCCGCGGCCTGGTGGCCGACGGCTATCTCTCGGCCGACATGGTCACGCGGCTGAAGGCCGACGCGGCCCGGGTTCCGACACCCGCCACCTAGCGGATCAGGCCGCGCCGCCCTCGTCGCTCTTCTCGAGGGTGGCCATGGTCGTGGCCTCGCGGGTGGCCGGCTTGGGGTCGGCGTTCTTCAGCGCGCTGTTGCGGAAGGCGTAGACCAACATCCCCGCCATCAGCGCCGTGTTCAGCAGGAACGGCAGCGGGCCGTAGTGCTGGTAGAAGAAGACGAAGGCCGGCGCGAAGATCACATTGATGCCGTTCACCGCCGCGATGGCCCCGGCGACCCGCGCCTGCTCGTCTATGCCCACCGCGATCGACGAGCCGGCCGTGAAGCCCGGCCGCGCGAAGCCGAAGCCCAGGCTGGACAGCGCGTAGCCGGTGACCACCACGTAGAAGCCGATGTCGTCGGCCGGGGCCAGGGCGACGATCAGGTTGCCGGTCGCCGCGATCGCCACGCCCCAGCGCAGGAGCTGGCGCGGCGTCATCTCGAACATCCGGATCAGGCCCCACTGGGCCAGCAGCCCCGCGACCGCGCCGAACATCATGGCCACGGCGATGTAGAACTGAGCTTCGGCCGGCGTCTTCCCCAGCTTGTCGATGATCAGGAAGCCCAGGGTCTGGGCCTGGGCCGTCTGGCAGGTGGCGACGATGAAGCCATAGATCAGGAACGGCGTGATGCGCGGGTCGCGCCACATGCCGCGTTCCTTGGGCCCGCCGACGACCGGCCGTCGCGGCCGCTGCGCCTCGGCCGCCACCTTCTGGTCGGGCAGCCAGCGCCAGACCACGAACAGCATGGCCAGGGCGATCAGCGCGAAGGTGTAGAGCGGACCGGCGAGGCCGATCACCGGATAGATGAAGAGCGGCGCCAGGAACGGGCCGATGACGGTGCCCATCCCGAACGCGCCGGCCAGGCTGGCCATCGCCTGGGTGCGGTTCTCGGGCGGCGTGCGCTCGGCCACATAGGCCTGGGTCGCCGGATTGCTGGCCGCCCCGAAGAGGCCGAACAGCGCCCGCGCCAGCAGGAAGAAGACGAAGATCACCATCGGCGCGGCCAGGTGATGCAGGCCGGCGCTGACCACCACGCCGCACAGGGTCATCGAGACCATGAAGCCGGCCAGGCCCACCAGCATCAGCGGCTTGCGGCCGTAGCGGTCGGACGCCCGCGCCCAGCTGGGCGACGAGAAGGCCCAGAGCAGCGCCGACAGCGAGAAGATCGCCGAGACCATGGCGTCGGGAATGCCGATCGATCGACCGATGGCCGGCAGGACCGAGATCAGTCCGGTGTTGCCCATGGCGGTCGCCATGGAGACGGCGAAGATGATCGCGAAGGATCGCCGGGGCAGGGCGCCGGCCGCGGGATTGGCCATGCGCCACCGCTTAAGGGGCTTCCCCGCCTGCGGCAATTGCGACCTGCCGCACCGCACACCGGGAATTAAGCATTAACGGCCATTCTCCCCCGGCATTTTCGGGGAAGTCGATGTTCCAGATTATCGGTCTCGTGCTGCTGTTCGGCCTCGTGTTCGGCAGCTACATCATGTCGGGCGGCAACATGGGCGTGATCCTGCACGCCGCGCCGCACGAAATGATGGCCATCGGCGGCGCCGGTATCGCCAGCTTCCTGATCGCCAACTCGATGCCGACCATCAAGGGCGTCGGCGGCGGCATGGGCAAGGTGTTCGGCGGCCCCAAGTGGAAGGCCTCGGACTACCGCGACCTCCTCGCGCTCCTGTTCCTGCTGACCAAGACCATGAAGTCCAAGGGCGTCATCGCCCTGGAAAGCCACGTCGAGAACCCCAAGGAATCGACGATCTTCAGCCGCTTCCCGAAGATCACGAAGGACCACTTCGCCATCGACTTCATCTGCGACACCCTGCGGATGATGACCATGAACCTCGAGGACCCGCACCAGGTCGAGGACGCCATGGAGAAGCAGCTCGAAAAGCACCACCACGAGGCGCTGGCCCCCAGCCACGCCGTCCAGAACCTGGCCGACGCCCTGCCCGCCCTGGGCATCGTCGCCGCCGTGCTCGGCGTCATCAAGACCATGGGCGCCATCACCGAACCGCCCGAAGTGCTGGGCGAGATGATCGGCGGCGCCCTCGTGGGCACGTTCCTCGGCGTGTTCCTCGCCTACGGCATCGTGGCGCCCATGGCGACGCGCATGAAGGAGGTTGTCGAAGAGGAAGGCGCGTTCTATCGGATCATCCAGGCCGTTCTCGTCGCGCACCTGCACGGCAACGCCGCCCAGATCTCGGTGGAAATTGGCCGTGGCAACGTGCCGTCGGGCGCTCAGCCCAGCTTCCTCGAACTGGAAGAAGCCCTCTCCGCGATCCCGGCCGAGGCCTGACCTCGCCCCTCAGGCGAAAAGTGATCACAAGTCCGTGAGTTTTGGCCTTGTCATCACGGCCCCGTGAGGCGTATCACTGCCGTTGCGTCGGGGGGAGGTATTCCATCCTGATCGGCGGGAATGCTCGACCGGCGCCTGACACACCGACCAGAGGATCAGGAACATGACCAAGCAACTGCTCATCGCCGCCGCCGCGATGCTCGCCCTCGCCGCCTGCCAAAAGAAGGAAGAGGCTCCGGCTGAAGCTCCGGCCGCTGAAGCCGCTGCCCCGGCCGCTCCGGCTGCCGACGCCGCCGCCGCGACCGCCGCGACCGACGCCGCCGCTGCTCCGGCCGCCGACGCTGCCGCTCCGGCCGCCGACGCCGCTGCTCCGGCCGCTCCGGCCGCCGCCGAGCCGGAAAAGAAGTAAGCGTTTCTACGCACTTCGCGTTACGGAAGGGCCGCCCTCGGGCGGCCCTTCTTCGTTTCGGACACCTTCTTCCATGAGCCCGGTCCCATGAGCTCGGACAGCCCGCTGTCCTGGACCGACGACGGCCAACCCCGCTCCCGGCTCTTCGGCGACGTGTACTTCTCGGCCGAGGACGGTCTCGCCGAAACCCGCGCCGTGTTCCTGCAAGGCTGCGGCCTGCCCGAGGCCTTTACCGGCCGCCGCCGTTTCGTGGTGGGCGAACTCGGCTTTGGCACCGGCCTGAACATCGCCGCCCTGCTCGACCTCTGGCGCCGGACGCGACCGGCAGGCGGCCACCTCCACATCTTCTCGATCGAGGCCTTCCCGATCACCGCCGACGAGGCGGCCCGCGCGCTCGGCCGCTGGCCCGAACTCGCCGAGATCACAACGCTTCTCACCTCCCGATGGCCTGGCCGCGCCCGTGGCCGTCATCGCGTGGATCTCCCCGAGTTCTCCGCCACCCTGGACCTCGCGGTCATGGACGCCGCCGACGCGCTGACGGGCTGGCAAGGCCGCGCCGACGCCTGGTTCCTCGATGGCTTCTCCCCCGCGCTGAACCCACAGATGTGGAGCGATGAGATCCTCACCCTGGTCGCCGCCCGCTCGGCGCCAGGGGCCCGCGTCGCCACCTTCACCGTCGCTGGCCACGTCCGCCGGGGGCTGGCGGCGGCGGGCTTCGCCGTGGACAAGCGCCCCGGCTTCGGCCGCAAGCGCGAGCGCCTGGAAGCGGTGTTCCCGGGGGAGGCCGCGGACACCCCTGCGCGCCGGGTCGCCATCGTCGGCGCGGGAATCGCGGGCGCCGCCGCCGCGCGCGCCGTCCGCGCCATCGGCGGTGAGGCCGTCGTCGTGGAGG
This sequence comes from Pseudomonadota bacterium, assembly GCA_040752615.1. Lineage (GTDB taxonomy): Bacteria > Pseudomonadota > Alphaproteobacteria > Caulobacterales > Caulobacteraceae > Phenylobacterium. Next base: position 65,375 of record JBFMGV010000004.1, on the reverse strand, counting down.
CCACCCACGCCGGCGCCGGCGGATCGGGCAACCCCGCCGCCCTGGTCACGCCGCGGCTCGACGCCGGGTTGGGCGACGCCGCCGGCCTGTTCGCCCAGGCCTTCGCACGCGCCGCCGGCCTCTATCACCGCATCCCCGACGCCGTGTTGAGCGAAGGGGTCCTGCAACTCGCGTCCGGCGAACGTGACGCCGAGCGTTTCGCGCGCATCGCCGGCGCCGACCTCTTCGAGCCGGACGCCCTGGCCCTCCTGCCTGCCGAGGCGGCGACCGATCGCCTGGGCGAGCCCGCGCCGGCCGGCCTGGACCAGAGGACGGGCCAGGTCGCCCAGCCCGCGGCGATCCTGCGCGAATGGCTGGGCGAGACCGTGACGGGCGACGTCCAACGGCTGGAGCGCGCCGGCGACGGCTGGCGTCTGCTGGACGCCGGGGGCGGCGAGATCGTCGCCACCGACGCCGTGATCCTGGCCGCGGCCCTCGACAGCCGCGACCTGGCGCCCGCCCTGCCGCTGCAGCCCGTCAGGGGTCAGGCGAGCTGGACGACGGACGGCCAGACCGCACCCGCCGCCGCCTGGGGCGGCTATGTCGTCCCCACCGGCCAGGGACTGCTTTTCGGCGCCACGCATGACCGGGGCGACGCCGGCGCGGACCTGCGCGAGGGGGACCATCAGCGCAATCGCCAGACCCTGGCCGCCGCCCTGCCCGCCCTGGCCGCCCGCGTCGCGGCCGCGCCGCTGGAGGGTCGCGCTTCGGTCCGGGCCGTGACGCCGGACCGCCTGCCGATCGCGGGGCCGCTCGAGCCGGGCCTCTTCGCGCTCACCGGCTTCGGGTCGCGTGGCTTCTCGCTGGCGCCTCTGCTGGCCGAGCACGTGGCCGCCCTGGCGCTGGGCGCTCCCTCGCCGATCTCGGCGGCCGCGACCGAGCTGGTGGCGCCCGATCGCTTTGCCCGCCGCGCCGCCCGACGCGGCGCTTCCGCCGCCCCCGCCTGAGGGTGTATGGCGAGGCGGGGACGTCCACTGGGGTCAGAGGACCTGTCGAATGAAGTCGAAACTCGCCCTTTCCCTCGCCGCTGCGACCGCACTGCTGGCTTCAGGCGCGCCCGCCACGGCCAAGAGCCCTGAAAAGCCCGAGGCCTCGGCGCCCCGCCAGTGCTTCTGGGCCAACCGGATCACCAACTTCGCCTCGGACGACGAGCGCATCGTCAACGTCCGGGTGGGGTCCAAGGACATCTACCAGTTCGAGATGCTGGGTCGGTGCAACAACGTCGAGTGGACCAGCCAGATCGCCGTCCGCTCGCGGGCCAGCGCCCACATCTGCAGCGGCCTGGACGCCGAGATCATCGCGCCCAGCCAGATCGGCCCGCAACGCTGCGCGGTGAAGAACGTGCGCAAGCTGACCGAGGCCGAGATCAAGGCCCTGCCCCGTCGCGCCCGTCCCTGAGGACCGGTCACGAAGAAGGGGCGCCGGTCGCCCGACGCCCCTCCGCGATCCTGAAGCCCTGCGGCCTCAGAACGTCTTCTTGACCGACACCTCGAACACCCGGCCCAGCGGGTTCCCCGAGGTGTAGTCGTAGTTGTACTGGCTGGGGGCGTACGGCGGATCCTTGTCGAACAGGTTCTGCACGCTGGCCGTGATGACCGAGTCCCACGGCGCCTCCCAGCGCACGATCAGGTCGTGCTGCCAGAAGTTCTTGCCCTTGCCGACCGTCACGAGGTCGCGCCCCGCGCACGACGTCGACGTGCCGCCGCACGCCGCGGCGGCGGTGGTGGCGCCCGCGTTCGGCACGGTGACGAACAGCGGCGAGCCGAAGGCCGGCGAAGTGCCTTCCGCGAACCGGGTCTGCCAGCGGATCGACAGGGGCCCCTTCACGAACGCGGCGAAGGCGTTGGCCTTCAGTTCCGGGTACGAGAAGAAGTCGTTGATCAGGTCCGACAGGCCCGCGCGGTCCTCGGCCGGCGAGATGGCGATGTCCGCCCCCTTCATCGACACGGCGCCGCGCTTGTACTCGATCAGATAGGTCGCCTCGCCGCCCACGGCCCAGTGACCGTCGAACCAGCCGTCCCAGTCGTACTGGGCGCGGAACTCCAGGCCCGAGGTCTCGGTGGTGGGCCCGTTGATCACGAAGCTGCGCAGGCGGGCCACGTTGGCGGCCCCGCAGGCGCCGGCGAAGGTGAAGCGCGCCTGCAACTCGGCGAAGGCGGGGTTGCCGCAGTTCACGTTCGAGGCGCCGGGGAACATGGTGGCGTAGAGGCGCGCGCCGCTCTCCTCCAAGATCTCCTTCTTGAACTTGAAGTTGAAGTAGTCGACCGTCGCGGTGAACCCGCCGATCTCGACGATGGCGCCCAGGTTGAAGGTGTCGGCCTTCTCGGGCTTGAGCTCCGGGTTGCCGCAGCTCTGGAACGCCCGATAGGCGCTGCCCAGCACCCGCACGCCGTTGTTGCAGTTCGTGCCGACCAGGCCGGGACCCGGGGCGCGGAACGTGGTGCTGGCCGTGCCACGCAGGGCCAGCCAGTCCACGACCTGCCACTTCACCGCGACCTTGGGGTTGGTCGTGGAGCCGATGTTGCCCTGATAGGCCTCGTGCCGGATGGCGAAGTTCAGGTTCACGTTGTCCAGCACCGGAACCTGCAGTTCGGCGAAGATCGCCTTCACATTGGCGTCGTCGTCACGGTCGGTGTTGGAGCCGAAGAACTGCAGGGGGCCGCTTTCATCGGCGCACGACGGACGGTCCGGGCACGGGTTCTCATCGGAGTTGAACAGCGCGCCGTACTTGCGGATCTCGTGGTTGTAGCGGAACTGTCCGCCGACCGCCCAGGCCACCGGCCCGCCTCCCAGCTCGATGCCGGTCTGACCCGAGAACACCGCGTCGACCACCAGGAGCTGGTTCGTGACGATGTTCGTGTAGTTGCCGTAGAGCCAGGCCACCACCTGCGGATCGTTGGCCACCGCCGAGTTGAAGTAGGGATTGGCCGCGCCGTTCACGGCGCTGGAGGCAATGCCGTTGGTGAAGGGGTTGAAGTAGTAGCAGCCCAGGGCCGCGTTGCCGGCGCCCGTGGTGAAGTTGCCGGTCTCCGCGGCCGTGCAACCGCCCGGATCGTCCGCCTTGGCGCCGTAGCCGCGCAGCGCCAGCTGGATGTTGCGGACCAGGAGATCGTTCGTATTGGTGGTGTTCTTCTGCTCCATGTAGGTGACGGCGGTGTCGTAGTTGATGCCGCCGAAGATCTTGCCCTTCAGGCCGCCCGAGATCCGGAAGCCGTCATTGACGATCGCCTGATGGTCGGCCCCGTCCTTGTTGAGCGGGTGGCCGGCGAAGGCGATGGCCCGCCAGCCCAGCTGCACGATGTCCACGCCGCGGGCGCCCAGCGGCGCGCCGGCCTGGGCGCCGGTCGGCGCGTTCGCGGTGGCGCGGATGGTGGCGCACTGCGCGGCGGTCAGCGGCGCGGCGCAGCTGTTCAGCAACGCGACCAGGCCCGGATGGTTGGCCGGGATGTTGTAGGGCACCGAGAAGTTCGGACCACTGGCCGCCGTCGGTGAGTACGAGGTGCCGCCGACCGAGACCGGCGAGGGATACTGCGCCGTCAGGTTCGCCGGGGACAGGCGCTGGACCGGGGTGTCGTTCTTGGTCCAGGCCACCTCACCGTGGAACGACATGTTCTCGGACAGGTCGAAATTGACCTCGCCGTAGAGCTGGTAGTGGTCTTCCTTGTTCACCAGGTCGTTGAAGTTGGAGAACTGGAAGCGGCAGGTCGAACCGGCCACCGCCGGGTTCTGGGCGCTCACCGGCACCGCGACGGTGGCCGTCGCGCCCTGGCCCAGCGTCCCGTTCAACGGGTTCTGGTAGGTGACGTTGTTGGTGAGCGTGCCGCCCAACTCCTCGCAGCCGTTGTCGCGGAAGAGGGTGGCCCCCGCGAGGAACAGGCCGGGGTTGCTGGCGCCGGTCCAACCGCCCGCGCCGGCGTAGCCGCCGAAGTCGAACGAACGGACCGCCCAGTCACGGTCATGGATGTCGAGCCGCGAGCGGTGGCGGTAGCCCGCCGTGAAGAAGACGTTCCCGTTCTCGAACTGCTTGCCCCAGGCGGCGTCCACCCGGTAGTCGCCATTCGATCCGTCGATCAGCGAGTACTCGCCCTCGACCTCCAGGGTGTCGAGGTCCTTGCGGGTGATGAAGTTGACCACGCCGCCGATGGCGTCGGAGCCGTAGGTCGCGGCCGCGCCGTCCTTCAGGATCTCGATGCGGCCGATCGCGGCCGTGGGGATGAAGTTGAGGTTCGCGCCACCGCCCTGGAACGCCGCGACCGGGCTGTCCGCCAGCCGCCGGCCGTTCATCAGCGTCAGGGTGCGCGAGGCGCCGAAGCCGCGCAGGTTGATCGTCGCCGTGCCCGCGCCACCGTTGTAGCGGTTGCTCTCGCCCAGGGCCGACTGGGACGAGGTCACGTTCTTCACGAGCTGGACCACGGTGGGGGAGCCCTGTTGCTCCAGGTCCTTGGCGCTGAGCACGTCCACCGGCAGGGCGGCGTCCTCGGGGGTGCCGGCGATGAAGGAGCCGGTCACGACCACTTCTTCGATTTCGTTCGTCGTCTGGGCTTGGGACTGCGCCGCGGCGGGGGCGGTAATGCCCACGGCCAGAGCAACAGCCATGACGGATCCGCTGCAGAAATACCTGCGTTTCAGCATCTATGTTTCCTCCCGCAGGAGCCGACCGCCTCTGACGTGCGGAATTCAGCCACTCCTGACGGAACGATGATTTTCTCTTTTTGCGGATGACGCCAGCGAAATTCCGTAGGGGAAGCCGTACCGGACTTATGAATCGTACCGAAAGTTGGATTTCGGCCGGCGAGGTCCCGAGCGCCCGGCTGGGACCAGAAAAGAAAACGCCGCCGGGCGGACCCGGCGGCGTCGAGATCGGCCTTTCTGCGAGGCCTGATGTCCTGTGGACTAGAACTTCTTGTTGATCGTGATCTTGGTCGCGCGGCCCAGGGCGTTGCCCGTGAACGGGTCGTAGCCCAGGTCGAGGCGGGCGAACGACGGGTCGGTGTCGAACAGGTTGTCGATCGACAGGATCACCGTCGTGTCCCACGCCAGGGTGGCGCGGTAGGTCAGGTCGAAGATGGTCTGGGTCTTGATCTTCTGGCCCGCGTTGGTCAGCGGCACCGCGGCGTTGACCCCGTCACGCACCACGTTCGGGGCGAACGGCGCGCTGCGCTGGTCCACGTAGCTGTCGACGAAGTTCATCGTCAGCCGCGCCGTGTGGATGTCCCGGTTGTATTCGAGATACGCCTGGGCCTTCCACTGCGGGATCGGGAAGATCTGGGTCTGGTAATTCAGCTTGCCGACGCCGTCGAAGGCCTTCGAGACGACCACGCCCTCGATCACCGTGTCCTCGACCGTGTACTTGCGCACATAGGTCAGGGTGCCGCCGATTTCCGCGCGGCCGCCGAACACGTCGTTCAGCCGGTAGCTGGCGATGATGTCGATGCCGTCGGTCTTCACGCCCGGACCGTTGATGGCCTGGGTGCGGATCCGCGACAGGTTGGCCACGTTGCAGGCGCCGTTGAAGGTAAAGCGCGATTGCAGGCCGGCCAGTGCGGCGACGCCGCAGTTGCCGGTCCCCGTGCCCGTCGGGAACATGGTGTTGAAGATGCCGCCGACCGGCTCGCTGACCAGCGGGTTCTTGAAGTCGAAGTTCCAGTAGTCGAGCGTGGCCTTGAACGGCCCCGCATTGACGATGGCGCCCACCGAGTAGGTGGTGGCCTTCTCAGGGTCGAGGTTGGGATTGCCCACCACGTCGACGGCGCGGAAGGCGCCGCCCAGGAACTGCAGGCTGGTGACCTGGCCCGGGTCGAGCGAGGTCAGCGGCGGCGCCCGGAAGGTAGTGCCGATCGAACCGCGCACCGCGAAGACGTCGCTCACCTGCCAGCGGGCCGAGACCTTCGGATTGAAGGTCGAACCGCCGTTGGCGCCGTAGTCCTCGTATCGGGCCGCCGTCGAGACCTGGAAGTTGTCGGTGAACGGCAGGCTGACTTCCGCGAAGACGCCGAAGTTGTCGCCCGACAGGTCGGACGGCGTGCCGCCGCCGAGGAACATGTAGGGCCCGTTGCGGACCGAGCAGCTGGTGGTGCCCGTCACCACCGTGTCGATGCACGGCGTGACGTTCAGGTCGGAGAAGTCGTCGTAGTTCGCGGCGTACCACTGCTTGCGGTACTGGCCGCCGACCGCCCACCCGACGTTGCCGCCGCCGAGCTCCACGCCCGGCAGTTCACCGTTGAACACGGCGTCGGCCACGAAGGTCTTCGAAGCGATGTCGACGCGGGTCGGTTGGAAGAACCAGCGGATCAGGTCGGGGCTGTTGGCCACCGAGGCCGAGTAGTTCGGGTTGGTCTGGCCGGTGATGTAGTTCGACTGGATCGCGTTCGAGAACGGATTGAACCACTGGCAGCCGCCCTGGCCGGGCGTGCCGGTGACCGGGTTGCAGCCCGGACCGCCCAGGCCACGCAGGGCCAGCTGGAAGCGGCTGACCAGAGCGTCGTAGCCGATCCGGGTCAGGTCTTCCCGCATGTAGGTGGCGGTCAGGTCATAGCCGATGTCCGGGCCGATCTTGCCCGAGATGCCGCCCGAGAAGCGGTAGGCCTCGAACTTGCGGCTGCCGGTGGACGAGCCGTCGCCGAACAGCGGGTTGCCGCCCATCGCCAGCGGGCGGAACAGCACGCCGGGGATGTAGGCGCCGGTCGCGAAGGCCGGGATCTGGGACGGGTTCTGCTGGCGATAGAGCGCGAAGCCCGGGTTGGACGACGGCACGAAGTAGCCGGCGCTGAGGCCGGACGCCGCGGCCGGGTTCGTCGTCGAGGTCGGGACCTGCAGCGCCAGATAGGACGGCGAGGTGTGCCAGTCGGGCGTGTCGGTCTCGGCGTACAGGGCCTCGAAGTGGAGCTTCGTGTCTTCGTTGATCTCGTAGTCGAGCTCTCCGTAGAGCTGGAAGCGCTTTTCGGTCTCCTGGATGTTGTCGTACGGCGTGTAGTTGAAGATGCAGGTGGGGGTCGTGCCGCTGAACGACGGCAGGCCGCCCAGCGGGACGCAGCCCGCGTCGCGCTGCAGGCCCGCCGCGGGGGTGAACCCGCCCGTGGCCGTGTTGGTCAGGGGCAGGAACGCCGTGGTGGCGTTGCCCGACGACCAACCCGTCTCGGGGCTGGTGAAGTAGCCCGGCTGGGTGAAGTCGCGCTCGCCGACGGTCAGCTTGGACTTGTAGTGGTACTCGCCGGTCAGCAGGACGCTGAGCTTGCCCCACTCCTTGCCGAAGACCGCGCTGCCGTCCCAGTCGCCGCTGGCGTTCTTGATGTGACGGTACGAACCGGAGAGCTCCAGCCCGTCGGTGTTCTTGCGCGTGATGAAGTTCACCACGCCGGCGATGGCGTCCGAGCCGTAGGTCGCCGCCGCGCCGTCCTTCAGCACTTCGATCCGACCGATGGCCGCGAAGGGCAGGACGTTCAGGTCGGGCGAGTTGCCGTTCAGCGTCGGCGCGTTGACCAGCCGGTGGCCGTTCCACAGCACCAGCGTCCGGGCCGGACCCAGGCCCCGCAGGTTCACGGTGGCCGAGCCTTCCGCGCCCTGGGCGCGGGAGTCGAACTGGTTCGAGTCGCCCAGCACGCCGTTGGAGACGGTGAGCGACTTCACCAGCTCGGTCGGCGTCGGGCTGCCTTGCTTCTGGAGTTCTTCGGCGCCGATGACGTCCACCGGCAGGGCGGCGTCTTCGGGGGTGCCCCGGATGAACGAACCGGTGACGACGACTTCCTCGACGACCGAGCTGTCGGAGGCCTGCTGGGCGGCGGCCGGCGCGGACATGCCGAGGGCAAGAGCGACGGCCACGACGGAGCCGCCGCAGTACAGACTGCGTGTGTTCATGGACTATGTTCCTTCCCCTCCCGAGACCAACAGCCCGCATCTGATGTGCAGGTCCGCCGCCGGGATCGAGGCCATGATCCAACGGTCTGTCAAAAAAAGATACCAGCGTTTGGAAAAACACGGGTGTCTCAAAATCGCCGCAACCCCAAGCCCCGTAAGGGAAAGCGCCGCCGGGGCTAACCGGCGGCGCTCATTAGGATTTCTATCCGTAAAGGCGCATCAGAAGCGCTTGCGGACACTCACCTTGTAGGTCCGCCCCAGGGTGTTGCCGGTGAACGGATCGTAGTTCAGATCCAGCCGGGCGAACGACGGATCCTGGTCGAACAGGTTGTCGACCGACAGCGTCATGGTCGTCCGCCAGGGCAATTCGACGCGATAGTCAATTTCGGCCAGCACAGTGTCGCTGATCTTCTGCCCCTTGGTCTGCACCGCCCCATTCACGGGATTGGCGGCCAGGATCGAGGTGCGCTGGTCCTTGTAGCCGTCGATGTAGTTGACGGTGAAGCGCAGGTTGTGGGCGCCGCGGCTGTATTCCGCGAACGCCGAGCCCTTCCACTTCGGCAGCGAGGTGGCGATCAGCTGGTAGTTCAGGAAGCCGGCGGCATCGAAAGCCCGCTCCACCGTGACGCCTTCCACGACGAAGTCGCCGATCTTGTATTCCAGAGTGTGGGTAGCCGACGCCCCGACACGCAGTTCGCCGCCGAGGACCTCGCCGAAGTCGTACTGCCCCAGGAAGTCGATGCCCGAGGTCTTGATCTTCGGCCCGTTCACCGCCTGGGTCCGGACCCGCGAGATCGTGGCGATCGAGCAGGCGCCCTGGAAGGTGAAGCGCGCCTGCAGGCCCGCGAAGGTCGGGTTGCCGCAATTGGTCGCCGCCCCGCCGGGGAACATCGTGTTGACGATGGAGGCCGACGGCTCCCCGACGATGGGATCCTTGAAGTCGAAGCCCCAGTAGTCGATCGACCCCTTGAAGTTCCCGATGTTGAAGATGCCGCCCACGCTGTAGGTGGTCGACTTCTCGGGATCGAGGTTCGGGTTGCCGAAGAAGTCGATGGCGCGGAAGGCGCCGCCGATGAAGCTCAGCGCCGTGACGCTGCTCTGGTTGAGGTTGGTCAGCGCCGGGCCACGGAAGGTGGTGCCGATCGAGCCGCGCAGGGCGAACCATTCGGTGAGCTGCCAGCGGGCCGAGGCCTTCGGATTGGTGGTGGTGCCCACCGCCTCATAGTCCTCGTGGCGGATGGCCAGCTGCAGCTGGATGGCGTCGCTGATCGGCACGCTGAGTTCGCCGAAGGCGGCCCAGACGTTGCGATCCAGGTCGGCTTCCTCGCCGGTGCCCAGGAACATCAGCGCCCCGTTGCGGACCGCGCAGGCGCCCGTTCCGTTGATCGGCGTGTCGATGCAGGGAGTGGCGTCGATGTCGCTGAGGTCGTTGTACTCCGACTCGAAGCCGTCGCGCCGGAACTGTACGCCCACCGCCCAGGCCACGTCGCCGCCGCCGAGCGTGATGCCGGTCTTGCCGTTCAGCACCGCGTCCCAGACGAAGAGGCGCTGGGTCTGCTTGGTGGAGACCTGCGGGAAGAACCAGCGGACCAGGTCCGGGTTGTTCGCCACCGCGGCGTTGTAGCCGGCGTTGGTCTGGCCGGTGATGGCGTTGGACTGGATGGCGTTCGAGAACGGGTTGAAGAAGTAGCAGCCCAGGGCGTTGTTGCCGGCGTTGGTGGTGTAGTTGCCGGTCTCGGCCGCGGTACAGCCGCCGGCGCCGTCGCTGGCCAGGCTGCCGAAGCCGCGCAGGGCCAGCTGGAACCGTGAGACCACCGTGTCGTAGCCCGTGCGACGGCCGGTTTCCTGGCCGTAGGTCAGGGCGACGTCATAGCCGATCCCCATCCAGGGCAGGTCGCCCCGCAGGCTCCCCGAGACCCGGAAGGCCTCGAACTGGCGCAGGCCCTCGGACGAGCCCTCGTTGCCGTCGAAGATCGGGTTGCCGCCCCACGCCAGCGGACGGTACCGAACCCCCGGCAGGTGGACGCCGGTGGCGCCGGTGGGGATCAGGCCGGGATTGGCAGCGCTGAGCGCGATCAGGCCCGGGTTGTTGGCAGGCACGAAGTAACCGGCCAGCAGCGAGGCGGGCAGCGCGCCGGCCAGCGGGTTGGTCAGCGACGTCGGCGTCTGCAGGGCCAGGTACGACGGCGAGGTCTTCCAGTTCGGCACGTCGGTCTTGCCGTACAGCGCCTCGATATGCAGCCGGTGGTTCTCGGAGAGATCGGCGTTGACCTCGCCGTAGAGCTGGAGGCGATCCTCTTCCTCGACCAGGTTGTCGTACTCCACATAGTGGAACAGACAGGCCGGCAGCGCGCCACCCTGCACCACCCCGCCCACGGCGTTACAGCCGGCCGTGTCCATGCGGAAGCCGGTGGCGGCGGGCGTGCCGCCCACCGGGAAGAACGGCGAGATCGAGCTGCCCGCGGACCAGCCGCCCTCGGGATTGTCGACGTAGGGCCGCGTCGCCCAGCCGCGATCGGTGACCTTCAGCTCCGAGCGGTGCTGGTAGCCGATGGTCAGCAGGATGTTGCCCGCCCCGAAGTCCATGCCCCAGGCGGCGCTGGCGTCGTAGTCGCCCTTGGAACCGTCGATGTTGCGGTAGCTGCCCGCCACCTCCAGCCCGTCGAGGTTCGTGCGGGTGATGAAGTTGACCACCCCGCCGATGGCGTCCGACCCATAGGTGGCCGCCGCGCCGTCCTTCAGCACCTCGACGCGCCCGATGGCCGCCGAGGGCATCATGTTCGTGTCGACGATGCCCGCGCCCGCCTGGCCGAACGGGTTGGGCGAGACGCGCCGGCCGTTCAGCAGGACGAGGGTGCGTTGGGCGCCGAGGCCACGCAGGTTGACCGAGCCCGAACCTTCCGACCCCTGAGCCCGCGGGTCGAACTGGTTGGTGTCGCCCAGCACGCCGCTGGACACCGAGAGCTGCTTGATCAGCTCCAGCGTCGAGGGGGCGCCCTGCTTCTCCAGGTCCTCCTGGCTGATCACGTCCACGGGCAGCGCCGCGTCCTCGGGCGTTCCGCGGATGAACGAGCCGGTGACCACCACCTCGCCGATTTCCGTCGGGCCTGACTGGGTTGCCGCCTTGGCGGCCTGGGCGTGCGCCTGCGTGGCCGCGCCACACGCCATGAGCGCGGCCAATGCGGACACGCCGCAGAAGAACCTGCCTTTTCTCATCGTATTCCTCCCCTCGGCGGCCTCTGTTGCGGGCAGCTCGAGCAGAGCGATATGAGGATGATTATTTCACCGACGCCACACAAATCACACTGTTCGCGCAACGTTGCGATGCAAACGCGGCCCAATCGCAACACCTTATGCCGCAAGGGAATATTCGCATCCCACCGTTCGTCCAAAGTGACGCTGTCGTCACTTTTAGGCGCCAGCCTGAGCCGTGATCAAAGCTTGGCCGCACCCACGGCGCGAATCCTGTTGCGCCGGGCCCACGGGCGCCTTCACTTTGGGCGCGGGTCGATCGACGTCCGCGCCAGCAACGGACGTGGCCTGCGTACAAACGGGGGGATCTATGGACTTGCAGTGGCAGGTTTCGGTGGAGAACGGCCGCGTCGTGGGCGCGCCGGCGGGCCGGGTCGACGAGACGACCTGGGAGGCGTTCACCGAGCATCTGACGGCTGCTGTCCGTGAGGCGGCCGCCGCGGGCGCGAACCTCGTCGTGGACCTTTCCCGGCTGGACTACATGTCTTCGCGCGGCCTTCGCGCCCTGACCATCGCCCGCCGCGAAGCCGGCGACGCGGTCCCGATCACGCTCGCCGCGCCCAACCCGCGCATGCGCGAGATCCTGGCGATCAGCCGCTACGACAAGCTGTTCGTGATCGCCGACAGCGTTCACGGCGACGCCTGAGCGGCGGCGGGGGGTTCGGATGCTCGTACGCTTCTGGGGCACGCGCGGGTCCCTGCCGGTCGCCCGTCCGGCGCTGGCCATCCAGGGCAAGATCGCCCGGGCCCTCGTGGCCGCCAGCGGCCAGACCTTCGCCGACGAGGACGCGGCGCACGGCTGGGCGCAGGAGAACCTGCCCTTCCACACCTACGGCTCCTACGGCGGCGCCAGTTCCTGCGTGGAGATCGAAGGCGGTGACGGCGCCTTCGTGGTCTGCGACATGGGCTCGGGGCTGCGCGAGTTCGGCATCGACGCGGCGCGGCGCTGCAAGGAAGGCCACCCCCGGGTCTATCACTTCTTCATGTCCCACTTGCACTGGGACCACATCATGGGCTTCCCGTTCTTCGGGCCGGCCTTCGACCCCGGCGCCGAGATCATCATCCACTCCGGCCACCCCGACGCCGAGGAGGCCCTGCGCCGCCAGCAGGAGGAGATCTCGTTCCCGGTGCCCTTCGACTGGCTGAGGGCGAAGTTCACCTTCCTCACCCACAAGCCCGGCGACACGTTCGAGGCGGCCGGGCTGAAGGTCAGCATCACCGGCCAGTACCACTCGCACGACTCCTACGGGTACCGGTTCGAGAAGAACGGCCGCTCGGTGATCTATTCCACCGACTCCGAGCACAAGCTGGACAACATGGACGCCGAGGAGGCCTTCCACGCCTTCTTCGCCAGCGGCGACCTGGTGATCTGCGACACGATGTATTCCCTGGGCGACACGGTCAGCCTGAAGCAGGACTGGGGGCATTCGTCCAACGTGGTGGCGATCGACCTCTGCCACGCGGCGGGAGCCAGGCGGCTGGCGCTGTTCCACCACGAACCCACCTATTCGGACCGCGACATCCAGCAGATGCACGCCGAGTCCATCCGTTACGAGGAACTTGTGCGCGCCGACCGGCCGCCGCTGGAGGTGATCTGCGCGTATGACGGTCTCGAGGTCAGGGTCTGACGCCCTCGGCGAGCTGGACCCGCGCGCGCGTCTGCGGGTCCGTGTCGCCGGCCTGACGGCGGCGCTCGTCACCGCACTGCTGGTCCTGGCGGGCGGCCCCTGGCTGCGCCAGCCGCTCTACGACGCCTATCAGACCCTCGCGCCCGCGCCCGATGTCTCGTCGCGGGTACAGGTGGTGGTGATCGACGCCGACAGCATTCGCGACGTCGGCGGCTGGCCCTGGACGCGCTTCTACCTGGCCGCGCTCACCGACCGGATCTCGGAACTGGGAGCGGCGGCGATCGGCTTCGACCTGCTGTTCGCCGAGCCCGACCGCCATGACCCCTCGGAGTTCGCCGCGGTCTACGGCGAGTTGCCGCCCGAGGTGACCGGCCGGCTGCAGGCCCTGCCGTCAGGCGATGACGCCTTCCGCCGCGCCATCGGCCGGGCGCCTGTGGTGCTGGCGCGGGCGGGCGTCGACGCCAGCTCGTTCGACCGCGTGGACGGCGTGCGCGACCTGCTGCCGCCCGAGGCCCAGTTCGACGGCGTCACGCCCAAGGCGCTCAAGACCTATCCGACCGCGCTGTCCAACATCCAGGTGCTGGACGGCGCCTCGCTGGGCCACGGCTTGGTCAACGGGGAGCGCGACGCCGACGGCCTCGTCCGGCGCGTGCCGCTCGCGGCCCTGGCGGGCGGGCATCTGACCCCCGGCTTCGCCGCCGAACTGGTCCGCATCGCCGAGGGACAGGAGAAGATCACGCTGGAGGGCGGACCGGGCGGCGTCACCGCCGTCCGCATCGGTCGCCACCGCGTGCCATCGGCGCCCGACGGTCAGGTGCTGCTGCGTTTCGCCGACTGGCAGAAGATCCAGACGATCTCGGCGGTCGATGTTCTGCGCCAGGGCCTGCAGCCCGATGCCTTCAAGGACAAGATCGTACTGGTCGGTCTGGCCGCGGCAGGCACCTCGGATGTCACCAGCACGCCGCGCGCCCGGGCCATCTACGGCGTCTTCGTCCAGGCCCAGACCGTGGACGCCATCCTGCGCGGATCGGGCCTGCGCCGCCCGCCGTGGGCGCCGCTGGTGGAGTGGGGCGTCGCCGCCCTCTTCATCGCCCTGTCGTTCCGCGGCGTCCCGCGCGTGCCCATGGGGCCGGTGATCCTGTTCGCGGCGGTCGAGATCCTGGCGGTGTTCGGCGCCACCATGTTCGCGTTCACGCGTGGCCTGCTGATCGATCCCTACCCGATGCTCCTGCCCGGCGCGGCCAACTCCGCCGTGATGGTCGCGCTCCTGTTCGTCGAAGGTCGCCGCGTACAGCGCCGCCTGCGCGACGCGTTGGAGGGTGAGCGCCTGGCCGCCGCCCGCATCTCGGGCGAACTGGCCGCCGCCAGCGAGATCCAGACCGGCATGCTGCTGCCGCGCGCCGAGCTTGCCCGCGTGTCGCCGGTGATCGAGGTCGACGCGGTGGTCCAGTCGGCCAAGACCGTGGGCGGCGACCTCTACGACGCCTTCCGCTTCGACGACGGCCGCGTCTGCTTCCTGGTGGGGGACGTGACGGGCAAGGGCGTTCCCGCGTCGCTGTTCATGGCGCTGTCAAAGGCCCTGTCGCGCAGCCTGCTGATGCGCCCCCGTACGAGCCTCGCCGAGGCGGTGGCCGAGATCAACGCCGAGCTCTCGCGCGACAACCGCCAGGCCATGGCGGTGTCCCTGCTGGTCGGCGTGCTGCGCCCAGAGGACGGCGATCTGGAGCTGTGCTGCGCGGGCCACGAGAACCCGCTGGTGGTCGGCGTCGACGGCAGCGTCCGCGAGATCGCCCTCGACGGCGGTCCTGCCCTCTGCGTGGACGAGACCTTCCCCTATCCGGCCGAGCGGCATGTCCTGGCGCCCGGCGAGATGCTGGTGGCCTTCACCGACGGACTGACCGAGGCCCAGGCCCCCGACGGCGCCCTGTTCAGCCGTCGCCAGCTGTTCGCCGCCGTGGCCGACGCCGCCCACGCGCCATCGCTGCCCGGTGTGGTGGACGCCCTGGTGGAGCGTGTCCGCGCGTTCGAAGCGGGCGGTGAGCCCAGCGACGACCTGACCGTGCTGGCGGTGCGCCGTCGCGCGGCCGCCTAGCGGAGGATCACCTCGACTCGGCGGTTCGCCGGCTCGCTGACGTTGTCGGCGGTGGGAACCCGCGGCTCACGCTCGCCGCGCCCCACCAGACGCGCGCTGTCGACGGGCAGGCCGTCCTTCACCAGCGCCGCGCGCACCTCGGCCGCGCGCTCCAGCGACAGCTTGTCGTTGAAGTCGCTCTCGCCGACCGTGTCGGTGTGGCCGGTGATGATGACGTCCGAGTCCGTGGTCACGACCTTGCGCAGTGCGTCGAGGATCGGCTTCGACTCCTCGGTGATCTGGGCCGTCCCCTCGTAGAAATAGAGCACGTAGGGGCGCGGCGCCCACGGCATGCGCGCCATCAGGTCGGCATAGCGGCCGGTCCGGGCGGTGCGGGTCCGCACCGTCTTGCCGCCCACCTTGGCCATGGTGTCGACCTTGTCGAGCTGGCCGACCTCCGACCCTGAATCCTTGTCGAGCACCGCCACGGCGCCGCTCGTGGTGACGTTCTCGTCGCTCATCAGCGTGACGGTCGACGACGAGGCGCAGCCCGTCAGGAGGCCGGCGGCGGCGAACAGGACCAGGGCCCTCATTTCACCTCCACCACGAAGCGGGTCCCCCGCGCCGCCAGCAGCGACGTGGGCGTGCGGACCCGCATGGCGTCCTTGTTCTCCTTGGCGATCTGCCCCGAGACCACGCCCAGGGTGCCGCGATCGATCGTGGTGAGGGACTTGCCCTTGTGGGTGGTGTCGTCGAACTCGAACTCGGTCAGCGCCAGCCGGGTGTTCGGCCCCACGGCGAACCGGCTGTTGTCGATGAAGGTCACGCCGACCCGCCCGTTGGGGCCGGTCGCCAGCACGTCGCTGACTTCGAGCTTCAGGCCCGGGACAGCCGGCGTCGCCACCTTGCCCCGCAGCACGTTCACCTGGCCCACCACCGTCTTCACCCGGCCGATCTCGGCCAAGGCCAAGCTTGGCGTCGACAGGCCCGCGACGATCAGCAATCCTGCGAGCAGCGCGCCCCGCATCAAATTCTCCCTGCACCCGGCTTTCTCATACCCCAGCTACGCGAACATTCCCAACCCGCAGGCGCCCATCTTGCGCGACTGCCGGCCGAAAGCGCCGCTGTGCGGCGGGCGCTTGAGCATGCGCGCGGCTTCTGCGAGGCCCGCGAGGTGTCGCGCGACGCGGCCGAGCGGCTCGCCATCATCGTGGAGGAATGGATCGCCAACGTGCTGGAGCACGGCGAGACGCCGGCCCGTAGCCGGATCATCCTGAGCCTGGCGCATCAGGGAGAGGTCG
The DNA here is from genome assembly GCA_040752615.1 of Pseudomonadota bacterium. Classification (GTDB taxonomy): domain Bacteria; phylum Pseudomonadota; class Alphaproteobacteria; order Caulobacterales; family Caulobacteraceae; genus Phenylobacterium. The sequence continues at coordinate 49,230 of JBFMGV010000004.1, read as the reverse complement.
TGCGCGTCACGTTCAGCGACGCGGGCCTGCCGTTCGATCCGCGCGAGGCCAGTTTCGAGGGTCCACATGCCGAACGCGGCGGCGGAGCCGGCCTGGAGCTGATCCGGGCGTGGAGCCGGATCGTGGTCTACGCCCGACGTGGCGGGCGGAACCGGGTGGTGCTGGACATGCCGCTCTGAAGCGCGGCGCGGCGGGGCGGACCCCGCCGCGACACGGGCCTCAGGCCGCGATCAGGCGACGGCGCGAGCGCAGGGCGACCCCGGCCCCGCCGAAGCCGATGATCATCAGGGCCCAGGTGGAGGGCTCGGGCACCCAGGCGACCGGCGTGCCGTAGCCGCTGTCGTCGGCCTGGTGGCCACACCCCCTCGAGTGCTTGTGATCCTTGCCCCAGGAGCTGTTGTAGTAGCTGCCCTGGCTGGAGGTGCGGGCGTCCGGGTTCGTGAACTCGATGTTGTCGTACGACACGAACGGGTTGGTGAAGGCGACCTGCGTGCGGGCGCCGTAGAACTTCAGCGTGAAGCTGCCTTCCCCGGTCTCACCCAGCGACGGGCCGACATTGGCGCCCGGCGTGCAGCCCGACATCGTCGACGAGCTCTTGCGCGTGAAGCAGACGTCGAAGTTGTCGCCCATCGGCCCGAACGAGCCGCTGCCGACCGTCTTGTATTCGCCGCCGGCCGCCAGCGTCGCTGACTTGAGCCGCTGCGAGTAGCTCGGACGGGTCACGTCGAAGCCGATCTCGTTCACCTGGGACTCGGTCACCGGGCTGGTCGAGGCGTTCTCGACCTCGTAGTCGAACGTCCAGCTCTTCCCGTCGGCGCTGACGTTGGTCAGCTTGTACAGCACCGTCGACGCGAGGCCCGGCAGCGGGTCCTGGCCGTTGTGATAGGCGCTGGCGTAGCCGTCGAAGTAGATGCGGTACCAGACGCCCAGGCTCCCGGTTCCCCAACCGATCTGCGTGTCGTCGGTCCAGGCCTCGCCCAGCACCTGGGTGCCGTTCCAATCGATGAGATCCCAGGCCTGCGCCGGGCTCGCCAGAGCGCCAAGCGACAGCGTGAACGCGGCCGAAGTGGCCGCGAGCTTCTTGAACATGATGATTTTCCCCGTCCCCGATGGGGGCCTATTCAGAATAGTCCCGTCTGTTCATCATTCTTAATTTCGACAGAACAGCCAAGCTGACTCGCCTCACGCGCGAATTTCCGCCGCCCCCAAGCGCGACGCGATCCCTCGCTAGCCGGCGCCGACCACGAAGCAGGCCGTTGTGGTCGTACTGCCGCCGATGTTCAGCATGGCGAAGCGGCGGGCCCCCTCGACCTGATAGTCGCCGGCGTCGCCGGTGACCTGGCGCGTGCAGTCCAGCATCATGCGCACGCCGGTCGCGCCGACCGGGTGGCCGAGGCCGATCAGCCCGCCGCTGGGGTTGATCGGTGTGGCGCCGCCAGGGGCGATGACACCGGACTCGATCGCCTTCCAGCTCTCGCCCGGCGCCGTCAGGCCCAGGTGGTCGATGGCCATGTACTCCGTGGTCGTGAAGCAGTCGTGCACCTCCACGCCGCCCAGCGCCTGCGGTCCGGCGATCCCGGCACGGGCATATGCGTCGGTCACGGCCCGGCGGACATGCGGGAAGACGTAGGGCTCACCCCGGCTCTTCTCGAGCTTGGGCTCGTACGAGATGTGCGAACTGCGATGGCCCCAGCCCTCGATGCGCGCCACGGACTCCAGGGTCCGGCCGCGACGTTCGGCCCAGGCCTTGGCTGCCCGCTCGCTGGCCAGGAAGACGATGGCCGCGCCGTCGCTCACCTGGCCGCAGTCCTGCTTGCGGATCCGGCCCGAGACCACCGGATTGGCCTCGTCGTCCTCGGTGAAACTGGCGTTGTTGAAGCTCCAGCCACGGGTCTGGGCGTTGGGATTGCGCTTGGCGTTGGCGAAGTTGATCCGCGCGATCTCGGCCAGGTGGGCGTGCTTGAGGCCGTACCGGCGATCGTACTCGTCGCCGAGGTCCGAGAAGACGTCGGGCCAGGGATACTTGGCGTCGAGCCGCTCGCGCCCAGACCACATGGCCGGCCCGCCGATGTTCAGCGCCGCCTGGTCGCCCGGGACGTTGCGCATCATCTCGATGCCCAGCACGGCGACCAGATCATAGCGGCCCGCCTCGATCTCGGCCGCCGCCGAGAGCAGCGCCATGCTGCCCGAGGCGCAGGCCGCCTCGTGGCGCTGGGTCGGTATGCCGTCCATCCGCGGCTCGGCGGCCGCGAAGAAGCCGCCCAGATGGCCCTGGCGACAGAAGATCTCGGCCGTGAAGTTGCCGACGTGGGCGGCCTCCACCTCCTCGGGCTCGATGCCGGTGCTGGCGAAGCCGGCGTCGAGTACTGTCTTGAACATCGCGAACAGATCGCCGCCCTCGCGGGCGAAGTTGCGGGCGAAGTCGGTCTGGGCGCCGCCGAGAACGAAGACCTTGGACGTCATGGTTTCCTCCGTGGCGAGCCTTGCCGGCCCGCTCTGCTTTCGTGTTCGGGTCAGGCGCGGGCGCGTCGGATGTCGTCGCCGCCGGCCCAGGCGGCGTGCGTGCCCGACGAGATGCGATGAGGCAGGATGATGCGGCACACCGGACCGGCCTCCACCTCCTTGGCGTCGATCAGCACGCACTCGGACCTGTTCTCGCGCAGATCGGTGATGAAGCTGACGAGATAGCCGTCGTCCTCGTCCCTGGCCCCGATGCGCGGCGCGAACGGCGCCTCCGAGCCATAGCGGCCGTCGCCGAAGCCCAGGCTCCAGCTCTTGCCCGTCTCCAGGTCGTGCTTCACCAGGCCGTTGAAGATGAACCAGCCCGGCTCCGTCGTGGTGGAATAGAGGTAGCGCCCCTTCTGGCCCGCCACCTTCATGTTGAAGCTGCCGAACTCCAGGATGCGGTCGTCGAGGTGGCCCTCTTTCACCTCGCCGGTGCGCAGGTTGAAGCGCCAGCGGTGCAGCTTGGGCTTCATCGAATGCTCGTCGAGATAGGCCATCATCTGCCCGAACTTGCCGGGGAAGCCGTCCAGGGCCGGCGGCTGCGGGTCCTCCTGGAAGTAGCCGTCCAGCACGACCTCGTCGCCTTCCTCATAGGCGTTCATCCAGTGCAGGACGTAGGTCGGGGCGGCCTCGAACCAGCGGATGTCTTCGGGCTGACCGTGGCGCGGGATGATCGCGAACCGGGTCGGCATGTCCGGGTGGTAGCGCGCGGCGTGATAGCCCTTGGCTATCAGGCCTTCGTCCCAGAACAGCGGCAGGTCGGCGAAGATCGAGTAGTTCTTCGTGAACGCCATGTCGTGCGGCAGGCGCGGCCCCGGCAGCGGGATGGGCACGTAGTGGCGGAGCCGGTTGTCCGGTCCGACCACGCCGTAGTGCATGTAGGGCGCGTGCTTGGAGTAGTTGAAGAACAGCAGCTCGCCCGTCGCCTCGTCGACCTTGGGGTGGGCCGAGATGCCGTCGATCGGGACCCAGCCTTCCACGCCGTGCTGTTCCAGCGTGTAGGGGTCCAGCCGATAGCCCTCGCCACATTGGTAGAAGGTGGAGAGGATCTTGCCCGCGTGAATCACGACGTCGGTGGACGAGGAGTCCTTGATCCCGCCATGGCAACCGAAGCCCGGCCGCTTCGACTGGCTCGGATGCTCGGCGATACCGGCCCACAGCGCGCCGCCCGCTTCCTGTTCGGCCTCGAAGCCGCGGGTGCGGACGAAGCGGTTGCGATAGGCCGCCTTGCCGTTCTGGATCGCGATGGCGTGGATCATCCCATCGCCGTCGAAGGGGTGATAGAGGCCGATCGGGTCGTGGACCGGGTTCTCGGTGTTGCGGACATAGACCCCGTCCAGATCCTTCGGGATCTCCCCGATCACCTCCATGTCGGTGGCGTCGTACTCCTCGAAGGCCGGGGTCCAGGCGCCGTTCATGTAGGGGTGGTCGTTCGGCTTCAGCGTGTGCCGGATCCGGTTGACGAGGGTCGTGGGCATCGGCGGGCCTCTTGTTGTGGGGTCAGGACACGGCGGCGAGCGGCGCGGGCGCCGCTTCGACCACCTCGAAGGTCACGTCCTGCGGCCGCACGGGCTCGGCGCAGCAGGAACAGGTCACGGCGGGCAGAAGGTCGTGGCCGCGATGGCGCAGCAGCAGCGGCGGGCCCTCGGCCGCCACGTAGTAGGCGTCGCCCCACTGCAGCAGCATCAGCAGGATGGGGTAGTAGTCGACGCCCTTCTCGGTCAGCCGATACTCATGGCGGGCCGACGCGGGATCCCGCGCCTCGGCGCGGATCACGCCTTTGCCGGCCAGCCACAAGAGCCGCTCGGCCAGGATGTTGCTGGCCATGGCCGTATCGCGGCGAATGTCGTCGAAGCGGCGGATACCGGTGAAGATCGAGCGCAGCACCAGGCTTGCCCAGCGGTCGCCGGCGATCTGCGCGGCTTCGTCCAGCAGAGCCGTGGGCGCGTCCCGTTCGGCCGCCGCGGCGCGTTGCTGGCGACGGCGGCTGTAGCTGGCGGCCATCCACCCCACGCCCGGCCCTTCGGTCCAATCGACGTCGCGGGCGGTCACCTCGTCGCCGCAGCAGAGGCAGCTAGGCGTGGGTTCGAACGCCTCACCACAGGTCCGGTGGCGCAGCACGATGTCCAGCTTGCCGTCGCGGGGCGACCAGCGCCGCTCCCAGCGCCGCATCATCAAGGCCGGCCAGTACAGGTCCTGGCCCTTCCGGGTCAGCCGGTACTCGAAGCGCGGCGGCGCGGACGAATAGGCCACCTTCCGCAGGATGCCCGCATCGACCAGCCGCCCGAGCCGGTCGCTGAGCAACGCCCGCTGCAGGCCGGTCCGTTCGCGAAGCGCCTCGAAACGCCGCGCCCCGATCCAGCACGCCTCCAGGATCAGCAGCGTCGAGGTGTCGCCGACCACCTCCAGCGCCCGCCAGATCGAACAGGTGCGGATCAGCTTCGGCTCGCGCATCGCCCTCGGGTCCGGTCGCGAATGTCGTTCGTTGACTTCCGCTCGCCGCCGACCCTACCGTCGCTTCGTTGCATAATCAAACTGACTCCGGCGCGACCAAGCCGGAGCGAAACCGGGGAACGCCGTGACCGAGATCCTTCCGCTGCTGGGCGCCAACTTCGCCGTGGTGATCGCCGCCATGCTGGTGTTCTGGCTCATCAGCATTCCGCTGAAGGACGTCAGCTTCGTCGACTCCTGCTGGGCGGCCGGCCTCGCGCTGATGGCGGTGTCGTCGTTCGTGCTGGGCGGCGGGGCCGAACCCCGGAAGCTGCTGATCGTCAGCCTGGCCGTCGTGTGGGGCCTGCGGCTGGCGGGCTACCTCTTCTGGCGCTGGCGGCGCGACGGGCCCGACAAGCGCTATGTCGCCATGCGCGCCAAGGCCAAGGGCAACCCGAACCTGATGACCCTGACCAACGTCTTCCTGCTGCAGGGCGTGCTGCTTTGGGTGGTCTCGCTGCCGGTGCAGCTCGGCCAGGTCTCGCCCCAGCCCGCGGCCCTGGGCCCGCTGGCCTGGGTCGGTGGCGGGCTGGCGGTGATCGGCATCCTGTTCGAGAGCATCGGCGACTTCCAGCTCGCCCGGTTCAAGGCGAACCCCGCCAACCACGGCAAGGTCATGGATCGCGGCCTGTGGCGCTACACACGCCACCCCAACTACTTCGGCGACCTCTGCGTCTGGTGGGGCCTGTGGCTGATCGCGGCCGAGACGAAGCCCGGCCTCTACGCCATCATCGGTCCCGCCGTGCTCACCTGGCTGCTGATCCAGTTCAGCGGCGCGGCGCTGCTGGAGCGCCGGCTGAAGCGCTCCAAGCCCGAGTACGAGGACTACATCCGCCGCACCAGCGCCTTCATTCCCCTGCCGCCGAAGCGCGCCTAGCGCCTCAGCGCGGCAGGTTGGACGAGCCCATCAGGAACGCGTCGACCGCGCGGGCGCACTGGCGGCCCTCGCGGATCGCCCAGACCACCAGCGACTGGCCGCGGCGGGCGTCGCCGCAGGCGAACACCTTGTCCTGCGAGGTCTTGTAGGCGTTGGTGTTGGCCAGCACGTTGCCGCGCGCGTCCAGTTCGACGCCGCTCTGCTCGACGACCCCGGCCTTGCGGGGCCCCACGAAGCCCATCGCAAGGAACACCAGGTCGGCCTTCAGCTCGAACTCCGAGCCAGCGACCTCACGCATCTGCTGGCGGCCATCGTCGCCCGTGACCCATTCCAGGCGCACACACTCGATGGCGGTGACGCGGCCGTCCTGGCCGATGAACCGCTTGGTCGCCACCGCGAACTCGCGCTCGGCCCCTTCCTGGTGCGAGGACGAGGTGCGCAGCTTCAGCGGCCAATCGGGCCAGGTCAGCGACTTGTTCTCGAGCACGGGCGGCTGCGGCATGATCTCGAGCTGGGTCACCGAGGCCGCGCCATGGCGGTTGGAGGTGCCGATGCAGTCCGAGCCGGTGTCGCCGCCGCCGATGACGACGACGTGCTTACCTGCGGCGTTGATCGAGCCTTCCGGCGCGGCGATCGACTCCGGGTCGCCCGCGTTGCGCTTGTTCTGCTGGGTCAGGAACTCCATGGCGAAGTGCACGCCCGAGAGCTCACGGCCGGGAACCGGCAGGTCGCGGGGATCCTCCGCTCCGCAGGCCATCACCAGCACGTCGTAGTCGTCCAGCAGCCGCTGGACCGAGACCATGCCGCCCACCTCGAAGTTGGTGCGGAAGATCACGCCCTCGCCCTCCATCTGCCGGACGCGCCGGTCGATGAGGTGCTTCTCCATCTTGAAGTCGGGGATGCCGTAGCGCAGCAGGCCGCCGACCCGGTCCGACTTCTCGAACACCGTGGTCGCGTGGCCGGCGCGGGCCAGTTGCTGGGCGCAGGCCAGGCCCGCCGGACCCGAACCGACGACGCCCACCCGCTTGCCGGTGCCCCGCGGCGAGGGCTCGGGCTTGATCCAGCCTTCTTCCCAGCCGCGATCGATGATCTGGCACTCGATCGACTTGATGGTCACCGGGGTGTCCGGGATGTTCAGGGTGCACGAGGCCTCGCAGGGCGCGGGGCAGATGCGGCCGGTGAACTCCGGGAAGTTGTTGGTGGACTGCAGGTTGTCCAGCGCGTCCCGCCACTGGTCGCGATAGACCAGCTCGTTGAAGTCCGGGATCTGGTTGTTCACCGGGCAGCCCTGGTGACAGAACGGGATACCGCAGCTCATGCAGCGCGAGGCCTGCTGGCGCAGATCCTCGGCCGGCAGCGGCACGACGAACTCGTTCCAGTGCTTCAGCCGCTCGGCCACCGGCGCATAGCCCCGGTCGTGGCGGTCGACTTCGAGAAATCCGGTCGGCTTACCCATCTTCGTTCCCCAGCAGTCCGGATTATTCGGCGGCCACGGCGGCGGCCGCGGCGCGTTCCTTGGCCATGTCGGTGAGCGCCCGGCGGAAGTCCTTCGGCATCACCTTCACGAACGACGGCAGGACCTGCTCCCAGTTCTCCAGGATCTCGGCGGCCCGGCGGCTGCCGGTGTGCAGGTGGTGCCGCTCGATCAGGATGCGCAGGCGCTCGGCGTCATGGCCCAGCAGGTCGCCCATCCCCGCGTTCTCGACCGAGATCGAGCGCTGGCTGGGCTTGAAGGCCTCGTCGCCCACCGAAGTCACCTCGACGGCGTCCAGGTCGACCATCGCCTTGTTGCAGAGCGGATCGAAGCGCTTGCGCGGGTCGTAGACGTAAGCCACCCCGCCGCTCATGCCCGCCGCGAAGTTGCGGCCGGTATCGCCCAGCACCACGACCACGCCGCCCGTCATGTATTCGCAGCCGTGGTCGCCCACGCCCTCGACCACCGCCACGGCGCCCGAGTTGCGGACGGCGAAGCGTTCGCCCGCCACGCCCTCGAAGTAGGCCTCGCCGGCGATGGCGCCGTAGAGCACCGTGTTGCCGACGATGATGTTGCGGGTCGGATCGCGGCGGCTCTCCTTCGGCTGGCGCACGACGACGCGGCCGCCCGAAAGGCCCTTGCCGACATAGTCGTTGCCGTCGCCGACCAGGGTCAGGCTGACGCCTCGGGCCAGGAACGCGCCGAAGCTCTGGCCGGCCGTCCCGCGCAGCGTCAGCGCGATGGTGTCCTCGGGCAGGCCGGCATGACCATGCGCCTTGGCCACCTCGCCCGAGAGCATGGCGCCCACGGTGCGGTTGACGTTGCGGATCGGGTACTCGGCGCGGACCGGCTCGCCCTTCTCGATCGCCGCCTTGCAGTCGGCGATGAAGCTGTGATCCAGGGCCTTCTCGAGACCGTGGTCCTGACGCTCGACATTGTGCAGCACCTTGCCCTGGGCCGGCGCGGCGTACAGCAGCTTCGACAGGTCGATGCCCTGAGCCTTCCAGTGATCGACGGCGTCGCGCATGTCGAGGCGGTCCACCCGGCCGACCATCTCGTCGAGCGTGCGGAAGCCCATCTCGGCCATGATCGCCCGCAGCTCTTCGGCCACGAAGAAGAAGTAGTTGATCACGTGCTCCGGCTGACCCGTGAAGCGGGCCCGCAGGACGGGATCCTGGGTCGCCACCCCCACCGGACACGTGTTGAGGTGGCACTTGCGCATCATGATGCAACCGGCCGCGATCAGCGGAGCGGTGGCGAAGCCGAACTCCTCGGCGCCCAGCAGCGCGCCGATGGCCACGTCACGGCCGGTGCGCAGGCCGCCGTCCACCTGCACCGCGATGCGCGAGCGCAGGCCGTTGAGCAGCAGGGTCTGCTGGGTCTCGGCCAGGCCGATCTCCCAGGGCGAACCCGCGTGGGTCAGCGAGGTCAGCGGGCTGGCGCCCGTGCCGCCCTCGAAGCCCGAGATGGTCACGTGGTCGGCGCGCGCCTTGGCGACGCCCGCCGCGACCGTGCCGACGCCCACTTCCGACACCAGCTTCACCGAGATGCGGGCGACGGGATTGACGTTCTTCAGGTCGTGGATGAGCTGGGCCAGGTCCTCGATCGAATAGATGTCGTGGTGCGGCGGCGGGCTGATCAGGCCCACGCCCGGCGTCGAGTGCCGGACCTTGGCGATGTTCTTGTCGACCTTGTGCCCGGGCAGCTGGCCACCCTCGCCGGGCTTGGCGCCCTGCGCCATCTTGATCTGGATGTCGTCGGCGTTGACCAGGTACTCGCTGGTCACCCCGAAGCGCCCGGAGGCGACCTGCTTGATGGCCGAGCGCATGGAGTCGCCGTTCGCCAGCGGCTTGAAGCGATCCGGCTCCTCACCGCCCTCGCCCGTGTTCGAGCGCCCGCCGATGCGGTTCATCGCGATGGCCAGGGTGGTGTGCGCCTCGCGGCTGATCGAGCCGAACGACATGGCGCCGGTCGAAAACCGCTTCACGATCTCGGCCGCGGGCTCCACCTCGTCCAGCGACAGGGGCGTCTCGGCCGGCTTCATGCGCATCAGCCCGCGCAGGGTCAGCAGGCGCTCGCTCTGTTCGTTGATGGCGTTCGCGAACTTCTGGTACTCGCCCGGCAGGTTGCCGCGGACGGCGTGCTGCAGGCCCGAGATCGACTCCGGCGTCCAGGCGTGCGCCTCGCCGCGCAGACGCCAGGCGTACTGGCCGCCGACATCCAGCATGGTCTTGTAGATCGGGCTGTCCCCGAAGGCGTCGCGGTGACGGCGAACCGTCTCCTCGGCGATCTGCTCCAGGCCCACGCCCTCGATGGTGGTCGCGGTGCCGGTGAAGTAGCGGTCGATGAGCGCCGACGACAGGCCGACGGCGTCGAAGATCTGGGCGCCGCAGTACGACTGGTAGGTCGAGATGCCCATCTTGGACATCACCTTCATGATGCCCTTGCCCACGGCCTTGATGTAGTTCTTCCGCACCTCGTAGGCCGAGAGAGACAGGCCGTTGCGGACCCGCAGCTGCTCCAGGGTCTGGAAAGCCAGGTACGGATTCACCGCCTCGGCGCCGTAGCCGGCCAGGACGCAGAAGTGATGCACCTCGCGCGCTTCGCCGGTTTCGATGACGAGGCCGGTCTGCATGCGCAGGCCCTGCCGGATCAGGTGATGGTGGACCGCCGCGGTGGCCAGCGCCGCCGGGATCGGGATACGCCCGTCCGCTACCGCGCGGTCGGACAGGATCAGGATGTTGACGTCCGCCAGCACGTTGTCGGTGGCCTCGCGGCACACGCGCTCGATGGCCTTCTCCAGGCCTTCCGCGCCTTCCTCGGCCGACCAGGTGATGTCGATGGTGGCCGTGCGGAACGCGCCGTCCAGCAGTTCGTGGATGGCGCGGATCTTCGCCAGGTCCTCGTCCGTGAGGATCGGCTGGGCGACTTCCAGGCGCTTGTGGGTGCCCGCCTGGCGGCCCAGCAGGTTCGGCCGCGGCCCGATCATCGAGACCAGGCTCATGACCAGTTCCTCGCGGATCGGGTCGATCGGCGGGTTCGTGACCTGGGCGAAGTTCTGCTTGAAGTAGTCGTACAGCAGCTTCGACCGCGACGAGAGCACAGCGATGGGCGTGTCATGGCCCATCGAGCCGATCGGGTCGTCCCCGTCCTTGCCCATCGGCTCGAGAAAGAACTGGAGGTCTTCCTGCGTGTAGCCGAAGGCCTGCTGGCGATCGAGCAGGGTCTCGGGGTCGTTGGTCGCGGCCTCGGCCGAAACCTCGTCCAGCGACAGCTCCTCCAGCTTGAACTGGGTGTCGGCCAGCCACTGCTGATAGGGCGCGGCCTCGGCGAGGGACTTCTTGATCTCCTCGTCCTCGATGATCCGGCCTTCCTCCATGTCGATCAGCAGCATCTTGCCGGGCTGGAGGCGCCATTTGCGGACGATGCGCTCTTCCGGAACGTCGAGGACACCGACCTCGGAGGCCATGATCACATGGTCCTGGTCGGTGATGACGAAGCGGGCGGGGCGCAGGCCGTTGCGGTCGAGGGTCGCGCCGATCTGGCGGCCATCGGTGAAGGCCACGGCGGCCGGGCCGTCCCACGGCTCCATCAGCGCGGCGTGATACTCGTAGAAGGCCTTCCGCTCGGCATCCATCAGCGGATTGCCGGCCCAGGCCTCCGGGATCAGCATCATCATCGACTGGACCAGCGGGATGCCGCCGGCGACCAGCAGTTCCAGCGCGTTGTCCAGGCACGCCGTGTCCGACTGCCCGTGCGGGATCAGCGGCCACATCTTGTTGAGGTCGGCGCCCAGCAGCTCGCTCTCCAGCGTGCGGCGGCGGGCGTTCATCCAGTTCACGTTGCCGCGAACGGTGTTGATCTCGCCGTTGTGGGCGACGAACCGATAGGGGTGCGCCAGCTTCCAGGACGGGAAGGTGTTGGTCGAGAACCGCTGGTGGACCATCGACAGCGCGCTCTCGCAGCGCTCGTCCTGTAGGTCCGTGTAGAAGGTGCCCACCTGGTTCGCCAGCAGCAGGCCCTTGTAGACCACCGTCCGGGTCGAGAACGACGGCAGATAGACCTCGGTGATCTGCGGGATGCCGCGCTTGGCGGCCAGGTCGGCCAGCGGGTTCTGGAACTGCTTGCGGACGGCCAGCAGCTTGCGCTCGTGGGCGTCCTGGTCCTTCACGTTCGGACCGCGGCCGACGAAGGCCTGGCGGATCATCGGCATGGAGGCCAGCACTGCCTCGCCCAGGCCATCGGTGTTCACCGGCACGTCGCGCCAGCCCAGCAGCGGCTGCTTCTCGACCTTCAGGAAGTGCTCGAACTGTTCCATCGCCGCGACGCGCGCCAGCTCGTCCTGCGGCAGGAAGCACATGGCCACCGCGTACTCGCCGACCGGCGGCAGCTCGACGCCCGCCCCGTTCGCCCAGTCGCGATACAGGCGGTCGGGGATCTGGATCAGGCAGCCCGCGCCATCGCCCACCAGCGGGTCGGCGCCCACGGCGCCGCGATGGTCGATGTTGACCAGGATCTGGAGCCCGGCCTGCACCACCTCGTGCGACTTGCGGCCTTTGATGTTGGCCACGAAGCCCACGCCGCAAGCGTCATGCTCGTTGCGGGGATCATAGAGGCCTTGCTGTTCGGGCGCGCGCATCATGGTCGTGGTCCATCCAAGCCTAAGACCCGGGGCGAACCCCGAGCCGGAGCGGCTTCTAGACGGCACAATCGACCCTTGTCGATGGGATTTACAGCGCCGGCGGGGCACGTTTTTCCAGCTGCGAGCCATTCGCACGCAGCGCCCATGCCGATGCGCGACAACCGGTCGCTGCTCAGATCGGGGTGCGGCGCCCGCCCCGCGTCACTTTGCGCAAGGTACAGCTCGGCGGCGACCGGCTAATCTTCACTATACCCGCGGGCAGCACCCCCCACGCACCCCCCGCGGACAAGGCCCTGGCCGGCTTCCCCCGCTGGCCGGGGCCTGATTACTTCCAGGCCCCGGCAACACAGGCCCGGCGGACGCTCAGCGCCCGGCAGGCGCCCCGCCGCCCAGCGCGCGGTACAGCTCCACACGATTGGTCGCCTGCGCCAGCCGCGCCGCCAGCAGGGTCTGGCGCGCGCCATAGAAGGTGCGCTGGGCGTCGAGCAGCGAAAGGTTGCTGTCCACGCCACGGTCATAGCGGGCCTGGGTCAGCCGCTGGGTGGCCGACGCCGCCTCGACCAGCCGCTCCTGCGCGGCCACCCGATCGTTGATCGTCGCGCGGACAGCCAGGGCGTCGGACACTTCGCGGAAGGCGGTCTGAACCGTCTTCTCATAGGTCGCCACGGCCGCGTCGCGCTGGGCTTCGGCGCCCTTCAGGTTCGCGATGTTGGCGCCGCCCGAGAAGATCGGCAGCACGATCTGGGGCGTGAAGCTCCAGGTCCGCGTGCCGGCGGTGAACAGCTTGTCGAGGTCCGGGCTCACCGAGCCCTCCGAGCCGGTCAGGCTGATGCGCGGGAAGAACGCCGCACGGGCCGCGCCGATGTCGGCGTTGCGCGCCTGCAGGGTGTGCTCGGCCGCCCGCACGTCGGGCCGGCGGACCAGCACCTCGGACGGCAGCCCGGCGGGCACGTCGGCCGGAAGTCCGACCTGAGCCAGCTCGCCCTTCGGCAGCAGATCGGCGGAGACGTCCGCCCCCACCAGCAGTCGCAGGGCGTTGAGGTCGCGATCCACCTGCGCCTTGGCCGTCGCCGCGTCGCTGCGGGCCTGCTCGGCCAGGGTCTGGGCCTGGCGCAGCTCCAGCTCGGACGTGGCGCCGGCCTCGAAGCGCTTGCGGTTCAGCTCGAGACCGGCGTCGCGGCTGGCCAGGGTATCCTGGGTGATCGCCAGCAGCTCCTGGTCGGCCGCCAGGGTCATGTAGGCGGTGGCGACCTCGGCGATGAGGCTGATCTGCACCGCGCGGCGGTTCTCCTCCGTGGCGAAGAACTGCTGCAGCGCCGCGGCGCTCAGGCTTCGCACGCGTCCGAACAGGTCCAGCTCGTAGGCCGAGAAGCCGGCGCTGACGTTGTACTGGTCCAACTCGAATTTGCCGGTCTGCCCGGGGATGGCGGCGCCCGCCGGCTGGCTGGACCGCGTGTAGGCGCCGGTGGCGTTGATCCGGGGCAGGAGGTCGGCGCGCTGGACCCTGTACTGGGCCCGCGCCTGCTCGATGTTGGCCACGGCCACGCGCAGGTCGCGGTTCTGCTCCAGGGCCAGCTGGATCACCGACTGCAGGCGCGCGTCGGCGAACACGTCCCGCCAGGCCAGGTCGGCGCCCGAGGCGCTGGTGTCCGCCGGGGCGGTCCAGACCTGGGGAACCGGCAGGGCCGGACGTTCGTAGCGCGGGGCCAGCGTGCAGCCGGCCAGGGCCGTGGCGGCCATCAGGACCGCGGTGAAGGAACGGGCGGACATGGTCAGACAGCCTCAGCAGACGTTTCGGCGGCGGGCGGCCGCGGGTCGGACTTGCGACCCAGGTGGCGCTGCACCAGCACGAAGAAGAGCGGGACGAAGAAGATCGCCAGGGCCACGGCCGAGAGCATGCCGCCGATCACCCCGGTGCCGATCGCGTGCTGGCTGCCCGAACCTGGACCGTTGGAGATCGCCAGCGGCAGCACCCCGAACATGAACGCCAGCGACGTCATGATGATCGGCCGCAACCGGATGCGGATCGCCTCCAGCGTGCCGTCCACCAGGGTGGCGCCGGCCTGGACCCGGTCCTTGGCGAACTCGACGATCAGGATGGCGTTCTTGGCCGCCAGGCCCATGGTCGTCAGCAGGCCCACCTGGAAGTAGATGTCGTTCGACAGGCCGCGCAGGGTGGTGGCCAGCACCGCCCCGATCACCCCCAGCGGAATGACCAGGATGACCGACAGCGGGATGGTCCAGCTCTCGTAGAGGGCCGCCAGCAGCAGGAAGACCACGATGATCGAGAGGGCGTAGAGCATCGGCGCCTGGGCGCCGGCCTCACGTTCCTGCGCCGACAGGCCGGTCCACTCGTAGCCGATCCCCGCCGGCAGTTTCGCCGCCAGCTCCTCCATGGTCTTCATCGCCTGGCCCGAGCTCTGGCCCGGGGCGGGCGAGCCCTGGATGTTGACCGACGGCACGCCGTTGTAGCGCTCCAGCCGGGGCGAGCCGATCGTCCAGTTCGTGGTGGCGAAGGACGAGAACGGCGCCATCTGCCCCTGGTTGTTGCGCACGTACCAGCGCTCCAGGTCCTCGGGCTTCATGCGGAACTGGGCGTCCGCCTGGACGAAGACCTTCTTCACCCGGCCGCGATCGATGAAGTCGTTGACGTACGACCCGCCGAGCGCGGTCGAGAGGGTGGCGTTGATGTCCGCCGTGGTCAGGCCCATGGCGCCGGCCTTGGCCTGGTCCACGTCGATGGCGAACTGGGGCGTGTCGTCCTGGCCGTTGGGGCGCACGCCGGCCAGGGTCTTCTCCCCGCCCGCCATGCCCAGCAGCTGTCCGCGCGCCGCCATGAGCGCCTCGTGGCCCACGCCGCCCACGTCCTGCAGTTGGAAGTCGAAGCCGGACGACGTGCCCAGTTCCGGCACGGCGGGCGGCACGACCGCGAACACCTGCGCGTCGCGGATCTGGCTGAACACGCCCATGGCGCGATCCGCGACGGCCTTGGCCTTGCGATCCGCCGACTTGCGGTGGTCGAAGTCCTTCATCCGCACGAAGGCGAGACCCGAGTTCTGGCCCGCCCCGGCGAAGCTGAAGCCCGAGACGGTGAACACCGCCTCGACCGACTCGGCCTCGTCCTTGAGGTAGTGGTCGGACACCTGCTTGAGGATCGCCTGGGTGCGCTCCTCGGTGGCGCCCGGCGGCAGTTGCACCAGGGTGATGATCTGGCCCTGGTCCTCTTCCGGCAGGAACGCGGTCGGCAGGCGCACGAACAGCAGCGCCATGACGGCGACGATGGCGCCGTAGAGGGCCATCCAGCGGCCGCCCTTGCCCAGCATGCGGCGCACCTGGTCCTGGTAGCGGTGGCTGGCGTTGTCGAAGTTGCGGTTGAACCAGCCGAAGAAGCCCTTC
Source organism: Pseudomonadota bacterium (assembly GCA_040752615.1). GTDB lineage: Bacteria > Pseudomonadota > Alphaproteobacteria > Caulobacterales > Caulobacteraceae > Phenylobacterium. The sequence continues at coordinate 33,846 of JBFMGV010000004.1, read as the reverse complement.
TTGGCCACGGAATGGTCGTGGCTCACCGGCTTCAGCAGCGTGGCGCAGAGCGCGGGGGTCAGCACCAGGGCCACCAGCACCGACAGCGCCATGGCCGAGACCAGGGTGATCGAGAACTGGCGATAGATCACGCCCTGCGAGCCGCCGAAGAAGGCCATGGGCACGAACACGGCCGCCAGCACCAGGGCCACGCCGATCAGCGCGCCGGTGATCTCGTCCATCGATCTTCGCGACGCTTCCTTTGGTGACAGCCCTTCCTCGGCCATCACCCGTTCCACGTTCTCGACCACCACGATGGCGTCGTCGACCAGCAGGCCGATGGCCAGGACGAGGCCGAACATGGTGAGGGTGTTGATCGAGTAGCCGAAGACCGCCAGCACCCCGAAAGTCCCCAGCAGCACCACCGGCACGGCGATGGTGGGGATCAGGGTGGCGCGCCAGTTCTGCAGGAACAGGAACATCACCAGGAAGACCAGGATCACGGCCTCCATGAGGGTCTTCACGACCTCATGGATCGACTGCTTCACGAAGGGCGTGGAGTCGACCGGGATCACGTACTCGATGCCGGGCGGGAATCCCTTGGAGAGCTCGGCCACCTTGGCCTTCACGGCGTCGGCGGTCTCCAGCGCGTTGCCGCCGGGGGCCAGCTTGATCGCCAGGCCCGTGGCCGACTTGCCGTTGTACTTGGCCAGCGAGTTGTAGTTCTCGGCGCCCAGTTCCACCCGCGCCACGTCGCGCAGGTAGACGTGCGTGCCGCCGCCGGTGTCCTTCAGGATGATGTTCTGGAACTGCTCGACGGTCTGCAGGCGCGCCTGGGCGCTGATCGTGGCGTTCAGGACGGTGCCGGGGAGCGAGGGCGTGCCCCCGAGCTGGCCGGCCGAGACCTGGGCGTTCTGGGCCCGGATCGCGGTGATCACGTCGGACGGCGTCATGCTGCGCGAGGCCAGCTTGTCGGGGTCCAGCCAGATACGCATGGCGTACTGCGCGCCGAACAGCTGCACGTCGCCCACCCCGTCGACCCGGCTGATCGGGTCCTGGAGGTTGGCGGCCATGTAGTCGGCGAGGTCGGAGTTCGAGGCCTTGCCGTCCTTGGAGTAGAGGCCGACGACCAGCAGGAAGTTGCGCGTGGACTTCACCACGCTCAGGCCCTGCTGCTGGACCTCCTGCGGCAGCAGCGCGGTGGCCGTCTGCAGCTTGTTCTGGACCTGCACCTGAGCGATGTCGATGTCGGTCCCGCCCTTGAAGGTCAGGGTGATCGTCGCAGCGCCCGAGCTGTCACTGGCCGAGCTGATGTACTCCAGGCCGTCCAGGCCCTTCATCTTCTGCTCGATGACCTGGGTGACGCTGTCCTCGACCGTCTTGGCCGAGGCGCCGGGATAGACCGCATTGATCGCCACCTGCGGGAGGGCGATGTCGGGATACTGGGCGATCGGCAGCGTGCGGATCGCCAGGGCGCCCGCCATCATGATCACGATCGCGATGACCCACGCGAAGATGGGCCGGTCGATGAAGTAACGGGAAAGCATGGGTCAGGTCCTCAGCGGGCCTTGGCCGGCGCCGCGGCGGCGGCGGGCGCGGCGATCGGAGCGGCCTTCACGGCGCCGCCGGGGCGCACCCGCTGCAGCCCCTCGACGATGACCTGTTCGCCGGCCTTCAGGCCGCCGGTCACCAGCCACTGGTCGCCGACCGTGCGCGAGACCGCGATGTTGCGCAGCTGCGCCTTGCCGGCCGCGTCGACGACATAGACGGTCGCCCCGCCCTTCGCGTCGCGGCTGACCGCCGCCTGCGGCACGAGGATCGCCTGGGTGGCCACCCCCTGCTCCAGCCGCGCGCGGACGTAGAGCCCGGGCAGCAGTGCGCCGTCGGGGTTGGGGAAGGTCGCCCGCAGCCCCACCGAGCCGGTGCCCGGATCCACCGTGATGTCCGAGACCGTCAGCTTGCCAGGGATCGGGTAGACCGAGCCGTCCTCCAGGATCAGCCGCACATCGGCCGAGGTGGGCGCCCCCACCGAGCCCTTGGCCATCGCCTGACGCAGCTTCAGCAGGTCGGCCGCCGTCTGGGTGACGTCGACATAGATGGTGTCCAGGTTCTGCACCGTGGCCATGGCCGTGGCCTGGTTGGCGGTGACCAGCGCGCCCGGGGTCACGGTCGAGCGGCTGATGCGGCCCGACACCGGCGCGCGCACCTTGGTGTAGTCGAGATTGATGCGAGCTTGCTGCACTGCAGCACGCTGGGCCTGCACGGTCGCCTGGGCGGCCTGGGCAGCGGCCTGGGCGTCGTCGTTGTCCTGCTTGCTCACGGCGTTGATGGCCACCAGTTCGCGGTAGCGGTCGGCCTTCAGCTTCGCCGAGGTGGCGGTGGCCTGGGCCTGGGCGAGCGCGGCGCTCGCGCTGTCCAGGGCCGCCCGGTAGATGGCCTGATCGATCTGGTAGAGCGGCTGACCGGCGCGCACGTTCGCGCCCTCGGTGAACAGCCGGGACTGGATCACCCCGTTCACCTGCGGCCGGACCTCCGAGACGACCGAGGCCGACGTACGGCCGCTGAGCTCGGTGGTCAGCGTCGTCGGCTGGGTGCGGACGGTGACGACGCCGACATTGGCCGGCGCATTGGGATCGAACCCGGCGGGCTTGCTGCCGCCACAGGCGGAGAGAACCAGCGCCGACGCAAGAAGAACGCCGGCGATCGGGCCGCGGCGGAACGGGGAAACGGTCATGGGAGCACCAAAGGGCGGGCGGGGGAGAGCCAGCCTTGACAGGACAGCGATTTGTGAGAATGAACGTTCATTCTCACGGCTTGACTAAATCCAGCCTGACGCTAAGTCAATCCGCGGGGCGGCAATTTTTTGCAGTGCACAAGGACATGGAGATGACGGAGGCCGACAGCAAGCAGGCGGCGATCGACGCGCGGCGGTCCCTGATCATGGACGCCGCCAGCGCCTGCGCGCGGAAGTCGGGCTTCCACGGCGCCAGCATGGCCGAGATCGCCCAGACGGCGGGCCTCAGCGTCGGTCAGATCTACCGCTACTTCGAGAACAAGGAGGCGATCATCTCCGCGATCGTCGCCCGCGACATGGCCGAGATGCGCGCCTGGTTCGCCGAGATGCAGGACGTGGACACCGATCTGGTCGCGGCGGTGATGGACAAGTGCGCCAGCGCCCTTGACGACCAGTTCGACCGCGACCGCGCGGCCCTCGACCTGGAGGTCGTCGCGGAGGCGGCGCGCAATCCGGCGGTCGCCGCCATCGTCGAGGCCGCCGACCAGGAGAAGCGAGCCCTCGGCGGGTCGATCATCGCGCGCACCCTGCCCGAGGACTGGGACGCCCGCGAACGCACCGCCCGCCACGAGGTGCTCAGCATGCTCTTCGAAGGCTCGACGATCCGCGGCGTGAAGCACCCCAGCGCGGACCGGGAGGCTATGGCCGCCGTCATGCGCGCCCTCATCCGCCGCCTGCTTTCCGAGCCCCTGGACGCACCTTCGGCCTGACCCGCGCCGCCCGCCTGCCCGCACGACCCCCTGGCCAAGCCGGCAATTCCGGCGCATGGTTCCCTTTCGCGCACGACCCGCCCTCGAGAGCAGGCCGGCGCGAGGAGGAAACTGAATGGCCCTGCACGAGCCCGCGCACCACGCGCAAAAGCCCCTCGCCGAATCCGCGCTCTGCTTCGGCTGCGCGATCGCCGCCCTCACCTGCGCGGCCGTGGCGATCCAATGGCTGATGGGCTTCGTCGGCTGACGAAGAGCCGGCTGACGGTCACTTCAGCCGGAACCAACCTCCGACCACACAACGGACCTCTCCGTCGCGCAACGTGACGGACAGCGGCTGCCCCGGCGCAGCCTCGAACGTCCGCACCACGCCGGCCGCGCTGACGGTCACGGCGCCGGGATTGTTGAACTGGCACACATGATAGAGCCGCTCCTGGCGCAGGGTCGGCTCGCGGAAGCCGGCGCAGCTCACCGCCCCGAAAGACCGGGTGAACGTGGCGCCCCCGTAGCGATGCGATCGCGGCGGCCGTTTGCGACTGGTCGCCACCTTGGACGGCGCCGCGACGACCGGACATGCCGGACCGGCGATGGTCCAGGACCTCTGCTCGGCGCGCGCGGCCAGGACTTCCTGCAGGATGGTCAGGCCCGGCACCGCCGCCGCGATCGTCGCCAACCCGGCAAAGCCCAACACCTGGGCGACCAGCCGGCCCCGCGCCCGCCGCTCCTCCCGGCGCGCCTGCGCCTGCAACGCTCCATCGCCTGAAATCCGCTCAAACATCCGGCCGCCACCCACAGATTACATCTGTAAGCAGAGTGGCGTTGATTTTGACGTTTGTAAATTTGCCATTTGCGACCGCAGCGCGACGCGGAGCGCAGGGGCCAGCGAGCTGACGCGGCACGCCAGAAAGACCGACAGTTGAGTAAACAATCGTCTCAGGCGAACTCAAACCAACAATTGTGAAGGGACATGTCGAACTCGCCCGCCGCTAAGCTTCTCATGATCCCGCGCGGTCCGCCCAATACTCGATCATTCGCACAAATATTCGACAACATCGCGCATCGAAGTCTCTCGCCAGCTCCACTCACGTTCACATCCGCCTCGGCTTTCGACCGAGATGGCTCCGATACAGGCGAAAGCCGACCAATCGGGGTGAAAATCGGCGATGAGTTCAGTTGCGTTGCACAGCGAGCAGGCCACGACTCGGGCAATCGCGCGCGTGCACGGGATCGATGCAGTTCGATTCTGCGCCATTGCCGCCGTGATCTTCATTCACCTTCCGAAGATCGGCTCATTGGGCCAGCTTGCCGATGCACTGGCTCGGTTCGCAGTACCGTTCTTCTTTGCCGCCTCGGGGTACTTTCTTGCGAGTTCCCGCCGGAGCGAGACGGCCGAGATCGCGCGATCCGCGAAGCGGCTACTCATCCCCTACGTCGCCTGGACCGCCATCTACACGTGGTACGCCATCAACTTCCGCGGACCACAGCTAGACCGGTTGACTCCCCTGCGCCTCCTGATCGACGGAGGGGGCGGCTATCACCTGTGGTTCCTGCCGTCGCTGTTCGCCTGCACCTGCCTGCTGGTCTTTGCACGCCGGCTGAGCAACGCCGCCCTGATTGCTTCGGCCCTGGCGCTCTATGTCACGGGCCTGGCCCTCGGAACCTACGCGAAGCCCGTACTAGGCTTCGAGAACGAGTTCTGGAACATGCGCGACGGCCCATTCTTCGGCTTCGTCTTCATGGCGTTCGGGATGGTGGCGGCGCGCAGCGGCTTTCGCCTCAGCCTTGGGGCAAGCTTGGCGCTCCTGCTCGCCTCGGCGCTGGGCCAGGTCGCCGAAGCCTATCTGATCAACAGATACGACCAGACGATCCTTCGCGACCTTCAGGTCTCCACGGTCCCTTACGGCTGCGCCGCCTTCCTGGCCGCACTGGCGTTGCCGGATCGGGGGTGGGTTAGAGCGCTTGCCTATCTCGGAGAGCGAAGCCTTGGCGTCTACCTGCTCCACCTGCTGGGGATTTGGATCGGCCTGCTGCTGCTTCCGGCGCGCACCTTCGCCGACGCTCTGGCCGTCGCCGGGTTCGCGCTGATCTTCGCGACCAGCGCAAGCCTTGCCCTCGACAGTCATCCGCTGACCAGGTTCCTGGTCCGTTGAGCGCCGCCCAAACAGGGCTCAAGGCCATGATTTAGGAGAGGAAAGGGGAATGGTGGACGCGGCTGGGATTGAACCAGCGACCCCTACGATGTCAACGTAGTGCTCTCCCGCTGAGCTACGCGTCCGCCCCGGGAGGGGTCGCTATAAACACACTGGACGGCGTCTGCAAGACGCGGATGCGCCTTTGCCGCGGACGGGTCGCCGCATTGCGGGGGCCGGCGAACCTTCGTATGCGTTTCCGCCTGATCTGGGCCCCTCGGCCGCCGGGCGCGCCTCGGGCGGACCGCCGGCCACCCAGCGGAGCGGAAACGCCGTGACGGACATCAAGACCGCCTACCAGCGCGACGGCTATGTGGTCGTTCGCGGCCTGATCCCCGAGGCCACCCTGGAATCGGTCGCCGGCGAGCTGGCGACGGCCTTCCACGCCCGCGCCCAGGCGCTGGGGCTCGATGTCGCCGCCACCACCGACCATGCGGGGTTCTCGCGCCTGCTGACCGCGGTGTTCGACGCCGACCAGCGCTCGTACATGGCCACGGCGAAGATGACCCAGGCGCTGGCCAGCATGCACAGCCTGGCGTCGGGGCCGGAGGTGGTGGGCGTGGTCCGCGACCTGGGCCTGACGATCCCCGTGGTCTCGACCAAGCCGGTGATCCACTACATGGCCGACGCCCTGAAGATCACCGGCGGCTATCACAAGACCGCGCCGCACCAGGACTGGCGCAGCGTCCAGGGCAGCCTCGACGGCCTGACGATCTGGGCGCCGCTGTTCGACGTGGGCCCGCGCGACTACCCGCTGGAGATCGTGCCGGGCAGTCACCTCAAGGGCCTGCTGCCGGCGGTCGAGGACCGGCCCAACTGGCGGGTCGACGACAGCCTGTGGTCCGACGCCGACTTCCAGCCGTTGTCGCTGGCGCGCGGCGACGCGGTGTTCTTCTCGGGCTTCACCGTCCATCGGACCGGCGTTCAAGGTGGCGAGTGCGTACGGACGGCCTTCAGCTTCCGGTTCAACAACCTGCTCGAACCGACCTACGTCGAGCGCAACTTCCCCGACCCCTATCTCTACCGGCCGGACTGGACCCTCCTGCGCGAGGGGTTCCCCAGCCGCGCCGAACTGGCCCGGGTCTTCCCCGCCGCCGCGCCACAGGACGCCTCGACCGCTTCATGACCGCCTCCCTGGAAGACGCCTTCGCCGCCATCGAGCGCGACGGCTATGTCGTGCTGCCCCAGGCCGTTTCGCCGGCCGCGGTGACGGCCCTGCTGGACCGGATGCAGGAGGTGCAGGCCGCCCGCGCCGGCGCCGAGGAGGTGGACCAGCCTTTCCTCAACCGTGGCCACGACGTGCTCTACAGCCTGCAGCGCGAGGATGTGGTCTTCGCCCGCGCCTTCACGGACGATCCGCTGCTGATGGCGCTGCTGCGCCGGCTGCTGAACGACACCTGGTACCGCCAGATCCCGGGCGACCAGGCCAACTTCATCATGCGCTCGCTGATCGGGCGTTCAAGCGGCCCGGCGGTCCTGCCACTGCACATCGACTCGTTCATCCCCTCCAGCGGGGCGCTCAGCTTCTCGTGCCAGGTGTCGATCGTGCTGGAGCCACAGACGCCCGAGCGCGGCTGCACCGTGGTCATCCCCGGCTCACACCTGTTCGATCGCTACGCCGACCAGGAATCGATGGCCCAGGCGATCCCGATCCTGGCCGAGGCCGGCGACATGGTCGTCTGGGACAGCCGGCTCTGGCACGGCGCGCTGGGCAACACGACCGGCAAGAGCCGCTGGGCGCTGATCGCCACCTTCACCCGCTGGTGGATCAAGCAGAACTTCGACATGACCGGCACGTTGCCCCAGTCGATCTACGAGGCGCTGACCGACGACGAGAAGACGATCTTCGGCTTCTGCTCGCGCCCGCCGCGCGACGAGTTCGAGCGCACCGACATCAAGTCGGGCCACGATCAGCTCAAGGCCCGGGTCGAGGACTACCGCAGCTAGGCGTCTATCCCGGGCGGCCAGGCCGCGACGGCGTGGCCGTCAGCGCTGAGCCGGGCCGCGATGCGCCCCTGCACCGCCGGGTTCACCAGCCCCACGAACTGCCGGGGCTCCGACTTCAGGGTCGCGTAGTCCAGCACCGCCTTGCCCAGCATGCGCGTCTCGGCGCCGCCGTCGATGACACAGGCCTCCACCCGCGCCCAGAGGCCGGGGCAGTTCCCGGCGATGTTGGCCGCCCAGCCGCCGGCGCCGAAGGCGTAGAGCGGCTCGTCCGGCCGCACGGCCGACAGCAGCGCCGCCTCCAGCCCCCGCCAGGCGGTGAGATAGGCCTGCCGACCGGCATGGAGCGCCTCCGCCGCCGACGGGTCCCTGCAAAGCGGCGCCCAGGCCACGGCGTCGGGCGCGCACACCAGCATCTGGCTGAACTCGGCCGACGCGCCGCTGGGGCAGTCGCCCTGCGCCTGCACGCCCAGGCCGCCGCGCCGTGCGAAGGCGGCCAGGTGCTCGCGGGTCATCGACCACAGATGGTCGGGATGGATGATCTCGGCGTGGGGAACCGCGCCGTCGGGGCAGGTGATCACCAGCCGCCCGCCCGGCGCCAGCAGCGCGCCCAGCGCGCGCAGGAAGTCGGAGGGATCGGGCGTGTGCTCCACCACGTGGATCGAATAGATGAGGTCGAAGCCGCCCGCGGCGACCGACGATGGCACCTCGACGCCGATCATGCCCTGCACGACCGGGCGACCGGCGGCCTGGGCCACACGCACCGCGCTGGACGCCGGCTCGACGCCGATCATTTCAGACGCGGTCCAATGGCTCGAGAGGGCGGCCAGCAGTCCGCCGTCGCCGCAGCCGACCTCCAGCACGCGCGCCGGCGGCGCGCCGTTCCCCCACGCCCCCTTCACCGTCTCGACGAGGACGCCGTGGCGGGTCAGGTCGAACAGGTCCGCGTTCGGCCGGTTCGCGTAGAGCTGGTAGTCCTCGGCGTAGAGCGCCGCGGTGTCGTCCTCGTGGCCGTGGCGCTGCGCGAGGCCGCAGCCCGCGCAGTGCGCCTTGGAGATCGGCGCCGCCACGACCCCGCCGTCGGTGCGAACGGAACGGTCGGGCTGAATGTCGGACAGGGGACGCCAGTCGTCGCTGTCGCAGAGCGGGCACGGGGCGCCGGGCGTCGGCGTCATGGAGCAGGATCTCCGGAAGCCGCGGCGTCAGGCCGCGCGCCCCGGGCGTGAGACCCAGGGAGAGGCGGCTATGTACGAAGCGCCGTGCGGGACGGCAACGGCCGTCAGGCCGCGATCATCCGCTCCACCTCGGAGACGATCTCGCGCAGGTGGATGGGCTTGCTCAGCACCTTGGAGCCGGCGGGCGCCTTCTCTCCGGCGGCGAGGGCCACGGCGGCGAAGCCGGTGATGAACATGATCCGCAGCCCGGGATGCTTGGCGGCATACTGGCGGGCCACCTCGATACCGTCGATGCCGGGCATGACGATGTCGGTGAGGAGCAGGTCCCAGGCCTCGTCCACGAACGCCACGGCTTCTTCGCCGTCGGCGCAGGCTGTCACCTCGTGGCCGGCCTTTTCAAGGGCGCGGGCCAGGAAGCCACGGAGGGAATCGTCGTCTTCAGCGAGCAGGATGCGGGACATCGGGCCACGGGTATTGAGGTTGGAAACCCCACATTATCCAAGTTCGGGTAAACGCGTAATGAAGCCCTTTGACGCTGGGGGCCGGCGCGCGTTCTATGCGCCCGATGAATGCGATCGACCCCCGCAAAGGCGCCGGACCTGCCCATGAGGCGATCGCCTACGACCTGCGGCGGGCCGGCCCCGAGGGCGCGCCGCCCACGCCGTTCGTGTTCGCGTCGCCCCATTCGGGCCGGCTCTATCCCGACGACATGATGTCGGCGGCGGCGCTGGACGCGGTCAGCATCCGCCGCTCCGAGGACGCCTTCGTCGACGACCTGATCGCCGGCGCCCCGGCGCACGGCGTCACGGTGATCGCCGCGCGCTATGCCCGCGCCTACATCGACCTGAACCGCGAGCCGTTCGAGCTGGATCCCTCGATGTTCGCCGACGAGCTGCCGGCGTTCGCACGGGCCCGGACGGCGCGGGTGGCCGCGGGGCTGGGCGCCATCGCCCGCGTGGTGTCCGAGGGCCAGGAGATCTACACCCGCAAGCTGATGTTCGCCGAGGCGCGCAAGCGGATCGAGGAGGGCCACCGGCCCTATCACCACGCCCTGAAGAGCCTGCTGGACGAAGCCCAGGCCGCGCACGGCTTCGCGATCCTCATCGACTGGCACTCGATGCCGGCCGCCGCGGCCAAGGCGGCGGGACGCGACAGGCCCTGCGACATCGTGCTGGGCGACCGGTTCGGCGCGGCCTGCGCCGGCGTCCTGCCGTCCAGGGTGGAGCGGCACATGGAAGAGCAGGGCTACCGGGTGACCCGCAACACGCCCTACGCCGGCGGCTACACCACCGAGCACTACGGCCAGCCCAGCCGGCGCTTCCACGCCCTGCAGATCGAGATCAACCGCGGCCTCTACCTGGATGAGGCCACCCTTTCGCCCACGTCGGGATTCGCGCCGCTGCGCGCGCATATCGAGACCCTGACGGAGGCCCTCACCTCGGCCGACTGGTCGCCGCTTAAGGCCGCCTAGAAGTCCAGCTCGAACCGCGCGCCGCCGACGTGCACGCCGTAGTCGCGGCGACCGTTCGCGGCCACCGCCGCGCCGTCGTAGCGCAGGTAGCCGTAGTTCAGGTTCAGCCGCAGGTAGTCGATCGGCGTCCAGATCACCGCCGCCAGCCAGGCGTCCTGGGTCCCGCCACGGATCAGGCCATCGTTCAGGTCCAGGTAGTCGTAGCGCAGGTTGATCTGCACCGCGCCGATCCCCCCGTCACCCAACGGCCGCGCGGGTTCCGTGCGCCCGAAGATCCCATCCTTGTACGAGCGGCTGTCGCCCTCGGTCAGGAAGTAGCCCACCTCGGCATAGGCGCCCCAGAAGCCTGCGTCGGGCGCATCGGGCCGGCGCGCCTCCAGCCAGTGGGCTTCGGCCACCGCGTGCCAGGGGCCACGGATCGCCGCCCCCTCGACGCCGAACGAGGTCTCGCGGTCCACCTCCAGGGCCGGCGTGCCGATCAGGCGGGTGTTGGAGGTGTGCAGATAGGGCCGCTGGCGATAGCGCACCGGGGTCTCGCCTACCCGCTTCAGCTTGCGCATGTGGGCCGATACGCCGGTGTGGAGTTGGGCGTCGCCCAGCTTCGGCGCCCAGACGAGCCGCCCGTCCAGGCTGTAGCTGTTGTTCTCGTCGCCGCCGGCGGGCCCGTCGGCGTCGTTCGATAGAGACGAGATGTCGTCGGCGAAGATCCCGCCCTGGATCAGCACAGGGCCGCGATACTGCAGCGACACGCCCAGCCGCCGTTCGAAGTTGAAGGCGTCGGTGTAGGCCGCCCGCTCCATCAGCGAGCCGGAGGTGTCGCCGGTCAGTTCGTCCAGGGACTGAAACGGGTTCTGGTTGCCCGCCATCAGCAGGAAGCGGCCACGTTCGTATGTGACGAAGGTGTCGACGGTGTCCACGCCGTTGTCCGACAGCTCGAACTCGAGCTTGTAGCCGACACCGTCGCCGAGGCTGCCCTCGCCCCCCAGGCGCAGACGGCGAAACTCGGTGGCCGTGCCCAGGCCGCGATCGCTCAGACCGTCCGGCCGCGAAACCACGCCGAGATCGGCCTGGATGCGGCCCTTGGCCTTGAAGCTGCGCCCCTGCGAGCGGAACTGCGGCGAGCCGCGCCACTCGATGGAGGTCGGGCTCTTGGCGGTGACCGTCGCTGGCGCGGGGCCCGCGGCCGGCGGCGCGGTGACGACGGGCGCGGGCTCCAGCGCCCCGAGGCGGCTCTCCAGCGACTGGAGCTGCGCCTTCAGCCGCGCCACCTCGGCCCGCAGGGCGGCAGCCTCCTCGGCTGAGATCGACTGGCCCGCGGCGGGCTGCGCGAACGCCAGCACCGCCAGGCTCGCGCCGCAGATGGTGGAAGCGCGCATCCGCCCGTTCCTTCTCGATATCGCCATGCCGCGTGGGTTAAGGCGCGACCGCGACGATCGCCAAGCGCGCATCGCCGAAGGGCCAAAAAAAATGCCGCGCTGTCGAGCGCGGCAGTTCAAATTAGGGAGGAAACGCCCAGAAGGGCAAAGGCGTCAGCGACGCCTCACACCCTTCAAGCTAATGTGCAGCGCACAATAATGCAAGCCCTTCGCAGGAATTTTTTACGGTGACGCTGAGTAAGGGGCTAAAAACCCCCGGTTATCGTCGATAACCTTACGTCATATCGCCGCGATCGTGTGTGCAGCGCACAATGCTATGGTGTGAAGCCTCGGCTTCGCCTACAAGCGCGCGCCTCTAGAATCCGAGATTTCCGCGCATGTCGCTCCGTAACATCGCCATCATCGCCCACGTCGACCATGGCAAGACCACCCTCGTCGACCAGCTTCTGGCCCAGTCCGGCGTCTTCCGAGCCAATGAGGCCACGGTCGAACGCGCCATGGACTCCAATGATCAGGAGCGTGAGCGCGGCATCACCATTCTCGCCAAGTGCACGTCCGTTCTGTGGAACGGCAAGGCCGGCGAAACCCGCATCAACATCATCGACACGCCCGGACACGCCGACTTCGGCGGCGAGGTCGAGCGCATCCTGGGCATGGTGGACGGCTGCGTCCTCCTGGTCGACGCCGAGGAAGGCGTGATGCCCCAGACCAAGTTCGTGCTGACCAAGGCCCTGAAGATGGGCCTGAAGCCGATCCTCTGCATCAACAAGGTGGACCGCGCCCACGCGGATCCGGACCGGGTGCACCTGGAGACGATCGACCTGTTCTCGGCCATCGGCGCCGACGACGACCAGCTGAACTTCCCGCACATCTACGCGTCGGGCCGCAACGGCTGGGCGACGCTGGATCTGAACGAACCGTCCGACAACCTGGGCCCGCTGTTCGACCTGATCGTCGACCACGTGCCGCCGCCGGCCGTTGAGGCCAACAAGGACAAGCCGTTCCGCATCCTGAACGTGCTGATCGAAAGCGACCCGTTCCTGGGCCGCCTGCTGACCGGCCGCATCGAGAGCGGGAAGGCCGTGCCCGGCATGGCCATCAAGGCCCTGGACCGCAACGGCAAGCAGATCGAGCAGGGCCGGATCACCAAGGTCCTGGCCTTCCGCGGCCTGAAGCGCCAGCCGATCGACGAGGGCGCCGAGGCCGGTGACATCGTCGCCATCGCCGGGATGTCCAAGGCCACCGTGGCCGACACGCTGTGCGCCCTGGAAGTGACCGAGCCGCTCGACGCCCAGCCGATCGATCCGCCGACCATCTCCATGACCGTCGGCGTGAACGACAGCCCGCTGGCCGGCCGCGAAGGCGACAAGGTGCAGTCGCGCGTCATCCGCGATCGCCTGCTGAAGGAAGCCGAGGCCAACGTCGCGATCCGCGTGACCGAGACCCCCGGCGCAGACGCCTATGACGTCGCCGGCCGTGGCGAACTGCAGCTGGGCGTGCTGATCGAAAACATGCGCCGCGAAGGCTTCGAGCTCTCGATCTCGCGTCCGCGCGTGGTCTACCAGCAGGGCGAGAACGGCGAGCGCCTGGAGCCGATCGAAGACGTCGTCATCGACGTGGACGACGAGTTCACCGGCATCGTGATCGAGAAGCTCTCGGCCCGTAAGGCCGACCTGAAGGACATGGGCCCGTCGGGCGCGGGCAAGACCCGCATCCAGCTGGCCTGCCCCTCGCGCTCGCTGATCGGCTATCAGGGCGAGTTCCTCACCGACACGCGCGGCTCGGGCGTGCTGAACCGCGTGTTCAGCCACTACGAGCCGCACAAGGGCGCCATCGAGGGTCGTCCGAAGGGCGTGCTGATCTCGAACTCCGACGGCGAAACGGCGGCCTATGCGCTGTGGAACCTGGAGGATCGCGGCGTCATGTTCGTGGGCGCCGGCGAGAAGACCTACCTCGGGATGATCATCGGCGAGAACAGCCGGTCGGACGACCTCGACGTCAACCCGATCAAGGGCAAGCAGCTGACCAACGTCCGCGCCTCGGGCAAGGACGAGGCCGTGCGCCTGACGCCGCCGCGCAAGCTGACCCTCGAGCAGGCCATCGCCTACATCGACGTGGACGAGCTGGTTGAAGTGACCCCCAAGTCGATCCGCCTGCGCAAGGAAGTCCTGAACCCCAGCTTCCGCAAGAAGCGGGCCCGGGAAGACTGAGTCCTGACGTAGTTGCTCCCCCTCTGGGGGAGCTGTCCGCGCAGCGGACTGAGGGGGTCCTCAACGATCTGAGCGGACCCCCTCCGTCGCCTGCGGCGACACCTCCCCCGACGGGGAGGAAATTATCTGACGTCCATCGACACCAGCGCGTGGTCCGCGTCCTTGCGGACCACGACGTCGGCGTATTGCGCGGTCGGCGCGATGTGGTCGGTGAGATTGACGAGGTTGATGTCGCGCCAGGCGGCTTCGACGATCGCGAGGCGATAGGCCGGGTCGGGGATCTGGGCCAGCAAGCTGCCCGGTTCGTTCGCGACCATCTCCTCGATCCGGCGCAGGTACCAGGCGTGCATGTCGTCCACCGCGGCGTCGACGTAGATCGTCAGCCCGAACCGCGCCCGGGCCTCGGCGGTCTGCAGTACGTTGATCCCCTCCACGATCACCACGCCGCCCGCCGCCACCACGCGCGCCTCGCCCGGGACGATGTCGTAGCTGACGTGGGAGTAGACCGGCATGGAGGCCGTCCGCCCGGCGGCCAGTTCGCCCAGGAAGGCGTGGAAGGCGGCCACGTCGTAGCTTTCGGGAAAGCCCTTGCGACGGATCAGGTCGGCCTGGGCCAGATCGGCGTTCGGGCGCAGGAAGCCGTCCGTGGCCACCACCTGGACCGCGCCGGCCAGCCGTTCGGCCAGGGCGCCGGCCAGGGTGCTCTTGCCCACCGCCACGCCGCCGGCGACGCCGACCAGCAACGGCTCACGCGTCGCGGCGCGATCGGCCACAAGCGCCGCCAGGGCCTCCAACACATCACGATCGCCCATGCGCCCTCCCCGGCTGCGAAAGGCGTTCCACGGCGCCCGCGGGGTGGTCAAGCGGCCACAGCCGCCGACCTGCGCGCGTGAGTCGTCTTACCGTCGTCGCGGCTTCGCGCTACGAAGGGGCATGGATCTGCCCGCCAAGCCCTATCCGCCCCGCCACTACCCGACCCCGGCCGCCAAGTGCGCCGACCTGGTGGTTCACGTCATGGGCCTGACCCTGGCCCTGGTGGGCGGGATCGTGCTGCTGACCCTCGCGGTCATGGGCGGCCGGATCAGCCAGGTGGTCGGCGTCTCGATCTACGCCCTCGGCATCCTGGCGATGCTGGCCTTCTCGACCGCCTACAACTTCGCCAAGCCGCAGTACCGGCCGGTGCTGCGCCGCCTCGACCACGCGGGCATCTTCCTGATGATCGCCGGCTCCTACACGCCCTTCACCATCAACCTGCCCGGAGCCTGGGGCTGGGGCATGACGGCTGCGGTCTGGTCGATCGCGGGCCTGGGCGCCCTGGGCAAGCTGCTTCTCACCGGCATCGACCGGAAGTTCTGGGTGGGCGTCTACCTGGCTCTAGGCTGGCTGGTGGTGATCGCCCTCAAGCCGATGATCGACAGCCTGGCCTGGTATGCCCTGGCCCTGCTCGTCACCGGCGGCGTGCTCTACTCGACCGGCGTGATCTTCTACGTGAACAAGAAGCTGAAGTTCTCGCGCGCCATCTGGCACGGCCATGTGGTGGCCGCCGCCGCCGCCCACTGGACCGCCGTGCTGCTGGGCGTGGTCCTGGCGACCCAGCACTAGACCTCTCGTGCGCGGCCTCCTCGCGGGCCTCTTCCTCGCCGCCCTGGCCGGCGCCGCCCAGGCGCAGGGCTATGCGCGGGACGGGCGCACCTGCGACGGCTATCCGCGCGCGCCGATCGAGACGGCCAAGGGCCTCTGCGCCGGCATAGTCCTGGCTCCGCCACCGGGCGGCCTGCCGCCGTCCAGGCGCACGCTCCACCTCCCGCGCACGCTGCTTTCCTTGCCCGGCGGAGACCTGCTGGTCGCCGACCTGGGGACGTGGGACCCGGGCCGCGGCTCGGTCTGGCGGCTGACGCCGAGGCCGGGCGGGGAGCCGACCCTGAAGCGCCTGCTGACCCGGCTGGACATGCCGCACACCCTGGCCCTCGGGCCCGACGGCAAGGTCTATCTGGGCGAGATGAGCCGTATCAGCCGGTTCGACCCCGACGCCGTCGATCCCCAGGCCTCACTGGCTCCCGTCGTCACCGGCCTGCCCGACAATCGCCTGCACGAGAACCGCCACCCGCTCTCGGCCTTCCTGTTCGACGCGGACGGGGCTCTGCTGGTCAATGTCGGCGCGCCGTCGGATCAGTGCCCGCCGAGGCCCGGTGAGACCACCTGCGCGGAGGGCGAACGGCAGGCGGCCGTCTGGCGCTTTGCGCCCAGCGGACCGGGAGCCTGGGCCGCCGAACCCATCATCTTCGCCCGGGGCCTGCGCAACTCGCTGGCCATGGTGCGCACGCGGGCCGGCGCGATCCTGCAGGCCGAGAACAGCATCGACGTGAAGACCCCGGCCTGGCCGCCGGAGGAACTGAACGTGCTGAAGGCCGGCGGACACTACGGATGGCCCTACTGCATGGGCGCGGGCCAGCCCGCGCCGGCCTGGAAGGCGCTCAGGCCGAAGTGCGCGACCTATGTGAAGCCGCACCTGCTGATGCCCGCCCACGCGGCGCCGCTGGACATGGTCGAGTACCAGGGCGCGATGTTTCCCCACCTGCAGGGACGGGTGATCGTCAGCCTGCACGGCTATCGGTCCACCGGCTCGCGCCTCCTGGCGTATGAGCTCGATGCAGGGGGGCTGCCCAAGGCCGGGCCGCTCGATCTGACGCCGGGTTGGCGAGCGGTGAAGGGGCGGCGTCCGGATGGCGCGCCGGTGGGCATGGCGGTGGCCGCCGACGGCGCTCTCTGGGTGGCGGACGACCGCAACGGCGCGATCCTGCGCTTCGCCCGCGACAGGCGATAGTCGCTACTCGGCGGCCATCTTCCACGCGTCGTGCTGATGCCGGCATGGGGCGGCGCGCATCACATCCGGAGTCTCGCGCACCCGCAGCAGCAGGCCGTTCATGGCCAACGCCTGGGCGACCATGCACGCGGCCGCGCCCAGCGCCGGCGGCGGCTCGCCGCCCACGAGGCTGGTCAGGCGCTCGTCCAGCGAGCGGTAGTCCTCGGCCTGCGCGCAACCGAAGGCGTCCAGGATCAGGGTTTCGTCATCGGTCAGACGCAGGTCGGCCGGCACCGACAGCGCCAACCGCCGCCGCCCCCAGGCCCCCAACTGCTGCAGGAAGACCTCCAGCACGCGGTAGGACTCGTGCCCGGCGCAGCCGCAGGCCTGCTCGAACAGCCCCTGCAGGCCGTGGCAGGGCTGGGTCAGGGCCAGCAGTCGGACGGTGCGGATCAGGAGGCGCTCGCCGTGGGTGAGCGTGTCCTCGGGATAGAGCTCGATCATGGGCTTCTCCAAGGATTGCAGCCTATTGCTATTGCGAGTCGTTCGCAACAAAGAAGGATGATCACGGACGCGTGAATGAAGGGGTTGCCGCGCTCGCATATCGCGGTCATCGTTCCGCCTTCGCAGAGCACGCCGACGGAGGGCGAGATGCAGATTTCCATGTCCAACCGGAATGAAGCCCTTCCCCGTCACCTGGACATGATCCCGCATGCTTTCGCGAACCGAGGCGCCGGCACGGCCCGCCCGTAGCGCCCCCCATCTCCCGCCGGCCAGCCGCCGGCTCCGCAAGTTCCTGGGCTACTACCGCCCCCACCGGCTGCTGCTGGCGGCCGATGTCGCCTGCGCCGTCATCATCGCCGCCACCGCGCTGGCCCTGCCCGTCTGCGCCAACTGGATCACCCGCCGCCTGACCGAGGGCGGCGGATCGGCGGATCTGGTCGGACCGATCCTCGGCATGGGCGGCGCCATGCTGGCGCTGCTCGCCGTTCAGGCCCTCTGCACCCTCTTCGTGGACTACCAGGGCCACGTCATGGGCGCGAAGATCGAGGGTCGGATGCGCCAGGAACTGTTCGACCACCTGCAGACCCTGTCGTTCAGCTTCTACGACCGGCAGCGCACCGGCCAGCTGATGAGCCGGATCACCCACGACCTCTTCGCCATCGGCGAGCTATGCCACCACGGCCCCGAGGACGTGGCGATCTCCCTGCTGAAGGTCGCGGGGGCGGCGGCCATCCTCGCCTGGCTGGACCCCGCCCTGACCGTCGCGGTGCTGGCGGCCTTTCCGCTGGCGGGCCTCTACGCTCTGCACTTCAATCGGCGCATGAGCGTGACGCTCACCGCCGGCAAGGCGCAGATCGCCGCGATCAACGCCCAGGTCGAGGACGCCCTGGCTGGCGTCCGGGTGGTCAAGGCGTTCGGCGGCGAAGCGCAGGAGTCCCGCCGCTTCGCCGTCGAGAACGGCCGTTTCCTCGACATCCGCCGCGCCGGCTATCTCAGCGAGGCCTGGTTCTACGTGGGCATGACCACCTTCGCCCAACTCCTCACCCTGGCGGTCATCGTCGGCGGCGCGATCCGGGTCCTGCAGGGCGAACTGGGCGTGGCCGGGCTACTGACCTTCCTGCTCTGCATCGCCATCCTGATCGACCCCATCCAGCGTGCGGTGAACTTCGTGCGGCTCTGGCAACAGGGCTACACGGGGTTCGCCCGGGTCATGGAGGTGCTGGAGACCCGCCCCGAGATCGCCGACCGGCCCGACGCACGCGAGTTCGGCCGGGCGCGGGGCGCGATCCGCCTGCGGGACGTGGGGTTCGCCTACCGCGCCGAGGGCCCGCCGGTGCTGAGCGGCGTCTCACTCGACATCCGGCCCGGAGAGTTCGTCGCCCTGGTCGGCGCGTCAGGGGTCGGCAAGAGCACGCTCTGCGCACTGATCCCGCGCTTCTACGAGGCGAGCCATGGCCAGGTGCTGATCGACGGCCATGACGTGCGCGACGTGACCCTCGCTTCGCTCCGTCGCAACGTCGGGGTGGTGCAACAGGACGTCTATCTGTTCGCCGGCACGGTGCTGGACAACCTGCGCTACGGGCGGCCGGACGCGACCCGCGCCGAGGTGGAGGTCGCCGCCCGCCGCGCCTGCGCCCACGACTTCATCATGGCCCTGCCCGCCGGTTACGACACCGACATCGGCGAGCGCGGCGTAAGGCTGTCGGGCGGTCAGAAGCAGCGGCTGACCATCGCCCGCGCCTTCCTCAAGGACCCGCCCATCCTGATCTTCGACGAGGCCACGAGCGCCCTCGACAACGAGAGCGAGCGGGCCGTGCAGCAGGCCCTGGCCGAGCTGTCGCGGGCGCGCACCACCCTGGTCATC
The DNA here is from genome assembly GCA_040752615.1 of Pseudomonadota bacterium. Lineage (GTDB taxonomy): Bacteria > Pseudomonadota > Alphaproteobacteria > Caulobacterales > Caulobacteraceae > Phenylobacterium. The sequence continues at coordinate 14,830 of JBFMGV010000004.1, read as the reverse complement.
GCCCACCGCCTCTCCACCGTCCGGCACGCCGATCGCATCGTGGTGCTCACCGACGACGGCGTCGCCGAACAGGGTCGCCACGAGGAGCTCATCAAGGCCGCGGGGCCCTACGCGGCGCTCTACGCGGTGCAGGGGAGTCTGTAGCTCGCCCACCTTCACGACCGTCATCGCCCGGCTTGTCCGGGCCATGACGGTTAGTGGGTGAGAGGGCATCGCGTGTCGGTCAGTACGGCCGCTCCATGAACACGTCCGCCCGCACATACGGCGTCTCCGCCGGCGGCAGGTCGCGAAAGCCCATGGCGCGATAAAGCCCCAGCGCCGGGCCGAGGCTGGAGTTGGTCTCCAGATAGAGCCGCCGCGCCCCCAGCGCCGCCCCGGCGTCGATACAGCGCTGCATCAGAAGCCGCCCGAGACCCGAACCGCGCAGGGCCTCGGATACCGTCATCTTGGCGACCTCATAGCCACCGTCGTCCATCTTCAGCAGGGCCACGCACCCCACGCACGCACCCTCGTGCTCGACCATGAAGATCAGCCCGCCCCTGGCGATGATCTTGCCCTGCGGGTCGTTCAGCACCTCGCGATCCTTGGCCTCCAGGGCGAAGTGCTTCGAGATCCAGCTTTCGTTCAGGACCCGGAACGCCTCGGCGTGGCGGGGTTCGAACGCGACGATCTCCATGCGGGCCTCCGGGGTGGTCAGACGCCAAGTCTGCCGCCAATGTCCCGCGCATGGCCAACGCGATTTTCTCCGCCCTGCCCACCACCGTCTTCGAGGAGATGTCGGGTCTCGCGCGCACCCTGGGCGCGGTGAACCTGGGCCAGGGCTTTCCGGACGATCCCGGGCCACAGGCGATCCGCGCCAAGGCGGCGGACGCGGTGCTGAACGGCTACAACCAGTACCCGCCGATGGCCGGCCTGCCCGACCTGCGCCAGGCGGTGGCCAGGCACTACGCCGCGACCCAGGGCCTCAGCCTCGACTGGCAGACCGAGGTCACCATCACCTCCGGCGCCACCGAGGCCCTGGCCGCCAGCTTCCTGGCCCTGATCGAGCCTGGCGACGAGGTGATCGTCTTCCAGCCGTTCTACGACGCCTATCCGCCGCTGATCCGCCGGGCCGGTGGCGTGCCGAAGCTGGTCCGCCTGGAGCCGCCGCACTGGCGCTTCACGCGCCAGATGCTGGAGGCCGCCTTCACGCCGCGCACCAGGCTGGTGGTGCTGAACAACCCGATGAACCCCACCGGCGTCGTCCTGCCCGAGGAGGACCTGGCCCTGCTGGCCGAGTTCTGCGTGGCCCACGACGCGGTGGCGATCTGCGACGAGGTCTGGGAACAGGTGGTGTTCTCCGGCGCGCGCCATCGGCCGCTCATCGCCTTCCCCGGCATGCGCGAGCGGACGGTGAAGATCGGCTCGGCCGGCAAGATGTTCGGCCTCACCGGCTGGAAGGTGGGCTTCCTCTGCGCCGCGCCGGGCCTGACCCACAGCCTGGCCCGCGCGCACCAGTTCCTGACCTTCACAACCCCGCCGAACCTGCAGGCCGCGGTGGCTTTCGGGTTGCAGGAGCCCGGCGGCTGGTTCCGCGAGATGCCCGCCGGCCTCGAAGCCTCCCGCGACAGGCTCGCCGAGGGCCTGCGCCGTGAGGGTTTCGCCGTGCTGTCCAGCCAGGGGACCTACTTCCTCAGCATCGATCTGCCGGGCTCGGGCATCGCCGAGGCCGACCGCGCCTTCTGCCTTCGGGCCGTGAAGGAAGCGGGCGTCGCCGCCATTCCGATCTCGGCCTTCTACGAGACCGACGCGGTGACCAGCATCGTGCGGCTGTGTTTCTCCAAGGCCGACGCGACCCTCGACGAGGGCGTGGCGCGCCTGGCCAAGGCGCGGGAGCTGTCGCTCAGGGCCGCGAGCGCCACCGCGCCGGCGTGACGCCGAACGCCCGCTTGAAGGCGGCGATGAAGGCCGACGGGCTCTGGTAGCCGGCGTCCAGCGCCGCGGTCGTCACCGACGCCCCGTTGCTCAGCGACACCACCGCCTGCTGCATCCGCGCCCGTCCGCGCCACGCCTCCAGCGGCAGGCCCGTCTCGGCGGCGAACAGGCGCTGGAGCGTCCGCAGACTCGCGCCCGAGCCCCGCGCCAGGACTTCCAGCGAGGCCGCGCCGCCCGGATCGGCCAGCAACCGCTCGGCGAAGGCCCTGGCGCGCGGGTCCGTCGGCAGGGGCAGTTGCAGCGGCGCGGTCTCGCCCTCGGCCAACAGGTCCAGCAGCAGGGATTCCAACCGCTCGTGCTCGGGCCTCCCCTGCTCCAGCATCTCCAGCCGCACGATGTGGAGGATCAGTTCGCGCAGCAGCGGCGCCACCTCCAGCGCGCGGCAGGTCTCGAGACGCACATCGCTGGCCGGCGCGAGGTACAGCGTGCGCATGGCCACCACGCCGCGCATCTCGATCTCGTGCGGCGTGCCGCCCGGCACCCAGATGGCGCGGGTCGGCGGCACCATCCAGGCGGCGTCGGGCGTCTGCACCACCATCACGCCGCTGGCGGCGTAGACGAGCTGGGCCCAGGGATGGGTGTGGCGATGCAGCTTCATCCTGTCGCCATAGGTCACCGCCAGTCCCCGGACCGGGAAGCCGTCGACGTCTCGCGGATTCTGGCGCACTGGCGACATAATTCGTCAGACTAGCGCAAGAACGACGCTCTCTGAACGCCTAGCTTGAGCGGACAGGAGGATCGCCATGCCCGCCACGCTGCGCCACTTCGCGATCAACGCCGACGACGTATCCCGCGCCCGCGCCTTCTACGAGACCGTGTTCGGCTGGACGTTCACGCCCTGGGGCCCGCCGGGCTTCTACCAGGTGCGCGACGCCGGCAAGGGCCTGCTCGGCGCCCTGCAGGAGCGGCGGCAGGTCGGACCTCAGGCCATGCCGGGCATCGAACTCACCTTCGGCGTCGAGGACATCGACGCGACCATCGCGGCCATCCAGGCCCACGGCGGCGTCGTGCTGATGCCGCCCTTCCACATCGAGGGCGTCGGCCGCCTGAGCTTCTTCCGCGACCCGGAAGGCAACATCGCCGGCGCCATGCAGTACGAGGCGAACACATGGCCGGAATGACCGTCATCGAGGACGCGGCGCTGCAGGCGCGCATCGACGCGTTGCAGGCGCGGAGCGTGGCCCAGGAGGCCGAGACCGTCGGCTACTTCGTGGAGCGCGCGAAGAAGGGCGAACTGTCGTGGGACGGGCTCGACGCCGACGCCCACCGCTTCATGGCCGACAAGCTGGTGGCGCTGGAGCCGATCAAGGCCGAGTTCTGCCACATGCTTTGCCGCGCCCTGCGCGCCCGGCGTGTGGTGGAGATCGGCACCTCGTTCGGGGTCTCGACGCTCTACCTCGCGGCCGCCGTGCGCGAGAACGGGGGCGGCGTGGTGATCGGCACCGAGCACGAGGCCGCCAAGGCCGCTCAGGCGCGGACGAATGTCGAAGCCGCCGGCTTCTCCGATATCGTGGACCTGCGCGAGGGCGACCTGCGCGAGACCCTGCGGGTCATCGAGGGGCCGGTCGACTTCGTGCTGATGGACATCTGGACCGAGATGGCCCGACCCGCCCTGGAGCTGGTGGCGCCGCACCTTCGGCCTGGCGCGATCGTGGTCGCCGACAACACCGAGCAGTTCCGCGACGCCTACCGCCACTTCTTCGATTTCGTGGCCGATCCCGCGAACCGCCTGCGCACCATGACCCTGCCGTTCGCCGGCGGGCTGGAGCTGGTGGTGAAGGTCTAGTCGTCCAGCTCTTCGGGGGTCTGGGCCGCGATCCAGGCCTCCAGCGCCTCGGAGGCCACGGGCTTGCAGCCCGACTGGGCGGCCTGGGCGATGGCGTCCAGGCTGGTCAGGGCGCCGGCCTCCGGGCAGATGCCGCCCCGGGTGGCGCGCAGGCCGGCCTTCGGCGCCGGCGCCACGATGGTGCGCATGATCGCCAGCCGGTCGGCCTCGGCCTGGCTGCTCTGCCGGCTGGGCAGCGTCACCACACCGGCCGCCGCGCCCCGCACGGTGACCAGGTTTCCCGAGGCGTGCATCAGCGTCAGCGTGCGGCCGGGAGCCAGCGAGACCCTGGCGCCGGCCGGGAAGCTCTGCCCGCGGACCATCGCCGGATCAGTCGAACTCACCACGATGTAGTCCCGCGCCGCGGCCGCGCCGGCGACCGCGGCGAGGGCCAGTCCGGCCATGACGGGAACGAAGCGACGCGACGAGCGAACCATGCCCGGAGCATCGCGCGCGGCGCGTTCGGCGGCAAGCGAGACCGCCTCACGTATCACGTGCAACGAACACCGTTCTGGTTGAGCGCCGCATTTGCCGACCGGCCGCTCTCGGAGGGCCCTGCGACATATGCGTCGGCCCACAGGCATCACCGACGCGGTTAACCCCTCATTAAGTCCGGGTGGTTTAGAAACGCCGTCAGAATGCCGAGACGAGACCCATGGTCAGCGTTCAGCTGCGCAATTCCGGACAAGGGCTCTGGTGGGCTCTGAGCCTGCCGACCTCGGTGCAGGCGGCGCAAACCCTCGCCGCCACGGCGCGTAAGCTCAACATGGCCGACGAAGTCCGCATCCAGCCCGCGCAGAGCAGCCAGAAGCTCGACATCCGCGCCTAGTCGCGACTGAGGTCCGCCGCCTCGTCCACGTCGAACAGCACACCGTCGTCCGGCGCCTCCACCAGCGACAGCCGCTCGCCCAGCCCCTGCAGCAACGGTCGCGCGCCCGTGTCGCCGCTCAGCGCCATCGCCGCCGGGAACAGGCTCCTCGACAGCGCCACGGGGTTGCCGCGCCGCCCCGCGAACACCGGCGCGGCGGCCGAGGCGCCCGCCAGAACCGTCGCCGTGATCGGGGCCAACACCTGGTGCGGGACGCGCGGCATGTCGCCCAGGAACACCAGGGCGACATCCACCTCCTCCCCCAGGGACCCCAGGCCGGCCCGCAGCGAGGCCGCCATCCCCTCGTCGTGATCCGCGGCGTGAGCCAGCCGGATCGTCGGGTCGAACGCCCGGGCGCTGGCCCCCACCGCCTCGGCGTCGGCGCCCGTCACCACGACGATCGATCCCGCCGACGAAGCCCGGGCCGCCGCCAGGGCGCCATGCAGCAGGGGCGCGCCGCGCCACGTCGCCAGCAGCTTGCCGCCTCCGAAACGCCTGGCCGATCCAGCGGCCAGAACCACCGCCGCGACACGACGATCCGCCTCTGCCACTGTCGCCATGCGCGATTGCCCCTTATCTTGCTGTTCGATGACGCCCTTCGACGAGATCGCCGGGTCGCGGCCCGCGCCGCTGGTCGACGGCTTCGGCCGGACGGTGACCTATTTGCGCCTCTCGGTCACGGACCGCTGCGACCTGCGCTGCGTCTACTGCATGGCCGAGCACATGACCTTCCTGCCGAAGGCCGAGGTGCTGACCCTGGAGGAGCTGGACCGGATCGCCTCGGCGTTCGTCAGCCTCGGGACGCGAAAGCTGCGGCTGACCGGCGGCGAACCCCTGGTTCGCAAGGGCATGATGGACCTGGTCCGGAACCTCGGGCGGCACCTGAATACCGGCGCGCTGGACGAGCTGACCCTCACCACCAACGGCACGCGCCTGACCGAATTCGCCGGTCAGCTGGCCGAGGCGGGCATGCGGCGCATCAATGTCTCGCTGGACACGCTGAAGCCCGACCTCTTCCGCCGGCTGACGCGGGGCGGCGACGTCGCGAAGGTGCTGGCGGGGATCAGGGCGGCCCAGGCAGCGGGTCTTTCGGTGAAGATCAACACGGTCGCCCTGAAGGACGACAACGCGGGCGAACTGCCCGATCTCATCGCCTGGGCGCACGGCGAAGGCTGTGACATCACCCTGATCGAGACCATGCCGATGGGCGAGGTCGACGCCGACCGCACCGACCAGTACCTCTCGCTCCGCGAGGTCCGCGCCCAGTTGGAGAGCTTCTGGACGCTGGAGGATCTGCCCCTCTCGACCGGCGGCCCCGCGCGCTATGCGCGGGTGAAGGAGACGGGCGGGCGGCTGGGCCTGATCACCCCGCTCAGCCATAACTTCTGCGAGGCCTGCAACCGCGTGCGCCTCACCTGCACCGGGACCCTGCACACCTGCCTGGGGCAGGAGGACGCCACCGACCTGCGCGCCGTGCTGCGCGCCGGAGCCAGCGACCATGAGCTGGTCTCGGCCGTTCGGGTCGCGATCGCCGGCAAGCCCAAGGGCCACGATTTCGAGATCGCCCGCAGCCGCCCCGCCGTGGCGCGGCACATGTCCACCACCGGCGGCTGATCCGATGGCCCGCGTGCTTCTCTTCGGCCCCCTGCGCGACGTCGCCGGCTGGCGTGAACGCCAGATCGAGAGCCCGTCCCTGTCGGCGCTGCGCGACATGCTCGCCGCCGAGGATCCGGCCCTGGGCGAGGCGCTCGGCGGCAAGGGCGTGCAGGTGGCCATCGACCAGGCCCTGGTCCGCGGCGAGGCGGCCCTGTCCAGCGGCAGCGAAGTCGCCTTCCTGCCACCCATGAGCGGCGGCTAGGGGCGGATGATCCAGCTCACCGACAGCGCGTTCGATCCGGGCGCCCTGCTGACCGCCTTCAGTCAGGGCCGGCGCGAGACCGGCGCGATCGCCACCTTCACCGGCATCGCCCGCGCCGAGGAAGGCTCCACCACGATCCTCGAGCTGGAGGCCTATCCCGGTTTCACGGAGGCCGAGATCGGCAGGATCGCCGAGCAGGCCCGCACCCGCTTCGGCCTGCACGACCTCGCCATCCTGCATCGCGTGGGAAGGATCGCGCCGGGCGAGCCGATCGTCTTCGTCGCCACCGCCGCCGGCCACCGCCGGGCGGCCTTCGAGGCCTGCGACTTCCTCATGGACTATCTCAAGTCCAAGGCTCCCTTCTGGAAGAAGGAACACGGCCCTGCCGGCGACCGCTGGATCGAGCCGACCGCCCAGGACCATGCCGACCGCGAACGGTGGGACTGACCCGAGCTCCCTCGCCTATCCCTCTTCCGCCTCCAGTCGTTCCACCTCACGCACATAGGCGTCAGCGTCGAGATTCTTGAAGGTGTTCGGCCCCATGGAGCGCACCGTGCCAAACACGGGCTGCGGCCCCCAGGGCCTGTCGTGGAGGCCGTAGATCCACCCGACGTTGGTGAAGGAGTTCGCGTCCCGACCGTCCAGGAACCACCGATTGTTCAGGGCGAGGGTCGTCTCGAACGCCTCCTGCGGGGTCTTCGACCAGTGGAGGATCTTCTTCCCCCAGTACATGCGCAGGTGGTTGTGCATGTAGCCGGTGGCCCGCATCTCGCGCATGGCGGCGTTCCAGTAGGGATCGTGCGTCTCGGCGGCCTCGAACTCGGCGCGGGTGTAGACATGGGGCCGGTCGTCGCCGGCATGCGCGTCCAGGGTCTTGCGCGCCCACTCCGGCACGATGTCGTAGCTGTCGTACCCAGGCGCGTAGAAGCAGTGGTTCATGGAGAGCTCGCGGCGGACGATCAGCTCTTCCAGATAGCTGGTCCTGCTGTCGCCGCGACTGTGCCGGCGGACCGCCAGGGCGATCTCCACCGGTGAGATCTGGCCGAAGTGGAGGTACGGGCTCATGTGCGAGGCGGCCCTGGCTTCGGGTTTGCCCCGCTCGGCGCCGTAGCGGTGAAGGCCATCCTCGACGAAGTCCTCCAGCACCGAGCGCGCCGCGCCCTCGCCCGCCGCGAAACGCCTGACCACGCCGACCCGATGGTCGATCTTCAGGCTCTCCAGCACCTTCGGCACGTGATCGAGGTCGATGTCGCCCTCCGCCTTCAGGCCGTCGGCCCGATGCTTCACCGGTCGCGCCTCGAGAGGCTCCATGAAGTCGTCCCACACGCGATGAAGCTTCGGGCGGATGGTTCGGGCGGCGTACTCGTGCTTGTCCGACACCCGCTCGATCGGAACGACGACGTCGCCCTCCACCTGCACCAGCCGCCGGTCGAAGCCCTCGGCCAGCTTGGCGCGCCAGGTCCGCTGGATCTTGAGGTAGCCGCGATCGCAGACCACCAGGGCCGCGTCGGCGGCGAGCTCCCGCGCCAGCTCGTGCGGCGCGCGCTTGCGAATGACGAAGGCGATTCCGCGCTTCGCCAACCGGTCGCGCACCTCGGCCAGCCCCTGCAGCATGAAGCCGTAGTGGCGCGCGTTCGCCTCCGGGAAGGCCGTGAGGCCGAAGCAGACCAGCACCGGCAGGCCCAGCGCGTTGGCTTCCTCGATGGCGAACTCCAGGGCCGGGTTGAACTCGGCCCGCTGCGACTGCTGCATCCAGTAGAGGACGTACTTCGCCGGCGTCGCGGGGGGCGCGTCGACGAGCAGCTTGATGCGGGCGGATTCGATCACACGGGGCCTCGCCGAAGGGTCGAACGGTCATAACGGCCGAGCCGTCGGATCGACACAACTATGCGCTTGCCCGAAATCGGGCACGGGCGTTGTCTAGTTCGCATGGCAGAGGCAAATCCCCCGTCGATGTCGGATGCGGGCGACCTGGACGATCTCGTGGCCTACGTGGCCCGGTCCAACGCCCTCGATCCGTCGCAGGCCAGTCGGATCGTCGATGACGTGCTCAGCTATCTCGCGGAACAGCCGGAGGACTTCGTCCGCCGTCGCCACGCCGCGCTGCTCAAGCTGGGCCGTCGCAACGACGAGATCTACGCCCGCATCGCGGACGAGCTCTCGCGCCGGCGCTTCCCGGCGCCGCCCTACAGCCTGCGGCAGATCCGGCGGATCATCTACGGCTGAGGATCATCGCTGATGTGCGGAATCGTGGGTTACGTGGGCGGCCGGCAGGCCCTGCCGCTGCTGCTGGAGGGCCTGCGCCGGCTCGAGTACCGGGGCTATGACAGCGCCGGCGTCGCGGTGGTGCAGGACGGAGCCCTCGCCGTCGCCAAGCGCAAGGGCAAGGTGCGCGAACTGGAGACCGTGCTCCCGGCGGCCGGCCTGCCCGGCTCGGTCGGCATCGCCCACACCCGCTGGGCCACGCACGGCGAGCCCAGCGACGCCAACGCCCATCCGCACACGGACGCCGCCGGCCGGATCGGGGTGGTCCACAACGGCATCATCGAGAACGCGGCCGAACTGCGTCGCCGCCTCACCGCCGACGGGGTCGCCTTCCGCTCCGAGACCGACACCGAGGTCCTGGCCCACCTCATCGCCCGCCGGCCCGAGAACAGCCTCGTGGAAGCGGTCCGCGCCGCCCTCGGCCAGGTGAAAGGCGCCTATGGCGTCGCCGTGATCGACGCCGCCCGGCCCGAGACCATCATCGCCGCCCGCAATGGCGGCCCGGTCGTCGTCGGGGTCGGCGACGGCGAAATGTTCGTGGCCTCGGACGCCTCGGCCCTGATGGGTCATGCCCGCCACGTCGCCCACCTGGACGACGGCGAGATCGCCGAGGTTCGCGCCGACGGCTTCTCGGTCCTGACCCTGGAGGGCGCGGAGACCACCAAGGCGACCCAGGCCCTGGAGGGCGAGGCCGCCGGCTTCGACAAGGGCGACTTCAGCCACTTCATGAAGAAGGAGATCGCCGAACAGCCCGAAGCCGTCCGCCGCACCCTGCTGGGCCGCCTGGACCACCGGTTCAACACCGCCCACCTGGGCGGCATCGAGCTGGCGGCGCGCGAGATGCTGGACATCCGCCGGGTGAAGATCCTGGGCTGCGGCTCGGCCTACTACGCCGGCACGCTGGGCGCGCACCTGATCGAGACCCTGGCGCGCATCCCGGCCCACGCCGAGCCAGCCTCGGAGTTCCGCTACCGCAACCCCGTGATCGAGCAGGACACGCTCTACATCGCCGTCAGTCAGTCGGGGGAGACCTTCGACACCCTGGCCGCGATCCAGGAGGTGAAGCGCAAGGGCGGCCGCGTGCTGGGCGTGATCAACGCGGTCGGCTCGACCATCGCCCGCGAATGCGGCCGGGGCGTCTACCTGCACGCCGGCCCCGAGGTGGCGGTCGTCTCGACCAAGACCTGGACCTCGACCGCCGTGGCGTTCGCGCTGCTGGCCCTGCAACTCGGCCGGGTGCGCGACATGTCGGCCGCCCACGGCGCCCGCCTGTTGACGGCCCTCTCGGCCCTGCCCGACCAGATCGCCGGGATCGTGGCCCGCGAAGCGGGGATCGAGCCGCTGGCCGCCCTGCTGGCCAAGGCCGACCACGCCTACTTCATCGGCCGCAGCGCCGGCTTCGCGGTGGCGATGGAGGGCGCGCTGAAGCTGAAGGAGGTCTCCTACCTCCACGCCGAGGCCTATCCCGCCTCGGAGCTTAAGCATGGCCCGCTGGCGCTGATCTCGCCCGAGACCCCCACCCTGGCGATCATCCCAGACGACGACCTGCTGGCGAAGAACCTCTCCACCATCGCCGAGGTCCGCACCCGCCACGGGCCGGTCCTGGCGGTGACCCACGAGGGCGTGCGGCTGGAGGGCGTGATGGCCGCGTTCACGGTGCCCAAGAGCGAGCCCGAGCTGGATCCGATCCTGCTCAACATCCCGCTCCAGCTCCTGGCCTACCAGGTCGCCCAGGGCCTGGGCCGCGACATCGACCAGCCCCGCAACCTCGCCAAGTCCGTCACGGTGGAATAGCGGCGGAGAGGAGCGCTATAGAGGCGGTTCGAAGGAGCTTGCCCATGAACGCGTTCACGCCCGGCGGGAAGATCGACACCGCCAAGACGCTGATGCCGGTGCGCGTCGCCGTCCTGACGATCTCGGACACGCGCGACGAGGAGAGCGACACCTCGGGCAACCTGTTGGCCAGCCGCGTCACGGGCGCCGGCCACGAGCTGGCGGCCCGAGGCATCGTCAAGGACGACATCGAGGAGATCCGCGCCCAGGTGCTGAAGTGGGTGGGCGAAGGCGTCGAGGCCATCGTCACCACGGGCGGCACCGGCATCACCGGCCGCGACGTGACGCCCGAGGCGATCCGCCCGCTGTTCGACAAGGAGCTCGACGGGTTCGCCATCGTCTTCCACATGGTCAGCTACCAGTCGGTGGGCCTCTCGACCCTGCAGTCGCGGGCGCTGGCGGGGATCGTGAAGGGCTGTTTCGTCTTCTGCCTGCCCGGCTCGAACGGCGCGGTGAAGGACGGCTGGGACAAGGTGATCTCGGCCCAGCTCGACAGTCGCCACGGCCCCTGCAACATGGTCGAGCTGATGCCGCGCCTGATGGAAGCGTGACCTTCCTCCGCCAGCGCTTCGAAGGGAGCGGAGCAGGATGACGAAGCTCACCCACATCGACGAGAACGGGCGCGCCCGCATGGTCGACGTCTCGGACAAGGCCGTGACGAGCCGAGAGGCCGTGGCGGAAGGCTTCCTGCGCATGGCGCCCGCGACCCTCGCCCTGGCGCTGTCGGGTGAAGGCCGCAAGGGCGACGTCCGCGCCGTGGCCGAGATCGCCGGAGTGATGGCGGCGAAGAGGACGTCGGACCTCATCCCGATGTGCCACCCGCTGCCGATCACCAAGGCCGAGGTGCGGGTGGAGCCGGCCGACGGCGGACTGACGGTCACCGCGCGGGTAAAGACGACGGGCCAGACGGGCGTGGAGATGGAGGCTTTGACCGCCTGCTCGGTCGCCCTGCTGACGCTCTACGACATGCTGAAGGCCGCCGAGAAGGGCATGGTCCTGGAGCAGGTGCGGCTGGTCTCCAAGACCGGCGGCAAGAGCGGAGACTGGTCGGCCGCATGAAGCTGCTCGCCGTCGAGGACGCCCGCGCCCGGATGCTGGCCGAGATCGCGCCCCTGCCGGCCGAGCCCGTGGCCATCGCCGACAGCATCGGCCGGGTGCTGGCCCAGGATGTGGTCGCCCGCCGTCACCAGCCGCCGTTCGACGCCTCGGCGATGGACGGATACGCCGTCCGCAGCGCCGACACCCCCGGAACGCTCGCCCTCGTCGGCGAGAGCGCCGCAGGCCACGGCTACGACGGCCCCGTCGCGGCCGGCCAGACGGTGCGGATCTTCACCGGCGCCGCCGTTCCGGCCGACTGCGACGCCGTGGTGATCCAGGAGGACGTCGCCCGCGACGGCGACCGGGTCACCGTGCCCGCCACCCCCGCCGGCCAGAGCCTGCGCCCTGCCGGTGGCGACTTCCGGGCCGGCGACGTCCTGCTGACGGCGGGCGCGCGGATCGACCCCTGGCGACTGTCGCTGGCCGCGGCGGCCGGCGCCGCCGAGCTGTCGGTGGCCCGCCGCCCCCGCGTGGCGCTGTTCTCCACCGGCGAGGAGATCGTGGAGGCGCCCGCCCGGCCCGGCCCCTTCCAGATCTACGATTCCGGGTCCCGCGCCCTGGCCGCCCTCGCCGCGGACTGGGGCGCCGAGGTCTCGCGCGCCAAGCCGGTTCGCGACGATCTGGAGGCGACGATCCAGGCGCTGCGCGACGCCGAGGGCGACCTCATCGTCACCATCGGTGGCGCATCGGTCGGCGATCACGACCTGGTCCGCGCGGCGGGTGAAGCCCTCGGCCTGCAGTTGCGCGTCGCCAGCATCGCCGTTCGCCCGGGCAAGCCGACCTTCTTCGGCGTGCTGGCAGATGGCCGGCGGATGCTGGGCCTGCCGGGCAATCCGGCCTCGGCCTTCGTCTGCGCCGAGCTGTTCCTGAAGCCGATCGTCCGCGCCTACCAGGGCGCCGATCCGTCGCTGCCGATGCTGACCGCGCGCGCCGAAGCGCCGCTCGCCGCCAACGGCCCGCGCGAACACTGGATGCGGGCTCAACTCACCTACGGCGAAGACGGCCTGACCGTCCGCGCCTACCGCGATCAGGACTCTTCGCTGGTCAGTGTCTTCGCCGCCGCGAACGCGCTGCTGCGCCAGGCGCCGGGCGCCCCCGCCGTCGAGGCGGGCGGGGCGGTCGAGGTGCTGCCGCTCTCGCGGGCATAGCGCAGGGCGGTGATCTCGCCGATCACCGAGACCGCCACCTCGAACGGCGCCTTGCCGCCGATGTCCAGGCCGATGGGCGCATGCAGACGCGCCAGGGCGGACGGCGCGACGTCCAGCGCCTCCAGCTCCGAAATCCGGCCCGCCAACCGGCGCCGCGCGCCCAACAGGCCCACATAGCCCGCCCGCGACGGCAGCGCCGCCCGCAGCGCCTCGCGGTCGGTGTCCAGGTCATGGGTCGCCACGGCGACGGCGGTCCAGGCGTCCAGGCCGATGGCGTCCAGCGCCTCCGCCGGTCCCTCGCGGCGATAGCGCACCCCGGCGATCGGCGGCGGGGTCGCCGGCCCTTTGGGCCGCACCAGCGTGGTCTCGAAACCGGACTTCACCGCCAGTTCGGCGATGGCCAGCGCCGTGGGATCTCCGCCCACCACCACCAGCCGTGGCGTGGGGTCGTAGTGTTTGATCACCGCCGTCTCGGGCCACGGCGAGATGTCGGGGCCGCACATGCGCGCCACGCCGTCGCTGACCCAGACCACCGGCCGGCGTTCGGCCTCGGCCGCCAGCAGTTCGGCCAGGGCCGGGTCGCCCGCCGGCACCCGCTCCAGGAAGATCTCGATGCGCGCGCCGCAGAGCAGGCGGATGTCCGGCCACGGACTGCCCTCGCCGTAGACGAGCGTCCTGGGCGCGCCGTCCTCCAGGCATGCCGCCGCGTGCCCCGCCACATCGCCCTCGACGCAGCCGCCCGAGAAGTATCCGGCTACCAGTCGGGGGCTGAAGACCATCTGCGTGCCCTCGGGCCGGGGACCACCGCCCTCCACCGAGATCAGGGTCGCCAGCACCAGCGTCTCGCCCGCCTCCGCCGCGCGCCGGAGCGCCGGGCGCACGTCCTCGGCCAGGCCGAACATGGGCCATTCGGGGAGGGGTTCGGAAAGGCCGGTCGCGTCAATCAAGGTCGGATACGGGTCATTAGCTTTCATGCGACAAAATGGCGACTCACTCGGATTCCACCAAGCCTCAGGCCGAATGACGTCATCCCTTCACAAGCTCGGCCTCGGCACCGCGCAGTTTGGTCTCGACCAACCGCCGGGTCCACGCGGTCGTCCGCGTGAGGCCGAGGCCCGGGACATCCTGTCGACCGCCGGCCGCTCGGGCATGGCGGTGCTGGACGTGGCCCGCCAGGGGACCGGCGCCGACAACCTGCTGCGTGGCGCCTTCCCGCAGCCGAACCCCTTCAAGATCACCCTAACCTGCGCCCGCGCCGATCGCGGCCCGGACGCGGTCGAGACCGAGTTGCGCGCCCAGATGCTACGCCTGGGCGTCGAGCGGGTGCACGCGATCGTCGTCTCGTCCGCCACCGATCTCTTCACCGCCCAGGGCCCGGCCCTGTGGGACCGGCTGAAGGCGCTGAAGGACCAGGGCGTCTGCCGCCAGATCGGCGTGCCCGTCTACGCCTCGGACGACCCGGTGGGCGTCGCCCGCCGCTTCAAACCCGACATCGTCCAGGCGCCCGCCTCGCTGCTGGACCAGCGCCTGCTGGTCGACGGCTCGCTGACCGCCATCGCCGAACTGGGCGTCGAGGTGCATCTGCGCTCGATCTTCCTGAACGGCGTGCTGTTCCTGCCGCCCGACCGCGCCCCCAGCCACCTGAAGGCCGCGGCCGGCCGCATCTCGCGCGCCCGCCGCCTGATCGCCGAGGGCAAGTCCGACCCGCTGCAGGCCGCCCTGGGCTTCGCGCTCAGCCGCCCCGAAGCCTCGGCGGTGCTGGTCGGGGTCACCTCGGCCTCCGAGATGAGCGCCGTGGTCGCCGCCGCCATGAGCCCGCCGCCGGACCTCGACTGGGACGAGATGGCCATCGACGACCCCGAAGCCCTGAGCTGGGCCGCGGCCTGACGTCCTATTGCTCCCCCGTTGGGGGAGCTGTCGGCGAATGCCGACTGAGGGGGTCCTCAACCGCGTTCTGAGCG
>JBFMGV010000003.1:0-11613 GCA_040752615.1 Pseudomonadota bacterium | reverse complement strand
AGCGGGGCGCCGCCCTTTCTATTTCGGCAGCTTGGCGCCGCGCAGGTCGGCGCCTTCCAGAATGATCCCGGTCAGGATCGCCCGTTCGAGCTTGGCGTGACGCAGGCGCGCGCCGGTGAGGTTGGTCGCCGTGGTGCGCCCGGGCGCGATCTCCAGCGGCGCCAGATTGGCCTCGCTGAGGTCGCAGCGGGTGAGGTCCGCGCCCCCGAACCGCGCGCCGCGCAGGTCTGCGCCCTTGAGGATCGCCGCGCGCAGGATCGCGCCTTCCATGTTCGCGCCCTGGAGCTGCACGCCGGTGAGGTCCAGGGAGGCCAGGTTGGCGCCCTTGAGGCTGAGGGCCGTGAGCTGCAGGCCCTGCAGGGCATCGCCGGCCGGCCGCAGGTCAGCGCCGTCCAGCCGCGTCGGCGCGCCTTCCTGGCCGCCCGAGGCGACCCAGGCGCTGTGCGCCCGCGCTTCGGCCACCCGGCGCGAGATCTGATCCAGCGCCTCACGCGTCGGCGGCGCCGAAGCGCCTTCGAGGTTGGCCCCGCTGGTGCGCGCGGTGGCCAGCGACACGCCCAGCAGGTCGGCGCCGTCGAAATCCACGTCCTCCAGGATCGCGCCGGACACCTCGACCTGGACCAGGATCGCCCCGGCGAGGTTCGAGCCCTTGAGGTTGGCCCCGGCCAGGCGGGCGGCCTGGAAGGATGTGTCGGAGAAGTCGACGCCCACCGCGTGTACGCCGTCCAGCAGCGCCCGGTCCAGGGTGGCGCCCGAGAGGTTCGCCCCGTCCAGGATGCCGAGCCGGCTCTCCTGGATCACGGACGGGAAGCCCTTGGTCGGGTGCGGCCGCGCGGCGAAGCCGGGCCGCAGGTCGACGCCTGTGAGGTTCGCGCCGGCGAGGTTCGCGCCTTGCAGCGAGGCGCCCTTCAGGTCGGCTCCCCGCATGTCAGCGCCGCGCAGGTTGGCCCCGCGCAGGTCGCATCCGGCCAGGACCGCCCCGTCCAGCTTGGAGCCCGAAAGGTTGGTCCCATCGAAGACCGAGCCGGTGAAGTCGGCGCGGCCCAGGTCGCGGTTCGACAGGTCCACCCCGCGAAAATCGACGTACGGCAGCAACGCCCGCTTACCCCCCGCGCCCGACAGGAAGCGGGTGTGATGGTCGAGCAGGAGTTTCAGTTCGCCCTCGCTGAGCCGGCGGCGACCCGGCAGGGCGTCGTCTTCGAACGGGACGTTGGCGGTGTTCACGGGGCTCAGATCACCTCGTCCAGGCCGCGAGAGCCCTGACGGACGATGCCGGTGAAGTTCGCCTGCTTGAGCAGCGCACGGGAGAAGTTGGAGCGCGACAGGTCCGCGCCCTCGAACACCGCATGGCGTACGTCGGCGCCGGTGAGGTCCGCGCCCTTCAGGACGGCGCCGGTCAGGTTGGTGGGCAGCACCCGGTCGGCGCCCAGCAGCAGCGGGCCGAGCTGGGCTTCGCGCATGTCGGCGCCGGTGAGCTTGGCGCCCACCAGCCGCGCGCCCCGCAGGTCGGCGCGGCGCAGGACGGCGTTGCGCAGGTCGGCCCCCTCAAGGTGGGCGCCCTGCATCTGCACGCCTTCCATGTCGAGGCCGTAGAAGGTGGCGCCCTTGGCCGAGAGGGCGGTGAGGTTGTAGCCGCGGATCGAACCCAGGGCCCGCAGGTCGGCGTTGTCGAAGGACGAAGGCTTGCCCTCGCCGCCGCCCGTCTCGCACCACCGCGCGTGGTCACGGATCATGTCGGCGTAAGGCAACTCGCTGAGCGCGCGCCCCACCGGCTCGTCGGTGAGCGCGCCCGACAGGTCGGCGTTCGAGACGTTCCAGGCCACCGTCCGGGCGCCCACGAGGATCGCGTCGCGCAGGTCGGCGCCGGCCAGGTCGGCGCCCGAGAGATCGGCGCCGGACAGGTTTGCCCCCGACAGGTTCGCCTGCTTCAGGTTGGCCCTGATGAGCTTGGCGTCCTTCATGATGGCGTCGGTGAAGTCGGCTTTGACCGCCATGGCGCCCGACAGGCGCGAGCGTTCCAGGTTGGCGCCAGCCAGGATCGCGCCCTGCAGCTCGCCTTGAGCGGGCGTTCCGGTCTCCAGGCGACGCAAGCCCAACTGGCGATCGGCGGCGGCCAGGGTGCCTTCGCGCAGGTCGGCCTCGAAGAGGTCGGCGCCGGTCAGATCGACATTGCGCATGCACGAGCCGCGCAGGTCGGCGCGGCGCAGCGAGGCCTCGCGCAGGTCCGAGCCCGTCAGGTCGGCGCAGAAGAGGATGGCGTTGTCGAGCCGCGCGCCCTGGAAGCGGCAGCCGTTCAGGATCGCGCCCGTGAAGTCGGCGTCGCAGAGATTTCGCCCCGAGAGCACCGTGCCGGACAGGTCCTTGAACGCGAACACCGCACGCGCGCCGCCGGGCTTCGAGCTCCAGAGGCGGTCATGCTTCGCGCAGATGATGTCGACCTCAGTCTGGGTGAGGCGAGCATTCACGAGCGTCTTGGTGGAATTGGCGGACATAAGGGCCGGCTATGGCAAAGGCTGCGTGAACCATAGTAGGGCCTGCTGATTAACGCCGACTTTCCAAACCTTTGGCGGGACGATACGCCGCATAGAGATCGTCGGCCTCGGGTCTCAGCAACCCTTGGTCGACCGTGATGGCCGCCTCACGCAACCTCTGGACGCCCCGCCCGTCCGCGAAGACGGACGCATCGGTCGTGGCGACCACGACCCGCGCGACGCCCGCCGCCGCCAGCCGCTCGCTGCAGGAGACGCCGCCCGCCGAGCGCTGAGCGCAGGGCTCCAAGGTGACGTAGGCCGTGCCGCCACGGGCCAGCTCGCCGGCGGCCGCCAGGGCGACCTCCTCGCCGTGCGGTCGCCCGCCCTCGCCCGTCACGCCCTCGCCGACCACCTCGCCGTCGCGGACGATAACGCAGCCGACCGCCGGGTTGTGGCCCGTGCGGCCGACCTGGGCGCGCGCCAGGTCGATGGCGCGGCGCATGAACTGCTCGTCGCTCATGCCGGCAAGATGGTCGGTGCGCGCCGTGGCGAAAAGCCCCTAGGGGATCGCCGGCAGCCTGGTGGCGCGGCTCTCGTCGAGATAGCGCGCCGCCGTGGGCTTCAGATTGGCGTCCAGTTCGATGACCAGCGGGTTGCTGGTCGGGATCTCGACGCCGACGATGTCGTCGTCCGACACCTGGAACAGCACCTTCACGATCGCCCGCAGCGAATTGCCGTGAGCCGCCACCAGCAGGGTCTCGCCCGCCTTGAGGCACGGCGCGATCTCGGCGTCCCAATAGGGCTGCACGCGGACCAGCGTGGTCTTCAGGCTTTCGGTCACCGGCAGGTCCAGGCCGGCGTAGCGACGGTCCTTGGAGAAGTCGAACTCGCCGCCCGGCGCCAGGTCCGGCGGCGGGATGTCGTAGCTGCGGCGCCAGACCTTGACCTGGTCCTCGCCGTGCTTGGCGGCGGTCTCGGTCTTGTTCAGGCCGGTCAGGCCGCCGTAGTGGCGCTCGTTCAGCCGCCAGTCCTTGACCTCGGGCACGAAGACCTGGCCGGCGGCGTGCAGCGCCAGCCACGAGGTGCGGATCGCGCGGGTCAGCACCGAGGTGAAGACCCGGTCGATGGCGATGCCGGCGGCCTTGATCAGTTCGCCGCCCTTCTTGGCCTCACCCTCGCCCTGGGCGGTGAGGTCGACGTCGACCCAGCCGGTGAAGCGGTCTTCCAGGTTCCACTGGCTCTGGCCGTGACGCAGCAGGATCAGGGTCGGCAAGGCGGTCCTCCGTTCGTGAGCCTGGGTGCGCTAGAGGCAGAGCCGGGGCCCGTCAAGGTTTCCCCCGGGCTGCGGCGCGGGCTATAGCGGGGCCATGCTCGACCGCTTCTACCTGCCGCTGCTGGGACTGGCCGCCATCGCGGCGGTCGCCCTGGCGCTGGTCTGGCCGCAGGGCCTGGGCGACCGCTCGCCCGATCCGTTCGGCCATGACCCCGTGCTCCGGTCCGCGGAGATGCAGGCCAAGATGCGCCGCGAGACCGAGGCCGCGCAGAAGCGCGTGGACCAGGCGCGCGACGCGGTGCGCAACATCCAGAACCAGGCCATCGCCCCCTCGCAATGAGCGCAGACGACACCATCGCCGTGGGCCGCCGGGTCCTGGAGACCGAGGCCCAGGCCCTGTCCCGCATGGCCTCCGAGCTGGGCGCGCCGTTCGCCGAGGCGGTCGAGGCGCTGCATTCGGCCAAGGGCCGGATCGTGTGCTCCGGCATCGGCAAGTCGGGCCACGTGGCGCGCAAGATCGCCGCCACCCTGGCCTCCACCGGCTCGGCCGCCATGTTCGTGCACCCCAGCGAGGCCAGCCACGGCGACCTCGGCATGATCGGGCCGGACGACGTGATCCTGGCCCTGAGCAAGACCGGCGAGACCCGGGAGCTGGCCGACGTGATCGCCTACGCGGCGCGCTTCGCCATTCCGCTGATCGCCCTCACCGCCGCACCGGAAGGCACCCTGGCCCGGGCGGCGGACATCGTCCTGCTGATCCCCGACGCGCCGGAAGCCACCGACGCGGTCAACGCCCCGACCACCTCGACGACCCTGCAGATCGCCATGGGCGACGCGCTGGCCGTGGCGCTGCTGGAGCGGCGCGGGTTCCGGCCGCACGACTTCAAGGTCCTGCACCCTGGCGGCAAGCTGGGCGCCATGCTGCGGACCGCCGCCGATCTGATGCACGGCCGCGAGGAACTGCCGCTGGTCAGTCCCGAGACGCCGATGCGCAAGGCCCTCCTGGTGATGACCCAGATGCGCTGGGGCGTCGTGGGCGTCGTCGACCCGCAGGGCCGCCTGCTGGGCGCCATCACCGACGGCGACCTGCGCCGCCACATCGACGGCCTGATGGACCACACCGCCGGCGAGGTGATGACCCCCGGCCCGAAGAAGCTCGCGCCCCCCGACATGCTGGCCGGCGAGGCGCTGGCGCTGATGAGCGACCCCGCCCCCGCGGTCACGGTCCTGTTCGTGGTGGCGGACGGCAAGCCGGTGGGCATCCTGCACGTCCACGACCTGCTGCGCGCCGGGGTGATGTAGGGGGTCGGTTTCGCGGATATCCGGCTGAACCGGTCCACCCGTTAAGGTTTATCGAGTGGCCTGCGACATATTGGACCGCTAAACACCCGTCTGACCGAAGCTGACCGGAGCCCGCATGCTGCCCGCACCTCGCGCCGACCTCGTCGCCAATACGTTCGAATACGAGAACGCCCCGCTGGTGAAGGCCACCGGTTTCCGCGAGTACGACGCGCGCTGGCTCTTCGGGCCCGAGATCAACCTGCTGGGCATCCAGGCGCTGGGCCTCGGCCTCGGCACGCTGATCCATGAGATGGGCCAGAAGCGGATCGTCGTCGGCCACGACTTCCGCTCGTACTCGCTGTCGATCAAGCAGGCCCTGACCATCGGCCTGGTGGCCGCGGGCTGCGAGGTGCTGGACATCGGCCTCGCGGTCTCGCCGATGGCCTACTTCGCTCAGTTCGACCTCGACGCCCCCTGCGTGGCGATGGTCACCGCCAGCCACAACGAGAACGGCTGGACCGGCGTGAAGATGGGCGCGCAGCGGCCCCTCACCTTCGGCCCCGACGAGATGGGCCGGCTGAAGGAGATCGTCCTGGGCGGCAAGTGGACCCAGCGGCCGGGCGGCTCGGTCGCCCAGATCGCGGGCGTGGCCGAGCGCTACATCGCCGACTGCGCCACCAGGGTCTCGCTGGATCGGCCGCTGACGGTCATCGCCGCCTGCGGCAACGGCACGGCGGGCGCCTTCGCCCCCGAGGCCCTGCGCCGGATGGGCGTGGCCACCGTGATCGAGATGGACTGCAACCTCGACTGGTCGTTCCCGAAGTACAATCCGAACCCCGAGGACAGCGTCATGCTGCACGCGATGGCCGACGCCGTCCGCGAGTACGGCGCCGACCTGGCCCTGGGCTTCGACGGCGACGGCGACCGCTGCGGCGTGGTGGACGACGAGGGCGAGGAGATCTTCGCCGACAAGATCGGCCTGATGCTGGCCCGCGACCTGTCGGCGATCCACAAGGACGCGACCTTCGTGGTCGACGTGAAGTCCACCGGCCTCTTCGCCACCGACGAGGTGCTGAAGGCGAACGGCGCGAAGACCGTCTACTGGAAGACGGGCCACAGCTACATCAAGCGCAAGACGGCCGAGTTGGGCGCCCTGGCCGGCTTCGAGAAGAGCGGCCACTTCTTCATGAACCCGCCGATCGGCCGGGGCTATGACGACGGCCTGGTGGCCGCCGCCGCGATCCTGGCGATGCTGGACCGCAATCCTGGCAAGACGCTGTCGGACCTGAAGAAGGCCCTGCCGATCGCCTACACCTCGCTGACCATGAGCCCGCACTGCGCGGACGAGGAGAAGTACGGCGTCGTCGACGAGGTGGTGGCCGAGTACACCGCCCTGCGCGACGCCGGCGGCACGATCCTGGACCGCAAGATCGTCGACCTGATCACCGTCAACGGCGTCCGGGTGGCGCTGGAGGACGGCTCGTGGGTGCTGGTCCGCGCCTCGTCGAACAAGCCCGAGATTGTGGTGGTGGTCGAGAGCACCCAGTCCGAGGACGACATGCGTCGCCTCTTCCGCGAGGAAGTGAAGCCGCGCCTGGCGAAGCGTCCCCAGGTGGGCAAGTACAACCAGGAAATCTGAGGCCGACGGGGCGGACGGCGGCGCCGTTCTTGCTGCACTGCGGTAGAATTTGCGCGGCTGGTCCGGTACGAGCCGCTCGATCTGAGTTGCCAGGAGAGACCTGAATGCGCGTGGCGATGATCGGGACAGGCTATGTCGGCCTCGTCAGCGGCGCCTGTTTCGCCGACTTCGGCCACACCGTGACCTGCATCGACAAGGACGCGTCCAAGATCGAGCAGCTCAAGGCGGGCGGCATTCCGATCTACGAGCCGGGTCTCGACACCCTGGTCGCCAGCAACGTCAAGGCCGGCCGCCTGTTCTTCGACACCGACGCCACCCAGGCGATCAAGGAGGCCGACGCGGTCTTCATCGGCGTGGGCACCCCCTCGCGCCGCGGCGACGGACATGCCGACCTCAGCTACGTCTACGCGGCGGCCGAGGAGATCGCCGGCCTGGTCGACGGCTTCACCGTCGTGGTGACCAAGTCCACCGTGCCGGTCGGCACCGGCGACGAGATCGAGAAGATCTTCAAGCGGGTGCGGCCCGACGCCGACGTGGCCGTGGTCTCGAACCCCGAGTTCCTGCGCGAAGGCGCGGCCATCGAGGACTTCAAGCGTCCCGACCGCGTGGTGGTCGGCACCACCGACGAGCGCGCCCAGGCGGTGATGCGCGAACTGTATCGGCCGCTGTACCTGAACGAGACGCCGATCCTGTTCACCAGCCGCCGCACCAGCGAACTGATCAAGTACGCCGCCAACGCCTACCTGGCGCTGAAGATCACCTACATCAACGAGATGGCCGACCTGTGCGAGGCGGTGGGCGCCGACGTGCAGCAGGTGGCCCGCGGCATCGGCCTGGACGGGCGCATCGGCGGCAAGTTCCTCAACGCCGGTCCCGGCTACGGCGGCTCGTGCTTCCCGAAGGACACCCTGGCGCTGGTCCGCACCGCCCGCGACGCCGGCGCGCCGGTGGAGCTGGTCGAGACCACGGTGAAGGTCAACGACGAGCGCAAGCGCGCCATGGCCCGCAAGGTGCTGAAGGCCGTGGACGGCGACCTGGACGGCAAGACCGTCGGCGTGCTGGGCCTGACCTTCAAGCCCAACACCGACGACATGCGCGACGCCCCTTCGCTGGCGATCATCCCGGCGCTGCAGGACAAGGGCGCGAGGATCCAGGCCTTCGACCCCGAGGGTCACGAGGCGAAGAAGATGTTCACCGACGTCGACTTCAAGGACGACCCCTATGCGGTGGCCACCGGCGCCGACGTGCTGGTGATCATCACCGAGTGGGACCAGTTCCGCGCCCTGGACCTGGACCGCATCAAGCTGGTGATGAACAAGCCTGTGCTGGTCGACCTGCGCAACATCTACAAGCCGGCCGACATGCTGGCCCGTGGGTTCGAGTACTCCAGCATCGGGCGCTGAGGCGCCGAACGGCGGCGGCTAGTGCCCGCCGCCGCCCATCGCGACCTTCTGCGGCTTCGGCGCCAGCCAGATGATGCTGGCCGCCAGGGCGAAGACCACGGCCGTGGCCTGGAACACCTGGTTGGTCGACAGCATCACGGCCTGCTGCTGAACCAGCCCCTCCACCTGATGCAGCGCCTGGTCATGGGTCAGGCCCTGGGCGGTCATGGCGTCGATGGTCCGCTGCGGGTCGACCAGTTCGCCCGCCAGCAGGCTGCGCTTGCCGTTCGCCGTGTTCTCCCAGACCGTCGTGATGATCGAGGTGGCGAAGGCCCCTGACGTCGTGCGCAGGAAGTTCTGCAGGCCGGCCGCGGCGGGCACCTCGTGCGGCAGCACGGACGATAGCGCCAGACTGGTGGTCGGGATGAAGAAGAACGGGATCGCGAAACCCAGGGCGAACTGCGGCGCGGCGATCGCCCAGAAGGTCGCGTCGGTGTTGTAGAAGCTGCGCCACAACGCGACGGCCGCCATCCAGAACACGCCGAACGAGACCAGCATCCGCACGTCGTACCGACCGACCAGCTTGGCCACGATCGGCGACATGATCACCGCCAGTATGCCGTTCAGGCACCCCGCGTAGCCGGCCCAGGTGGCCGTGTAGCCCATGGACGTCTGCAGCCACAGCGGCAGCAGCACCACGCTGCCGAAGAAGGCGCCGAACACCAGGCTGACCGTCACCACGCCGATCGTGAACCCCCGATGCCGGAAGACCCTCAGGTTCACCACCGGGTTCTCGGACGTCAGCTCCCAGATCAGGAAGGCGACGAAGCCGATGGCGGCCACCACCGTCAGGCCGACGATGAAAGGCGAGGCGAACCAGTCCAGGTTCTTGCCCTCGTCGAAGACGATCTGCATCGCCCCGACCCAGACCACCAGAAGCAACAGTCCGACGTAGTCGACGGGCACGCGCCGGGTCGCGGTCTCCTGGGCGATCAGCATCCGGTAGCCGACCACCGCGATCAGGGCGGCGACGGGGATGTTGATCAGGAAGATCCAGCTCCAGTGGAAGTTGTCAGAGATCGTTCCGCCCAGGATCGGGCCGGCGATCGGCGCGACCACCGTGGTCATGCTCCAGAGGCCGAGGGCCTGCGGGCCTTTGTCCTTGGGGAAGATGTGCAGCAGCAAGGTCTGCGACATCGGCATGATCGGCCCGCCGAACAGACCCTGGCCGATCCGGAAGGCCACCAGCAGGCCGAAGCTGGGCGCGAAGCCGCACAGCAGGGAGAACACGGCGAAGCCCACCATGCAGGTGGCGAACACCTTCACCGGGCCGAACCGCTGGGCCAGCCAGCCGGTCAGCGGCACGGTGATCGCCTCGGCCACCGCATAGGAGGTGATGACCCAGGTGCCCTGGCTGGGCGAGACCGCCAGCGAGCCGGCGATGTGCGGGACCGAGACGTTGGCGATCGTGGTGTCCAGCACCACCATGAAGTTCGCCAGGCCCAGCATGATGGCGGCCAGGAACAGCGCCGGGCCGGTCAGCCGCGGCGGCTCCGCAACGTGTGCGGCGGACATGGGATCAGCCCCCGACGTCGATCTTGGCGGTCATGGACAGGCCAACGCGCAGCGGATGCTCGGCCAGTTCCTTGGGGTCGAGGGAAATGCGCACCGGCACGCGCTGGACCACCTTGATCCAGTTGCCGGTGGCGTTCTGGGCCGGGATCACGGCGAAGGCCGAGCCCGTGCCGCCCGAGAAGCCCACCACCTTGCCGTGGTACTTCACGCCGCCGCCGTAGAGGTCGCTGGTCAGGGTGACCGGCTGACCCACGCGCACCTTGCGCAACTGGCCTTCCTTGAAGTTCGCATCGACGTAGGCCTGCTGGATCGGCACCACGGCCATCAGCGGCGCGCCCGGCTGCACGCGCTGGCCGATCTCGACGGCCTTGCGGGTGACGACGCCGTCCACCGGGCTGCGGATCACGGTGCGCCCGAGGTCGAGTTCGGCCTGCGCGAGCCTGGCCCGGGCCGCGGCGACCTCGGGATTGCCGGCCACGTCGGTCCCGGCGACCAGGACGCTGGCGGCCTGCTGCTGTTCGCTGGCGGCCGTGGCGTTGGCCCTGGCCTGAGCCAGGGCTGATCGGGCCGAGGCCAGTTGGGTCTCGGCGGCGGTCAGCTCGTCGCCAGACACCGCTCCGGCTCCGGCGAGGCCCTTGCGACGGCCGTACTCGACCTCCGCCCGGCGCAGCTCGGCCTGGGCGCGGACGATGTCGGAGGTGCGCGCGGCGGCCTGGGCGCCCAGGGCGCGGTCGTTGGCGAAGTACTGACGCACCCGCCGCTCGGTCTGGTCCAGCTCGGCCCGGGCGCGCGCCACCGCGAGGCGATAGTCGGCCGGATCTATCGTGGCGAGGACGTCGCCCGCCTTCACCGGCAAAGTCTCCCGCGCCGCGACCGAGATCAGCGGGCCGCTGACCAGGGCGGTCACCTGGGCGGTGCTGGCCTGGACATAGGCGTCCTCGGTCTCCACCTCGCGCGAGCCGACGAGGGCCCACCACAGTCCGGCGATCACGCCGCCGGCGACCACCACCATCGCGAGGATGGCGAATAGCCGCCGGCGGCGCTCGGCGTTGGCCGCGGGCTTGGGGGAAGCGGCCAACTGCGGGGAACCGGCATCGACCGGTGTCTCGGGTCCTTGGTCTCGGGCCATGGGATCAGGCTTTCAGAGAGGCGTTGTCGGGGTCAGGCGCGGAAGCCGCCGCCCAGGGCGCGGACCAGAGCGGCGTCCAGCGCGAGGCCGCGGGCCTCGAGCTGGGCCACGGTGCGGCGCTGGGCGATCACGGCGTCTTCCGCGGTGAGCAGGGTCAGGTAGGACGTGAGGCCACCCTCGTAGCGCAGGCGCGCCACGCGATAGGCCGCCTCGCCGGCGGTGAGGCTGTCGCGGGCGGCGGCGAGGCGCGCGTCCAGCGCGCGGCGGCTGGCGGCCGCGTCGGCGGTCTCGCGCAGGGCCGAGACCAGCACGCCGTTGTAGGCGGCCACCGCGCCATCGTACTCGGCGCGCGCCCCGCGATAGGCGCCGTCCAGGCGTCCGCCGTCGAAGATCGGCAGGCTGATCGCGACGCCGGCCTGGCCGATGTCGGAGCCCGACTTCGTCAGGTTGTCGAGGCCCAGCGATTGCACGCCCACCAGGGCGGCCAGGTTCACGTTCGGATAGAAGCCGGCCTTGGCCACGTCGATCCGCCTGGCGGCGGCCTCGGCGCGCAGCCGGGCGGACTGCAGGTCGGGACGGCGCCCCACGAGATCGGCGGCGAGATGGGTCGGCAGGCCGAACCCGGCGACGGCCTCGGCGCGAGGCGCGGTCAGGGCCAGTCCCCGGTCGGGGCCCGCGCCGACCAGGGCGGCGATGCGATTGCGGGCGATGGCGAGGTTCTCGTCCAGCGCGGCGAGATCCTGGCGGGCCTGGGCGGCGGCGGCGGCGGCCTGGGCGGCCTCCCCCCGGTTGGCGGCCCCACCCCCGACCCTCTGGGCCACGAGGTCGGCCGAGGCCTGGCGGTTGCTCAGCGCCGCGTCGGC
>JBFMGV010000002.1:0-23552 GCA_040752615.1 Pseudomonadota bacterium | reverse complement strand
GTGATCGCCGCGGCGGCCGGCGCCGCGACCAAGAGTGCGGCGGCGGCGGTCGCCGCGCCGAAGATGGCGGATAGTTTCATGACAGTCCCCGATACGCGCGTCCCGGACCACATCCGGCGCGCCCCCGCGAAGGCCGCTAAGCCAGGGCTCGCTTCCCGTCACCCCTACGGATCAGTAGGGGCCCTCGCGCCTCAGGCGAAGGTGGCGGCGAGGATCTTCTCCAGCCATTCCTTGTCGACGCCGTCGAAGGCCGCCGGCTGTGCGGAATCCACGTCGAAAACGGCGATCAGCTCGCCCTTCGCGTCCAGCACCGGCACGACGATCTCGCTGGCCGAGCGGCTGTCGCAGGCGATGTGGCCGGGGAAGGCGTGGACGTCCTCCACAACCTGGGTCTGGCGCGTGGCGGCCGCCGTCCCGCACACGCCCCGCCCGAAGGCGATGCGCAGGCAGCCCAGCGTGCCTTGGTAGGGCCCGACCACCAGCTCCGTCCCCTTCGCCGGGTCCACCACGTAGAAGCCGGTCCAGAAGTAGCTGTCGAAGCTGTTGGCCAGCATCGAGGCCACCGTCGCCATCCGCGCGGTGACGTTCGGCTCGCCATCCAGCACCGAGGCGATCTCCTCGGCGACGGTGGCGTAGCGCTGGGCCTTCTCGGCGGGCAGGGCGAGGTCGTTGAAAGCTTCGGCCATGCCGCTGATGTAGCGATGCCGCCAGTCCGCGGCCAGAGCCGCGGGATCAGCCCACGGCCGGATTCAGCCACTGGCTCATCAGCGCCGGCCGGCTGCGCACGCCGAACTTGCGGAAGATGGCCACCACATGCTGGTGCGTGGTCGACTCCGCCAGACCCAGCTGGTGCGCGATCTGCTTCTCCGAGGCGTCGGTCAGCAGCAGTTGCAGCACCCGTTGCTCGGTGGGCGTCAGCGGCGCCGAGGCCAGCAGCAGCCCATGCGCCAGCATCAGCTGGCGATGGAACCACTTGATGCCCCGCAGGGCGTAGGCCAGACGCCCGATCGTCTCGTCCGCGATCGGCTCGCGTGAGTAGAACCCGAAGTGGGACTCGCAGTCCTGGTTCAGCGGGAACGCCACGAACGCCGCGTCATAGGTCCCGACGGCCCCGTAGTGCTCACGGTAGAACGCCCCCTGGAACCACGCCGCCGGCAGTTCCCGGCGCAGGGAGTAGGTCCGGAAGCGGCCGACGTCGCGCATCGGCAGCAGGAACGAGGGGTCGATCTCGCGCCGGTCCCAGACCCGCAGAATCTCCTTGAAGTGGCAGTCGTCGGCCGCCGTCACGGCGGCCGGCGGCACGGGCAGCAGCGACTTCACCTGCGCCACCCGCCAGCCCAGCAGCGGATCCTCGCCTGCGGACGCGCCCGCCTCGCCGGCCATCTGGATCGCCCCGGCCCAGGTGGCGTTCCACATGCCGCCCTGCCCGGCCAGGAAGCCCATCAGCCGGTGCGCCGCCTCGTCCGACTGGCTGGCGTCGAAGTCCGACAGCGCGTCCCACAGCGCGTGGACCTCCTCAGGTCCAGCCATACTCCCGACGTGCATCACGCTCACCCGTAAGCTTCACCGTGTCGTCATCCCGCGCCGCGTCATGCGCCCTTCCGGGTAAATACACGCTTGCCGCGCACCGCGGCCGGCCAGCATCTCAAGCGCCGTCCATGGTCCCGTGCGGGGCCCCCGTCGCTTCGGCCCCACTCGGCCTGCCTTTCGTCGCGCGCCTTATGGACAAACCCGGGCGCCCGACTTCATCTGCGCGCACAGTTCAGCCTGGAGGGAAATGTATGCGTCTGGTGACTTTGGCGATGGGTCTGGCGCTCGCGGGCGCCGCGTCGGTCCCCGTCCTGGCGCAGGTCGCGGAGGCGCCCTCCAAGGTCTTCGGCGCGCGCGACCTCTTCGGCCTGACCCAGGCGACAGACCCGCAGGTGCGTCCGGACGGTTCGTCCATCGCCTACGTCCGCGCCGCCAACGACATCATGACCGACCGCGCCCGCCGCACCATCTGGCTGGTCGACGTGAAGACCGGCGCCCAGACCCCGCTGGAGGCCGGCGACGACAACTACCTGGCCCCGCGCTGGTCGCCCGACGGCTCGCGCCTCGCCTACGTGGCCGCCGGCCCGAACGGCGCCCAGCTCTACGTCCGTTGGATGTCCACCGGCCGCTCGGCCAAGGTGGCGTCGCTGGAGCAGGCGCCGGGCGACATCGCCTGGTCGCCGGACGGCAAGACGCTGGCGATCTCGATGCTGGTCCCCGACGATGGCCGCGCGCTGGGCGCGCCGGTGCGTCGCCCCGAAGGCGCCAAGTGGGCCGAGCCGCTGAAGGTGATCGACCGCATCACCTACCGCGCCGACGGCGAGGGCTTCCTGAAGCCGGGCTACCGCCATCTGTTCGTCGTGCCGGCCGACGGCGGCCAGCCGCGCCAGATCACCTCGGGCAAGTTCGACAACGGAGGCCCGATCGCCTTCAGCCACGACGGCAGGTCGCTGCTGTTCGCCACCAACCGCGCCGAGAACTGGGAGCGCGACCCCCAGGAGTCCGAGATCTATTCGGTCTCCATCGCCGACGGCGCCCTCACCCGGCTGACCACCCGCGTCGGCCCGGACGCCAATCCGGTGGTCTCGCCCGACGGCTCGAAGATCGCCTACCTGGGCTACGACGACGCCCGCAAGCGCGGCTACGAAAACGTCCGCCTCTACGTGATGGACCGCGACGGCAAGAACGCCCGTGTCCTCACCGGCAACCTGGACCGCAGCGTCGGCGATCCCCAGTGGGCCGACGACGGCAGGAGCGTCTACGTCGTCACCCAGGACCAGGGCGAGAGCAAGGTCGCCCGCGTCGGCCTGGACGGGCGGGTGCAGACCCTGTTCTCGGGCCTGGGCGGCGGCGGTCTCGACCGCCCGTACGCCGGCGGCCAGTTCTCGCTGGGCAAGGGCGGCCTCGTCGCCTTCACCACCGCCGCCACCGATCGTCCGGCCGATCTGGCCGTATGGAGCGGCGGCAAGGCGCGGACCCTGACCGACCTCAACGCCGGTCTGCTGGCGACCAAGACCATGTCCAAGGTCGAGGCCCTGCCGGTGACCTCCAGTTACGACAAGAAGCCGATCGGCGCCTGGATCGCCTATCCGCCGAACTTCGACCCTTCGAAGAAGTACCCGCTGATCCTCGAGATTCACGGCGGCCCCTTCCAGGCCTATGGCCCGACCTTCGGCACCGACATCCAGCTCTACGCGGCCGCGGGCTATGTGGTGGTCTACTCGAACCCGCGCGGCTCCACGTCGTACGGCGAGGCCTTCGCCAACGAGATCGACCGCAACTATCCCAGCCACGACTACGACGACCTGATGAGCGTGGTGGACGCGGCGGTGGCCAAGGGCTTCGTCGACGACAAGCGCCTCTATGTCACCGGCGGCTCGGGTGGCGGCGCCCTGACCGCCTGGATCGTCGGCAAGACCGACCGCTTCCGCGCGGCCGCCACCCAGAAGCCGGTGATCAACTGGACCAGCCAGGTGCTCACCACCGATGGCTACACCTTCATGGCCGCCTACTGGTTCGGGAAGATGCCGTGGGAAGACCCGCAAGGGTACTGGGCCCGCTCACCGCTGAGCCTGGTCGGCAATGTGAAGACCCCGACGCTGGTGGTCGTGGGCGAGAACGACGACCGCACCCCGCCGTCCGAGGCCGACCAGTACTTCGCCGCCCTGCAGCTGCGCGGCGTGCCCACCGCCCTCGTCCGGGTGCCGGGCGCCAGTCATGGCGGCATCGCGGCCCGCCCGTCGCAGTCGGGCTCGAAGGCGGCCGCCATCCTCGCCTGGTTCGAACGCTACCGCTGACCCAGCGGAGGGGCGCCCGGACTCGGTGGAATGTGGTTAAGTCCGTCCGACACGCTGAGGTGCGGACGGACTTTCCCATGGCTGGCGCGACGCCACACTCGACGATCCGCGTCGCCGCGCGCCTGGCGAACGGCTTCGTCCTCGACATCGTCAAGCTGATCGGCTTCGGCCGCGACGTCATCGACGGCCTGCTGATCACGGCCATCAGCCAGGCCAACGTCGCCCAGATCACCCGCAGCCCCGAGCTGCAGCTCACCTACGCCACCCTCGACAATCCGCCGCCCGACGACCTGCGCCGCCCGGTCAGCATCAGCGCGGTGGCCAACTCGCTGCACATACCCTTCGAGACCGCCCGGCGGCGGATCGGCGCCCTGGCCGACCTCGGCATCATCCTGACCACGCCCAAGGGCGTGATCATGCCGACCGCGCCGCTGAACTCGCCGCTCTACCGGATGGGCGCGGAGGGCCACTACAGCATCGTCCGCAGGCTCTATTTCCGGATGCGGGCCCTGGGCGTGCTGGACGACCTGCCGGGACCGGTCCACCCGGTGGCGTTCGAACCGGAGAACCCGCCGATCCGGCTGGTGCTGCGGCTGTCGTCCGACTACCTGCTGCGGCTGGCCGAGCCGATGAACGCCAACATGGGCGACGTCCTGACCGGGATGGTGCTGTCCGACCTCATCCAGGCCAATACCGAGCAGTTGGGCGATGACCAGGGCGGCTCCGCAGGGGGCGACTGGGATGCGGCCGGCTTCGTCGACGACGCCCTGCGCCGGCCCGCCCGCACGGCCGAGATGGCTCAACGATTAGGCGTGCCGGCCGAGACCGTCCGCCGCCATCTGCAGCGCCTGGAGAAGTCCGGACTGTGTGAACGCATCGAGAACGGTTACGTGGTCACGGCCCGCATCCTGGCCCGCCCGGCCTTCGTGCAGTTCATGATGGACAATCAGTCGCACCTGCACCGATTTTTCGGGGCGCTGGCTGAATTTGGCGTGATTTCCCAGTGGGATCGCGAAGAATCGGCCCTGCGCGGCGCGGCCTGACCGAAACGAGAACGTTGCGCACCCCCAAAATGGGTATGCGTACGTTTCACAGCGGGCTCACGTTACCTCAACTTATGGACGTACCTCGGGGGAGGTACAGGTGCGGGGGCCGCTCCATCCGGGGGGGTGGCGCGGTTCCCGCTTCACCTGGTCGGGGCTATGACGAAACTGCTTGAACGAGACATCGCCGGTGCGCCTTTAGAGGGCGAGACCGAGATCACCCGGGGCGAAGGCCCCCACCCCGTCGACCGCCACGTCGGTCTGCGGATCCGGATGCGACGCAAGGAAATGGGCGTCAGCCAGGAGCGCCTCGCCGAGGCGCTCGGCATCACCTTCCAGCAGGTCCAGAAGTACGAGCGCGGCGCCAACCGCGTCAGCGCTTCCAAGCTGTGGGAGATCGCCTCCGCCCTGAAGACGCCGGTGGCGTACTTCTACGACGGGCTGGGCGACCAGGAAGCCCTGGCGGCCCAACGCGACGCGGCGCAGGACTTCCTCTGCTCCAGCGAAGGCATGGAACTGATCGCGGCCTTCCCGCGCATCGCCGAACCGGCGATCCGCCGCAAGATCGTCGAACTGGTCCGCGTCTGCGCCGACGAGATCTGAGGGCTCAGCCCTTTCGCGCGACCACCGCCTGGTAGGCGGCCTGCAGTTCGGCCAACACGCCCCGGCCTTCGCCGGGGTGGCCCAGATGCAGGCGCCTCAGGTCGTCCATGAAGGCGTCCCACATCGGCGGTCCGCCCTCTTCCAACAGCTGGGCGCGGATCGACTGCTCCTCGCTGGCCGGGAGGTGGCGGCGTCCCCAAGCGCCCATCGCGGCCATCACCGGGACAAGCTGGATCGCCCGCTCGGTCAGGCTGTAGATCGCCTTCTGGCGGTGTGAAGGATCGGCGGCACGCGTGACCAGCCCCTCGGCGGTCAGCTTCTTCAGCCGGTCGGCCAGGATGTTGGAGGCGATGCCCTCCTCCGACCGGCCCAGCAGTTCGCGGAAGCGCCGGCGGTTGCCGAACATCAGGTCCCTGAGGACCAGCAGGCTCCAGCGGTCGCCCAGGACCTCGAGCGTCAGGTTGATCGGGCAGCCGGAGCGCGGCGTGGAGGGTTCGGCCATGACCGGTTGCATGTTCGCACCGGTCACGCCGAACGCAAGGGTCGCTACTGCGTGGCCAGGCCGATGACCACCGTCTGAGCGTTCCGGTTGCGGGCCCAGGCCTCCTCGGTCGACGACGGGTCCAGCGGACGCTCCTTACCGTACGAGATCGTCTCCAGGCGGCTGGCCGAAACGCCGAGCCCCACCAGCACCTGACGCGTCGCCGCCGCGCGACGGGCGCCCAGGGCGAGATTGTACTCGCGCGTGCCACGTTCGTCGGCGTTGCCCGCGATCCGGGCGCGGACGTCCGGGTTGGCCGCCAGCCAGGCGGCCTGCGCCCGCAGGGTCTCGTGGGCCTCGGGCTCGATCGCCTGACTGTCCAGGGCGAAGTAGATGCGGTCGCCGGCGGTGGCGGCCAGGTCTTCCTGCGAGCCACGGACCGGCCCCACCGGCGCCGTGGGGCCAGGCGGCATCTCGGTCACCGGCGCGGCCGGAGCGGCGGGCGGCGCCTCGGCGAGGGCGGGGCCGGGCTTCGGCTTGGTCGCGCAGGCGGCCAGGGTGGCGGACGCCGCGGCAGCGACGAGAAGGATGCGGATGGTGCTGGTCATGGTCTGGCCCCCTGGCGCTGGATCATTCGGCCGCGGCCGGTTCAGGTTGAAGAAGGTGCAGGTTCTGCACGCGGACCGCCGCCGAGGCGTCGTCGTAGAGGAACGGCAGGGTGGCGTAGCGCGTGCCCTTGGTGACCGCCGTCGCCTCGTGCAGCAGGCTGCAGGAGAACACCACCGCCCCGCCCGTCGGCGGTCGGTAGGTGCGCCCGCCGAACTCGGGGAAGCGCAGGTCGCCGCCCTCGAATTCCTCGGCGTTGAGGTTGATGGACACCGCGAACTGGCGGTGCGCCGTCCCGGCCGTGGTGTTGTCGCGGTGCGGGCGGAAATATCCCCCCTCCTCGGCGTCGTAGCAGGCCACGATGTAGCGCTCGATCCGGGTCGCCTTGTACTGGAACGCCTTCTCCAGCTCGGGCAGCAGGCGGCGCGAAAGCCGCTGGCGCATGCCGACCCGCAGGTCCTCGCTCTCGATCTGTGCGTCACGGCGCTTCTTGAAGTCGCTGAGCCGCCCCACCGTGCGGCCGTTGACCTGGTGCATGGTTCCGGAGGGCTCGCCGCCGTTGGCGTGGTAGTAGGCGATCAGCTCGCGGCAGAAGGCCGGCTCGAACACCCGCGGCACGATCAGCACCGGCGCGTTCAGCGGAACCCCGGCATGGTCGTCCGGGGCCGGCAGGCGGCGCAGCATGTTGAACACCTGCGCGGTCTCCGTGATCGGCCAGTGACCGATCAGCCGCAACGACGGATCGATCAGCACCCAGCGCGGCTGCAGCTGTCCTTCCGCGTCGACGGCCTCGTACAGCCGGGCGATCTCGCCTTCGGGGTCATGGAACCACCGGAGGCCCGGACCGTCGGCGCCCGCCTGGAAGTCCGCCTCATCGCGCACCACCAGGAAGGCGCAGGCGAAGCTGTCGTTCAGCAGCGCCCGATCGCCCTGCGGCACGCGCAGCGCGGCCCGACGCCCCTCGGCATCGGTCGGCAGCAGGGCCAGCAGCACGTACCGGCCCGCCACGCTGTCGAAGGCGTAGGTCGGGTTGCGGTGCGAGCGGGCGCTGAAAATCGGAACCGGCGCACCGGAGAAGAGCGTCATGGATCGTGGGTCCGGGGATCTTGGGTCCGGTACGCGTTTCAGGGCGGAGGTCCGCCCACCTGCCACCTGGGGCGTGGCGCTGGGGGAAGCTCTGGCGATAGCTGCCGGCGAGCGGACCTCCTGCTCCCGTGATCGCCCACCCCCTCCGCAAGGCCAAGCATAAGAAGCTTATAAGGAAAGGGCGCGCCGCCGACGGCATAAGCGGGCCATAATTGACCGCAGCGCCCCGCTGCGGGACTGGAGCGGACATGTTCCCGACGAAAGACGCCGCGGCCGACGACCGCCCCCGGCGCCAGGCCATCCGTCAGACGCTGCGCTATCTGGCGGTCCTGCCGATCGTCGCGGGCGTGACGGCCGTGGCCGAGATCTTCTACCGCGCGACCGGCAGCGACAGGCTGTCCAGCATCTTCCTGGCGGGCGTGCTGATCGCCGCCTTCCTGCTGGGCTCCGGGCCGGCCTACCTCGCCGCCCTGCTGGCGTTCCTGGTCTACACCTTCCAGGTCAACCCGCGCTTCCAGTTCAGCTTCGGCTCGCCCGACGACTTCAACGTGCTGATCCTGTTCCTGGTCGTCTCGGGCATGGTCGGACTGCTGATGGGCCGGGTGCGCGACGAGGCCGCCAGCGTCACCTCGCGCCAGCGCGTCACCAAGGCGCTGCTGGACGCCACGCAGGAGTTCTCGGCCAGCTCGGACGAGGCGTACATCCGCAACCGCCTGGCCCATCACATCGCCCGCGCCACCCACGGCGAGGCGCGTTGCCTGCGTCCCAGCGAGGACGCGCCGGCGGGCTGGACCGTGCGGGCGCTGCACATCGGCGACACGCCGCTGGGCGCTGTCGCCTGGCAGCCGAGGGGCGGCGCGACGCTGGGCGACGACGAGCGGACGATGCTGCAGATCCTGGTCGACACGGGCGCGGCCGCCATCGCGCGCTCACGGCTGGCCGCGGAGAAGGCCGACGCCGAGAGCCGGGCGCGCACCGAGGACCTGCGCAACGCGCTGCTGTCCTCGATCTCGCACGACCTGCGGACCCCGCTGGCCGCGATCCTCGCCTCCTCAAGCAGCCTCCAGGAGTTCGCGGACTCGTTCGACTCGGCCACCCGCCGCGACCTCGCCACCACGATCCGCGAGGAGGCCGAGCGTCTCGATCACTTCGTGGCCAACCTGCTGCACATGACCCGGCTGGAGGCCGGCGCCCTGACCCTGCGAAAGAGCCCGTTCAACGTGCCCGAGGTGATCCGCCGCGCGCTCTCGCGACGGTGCGAGTCGGCCGGGCGCGAGACGCGCCTGACCATCGCCACCGACCTGCCCGAGGCCTTCGGCGACCCGCTGCTGTTCGAACAGGCGGTGGGCAATGTGGTGGAGAACGCCCACCGCTACTCGCCGCGCGGCGTTCCGATCATCGTCACGGCGACGCTCGACGGCGACGCCGTCCGGGTGGACGTGCAAGACGAAGGCCCCGGCGTCGCCGACCATGAGCTGGGCCGGCTCTTCGACAAGTTCTTCCGCGGCCATGCCGGGTCCGAGACCAGCGGCACGGGCCTCGGCCTTTCGATCACCAGAGGACTGATGGAAGCCATGGACGGCGACGTCACCGCCAGAAATCGCACCGACGGGGTCCGCGGCCTGGTCGTCACCCTGCAGCTCGAGGCGGCCCCGGCATGAGCAGCGTGCGCCTGTTGCTGGTGGACGACGAGCCCCAGATCATCCGCGCCCTGACCCCGGCCCTGCAGGCCGCCGGCTACGCGGTCGTCAGCGCCGGCCGGGGCGAGGACGCGCTGTCCGAACTGGCGCGCGAGCCCTGTGACGTGGTCATCCTGGACCTCGGCCTGCCGGACATGGACGGCAAGGCAGTGATCTCGCGGCTGCGCGAATGGTCGGACGCCCCCGTCCTGGTGCTTTCGGCGCGCGACCTGGAGAGCGAGAAGATCGCCGCCCTGGACGCCGGCGCCGACGACTTCGTGAACAAGCCCGTGGGCGTGGGCGAGCTGTTGGCCAGGATCCGCGCCAGCCTGCGTGGCCGCGAGCGGCGCTTCACGTCCCAGGCCCAGTTCCGGTCGGGTGACCTGGGCATCGACTTCGCCCTGCGGCGGGTGACCATCGAGGAGCAGGAAGTCCACCTGACCCCGCGCGAGTACGACCTGCTGCGGGTGCTGGCGCGCCACGCGGGACGGGTTGTGACCCATCGCCAGTTGATCGCCGCCATCTGGGGCGGCGAGGCGCAGGTCGACGCGCAGTTCGTCCGCGTGCTGGTGGGACAGCTTCGTCAGAAGATCGAGGCGGAGCCGTCGTCGCCCCGCCTCGTCACGACCGAGCCCGGCCTCGGCTACCGACTGATCGCCGAGGACGAACCCTAGCCGCTCCAGATGTCCCAGCCCGCGGTGGGGTCGGCCTCAACCGGCGCGCCGTCGGCGTCGTCGACCGGCGGCAGCTCATAGAGGTCGGGTTCGGGCAGGACGAGCGCGCCTTCCTCAGCCGGAGGCTCGATCACCCCATCCCCCGGCTGAGGCTCGGGCTCGGGCGCTGAGGGCTGCGCCGGCGGGGTGTACTGGTACCAGCCGTAGGTCTCGTACCAGTAGTTGGCGTAGTCTTCCGGCGTCTCGCCGCCCACCCGCTTCACCCAGGCATCCGACTTATGGTCGTTGTTCGGGCCGTAGTATTCGGTGAAGAAGGCGCGATAGACGTCAGGCCGGTCATGCAGGATCTGCGCGATCGAGATGCCGTTGTAGGTGGTGCGCCCACCAAACTCCTGGCCGTCCTCCAGCGGCGCGCCGGCGGCCTCGCCGCCGGGCTTGTAGTCGCCGTAGCGGCCGTAGGTCTCGTACCAGTAGTTGGCGTAGTCCTCGGGCGTGTCACCCCCGACGCGCTTCATCCACGCGTCCGAGTGATGATCGTTGTCGGGGCCGAAGTAGGCCGTGAAGAAGCCGGCATAGACGTCGGGCCGCTCGGCCAGGATCTGGGCCAACGAGATGCCATCCTTGGTCGTGCGTCCCGCGGACGCGACGTCCTCGAACGGCGCTGCGGCGAAACTGTCCGGCGTCGCGTAGGCCACGCCGTCCGCTTCCAGGCTCGGCAGAGGCTCCGACTCCAGCGGCGTGGCGTCGCCCAGGCCGGCCGGCTCGGCCTCCGGCTTCTCGATCTCGGTCGGCGCGGAGACGTCGTCACCCGTCTCCTCGCCGGCTCCGAGCAGGACCGTGGTCCGCACCACGCCGATGATGTCGTCGTCAAAGTCCAGCGCCGCCCCCGTGGGCGGCGCATCCGGTTGGTACATGGCTCCCCTCCGTCTCTCCTACGGAAAGCGGGGAACATGCCGCGCCGGCAGAACGGCGCAATTCCAGCGGACTTATAAGGAAACCAGAAGCTTGGCGGTCAGGCTTCGACCGGCGCCTTGTAGCCGTCGCGCAGCTCGCGCTTCAGCACCTTGCCGATGTGGCTGCGCGGCAGGGAGTCCACGAGCTGCACATCGGACAGGCGCTGGGTCTTGCCGACCCGGCCGTTCACGAAAGCCTTGATCTCATCGGCGCTGGCCGACTGGCCGGTCTTCAGCGCCACGAAGGCGACCGGCGTCTCGCCCCAGGCGTCGGACGGCACGCCGACGACGGCGGCCTCCACCACCGCGGGGTGTTGAGCCAGCTCGGCTTCCAGGTCGCTCGGATAGATGTTGAACCCGCCGGAGATGATCATGTCCTTCTTGCGGTCCATGAGCGTGAGGAAGCCGTCCTCATCGAAGCGGCCCACGTCGCCCGTGCGGATGTAGCGGAGGCCATCGGGGCTGAACCACTCGGCTTCCGACGTCTTGCCCGGCTGGTTGTGGTAGCCGACCATCATCGCGCCCGAGCGACCGACCACCTCGCCGATCTCGCCCTGGGGCACCTCCACCCCGTCCTCGCCGATCAGGCGGATGTCGTGACCCGGCAGCGGACGGCCCACGGTGTGGAGCTTGTCGGGGAATTCGTGCGCCTGCAGGCCACAGGAGCCGCCGCCCTCGGTCATGCCGTAGAACTCGACCAGCCCACCGGGCCAGCGATCCAGCACCTGGCGCTTCAGCTCGGCCGAGAACGGGGCCGAGGTCGCGAACTTCATCTGGTAGGCGCCGAGGTCGTAGCTGTCGAACTCGGGGTGCTCCATCAGGCGTCGATACTGCACGGGCACCAGCATGGCGTGGGTGGCCCGGTGCTTCTGCGACAGCTCAAGGAACTGCTTCACGTCGAACTTCGGCATCAGCACCGCCGTGCCGCCGTTGGTCATGGTCGGCAGGAACGAGACGAGCGTGGTGTTCGAGTAGAGCGGCGTCGAGATCATGGTCACCGCGTCCGGCGGATAGACCCCGCGCCGCACCTGGCCCCAGCGCATGCGGTGCGGCTGGACGATGCCCTTCGGCGCGCCCGTCGTACCGGACGAGTAGATGATGTTGAAGCCCTGGTCCGGATCCACCTCGTGCAGCTCGGGCTTCGCGCCCTCCGGCGCCAGCCATCGCTCGAAGGGCGTGCCCACGTCCGATCCGTCCAGCGAGACGCGGATCGCATCCACCTGATCCATCACGCCGGCCATGTGCTGGGCCAGCTGGGCGTCGAGGAAGAAGACCTTCGCGCCGGAATCCTTCAACTGGATCACCAGGCTTTCGGGCGTGGACGAGGGGGCGAGCGGCGCGACGATCGCGGCGGCGCGCAGGATGCCCAGGAAGGTCCCCGCGTACTCCACCGAGGGGGTGGCGCAGATCGCCGCCACCTGGGCCTTGCCGACGCCGTCACGCTGCAGCGAGGCAGCCACCCGATCCATCAGGGCGTCGAGTTCGCCATAGGCGATCGTGCGCTTCGCATCGACCAGCGCCGGCTTGGCGGGCTGGGCGACGGCCTGGGCGCGAAGCACGTCGGCCAGGGTCCCGAAGTCTTGGGAAAGCAGCTCTTCAACAGTCACGGGGATGCTCCTGGAACGATCGATCAGTTCAGCTTGCCGGTGGACGAGGCGGGCTCGCCCTCCTGCGCCAGGTCGGCCGCCGCGGCCAGCTTGCGCAGGGTCTCCATGTGGCTGGCGCGGGTGATGCGGTAGCCGAGCAGCAGGAAGGTGGCGACGCCGTAGAGAACCACCTGGGTCGGCACATAGATGCGGCCGAGGTTGAGGATGATCTCCGGGTCGACGGCGCCAGGCTTGGCGCCGGTCGGGAAGCTGGCCGCCGCGACGATCAGGCCCGACACGAAGATGCCGAGGCCGGTGGTCGACTTGTTGGCGAAGGCGATGGCCGCGAAGAACAGGCCCTCCTGGCGGCGGCCGGTCTTGAGCTCGGCGTCCTCCACGACGTCGGCGATCATCGACGAGAACAGGATGTTCGCCACGATGCCCAGGCCCACGCCGAGGATGTTGGTGCAGAAGATGGTCCCGAAGATCAGCGGGGAGTCGTTCGCCGGGAAGGCGCCGACCAGGCGCAGGGCGATCGGGCCGGCGCTGAACAGCAGGCCCGCGGGGATCAGCACCATCGCCGCCGGCCGCTTGTCGAACCGCCGCGCCACCCGCGGCGCC
This sequence comes from Pseudomonadota bacterium, assembly GCA_040752615.1. Taxonomy (GTDB): domain Bacteria; phylum Pseudomonadota; class Alphaproteobacteria; order Caulobacterales; family Caulobacteraceae; genus Phenylobacterium. The sequence goes on along the minus strand of JBFMGV010000002.1, from coordinate 10,393 downwards.
ACGAGGAAGGCCAGGACGGCCGCGGTGAGGCTGGAGAAGGCGAAGGCCGCGATCTCGCCGCTGGTGAACTCCCAGAAGTAGGTCGTGAAGTAGAGGTTGATCGCGAAGCCCAGCCCGATCCCGGCATAGAGGAAGAAGCCCGCGGCCAGGATCGCCAGGAAGTTGCTGTTGTTCAGCGTCCCGACCATCTCGCGCCCCAGCCGGCCCATGGTGATCCGCTCCCGCGGCGGCTCGCGCAGGTTGGGGATCTGCTTGTGAGTGCCGATCGAGGTGACCAGGATCGCGAACAGCATCAGCCCGGCGGCCGCCAGGCCATACATGCCATAGCCGTCGGGATTGAGTTGTCCGACCGGGTACTCCGGAGTCGACTTCAGGAACGTCGAGAGGGTGAGCCAGTACATGGCCAGCCCGCCGCCCCAGCCGAAGAGGTAGCGGTAGCTGAGCAGCCGGGTGCGCTCGTCGTACTCGGTCGTGAGTTCGGCCGCGAGGGCGGCGGAGGGGATCTCGTAGCAGCTGATGAAGCTGCGGATCAGCACGGCCACGGCGATGAGATAAGCGACCTGCGCCGGCTGCGACCACCCCGTCGGCGGGTTCCAGATCAACAGGTAGGAGACCGCCACCGGGATGGCGGCCGCGTACATCCAGGGATGCCGCCGTCCCCACTTCGATCGGGTGTTGTCCGAAAGCTGGCCGACGATCGGGTCGATGAAGGCGTCCAGCACCAGGGCCAGCATGATCGACAGGCCGACCGTCTGCGCCGGCAGGCCGATCACCTGGGCGTAGAAGAACGTCAGGAAGTACGAGAAGCCGCTGTCCTTGACCCCGTAGGCCACCGAGCCGAAGCCGTAGAACAGCCGTGTGGACATGCTCAGACGGCGTGCGCCGGCCGGCTCGGAAGCGGCGTGGGACAACTCTGATCCTCCGGGGGTCTGCGGCTTCGCCGTCATTGCGCGCGACCCTGGAGGCGCGCCGCGCCTACGTCAACACTTTGAACGTCCGGTACTCGCTGGAATTGAGAGAACGACGGCTACCTATTTGAGCGGCCGGTACGGCTCAGGTCGCGGCGGGCGAGCAGAGCCCCTCGAACAGCGGACGGACATAGAGATCCACCACCGCCTCGGGCGGCGCGCCGGGCGTCCAGTAGTGGAGTTCGGCCGCGGCGTTGATCGCCGAGCTGATCACCTGCGATGCGATGTTCACGTCGACGGGCGTCGCGGAACCGTCGGCGACGCCGTCGCAGAGGATCGAGGCGACCCGGTACGACAGACGCTCGAAACGCTGGAGCAGGCCCGCGCGCAGGGTCTCGGGAACGGCGGTGAGCGCCGAGGTGCGCAGCAGGGGCGCCTCGCCGCTGACCTGGTGCTGGATCAGCGCGGCCACGGCGCTGACCAGCACCTCCAGGCCCGAGCCGCCCGCGGACTCCGAGGCGTGGATCGCCCGCCACATGATGTCGAAGGTGCGCTGGAAGCAGGCCAGCACCAGCTCATCCTTGGTCTGGTTGTGGTGGTAGAACGCGCCTTTGCTGACGTTCAGCCGCGCCGAGATCTTCTCCACCGAGGCGCCGTGATAGCCCTCTTCGTTGATCAGGCAGGTGGCGGCGCGCAGGAAGGGCTCGGAGGCCGCTGCCGGCTCGCTCGCCGCCGGCTCCAGCGGGCGGGGACGCGGCCAGGGCGCGCCACCGGCGGCCACCCCCCGGGCGAGGATCCGGGCCATCCGCTCGGCCGTGCGCGGGTAGTCGTCGATCTCCACCTGATGAGCCCAGGCCGGAATCCAGAACATCTGGCTCAGCAGCATGTGCGCCCGGGCATTGGCGTGCAGGCGCGGCAGGTCCGGTGGCAACAGTGCGCGATACTGCCGGAACATGCCGACATAGGCCTCGTTGACCACGGGCGAATTCAGGGCCCGGACGTCGTTGAACACCGGCAGGCGGTCGGCCTCGCCGATCTGGACGCGCCGGGAGTAGTCGAACCAGGCCAGCAGGAAGGTGGTCAGCCGGCCCTCGGCGGTCGCCTCGCCGGCGGCGCTGGCGATCAGAGCCTCGTACGAGCGTACGCCCTTCAGGAAGGCGGCGGCGGCCAGCTCCTCCTTGTTGCGGAAGTAGTAGATGACGCCTGTCGGGACCAGATCCAGCCGGGCGGCCACGTCGCCCAGGGTCATGCCGCGCACGCCCTTGCGGTTCATCTCCTCCACGGCGGAACTGACGATCGCGTTGCGACGCGCCTCGTAACGGCGGGTAGGTCCCCGCCGTCCGGCCGGACTGTCCGCCGCGCCCCCCTCGTCGTCGTGCGTCATCGCCATGTCATTGTCTTAGCGCGGTTCCGAAGCGGCCTCCACGCCCCCTGACGTGGCGTCACGTTGTCGGATGGCCCGCCGCGCGATTAGCTGGCGGAAAATCGAACGGGAGGTACGCGGTGCTGCTGGAAGGTCTGAAGGTCGTGGAGATGGCGACCTGGGTGGCGGGGCCCAGCGCCGCGGCGGTGCTGGCCGACTGGGGCGCCGAGGTGGTGAAGGTCGAGAGCCCGATCGGCGACGCCACGCGGGTCTACTATCCCGACACGGCCGAACACCCGAACCCCATCTTCACCAACGAGAACCGGGGCAAGAAGGGCGCGATGCTGGACATCAGCAAGCCCGAGGGCCGCCATGCCCTGAAGGCGCTGTTGAAGCAGGCGGACATCTTCGTCACCAACGTCCGGCCCGGGTCCATGAAGCGGATGGGGCTGGACTATGAGAGCCTCAAGTCCGAGTTTCCGACGCTGATCTATGCCGTCGTCACCGGCTATGGCCTGATCGGACCGGAAGCCGACACGCCGGCCTTCGACATGACGGCCTTCTGGACGCGGTCCGGCGTGGCTCACGCCACCATCCCGCCCGATCAGGAGCCGTTCGCCTCCCGCCCCGGCTTCGGCGATCATGTGACCGCCCTGGCCACCGTCTCGGCGATCCTGGCGGCGCTGCATGAGCGGCACTCCACCGGCAAGGGCAGGCTGGTCGAGACCAGCCTGCTGCGGGCGGGCGCCTACGCCATCAGCTGGGACCTGGCGATCCAGCTTCGATACGGCGAGGTGGTGACGGCTCAGCCACGCGACGAGCGGCCGGGGCCGATCTCGGGCTTCTTCCGCACCAAGGACGACCGCTGGCTGCTGCTGCTGCCGCGCACCCTGGACTGCTTCACCCAGCTGATGATCGCCCTGGACATCCCCGAGCTGCTGGCCGAGCCCAGGTTCGACCCGCCCGTCGTCGACCAGGCGATCGTGCGCGAGCTGCGCGCCCTGGTCGATGCCGCGTTCGCCAGGATGACCCTGGCCGAGGTGGGGGAGCGCCTGACCGCGGGCGACCTGGCCTGGGCGCCGATGGGGTCGCTGGCCGAGTTGGCCGACGCGCCCTACGCCCACGACGCCGGCTGTTTCGAGGTGGTCGACGACGGCTGGGGCGCGATGCATCGCGTGCCCGCCTCCCCGGCCCGATTCCCGGAAGGCGCCCCGAAGGTCAGCCGCCCCGCCCCCAAGCTGGGCGAGCACACGCGCGAGGTGCTGGAGGCCGCCGGGCTGACGCCGGAACAGATCGCGGCGGTGCTCTAGGGCGCCACGACCCGGCGCAGGGCGTGGTCAAAAGCTGGTCGCGCGCCCGCCGGTCGCCCCGGTGCGGTCGAGGGGGCTTTCCGGCAAACCGGCGTTGCGCGAAGGTCCCCCGGAGACGAGGGGACGGCCATGGGCATTTCGCGGCGCGGGTTTCTGGAACGGGTGGGCCGCGCCGGCGGCTACGGCGCGCTGTACGTCACCATGCAGGGCCTCGGCCTGCTGGCGCCGTCGATGGCCTATGCCGGTCCGCCGAAGCTGCCGGCCGGCAGCGGCAAGGGCGTGAAGGTCGCCGTGCTCGGGGCCGGGATCGCCGGGCTGGTCGCCGCCTACGAGCTGGGCAAGGCCGGCTATGACGTCACGGTGCTGGAGGCGCGCGACCGGCCCGGCGGCCGGGCGTGGAGCATCCGCCGGGGCAGCGTGATCCAGCAGATGGGCCGCCCCGACCAGGTCGTCGACTGGGACGCGGGAACCCACCACTACTTCAACGCCGGCCCGGCCCGCATCCCACAGCACCACCACGCCATCCTCGGCTACTGCCGGGACCTGAAGGTGCCGATGGAGGTGATGGTCAACGGCAACCGCGCCGCCAAGCTCGACTTCCAGGGCAAGGTGGTGACCAACGGCCAGGCCGTGAACGACACCCGGGGCGCGTTCTCCGAACTGCTGTCCAAGGCCATAGATCGCGGCGCCCTCGATCGCGAGCTGACCGGCGTCGATAAGCAGCGGCTGATGGGCTACCTCGGCGCGTACGGCGGCCTGGACCCCAAGCACATCTACTCCAACCACGAGGGCCGCGCGGGGCTCAAGGCCCATGCGGGCGCCTATCTGCACCCGCCCGTGGGCGCCGATCCGCTGCGCCTCAGCGACATGATGCAGGCCCAGTTCTGGGGCATCTCGGGCTTCTTCGAGGAGCTGGTGGAGATGCAGGCCACCATGCTGCAGCCGGTGGGCGGCATGGACCGCATCTCGTACGCGCTTTGGGAGCAGGTGAAGCCCGCCGTGCGCTTCGAGGCCGTCGTCAAGGAGATCCGCCGCTCGGGCAAGGGCGCCCGGATCGCCTACGCCGAGGGCGGCGCGGCCCGGACGCTGGACGCCGACCATGTGATCGTGACCATCCCCCTGCCCGTCCTGGCCAAGATCCCGTCCGACTTCTCGCCGCGCGTGAAGCAGGCGATCGCCGCCGGCCACTACGACCACGGCACCAAGGTGGCGTGGCAGACCCGGCGCTTCTGGGAGCAGGACGATTTCCAGTTCGGCGGTCTGGGCTGGACCGACCAGGCCAGCGAACTGGTCTGGTATCCATCGGGCGGCATGGGTGAGGAGACCGGCGTGCTGGTGGGGGCCTACTCCATCGGCTTCTCGGGCCCCGCGAACCCGCCCAAGTACGCCGCCGCCTCGTTCGACGAGCGCTACGCCATTTCGCGCGGCGTGATCGAGAAATTTCACCCGGGCCGCGGCAAGGAACTGACCAAGCCCTTCACGGTGTCCTGGAAACAGACGGCCTACAGCGAAGGCGTGGCCGTGGGTTGGCGGGAAGAGCAGCGGGCGACCGACTACGCCGAGCTCTGCAAGCCGGACGGCCCGTTCTACTTCGCGGGCGAACACATGAGCTACATCAACGCCTGGCAGGAGGGCGCGGCCCTGGCCGCGCACGAGGCGATCGCCCTGATCCAGGCCCGCGTTTCCGCGGCCTGAACAGAAGAGCGGCCGCGCAGGTGATCCCGCGCGGCCGTAAGGCGAGGAAGGAGAACGCCCCGAGAGGGCTTCCCCACTTTCGCCCTCTGTGTCGGACCGGCAATCCGCGTGCGACGAAGCGGCTGAACTTGCCGGTGAACGCTCAGGACTGAGGCAAGTCTAGCCCGAGGCGCCCGGATTCGGAGCTATCTCGTGCCGTACATCCGGTCACCGGCGTCGCCGAGGCCAGGCAGGATGTAACCGTAATCGTTCAGACGCTCGTCGAGGGCCGCCGTCCAGACCGGCACGTCCGGATGATGGCCGTGGAACTTGGACACGCCCTCGGGCGAGGCCAGCAGGCAGGCCATCCGGATCGACTTCGCGCCCGCCTCCAACAGCCGGTCCACGGCGGCGATGGCGGTGTTGCCGGTGGCCAGCATCGGATCGATCACCACGACCGTCCGCTCGGGCAGGTCGGCCGGCGCCTTGAAGTAGTACTCGACGCACTGGAGCGTCGCCGGATCGCGATAGAGGCCCACATGCGCGACCCGGGCGGCGGGCACCAGGTCCAGCATCCCGTCCAGCATCCCCATCCCCGAGCGCAGGATCGGTGCGAACACCAGCTTCTTGCCCGCGAGCTGCATGGCCGTCATCGGCTGCAGCGGCGTCTCGATCTCGACGGCCTCCATGGGCAGGTCGCGGGTGACCTCGTAGCAGAGCAGGCCGCCGATCTCCTTCAGGAGTTGGCGGAAACTCTTGGTGGAAGTGTCCTTCTTCCGCATCAGCGTCAGCTTGTGCTGCACCAGCGGATGGTCGACGACCGTGACGCCCTTCATTCCCATTCCTCTAGAAAACCGTGCCGTCCGAGATGATCGAGATCGGCGGCGACAGATCGGGCCGCTTCCGCGCCGCGATGCGCCGCCCGGCGGCCCAGGAGCCGCCCTCCAGCACCCGCGCCAGCGGGAAGTCCTCGGCCGCCACGCCGAGGCGCTCGCGCACCATCGGCGCCAGCTTGTCGAGCAGCGCCACCGTCAACGAGCGCCAGCCGACCACCAGCGGGCTGTCGACCGCATGTGACCGCGACGCGTCGGCAGGATCCTTCAGCGCGAGGACGCCGGTGTCCACGAAGAGGCCGCCGTTCCGGTACTCGGCGAGACCGGTGAGGCCGTCGATGTCGACCACCTGAACGCCCGCCGCCTCCAGCGGCTCGATCAGGGAGTAGCTCATCCACTGACTGAGCTTGTGCAGCGGCACGAAGCCCTCGACCGCCGGGTGGGTCCAGCAGTCCCCGAGCGGCACGCCCCCGAGGCTGAGACGTCCGGGCCAGATGGGGCCCAGCGCCTGCAACAGCACCTCCAGGATCACCGGCGCGGGCAGCCGGCCGTCCACCGCCCGGCCGGCCATGACGTCGAACAGGCTGCCCGGCCGGCCGACGGCCTCGCCCAGCCGCCGCAGCAGGGCGGCCCGCCCCTCCAGCCCGACCAGCGGATTGTCGTCCGAGACCTGGAAGGCCGCGCCGATCACCGCGGCGTCCACCTTGCCCAGCGCGTCGGCGCGGAGAGGGTCGTCCGGATCGGACGACATGGCGCCCGACTCGAAGAGGCGGAGCGACGCTACCCCGAGACCTTCGGATCGCCCCAGGACCGCGCCCGTCGCCGCATCGCGATAGCGCCAGGTCGCCCCGGCGCCGGCGTCCAACAGCACGGACGGGATGACCAGATCGAACGCAGCGCGCCCCAGTTCGGCCGGGTCCGTGGGCTTCACCCGCTCGGCCCAGAGGTCGCGCCCCGCGGCCACGAAGTGTCGCCAGCGTGCGTGAAAGGGCACCTTCAGGTCGGGGTAGTTGAGCCGGACCGTCTCGGCGGTCAGGTCGGCGGCGACGTCCAGCCGCGCGGGGTCCAGGCGCCACTCCGCCAGCCCGCCGCTCTCGGCGAGGGCCAGCATCTCGTGCGCACGGCTCCGCACGGCCGCGGCGGACAGCAGCCCGCGGGCGGCCTCACTCTCGTTCACGCCTAGAACTCCTTCAGGTCCCGGCCCACGACCTTCTTGAGGTCGTCCTCGGTCGGTGCGCCCTCGGGCGTGAAGTAGCCGGCGGCCTTCTTCGCCTCCATCTCCACGCTGGCGTCGGGCGGGACCAGGTCGTCCGGGATCGGCACGCGCTCGCCGATCTCGATGCCGCCGCCGACGAGGGCGTCGTACTTCATGTTGGACATGGAGACGAAGCGGTCGATCCGCCGGATGCCCAGCCAGTGGATGATGTCGGGCATCAGTTGTTGGAAGCGGGCGTCCTGCACCCCCGCGACGCATTCGGTGCGTTCGAAGTAGGTCGCCGCCTGGTCGCCGCCCGGCTGGCGCTTGCGGGCGTTGTAGACGAGGAACTTGGTCACCTCGCCGAGGGCACGGCCCTCCTTACGGTTGTAGACGATCAGGCCCGTGCCGCCAGCCTGGGCCTGGCGGGTGGCCTCCTCGATGCCGTGCGTCAGATACGGGCGGCAGGTGCAAATGTCCGACCCGAAGACGTCGGAGCCGTTGCACTCGTCGTGGACGCGGCAGGTGAGCGGGACCGAGCGGTCGCCCAGCTTCGTCGCGTCGCCGAAGATGTAGAGGGTGATGCCCCCGATCGGCGGCAGGAAGACCTGCAGGTCGGGCCGGGTCACCAGTTCGGGGTACATGCCGCCGGTCTGCTCGAAGAGCGTGCGGCGAAGCTGCTGCTCCTCAACGCCGAAGCGGGCGGCGACGCCGGGCAGATGCCAGACCGGATCAATGGCCGCCTTGGTCACGGCCACGTCGCCGTTGTCGTGCAGGACCTTGCCGTCCGGGACCAGCCGGCCGGCGCGGATCGCCTCGTGGATCTCCGGCAGGTCGATGCGCGCCTTGGTGACGGCGATCGAGGGACGGATGTCGACGCCTTCGGCGATCTCGCCCGCGAAGTCCTCGGCGATTCGCGCGCCCCAGGGATCGAGCGAGACGATCTTGCCCGCCTCGCTCCACTGCGGATGCGGGCCGATCGGCACCACCGGGTGAGTGTTCACCAGTTCGGGGCGCACCATGGGGTCCATGGCGCCGGAGGCTACGGCCAGGGCGCGGTAGACCGAGTAGGCGCCGCCGTGGGCGCCGATGGCGTTGCGATCGGGACCCGCGTTCGCGGTGGCGACGACCGGCCCGCGCTCACGCGGCGTGGCGGCGTCCCAGTGGATCGGATAGCGGCTCGGCGCACCCGCTCCGGGGTGCGACGTGAGGCGGATGTGCGATGTCCTGTTGCCGGACATGGATGGGCAGACCTCCAGAGTCGAAAAGGCCCTGCGCGGGCTCGCCGGCGCAGGGCCTTTGAGAGCGAACACTGATCCTAGTCCGCGGGCTTGGCAAGAATTCCCGAACAGGCGCCATCGCGATGCCTTGGCGAAGACCGCTCCGCGCCCGTCGATGACGGCAATCAGATGGGGGAAACCATGGACAGCCACATTCGAGACCTCGAAGAGGTCCGCGCCGTCATCCAGCTGTACATCGACGGAGCCAACGGCGACGTCGCGAAGCTCAAGCAGGCCTTCCACCCCGACGCCCGGATGATGGGCCACGTCGGCCCCGTGGACACCTACATCCCGATCACGGACTTCTTCACGATGGTCGAGCGCCAACCGGGCCTGGCGGGGCCGAACTACGAGGCCGTCGTGCGCATGGTCGACCTGGTGGGCGACGCCGGCGTCGCGGTGCTGGTCGAGACCGACTACATGGGCTGCGACTTCGTCGACTATTTCTCGGTCGCCCGGATCGGCGGGCGCTGGCAGATCACCAACAAGACCTACGCCCATACCGGGGGGACGCCGCCCGGCGCCTAGCCCTGGAAGCGATCGAGGACGGGCGCCCAAAAAACGGGCGCCCGGCATTGACGAGAGGTCGCCCGCCAAGGTTGTCTGGACAGGTCGACCTTCCAGACCACGTTGAGCCCGTGATCCAGGGGCCTGCCTCATTGCCGGAACTTCCCGTCCTCCAGCGCGCCCGCGGCGCGGGGCGGATCACGGTGGCGGCTGAGGGCGGCCAGACGCGCCTGCGCCAACTGTTCCAGGAGGGGTGCGGCAAGATCCGCCTGCCGCGCGGCCCCGGCTGCGAGGCGGTGCTGATCAACAGCTCCGGTGGCCTGACCGGCGGCGACCGGATCGACTGGTCGGCCGAGGCCGGGGCCGGCGCGGAGCTCACACTCACCACCCAGGCGTGTGAGAAGGTCTATCGCGCACGCGACGGCGAGGCCCACGCGAACGTCACCCTGGTCGCCGGCGAGGCGGCGCGGGTCGACTGGCTGCCGCAGGAGACCATCCTCTTCGACGGCGGCGCCCTCGCGCGCCGGCTGGACGTCGACCTCGCGGCCGGCGCGCGCCTGCTGGCCGGCGAGGCCGTGGTGCTGGGCCGCACCGCCATGAACGAGACTGTGCGACGCGGCTCGATCCGCGACCGCTGGCGGATCCGGCGCGAAGGCCAGTTGGTGTTCGCCGACGACATCCGCCTGTTCGGCCCCATCGCCGACCTGTCGGCCCGCGCCGCGACCCTGGCCGGGGCCCGGGCCTTCGCCTCGCTCCTGCTGGTCGCCGACGACGCCGACCGGCTGCTTGAACCGCTGCGCGAGGCCATCGGTCGCCTCGGCGGCGCCAGCGCCTTCGATGGCAAGCTGTTCGCCCGTCTGGTCGCGCCCGACGGCTTCACCCTGCGCAAGGCTCTGCTGCCGGCGCTGGAGGTGCTGCTCGACGGCCGCCCCCTGCCCCGGGTCTGGAGGACCTGATGAACCTGACCCCCCGCGAGAAGGACAAGCTGTTGGTGGCCATGGCCGCCGAGGTCGCGCGCAAGCGCCTGGGTCGCGGCGTGAAGCTGAACCACCCGGAGGCCATCGCCCTGATCACCGACTTCGTCGTCGAGGGCGCGCGAGACGGGCGCAGCGTCGCCGATCTGATGGAGGCCGGCGCTCATGTGGTGACCCGCGCCCAGGTCATGGAGGGCATCGCCGAGATGATCCACGACGTCCAGGTCGAGGCCACCTTTCCCGACGGCACCAAGCTGGTGACCGTGCACCACCCGATCCGTTGAGGATTGTCATGTTGAAGCTCTCTGGCCCATCCACCGCCCCCTCCACCGCTTCGCGGTCCCCCTCC
>JBFMGV010000001.1:0-41595 GCA_040752615.1 Pseudomonadota bacterium | reverse complement strand
CGGCTTAGGGCTCCGCCCTCGGCGCGCTTCGGAGCGGCTTCCGCCCAGCTTCGGTCCCTCGCTGGGGCGGCAGGAGGGCAGGGCTCTCAGGCCCAGCAGCCGGTTCCCCGCGAAGCCGCCCCTCCGCTTGCACACCCGGTCTCGCCGACGGGCAAGGCTGCAGGCGCGGCGTGCGCCTGCAACCTGCCCCAAGGAGCAAACCCATGAACGAGCAGACTTTGATCGAGTCCGGAACGGTGCTCGACATCCCTCTCAACAAGCTCAAGAAGTCGCCGAAGAACGCGCGGAAGACCCCGCATGGCGACGCGGCCATCGAAGCGCTGGCGGCCTCCATCGCCGCCAAGGGCCTATTGCAGGCCCCTGTGGTGGAGCCGGAAACCGGCGACGACGGGGAGCCCACGGGCTTCTATCTGGTGACCATCGGGGAGGGGCGGCGGCTGGCGCTCGCCTTGCGCGCCAAGCGCAAGGAAATCCGCAAGGCCGAGCCCGTGCGCTGCGTGGTGGACACCGCCAATGACCCGCACGAGATCAGCCTCGACGAGAACGTCACCCGCACCGACATGCATCCCGCCGACCAGTTCGAGGCCTTCAAGCGGCTCAGCGACGAGCGCGGCTTAGGCGCCGAGGACATCGGCGCCCGCTTCGGGGTGTCGGCCCATGTGGTGCGCCAGCGGCTGCGCCTGGGCGCGGTCTCGCCCAAGCTGATGGCGATCTACCGCGAGGACGGCCTGACGCTGGACCAGTTGATGGCCTTCGCGGTCAGCGAGGACCATGAGCGCCAGGAGCAGGTCTACGACCAGCTGTCGTGGAACCGCTCGGCGGCCTTGATCCGCCGGGCCATGACCGAGGCCAAGGTTCCGGCGAGCGACCGGCGCGCAGTGTTCGTCGGCATGGACGCCTATGCCGAGGCGGGCGGCCAGACCCTGCGCGACCTCTTCACCGAGGACGGCGGCGGCTGGCTGGAGGATGCGGCCCTGCTGGATCGGCTGGCGGGCGAGAAGCTGGAGGCCATCGCCACCGAGGTGCGCGAGCAGGAAGGCTGGAAGTGGGCCACGGCCTGCCTGGACTACCCGCACGGCCATGGCTGGCGGCGCGTCTATCCGAGGCCGGTGGAGCGGACCGACGACGAGGCGGCCCAAATCGCGGCCCTCTCGGAGGAATACGACGCCCTGGTCAGCCAATGGGACGCGGTGGAGGACCTGCCGCCCGAGGTGGAGGCGCGCTTCAAGGTGATCGATGCGGCGCTGGACGCCTTCGGCGACGGGACCGCCTACGACCCCGAAGAGGTCGCGCGCGGCGGGGTGTTCGTGGTTCTCGGCCACGACGGTCAGGCGCGCATCGAGCGCGGCCTGATCCGGCCCGAAGACGAAGCGCCGGCGCCCAGCGCCGAAATCGAGGCGGACGGGGAGGGGGCGATCCCCGCCGAACCGAGACCGGATGCCGGAGCCTCGGAGGACGAGCCGGAGGACGAGGGTTTGGCGCCGCTCTCCGAGCGGCTGGTTCTGGACCTCACGGCGCACAAGACCGTGGGCCTTCGCGAGGCTCTGGCGTCCGATCCGACGCTGGCGCTCACCGCCCTGGTCCATGCCCTGGCGCTCAAGACCTTCTACCCGCCCTACGAGCAGTCCTCCTGTGTGGAGGTGAAGCTGGTGTCGGCCTACCTCGACGGCCATGCGCCGGGAGTAGGTCAATAGCCCTCAGAGGCTATCGGCGTCAATCAAAATATTCCCATAACTAGCTGAAATAATAAGTGAAATCTCTCGGTGTCTATCGCCTCCTATCGCACGCCAGCGGCAGGGGATGGCGGTAGCGTTGACGGTAGCTGCTGAGCTTGCCGGTGGGCTCTCGGACCCATACCGTCAGGTCGTTCGATGCGCCTGACGGTATTTCTGAGGGCATTAGCTACAGAAATATTAGAGGAAAATGGCGCTTCGAATGTCCCGAAACGGGGCGACGGTATTCACTTCGAGCGCCCACATGCTGACCGACACCGCCCTGCGGAACCTCCGACCGAAGGACAAGGCCTATAAGGTCGCCGACCGAGACGGGATGTATGTCCACGTGGCCACGTCGGGAGCTGTCACCTTCCGCTACGATTATCGCCTGCACGGACGGCGGGAGACGCTGACGATCGGGAAGTACGGGCCCTCGGGCGTCTCGCTCGCGCGGGCCCGCGAGAAGTGCCTCGATGCGCGTCGCGCCGTTTCGGATGGGCAGTCGCCTGCGCGGGAGAAGCAACGCGAGAAGCGGCGCCTGAAGGAGGCCAAGAGCTTCGGTCAGTTCGGCGAGCGCTGGTTCAGCGAAGGCCCTATGGCCGACAGCACCCGCGCCATGCGGCGGAGCATCTACGAGCGCGACATCCTGCCGGTCCTGCGCAATCGCCTTCTGACCGAGATCTCGCCCGATGACCTCCGGGCGCTGTGCGGCAAGGTGAAGTCGCGCGGCGCGCCGGCCACCGCGGTGATCGCCCGGGACATCATTAAGCAGATCTACGGCTTCGCGATCCTGCACGGGGAGAAGGTCGCCAATCCAGCGGACGATGTGGGGCCGGCGTCCATCGCCACCTTCGTCGCCCGCGACCGCTCGCTCTCGCCGACCGAGATCCGGATCATGCTCAAGCAGCTTGAGCACGTTCCGACCCTCCCAACGATCCGTCTGGGCTTGCGGCTGATCCTGCTGACCATGGTCCGGAAGAGTGAGCTTCAGGACGCGACCTGGGACGAGGTCGACTTCGAGAACGCCGTCTGGACCATCCCGAAGGAGCGGATGAAGCGCTCGAAGGCCCACAACGTCTATCTCTGCGACCAGGCTATCGACATCCTGATCGCGCTGAAGACCTGCGCGGGAAACTCACGCTACGTGCTGCCGTCGCGCTACGACGCCGACGCCCCAATGTCCCGCGCAACCTTCAACCGCGTAACGACCGCGGTGGCGGCTCGCGCAGCGAAGGAAGGCCTGCCGCTCGAACCCTTCACCGTGCACGACCTTCGCCGGACGGGCTCGACGCTGCTGAATGAGCTGGGCTTCAACAGCGACTGGATTGAGAAGGCGCTGGCCCATGAGGACGGCCGGTCGTCGCGCGGCGTGTACAACAAGGCGCAGTACGAACCGCAGCGCCGGCACATGCTGCAGGAATGGGCCAACCTGGTGGACGCTTGGGTGGAAGGCCGGAAATTGAAGCCGACCTTGCTTCCGCCGGCGATGGAGATCGGTCCGCTCGACCCTACCGTCTGACCGGGCGCGCGTGTCGTTGCCGGACGTCGGGCGCCGGCGCCCTGGCGATCTCGCCAGCGTCCGAGGCCTGCTGCCGTGACAGGAGCCAGCTTTCGACTTCCGCCAGATCCCAGGCGACGCATCGGGGCGTGAGGTTGAACCGGCGCGGGAACTCGCCGCGCTGCTCCATCTCGTAGATCGTCGTGTCGGCCAGCGGCACCATCTGGCGAAGGCGCTCCCGACGGATGGATTGTCGACCGACAAAGCGATCAGAGTCAGAGCGTTGGGCGTCTAAGTTCATCTCATCGCTCCGTGGGTCTGCTTGCGCGACTCAAGATGTTTCGGCGTCTGAGCGAGGGGAAGGGCGTAGACTCACCCCTCGCGAGCAGCCATCGGGCGAGCGCGTTGGTGAAGAAGGTGCCGCAATCAAGTAACGCCACCACCAAGCGGCGACCTTGGCGTCGTAGATGAAGGACATCTCCTCAACCTTCCGCTTCGGGCGGAAGACGGACCCGGAGCCGTCGGGCGCGCTCTTGGAAAGCCACCTCGCCACCTTCGAGGATGTCGCAGACGCCCTTGCGGATCTCGAAACTCTCGAGCCCGCCCGACGCGTAGGAGATCTCGGGCAATGCGTCGGGGCGGTGGGGTCCACACGACGCGATAATCACCTGGTCGGCGTCGGTGTTGACCACCAGGTTGGCGTTGTGGGTGACGATCATCACTTGTCGCCGCTGCTTGGCCGTGCGGAAGCGCGGGACGAGTTCGTCGAAGATCGACTTGGGGTCCAGGTTTTCCTCGGGCTGGTCGATTACCAGCGGACGTAGATCCTCCCTGTCGACGGCGAGATACAGCAGGAGCAATACGATTCCGCGCGTGCCTGGCGAGAGCTGCTCGATCTCGCTGCCCTCGTAGCGGACGCTGTACGCGATCTCGATGTGGTCGACGCTGTAGAACCAGCGGGTCAAGTCGGCGGCCCAGGCGCGATATGCCACGCGGTCGGTGCTTTCAACGGCCGCCTGATCGATAAAGTCCTGCCGGTGGGCGTCGAAGAACGCCGAGAGCGCGCTGGCGATTTCGTCGGGCGCTCCCGCCTCCCACTTGGCTTTCAGCGCGCCTGTCGCGAGTTCCGCCAGCCGACCGCGACCGCGGAACTCGCCGGCCTTCCTCACATCTAGCAGCTCCTCGCCCTGCGCGGCCCAGGCGGCGACGTCCGCCGTCCGTCGCACTTCGAAGGAGAGCTTTGCCAGGGCGCCGATCTCTTCGTCGAGGCGCGCTTTCAGGGGGGTGTAGAGGGCTTCAAGCTGGCGCTGCTTCACCGACAAGGCGGCGATGACACCACGATAGGCGTTGGTCCGGTCGACCTGTAGCTTCTTGACCCGATCCGAGGCGCCCGCGGCGATCTCGATTTCGCGTTCCAGCTTGGCGGCTGCGGCTTCGTCGGCCGCGACCTTCTGGGTCAGCTGCGCAATGCGATTCGCCTTGTCTCGATCGATGCCGACCAGCTTCTGCAGCCGGGTCTGCTCGGCCTGCAGGACGAGGAGGGCGTGGACGGACAAGTCGGCGTCCTGGCCGATGAATGGGCCGTCCCCGGCGGGCGCGCGGCCCCGGAGTGTCTTCAGGAGCCCATCGACGTCATTGAGGCCGGCCTGGATTGCCCCATCGACGTCGCCTGCGTACTCCGGCTTAAACCGCTCCCATTCCGCGAGCGGCAGGCCTGCCTCGGCGTGCCGAGTTCGCAACTGGCGCAGGTGGGTCGGCGCGGTGGTATCCCGGAAGACCGTCACATCCTGCTTGAGGGCCAGCAGCGCCTGCTGGCGGCGTTCCGCGGCCTCGACGGCCTGGCTCTTTACCTCGACGGCCCTGGAAAGCGCATCGAGCGCGGCCGCCCGTTCGGCGTCGCCCCGTGGAATAAGCGCGGCACGGTCGGCCTTCAGCTTCGCGGCCAGCTGCAGCAGGTTCTCGCGCTCGCGCTTCTTCGGCTCAAGACTGGCGATTAGTTCGCGCTCGGCGCGGATCTCTTCCGAGATCGTGGCCAGCGCCTCGGCCTGGCTCCGGTGGGCGGCGTCGGCTCCGGCGCATTTCATCGCCAGGAGATCCTCGAAGTCCGTTGCGCCTAGCCGAGCGTCCTGGCTGTGGGCCTGGAAGATGACGCGGTGGATTTCGGACATCAGCTCGGTCGTGACGCCGTCCGCAGCGCAAAGCTGGTCCACGAACTGCTGGGACAGGTACTGTACGCGCGAGCTATCCAGCAGGTCCTCGATCTCGATGGCCGACAGACTGTTGCCGGTCGTCTCGCCGTCGGCCCAAGCCAGTTTGACGGCCTCCTCACGCAGGGCCGGCCGGGCGCGACGGAGGAAGGATCGGTCGTTCACCTGCGACGAGGCCGAATAGGCGCCGGCGGCCAGGATGTCGGCCAACGCCGTCTTGCCTGATCCTCGGGCGCCGATGACGCAGATCAGTCCGCTGTTCAACGGCAGCCGGGGGTTCGGCAACCAGTCCGCCCGGCTGATCTGGATCTCGCTGATAACCTGCGATGGCAGGCTCTGGACCTCGGGTTCCGTGCCGATGAAGACGCGGTCTTCGGGTTCGAGCGCAGCCTGGCGAAGGCTCTCGAAGGTCGCATCGCCCTTCAGCCAGCAGCGGCGGTCGAGGTCGGGCTTCAGCACCTTGGTCAGCCCGTGCGCGTCGCTGCCGTGCAGGCAGGGCTTGCGACCATTGTATCGCGCCTCAAGCTCCGCCCGCCCAAGGCCGCCATGACCGAGCCAGAAGGTGCGCTGGGCCGGTGTGCTGGCAAAGATGATGTGGGCGAAGGCCTCGATCTCGGCGCGCAGAGTGTCGAAGGCGTGGTCGCTTCCCAGTCCGGCCGTGCCGTCCCGGCTGCTGCCGGCCACCGCGACCAGCACGTTGTCCTGCACCCAGGTGTTCTTGCGCCACGCCGTGCGCAGCTGTTTGAAGTCGACCTTGAACTGGTTGGCTCCCTCCGCGAGCAAGGCGCGATCATCGGTCTGATCCGGCTTGTGGCGCCGGCCCAGGGCACGCAGGTCGTCGGGGTCGCAATGAAAGTCCCGCCCGAACGCCTCGAAAGTCAGACCTTTGAGGAACTGGCGGATCTGGGTGGCGTGATCGGGATCGTTGGGGGACACGATGAGGTGGAGGTTGATCGCCGCCTTTCCCGTTCCGGTGTTCAGGCGCAGCTCGATGTTCGGGAAGACCAGCTCGACTCCGGGTAGCTGGCCGGCGGCGCGGCGGAGGAATTCCTCGTAGACGTCGAGGCCATAGTAGTCCGTCACCCCAACGGCGGAGACCGGTGGCTCGGCGGTTTCAATCGCTGCGAGGTAGAGCTTCCAGCCCTCGTCGCCGGACGGATACTCGTCGTTGAACAAGGTGCCGGGCGGGTGGATGTGGGGTTCCCATCGCCGCCACACCGACCCGCGTGGATCCGCCTGCCCTGACCGAAAGGTGCTCAATGTCCTGAACCCACCCCTGTGGACCGAAATACAGGTAACGATCTCGGCTTGATTGCAAGGGCCAGGTGCGCTCCGCCCGGAGACGCTCAGACATCTCGACCTAGTCCTCTCCGGCGCGGCCTCGGGTCTCCTGAATGCGGGCTCTCGCCTCGGCTTCCGCCGCCGCACGGCTCGTTGCCTGGCCCCGGCCTATCGGTCGGATGAGGTCCGGCGCATACGCGGTCCAGCACCAGTCGGGCCATTTCGGCCGGATGTCGTAGTAGCGACCTCGGAACATCGGCATGGCTGTCTCCTCCGATCCAGAGGTTGACGGCGACCTACGTCAGATTCGGTCGTTGGAGGCGGCGCAGGCGTCCTACACGAACTATGCGAAGGGGATCGGAGCGTTCGCGCAGGCCGCGGCAACAACATGGCTGCAGGGGGAGGGAAGTTACGCCCTCCGGCGGCGCGGCTGTTCCGCCTATGACGGGCGAATGCCGAATGAGCTCGTCGCTTTGTCGCCGCATCCGGCATCCGGACCGACAGGCGCCACCTTTCCCACCTACGAAATCCGGGGGCAGCGGGTCGCGCTGGACAGCGATCTGGCCCGTCTGTTCGGGGTGCAGACGTTCCGCTTGAACGAGCAGCTCAAACGGAACCTGGGGCGGTTCAACGGCTACGCCTTCCAGCTCGACCCCGATGAGTTCGCCGCTTTGACCTCGCAGATTGCGATATCAAAGCCTGGGCGCGGCGGGCGCGGCGGGCGCCGCTCAGCGCCATGGGCCTTCACCGAGCATGGCGTCGTGATGGTCGCCACGATCCTCAATTCCGAGCCGGCGATCCATGCCATGCGGCTGGTCGTGGAGACGTTCGTCGCCGCGCGCCATGCGGGTGCGGCGCTGCCGGCGTCGACGGGCCTGGGGCCGCGCCTCCAGAAGACCCTGGAACGCCTCCTCGACACCGTGGTGGACCAGCGGACGCAGTCCACGGTCCGCGAGGAAGCGCAGGAGCTGATCGCCCAATCCATCCAGCACCTGAAGGATCGGCTTGGCCGTCCGGGGCTTGAGAATGAGGAGATCGCGGCCCGGGCGGCCAAATTACTGGCCGAGGCGGAGCTCGCGAAGGCCACGGCGGCCAAGAGCCAGGCCGAGGCCAGTGAGATCGAGTTGCGACTGCTCGCGAGGCGACTGCGCTTGGTGATCGAGGCGGAGCGGGCCTTCGCCGCGGGCCAGACAGACGCCTTCTTGGGCGTCCTGGAAGACCTCGGCCGGACGCCCTGACGATGCGCCTGCCAAAGCGCCGAGATGGCGACGGCCGACCGCGACCGATGCGGTCGGACCGGCTTCGCATCGGCGAGCCTTGCGTTCCTGACGGGAGGCACCCTGACATGGGCCGCGTCGGCGGGTGCTGAACCGTGGCGTGTGCCGCTGTATCGCGCTCAAAACGCGTAGTGAAGGCGAACGCACCCCCGGTCCAACGCCGTCGCGCTGAGGAGGGTGGGGGTTACTTGTACGCCGGTGGGCGGAAACAGCGGCCTGCCGCCGCCGATCAACTCGGGCATCACGTAGACCTGGATCTCGTCCAGCGCCCCACGCTCTATGAAGGCCATCTGAAGTTGGCCTCCACCGAGCATCCAGACGTCTCCGTCGTCGAGGCCCCGCAGTTCCGCGATCAGCGTGTCGACGTCGCCGCGCGTTTCCAGGGGGCCCTTGGGATCGCTGATCGAGCCAGAGGTGACGACGATTGTTCGCTGCTGACCATAGGCCCATGGCGCGGGATCGTTGGCGAGGAAGTCGTAGGTGCCACGGCCCATGACGACCGTGCGGATGCGCTTCAGGAACAGGCTGTAGTCGTGCTCGCCGAGGTCCATTCCCTCGTACTTGAACAGCCAGTCGAGGCTGTTGTCGGGGGCCGCGATGAAGCCATCCAGGCTGGCTGCGATGTAGCCGAGGATCCTTGCCATCTGCTCTCTCACTTGATTATAAACGAGCGCTCGTTTATTCCGCGGCGGTGAGTCGAAGCAAGCGCATTTCCGACGTTGAGGTCCTCGACAGACTGCTGGCCGCGGTGATGGAGCATGGCCCCGCTGGGCTGACCTTCACGCGAGCTTCAGAGGCCGCGGGCCTCTCTGCCGCGACCCTTGTCCAGCGCTTCGGCGCCCGAACCGGGATGGTCGAGGCCGTCCTCCTCCGAGCCTGGGATCGGCTGGATGCGGCGACGGCGGCCGCTGACAACGGAGCATCGGACGATCCCGCTGGAGCCATCCGACTGCTCCTGCAGCTCACCGACGCTGGCTCAGCCGAGTACGACTTCACCGACGGGCTGCTGCTCCTGCGCGAGGATGTCCGAAATCCCATCCTGCGGGCGCGTGGCGCAGCCTGGGGTGCGCGCTTGGCCGAAACCTTGGGACGCCGGCTCTGCGATGACCTGGAACGCGCCGATCGGCTCGGATGGCAGATGGTGAGCCTGTGGCAAGGCGCTCTCGTCTGGTGGGCGTTCCGGCGCGACGCCGAAGCTCACGTGAAGGTCCAGGAGGCCCTGGAGGACTGGGGTCGAAGTGTCGGCGTCCTCTAGCGCGACGTCGTTCCCGCGATCTAAGGTCAAGCTGACCCGAGGCCTTGTTCGATGCAGACCGAAAGCCGCTGGCTGGGCGATTTCCACGCAGGCGAGGGCTGGGCGGCCTATCGCGGCGTCGCCGGCGACAACCCCCTGCACGCGCATACGGCCATGCAATTGGTCTTCGCATCGCCGGACGCCACACTGCGGGCCCTGGACGGGCGCGTGGTGACGGGACCCGCGCTCGTCGCGCGGCCCGGAGCGCGGCACGCCCTAGACCCGGTCCGCGACGTCCTGCTGGTCTTCCTCGAACCACAGAGCGACCTCGCCGCCTTCGTCGACCGCGTCTCCGGACCCCATCCGGTCGCGCAGTTGCCGGACGTGGTCGCGTCTCTCATGTCACGAACCGGTGCGCTGTCGACCTGCGCGGCGGGCTTGGCGGACGCGGTGGATCGCGAGGTGGACCGCGATCCGCGGCTGGCGGAGGCGCTGGCGTTCCTGTCAGCCGCCGAAGGGTCCGGCGCGGTGTCGCGTGCGGCCGATCACGCGGGGCTATCGCCGGCGCGGCTGCGGGCGCTGGCCTAGGCGCAGCTCGGCGCGCCGCTCAGCGGTTGGGTCGCCTGGCGGCGGCTGCTGCGGGCGGCGGAAGCGCTGTCGGAGGGCGCGAGCTTGGCGGCCGCCGCGGGGTTCGTGGACCAGGTCCACTTGTCGCGTGACATGCGCAAGATGCTCGGGATCACGCCCGCGACGGCCCAGGGCGTAGTGGCGAGGCCGCAAGCGATACGTCCAAGACCCTAGGCGCCGGGTCGGTCATGCCCGTGTTCGCCGCCTTTCGGGCGGGGAGGGACAGGACATGCGCGCCAGCCACGAAGGCTTCCGGAGCGAGATCAGGGCGGCGCGCGAGGCGCTCGAGCGCGGGGACCGCGACGCGGCGTTCGCGCGGCTGGAGCGGGCGCACATCCTGGGCCAGATCAGCTTCATCGACCACGTGGTGGTCCATCTCTGCATGCTCAAGGTGGCGCGGCTGCGGCGCGACGCGCGTGAGATCCGAGGACAGCTCCTGCGACTAATAGCCACCATCCCGGGGCATCTGTTCGGGTGGGTGCCGATCGGAAACACCCGGTGGGGCGAACGTCTCGGCGCTTCGGCCCATGCCGATTCCGGAAGACCTGCAGCCCTATTTCCGGGACTTCAGCCCCGCCCGGAAAATCTTGCGCTAGTGGGTGGTGGTGGGCGTGGCGGTCGTGGCCGCCTGGCTCTGGTGGAGTCGCTAGTCAGGCGGGGATCTACCCCCTTCCGCGTCGTGCGGGTGCGGCGGCGGCGGCCATTCCCATGCGCGACCAGCCGCACTATAGCGGCCCTATGGTTGCGCGCCTGATCGGCTGGCTGAGGGTGGCGCGCCGGGGGCGTGCGCCCACGGCGCTGCTGGCGCTCGTCGCCGGCTTCGCGCTCGCGATCGGCGGCGAGCCCGGCGAGATCATCGCCCATGCCGCCGAGGTCCAAGCCGCCGAAGCCGAAGCCGCGGCACAGGCCGACGCCGCTGGCCCGGACGCCGTCGCGGACGATCCGGCCACGCCGGACGGCAAGTCGCCGGTGACGTTGCATCGGCTGTGCGCTGGCCATTGCGCCGCCCACCTCGCCAGCTTGCTGGTCCTGGAGGAGGGCGATGTCGTCGGCCGCGTCGAGGCCGCCGACTGGACGCCGGCCCCGGGGGCGCCGGCCTATGGCGCCACGCCCGACGGTCTCGAACGACCACCCCGCGTCTGACCGACCACCGGGCTCAGCCCGGTCTCGGCTTTCACCAGACACAGGGACGTTCACATGCCTATCGTTTCGCGCCTTACGGCGCCGCCTCGCCGCGCGCTCGCGGCCGCTTGCCTCACGCTGGCGATCTCCGCCGCCAGTTGCACCACCATCACCAGCCACTCGGGCTACCAGGCCATCGACACCAACCCAGGGGACCTGGCCATCGGGGTCGATACGAAGAGCACCGCCCGCCAGAAGCTGGGCTCGCCGTCGATGACCTCCACCTTCGATCCGAACATCTGGTTCTACATCTCCCAGGTGAAGTCGCGCGCCGCCTTCCGGCGCCCGCAGATCACCCAGCGCAGCGTCATTGCGTTGGCCTTCGACCGTGAGACTGAACTCCTCCGAAGCCGCGACACCCTGACTCTCAAAGACGGCAAGATCATCGCCTTCAACGGGCGCGAGACGCCGACCCGCGGCCGCGAGATGACGATCCTCGAACAACTGCTCGGGAGCGTCGGGCGCGGGAACATGCTGCCGCGGGACGACTACGGCGTGCCGGGAAGCCGGCCGGGCGATCGTCGCCGGTGAGGGCGTGACGCGGATGCGCGGGGTGGACCTTCGCGCATCCGCCTGTCCCGCGGCTCACCCAGGTCGCGTATCTTGTAACCCATTCCATCCCGCCCTTCGTCGGCCTATAGGACTCTCGATGCTTGGCTTGGGTCATGCCGCGACAACGCTCCAACGGGCCGCCTTGCGCGCGCTCCGTGGCGTGGCGGCGCGCGCGTCCCTGAAGCTCATCCTCACCTTCATGATCGCGGTCGCCATCGCCGGCTCGTCCCTGAGCGTGGCCTCGGCCGCGCACGCGGCGCTCGACGACGGCGCGCCGAGGGCCACCGCCGCCGCGGCGACCGACGCCGCCGCGACGCATGCCCAACAGGTGTCCGTCAGCCGCGAGGACGCCGCCTTCCACGGCGGCCTAGGCGCCGCGAAGGCCTGCACCGGCCATTGCGTGGGCCATGTCGTCGGCGTTCCTGCGCTGATGTCGATCGGTCTCTACTTCAGGGTCGAGCCGACCGACTGGAGCGTTGACCTCCGGCGCGTCCCCCTGACCTGGACTCCGTCCTCACTGGATCGTCCGCCTCGAGCCTAGGGCCTGATGTCCGCGCCATTCACGGCGCGACTCCATCGGTCTGATCTCGAGGGAACTTCCACATGTTGTTTTCAAAGCCGTGCCGGCGACGGCCGGCGGCCGTGGGCGTGGGTCGCGCCGCGGCGCGGCGTCCTATCCCGCGCACCCGTCGGGATGCGGGGCGATCGTCCGGCCCGACGCTGACTCTCGCGGGATTCATCGTCGGCGCGCTGACGGCGTGCGGATGCACCGCCCACGGCGGCAGGGCGGTGGCGCCGGTTCGCGCCGACGTCGTCCAGCCCCCGGCGGTCGACATCTCGTCGCCAGAGGCGATCGTCGAGCCCGCCGGCCTGCGCTTCCACGGGTGGGCGTGCCGCGACCCGTCGACCGGTCATGAAGCCCGCGCGCTGCGCCTCGAACGCCTCGACGCAGCGGGTCAGGTGGTCGATGCCGCGTACGGGCGTCTCACAGTGACGGGCGCCCGCATGGGGCGCGACTGCGCGACCTATGACATCCCGACCGACTGGCCGGCGAACGTCGACGCCGTGCGGATCTGCGTCTCCGAGACCAGCCAGCCGTGCCTCGCGGAGCCCTGAGGATGCGACGCGCCCTTCACGCCGTGCATATCGAGGCGGCGCCGAGCCGGGTCTGGGATCTCCTGATCCGCTTCGAGGCCTATCCCAGGTGGAACCGATGGATCGCCCTCTCGGGTGAGCCGCGCCTGGGCGCGGACCTGTCCTATGCCGCCAATCTGGGGGTCATCCGCGGGCGCGAGCGGCGCCTTATTTTGCGCGGCAAGGTCTCCAGCCTTGACCCACACCGGGTGCTGGCCTGGCGCGCTGGGGTTCCGGGCTTCCGCTTCGAATGGTTCCTGACGATCGCCCCACAGGACGGGGGCACGCGCCTGGCGCACATCCTCGACATGCACGGCCTATGCGCCGCGCCGATCGGCCGGCGCATCGAAGCCCTGTGGGGCCGCGGCGCCGAAGGCCTGCTGTCGGACGCGAAGCGGCGTCTGGAAGGTGGCGTCCGGCCCAGGCCCGTGGCGCGGCCCAAGCCGAAACTGCCGCCCTTCGTCCCGCCGCCCCCGCGGAAGAAGGGGCGACGGCGATGATGGACCGTTCCGCCCCGTCCCAATGGCCCTACGGCGTGATCGTCGGCGTGGGCGTCGCCGTTCTCGACGTCTTCAGCAAGTCGTTCCTCGGTGAGATCGCGCTCGACAGCGCCGACGGGTCGGTCGGCTTTGCGCCCCTCCTTGAACTCGTGGCCGTGGATGAAGGCGGGGCCGGGGGGCAGGCGCTCCTTGCGGGCCTGGTCGGCGCGACCCTCGCGGTCCTCGTGTTGCTGTCGCGCGCCCCGGCCCGGTCGATCGCGGTCGGCCTGGGCTTCGTCCTGGGCGGGCTCCTCGGGAAATTCCTCGACCGCTGGGACGATGGCGCGGCGATCGACATCCTGCGGCTCGGCGCAGGGCCGCCCGTCAGTCTCGCGGACATGTCGTTCGGGGTGGGCGTGGTGGTGCTGGCAAGCGCCGGCCTGCGCCGGCGGCGGAGACGCGGCTGATGCCCGGTCGCCGTCCAACCCACGACGCCCCCGGGGACGCGGGAAATCTCGAGGTTCTGCTGGACCTGGTCCTCGAGCTGTCGCTCGGCGGTGCGGACGCGTCCCAGTACGTCGGCCGCCTGCTCGAACTGCGCAAGGAGACCGTTGGCGATCCTGAACTCCGCGCTCAGGTCGACCGGATACTGGCTTGGGTCGGGTCCGCCGTCGCCACCGAGGTCCGGGGACTCGACGACGACATCACTCGGCTCCGCGCGGCGGTCGACGGCCAACATGCCCCGAGGCGGTCCGACCCATGACCCGTCGCCCGCGCCACGCGTCGCAAGCGCCCGAAGGCCGCGTCTGCGGCCAAGGCCTTCGCCACCACCCCGCTCTTCGCCCGCCGGCCTCACCCCCCAAATTGCCGGCGGGATGGAGGCGTCGGCGACCCGACCCTCGGGTCGCCGGCGCAGCTCTCCGATCCGCCCCGGGTACGCGCCATGGCGCGATCCGCAGCCACCCTCCTGCCGCGATGGAGCCAAGTCATGCGAACTGACCATACCGCCCGGTCCGTACCGTCCACGCGCCGGAGACGCCCCTATGAGTAAGGTCGGGGAGGGCGGGCCGATGATGATCGCCGCCATGGCTCTGCGCGCCCAACAGGCGCGCATGCGCATCATCAGCGAGAACATCGCCAACGCGGAGTCGACAGCCAGCAGCCCAGGGGGCGATCCCTACCGTCGACAGGCTCCGGTGTTCGCACCGCTGCGCCTGGAGGGCGGCGCGGTGAGCGTTCAGATGATCGCCGCCAGGCCGGACCCCGCGCCGTTCAAGACGGAGTACGCGCCGGGACACCCGGCTGCAGACCCTAGGGGCTACGTCACGCTGCCCAACGTCGACACGATCGTCGAGGCGCTCGACTTCAAGGCCGCGCAGCGCGCCTACGAGGCCAACCTGAACGTCATCGAGACCTCCGACGCCATGGAGCAGCGCACACTCGACCTGCTCAACAAGCGCTAGCGCAATCGCGCCGGCACCGTCCCATCTCCCTGGAGCGCCCATGTCACGCCTGCTTTCGATCCTCGTCGCGGCCGCCGCCCTCGCAGGTTGCGCCACCAGCACCCCCTATCGGCCACGCGGACAGGATGGCCTCTCCCGCGTGGGCTACGCCGAGCAGGCCCTGGAGGCGGACCGGCTCAGGGTCAGCTTCGCCGGCAACACGACCACGACACGTGAGACGGTGGAGCTCGGCATGCTGTTTCGCGCCGCCGAGCTCACCCTGGCGCGCGGCTACGACTGGTTCGAGTTCGTAGACCGTCGCACCGACGTCACGTCGCGCGCCATCGGGGCGGGCGCGATGCGCGGCTACGGATGGCCGGGGTTCCACGGACGCTGGGGCGGCCACCACGGCTTCGCCGGCTGGGGGCCGGGCCCGATCGGCGCGTTCGACCCCGTCTTCGACCTTGAGGCCCGCGAATGGTTCACCGCCGTGGGCGAGATCGTCATGCGGCGCGGCGCCAAGCCCGAGGAGCGGCTGGAAGCCTTCGACGCGCGGGCGATCGTGGCGAATGTCGGACCGCGCTTCCGCGCGCCGGACGCCACGCCGTGAGCGCGCGCACGCTGGCCATCAGCCGCGACGTCGGGTCACGCCAGGGCGTGACGTGCGGGCGCCGCGTGCGGCGCCGCGCATCGACCATGGTCGGCGAGCGTCTCGATCACGCGGCACTCGGCGGCCGCGCCTTGGCAGCCGCCGTCGACCATCTGCTTGAGCTCCCCCCGCAGCGCCTGCAATTGGGCGATCTTCGCGTCCACGGTCGCGAGTTGCTCAAGGGCCAGAGCGTTTGCCTCCGCGCAGTCCCGCTCGGGGTGATCGGCGAGGCCGAGCAGCGTCCGGATCGCGTCCAAGGCGAAGCCGAGCTCCCGGGCGTGGCGGATGAAGGCGAGACGGCGCACGGCGACCTGGTCGTAGACCCGGCGGTCGCTGTCGGTCCGGTCCGGCGCGGGCAGCAGGCCGATCTGCTCGTAGAAGCGAATCGTGGGGACCTTCACGCCCGTCGACTTCGCGAGGTTGCCGATGCTGAGCATGGTGTGCGTCTCCCGGGATCGCTGTGGAAAATAGGGCTTGATCGTCTAGTCGCTAGAGGATGCAGGTTGTCGGAATGTTGAGCCAGCCCGCCTCCCGGCGCCGTTCGCGGCGCCTGTCCGGACCCGGCGCCGCCGTGACGGCGCGGGCGGCTGCGGCCAACCGGCGCACTCCAGGGTGCAGCTCGGGGCAGCGTGATCTTGTAACGCATTCTCCGAACCGGTCGCAGCCGGTATAGGGATGGCCATGACGCAGACGTCCACAGCGTGGCGACGGATCGGGGCAGTGCTGTTCGCACTGGTCCTGTCCCTGCTCATCGTGGGGCCGGGGATCGACACGATCATCTGCCGTGACGAACTGACGGCCGGACCCGCGGCCGAGCTCAGCGTCACCGCGGTCGGCGACCACGCCCAGGTGGTCCAGGCCCACGATGCGGACGCCGGCGGTCTCTCCGACCACGGTCCGGACGGCCTGGCCTGCGTTCATGGCCATTGCCACCATGCCGGCGCCTACATGGCGGCGGATTTGCGCGCCGCCGATGAGCCGGACGCCCCGCGCGCCCAGCATGCGCTGCTGCGCTCTCGCGTCGCGGTCTCGGACCCCAAGTTCATGCTGATGCGGCCGCCTCGCGCCTGACGCCTCGCCGCGCCCATCCGGGCGCGTCCTGTCGTCATTCACGAGAAGGTCCATGCTACCCCAAAATCTGAAACGACCGCTGACAGCGGTCACCCTCGGTCTGTCCGCCCTGGGCGTCGGCGCGCGCGCGGCCATGGCCGAACCTGCGCCGGCCTACGCCGAGCTCCTCGCGCAGTCGCAGTCGACGGCGCCCAGGCTCGCCGAGGCGCGCGCCGACATCGCCCGGGCCCAAGGCCTCGCACGCCAGGCGGCCGTGTTCCCCAACCCCACGGTCGGGATCCAGATGGAGAACTTCTCCGGCTCGGGTCCCTATCGCGGCACGCGTCTGTCGGAGACGACCGCCACCCTCCAACAGCCGCTGGAACTGGGCGGCAAGCGGCAGGCCCGGATGGCCGCCGGCCGCGCCGAGGTGGGGGCTGCTCAGGCCCGCGCCCGCCGTGCGCAGGTGGATTACGCCTTCGACCTCGCGGTCGGCTACGCGACGGCCGAGGCCTCCGACCGCCGCATGGCGCTGGCGCAGGAGACCCTGACCCTTGCGCAGGAGGACGCGCGCATCGCCTCGGCGCTGGTGGACGCAGGCCGGGAGGCGGAATTGCGTCGCCTGCAGGCGCAGGCCGCCGTCCAGTCGGCGCGGGCCGGCGTCGACGAAGCCAAGGCGGCGCGCGCGACCGCGTTCGGCAATCTCACCGCCCTCTCGGGGGCGCCGGCGCCTCTGACGTCGGTCACCACGAGCCTGCTCGACAGCCGCGATCCCTTGATCCGGGGCGTCACCCCCGCATCGGCCACCGCCGCGGCCTACGTGGCGGCGCAGGCCGAGCGTGAGGCGGCGACCCGGAGGCTCCAAGTGGAGCGGCGCCGGGCCGTGCCGGACGTCACCGTGTCGGTCGGCTTCCGGCGGTTCGAGGAGGCCGACGCGACCGCGATGATCGCCGGCGTTTCGGTCCCGCTGCCGCTGTTCGACCGCAACCGTGGCAACATCGCCGCGGCCCAGGCAGACATCTCGGCGGCAGACGCCCGGATGAACGCCGCGCGGCTCGAAGCGGAAGCCGCCGTTCGCGTGAGCGTTGAACGTATCGCCGCGGCCGAGACGCGGGTGGTGGCGGCCAAGGAGGGCGAGCGGACGGCCGAAGAGGCCTACCGCCTGGCCCGTGTCGGCTACGAAGCCGGCAAGCTTCCGCTGGTCGAACTCGTCAATGCCCGCCGCGCCCTCGCGGACGCGCGGGCCCAAACCATCGCCGCCGCCGTGGAGCGGATCGGCGCGCAGGCCGCCCAGGCGCGGCTCGGTGGCGTCGCCACCCCGGGAGAGCAACCATGAAGACGGATAAGACGCGCCTGTACGGCGCGGTGGCGGCTGCGGTCGTCCTGGCAGGGGCGGGCGGATACGGCCTCTCCACGGTTCTCAACAAGCCGGCGCCCGCGGCGGCCGAGGACGCGCACGCCGACGAAAAGGGCGGCGAAGGCGCCGCCGCGAAGGGAGGCGAAGGCGCAAAGGAAGAAGAGGGCCTGGTCGCCCTGACGCCGGCGCAGGCCCAGGCCTCGGGCATCCAGCTGGCGGCGGTCACCCGCGGCGGGGGCTCCGAGGTGCGCCTGTCCGGGCGGGTCGCGCCGGTGGTCGACGCCAAGGCCAGCGTGAGCGCCGTCGTGGGCGGCCGCGTGGAACGCGTCCTCGTCGCGCCGGGTCAGCAGATCGCCGCCGGCCAGGCGCTGGCGGTGCTGGTGAGCGGCGACGCCGCCAGCCTGCGCGCCGAATCCGATGCGGCGCAGGCCGCCTATGTGGCTGCCGAGCAGGCGCACGGCCGTGACGAGGAGCTCGCAAAGTTGGGTGTGGTCGCCAAGCGCGAGGCGGAAGTCTCGCACGCGCAGGCGCTGAGCGCCCAGGCCGCGGCCCGCGCGGCGCGGGCCCGCGCCGCCGCCGCTGGAGGGCCGAACGCCACCGGACGGCTCAACGTCACCAGCCCCATCGCCGGCGTGGTGACGAGCGTGCAGGTCGGGCCCGGCGGCTTCGTCACCCAGGGCGGGGTGGTGGCCGAGGTGACCAACCCGGCCCGCGTGGAGCTGGTCTTCAACGCGCCGCCGCAGCTGGCCGCGCAGGCGCAGCCCGGCGCGCGCATGCAGGTCTCGGGGCCGAGTGGCGAATTCTCGGCGGTCGTCACCGGGGTGGCGGCGGACGCCGGCGCCCAGAACAGCGGCGCGACCGTGATCCGCGCCCGGCCGGAAGGCTCGGCGCTGCCGCCGGCCGGTTCGCCGGTCACCGGCGCGCTCGTCACCGGCGCGGAGCAGGGCGGCCTGTCGGTGCCCAGCGAGGCGGTCCAGACCGTCGAGGGCAACGCCGTGGTCTTCGTGCAGGTCCAGGGGGGCTTCCGTGCCGTCCAGGTCCTGGCCGGCCGCCAGGCCGGCGGCCGCACCGAGATCCTCCGGGGCCTGACCGGCGCCGAGCGCGTCGCCTCCGCCAACGCCTTCCTGCTCAAGGCCGAGATGGCCAAGGGCGAAGCCGAGCACGGGCACTAGGGGGCGCACATGTTCAAGACCATCATTGAGGCTTCCGTCCGTTTCCGATGGTTCGTGGTCCTCGCCACGGCCCTCGTGGCGGCGATCGGCCTGTTCGAACTCACCCGGCTGCCGATCGACGCGGTGCCGGACATCACCAACCGCCAGGTGCAGATCAACACCGTCGCCCCGGCGCTGGCGCCCGAGCAGATGGAGCGGCAGGTCACCTATCCCCTGGAGACGGCGATGGCCGGGATCCCGGGGCTGCAGAGCACGCGCTCGCTGAGCCGCAACGGCTTCAGCCAGATCACGGTCATCTTCGCCGACCAGACCGACATCTACTTCGCCCGCCAGCAGGTGGCCGAACGGATGGCGCAGGCCCGCGAGCGGTTGCCAGACGGCGTCGAGCCCATGCTGGCCCCGATCACCACGGGTCTTGGCGAAGTGCTGATGTGGACGGTGGACTTCGTGCCCTTCAGTCCCAAGGCCGTGGCCAAGCCGGGCCAGCCCGGATGGCAGGCCGACGGCGCCTACCTCACCCCCGAGGGCGTCCGTCTGACGACGCCCCGGGCGCAGGCCACCTACCTGCGCACCGTCCAGGACTGGATCATTGCGCCGCGGATGCGCACGACGACCGGCCTGGCCGGCGTCGACGTGAACGGCGGCTATGTGAAGGAGTACGCGGTCCGTCCGGACGCCGCCCGGCTGGCGAGCTACGGCCTGAGCCTCGGTGACCTGATCCAGGCGCTCGACCGCGCCAACACCCAGGCCGGCGCGGGCTTCATCCAGCGGGCCGGCGAGGCGCTGACCGTCCGGAGCGACGCGCTCGCCCAGACGGTTCAGGACCTCGCCCAGGCGCCGGTGGTGAACCGCAACGGCCTGGTGGTCCGTGTCGCCGACGTCGCGACCGTCGAGATCGGCGAGGCGCCCCGCCTCGGCGGCGCCAGCCGTGACGGCCACGAGGCGGTGATCGGCACGGCGCTCATGCTCGCCGGCGGCAACAGCCGGACGGTCGCCCAGGCGGCCGCCGAGCGCCTCGAGGAGGTCGCGACCAGCCTGCCGCCGGGCGTGATCGCCAAGCCGGTGCTGAACCGCAGCGAACTGGTGAACTCCACCATCAAGACGGTGGCCAAGAACCTCGTCGAGGGCGCGCTGCTGGTGATCGTGATCCTGTTCCTGCTGCTCGGGAACATCCGCGCCGCCAGCATCACGGCCCTGATGATCCCGATCAGCTTCCTGTTCGCGGTCATCGGCATGAACCGGTTCGGGATCAGCGGGAACCTGATGAGCCTGGGCGCCCTCGACTTCGGCCTGCTGGTCGACGGCGCCGTGGTCGTGGTCGAGAACACCCTGCTGATGCTGGGTCACCGGCGGGCCGAGCTCGGCCGCATGCTGACGCGCAAGGAGCGCCTCGGCGTCGCCGGGGCGGCAGCGCGGCAGATGGTCAAGCCGGCCGCCTTCGGCCAGTTGATCATCCTGCTGGTCTTCACCCCGCTGCTGATGCTGGAGGGCGTCGAGGGCAAGACCTTCATCCCCATGGGCGCGACCGTGATGCTGGCGCTGGTGGGGGCCTTCATCTTCTCCTTCACCTTCGTGCCGGCCATGACGGCGCTTTGGGTGCGCGACCCGAAGACGGTCCACGTCGACGACCAGGGTCACGCCATCGAGCACGAGACGCGGATCCTGACGTTCGCGCGCAAGCGGATCGAGCCGGCCATCCGCGCCGCCGTGGCGCGCCCGAAGATCGTCCTGATCTCGGCGCTCGCGACCCTGGTCGTGGGGGTGATCTCGTTCTCCGTGCTGGGGCGGGAGTTCATCCCGACCCTGGACGAGGGCGACATCGCCATGCAGGCGCTGCGCGTGCCCTCGGCCTCGCTCGAACAGTCGCTGGCCATGCAGATGAAGCTGGAGCGGGCGATCAAGGCCCAGCCGGAAGTCGAGACCATGTTCTCGCGCACCGGCACCGCCGAGGCGGCGGTCGACCCGATGCCGCCGAACATTTCGGACGCGGTGATCGTCCTCAAGGACCGCAAGGCCTGGCCCGACCCGAAGCTGCCGAAAGAGGAGTTGATCGCGCGGATCGAGAAGGCCGCCGGCCAGCAGCTCGGCAACAGCTTCGAGTTCAGCCAGCCGATCGAGCTGCGGTTCAACGAGCTGATCTCGGGCGTGCGGACGGACCTCGCCGTGATGGTCTACGGCGACGACTTCGCCCAGCTGCAGGCCACGGCCGACCAGGTCGCGGCCGTGCTGCGGGCGACGCCGGGCTCGGCCGACGTGCGGGTGGAGCAAGCCTCCGGCCTGCCCACCCTGACCGTCAGCGTCGACCGCTTCGCTGCGGCCAGCTACGGCCTGTCGGCCGCGGACGTCACCGAGGCGGTCTCGGCCGCCATCGGGGGCGCGGAAGCCGGCCAGATCTTCGAGGGCGACCGCCGCTTCGACGTGGTCGTCCGCCTGCCGGACAGCGCCCGGAACGACCCCGCCGCCCTGGACGCCCTGCCGGTGACCACGGCCACGGGCGTGACGGTGCCATTGTCGTCGGTCGCGAAGATCAAGATCGCCGAGGGCCAGAACCAGATCAGCCGCAACAACGGCAGCCGCCGCATGGTGGTGCAGGCCAATGTCCGCGGTCGCGACCTGGGCGGCTTCGTCACCGACGCCCAGGCCAAGGTGAAGGCCGAGGTGAAGCTC
Source organism: Pseudomonadota bacterium (assembly GCA_040752615.1). Lineage (GTDB taxonomy): Bacteria > Pseudomonadota > Alphaproteobacteria > Caulobacterales > Caulobacteraceae > Phenylobacterium. The sequence continues at coordinate 20,072 of JBFMGV010000001.1, read as the reverse complement.
CCGGCGGGCTACTCGCTCACCTGGGGCGGCCAGTTCGAGAACCTGAAGCGGGCGGAGCAGCGCCTGGGTCTCGTGATCCCCGTGGTCTTCGTGCTGATCGGCGTCCTGCTGTTCATGGCGCTGGGCTCCTTCGCCGAGGCCGGTCTGGTGTTCGCCTGCGTGCCGCTGGCGCTGGTGGGCGGCGCGCTCGCCCTCCTGCTCCGCGGGATGCCGTTCTCGGTGTCGGCGGCGGTGGGCTTCATCGCCGTCTCGGGCGTCGCGACCCTCAACGGCCTCGTGCTGATGCAGGCGATCCGCGAACGACTGACGGCGGGCCTGGAGCCGGTCGTCGCCGCCATCGAGGGGGCGACCAGCCGCCTGCGGGCGGTGCTCACCACGGCGCTCGTCGCGATCGTGGGCTTCATCCCGATGGCGATCGCCAGCGGGGCGGGGGCCGAGGTGCAGAAGCCGCTGGCCACCGTGGTGATCGGCGGCCTGCTGACCGCCACGGCGCTCACCCTGCTGGTGCTGCCCACCTTCGCGGCCAAGGCGGTGCGTCACCGCAAGGACGAAGGAGTCGACGATGCGGACTGAGCCGGCCCGGACGGCGTGTCGCCGGATGGCATGGGGGGCGGCGATCCTCGCCGCCCTCCTGGCCCCCGGCCTGGCGACCGCGCAGCCGTACATGCGTTCGGAGCTGCGCCATGGCGGCCGGATCGAGGTGCTCAGCGCCTACCTGCGCGCCGACGTCGACCCGGCCGTCGTCGCCGGCCAGGTCCGGCGCGCGGAGGGCTGGCGGGGGCCCGTCAGCGGACACCTGCACGTCGAGGCGTTCGACGCGGGAGACCGCCGGCTGGTGCTTGTGCCCGCCCTGTGGCGGGGCCGCCCGTCGGGACGTCATGCCCCGATGATGCCCTACACGGCGCAGCTGGGCGTCCCGCGCGCCGACGTCGCCCGCCTGACGGTCTCCTGGGCGCCCGGCCGCCATGACCGGGAGGCGGCGCCATGACCGCCCTCAGCGCGGCCGACCGCCGCCAGCGGCGAATCCTGCTGGTGGTGCTCGGGCTCAACGCCGCGCTCTTCCTGGGGCTCGGCGTTGCCGGGGTCATGGCCGACTCCAGCGCGCTGATCGCCAACGCGCTCGACAACGGTTCGGACGCGGTCGTCTACCTGCTGAGCTTCCTGGCGGTGGGCCGGGCGCTGGCCTGGAAGCGGCGGGCCGCGCGCGTGTCCGGGATCATGCTGCTGGTGTTCGCCGCGGGCGTGCTCGCCGACGTGGTCCGGCGGAGCCTGGCCGGCGCAGAACCCGTCGGCATGACGATGATGGGGATGGCGGCGGTGGCCGCGGTCGTCAATCTCGTCTGCCTGGAGCTGATCCGGCGCGGCCGCAGCGACGACGTCAACATGCGCGCCGCCGAGACCTTCAGCTTCAACGACTTCGCCTCCAACGGCGGCATCCTGATCGCCGGCGGGCTGGTGCTCTGGCTGAAGCAGCCGTGGCCCGACCTCGTCGTGGGCGCCCTCGTCGCCCTCATCGCCCTCAAGGGCGGCCTCGACATCCTCAAGGACGCCAACAACCAGAAGGACCGCGCCCCATGAGCGGCGGCAAACCTCATACCCACACCGACGAAGCGCACGCGAAAGGCGAGGGCGGTCACGCCCACGGCGGCCTGTTCGGCGAGCGCACCGAGCTGATCTTCGCGCTGGGCTGCGGCGCGGCCTTGCTCGCCGGCTGGCTGCTGGAGCGGTCCGGTGTGGCCGGATGGGCGCCCTTGGCCCTGTTCCTGGTCGCCTACGGGCTCGGCAGCTGGTTTACGCTGCGCGAGGCGTTCGACAACCTCAGGCAGCGCAAGTTCGCGATCGACACCCTGATGCTGGTGGCGGCCGCGGGGGCCGCGGCGCTCGGCGAGTGGGCCGAGGGCGCGCTGCTGCTGTTCCTCTTCAGCCTGGGCCACGCGCTCGAGCACTACGCCATGGGCCGCGCGCGGCGGGCCATCGAGGCGCTCGCCGAGCTGGCCCCCGATCGCGCCACGGTGCGGCGGGGCGAGGAGACGGTCGAGGTTCCGGTGGCGGAGCTCGTCGTCGGCGACATCGTCCTGGTGCGCCCGAACGAGCGCCTGCCCGCGGACGGCGTCGTGGTGGACGGCGAGAGCGCGGTCAACCAGGCGCCCGTCACCGGCGAGAGCGTGCCCGTCGACAAGCGGCCGAGCCCGGAGCCGGCGGCAGACTTCGCCCGCGCCCCGGCCGAGCACAAGGTTTTCGCCGGCACCATCAACGGCCCCGGCGCGCTCGACGTCCGCGTCGCGCGCCTGGCCTCGGAAAGTGCACTCTCCCGTGTCGTGCGCCTCGTGTCCGAAGCCGAGGCCCAGAAGTCGCCCACCCAGCGCTTCACCGACCGCTTCGAGCGACTGTTCGTGCCGGCGGTCCTGTTGCTGGTCGGCGGCCTGATCGTCGGCGGCCTCGCCCTCGGCGAGCCGTTCGCGCAGAGCTTCTACCGCGCGATGGCGGTGCTGGTGGCGGCGAGCCCCTGTGCGCTCGCCATCTCGGTGCCGAGTGCGGTGCTGAGCGGCGTCGCCCGGGCCGGACGGGGCGGGGTGCTGGTGAAGGGCGGCGGGCCGCTCGAGAACCTGGGCGGCCTGACCGCCATCGCGTTCGACAAGACCGGGACCCTCACCGAAGGCAAGCCGAAGCTCACCGACGTCGAGCCGGCCTGGGGCGTGGAGCGCCAGGAGCTGCTGCGCATCGCCGTGGCGGTCGAGGCGCGGAGCGACCATCCGCTTGCCGCGGCGGTGCTGCAGGGCGTCGGGACCGAGCTCGCCGCGCCGCCGCCGGTGGCGACGGCGGTGAAGGGGCTGATCGGCCGCGGCGTCGAGGCGGTGGTCGAGGGCCAGCGCGTCGTGATCGGCAAGCCCGCGATGTTCACCGAGGGCGGCCTGCGGCCGCCCGAAGAGCTGTGGTCCGAGGTCATGCGTCTGGAAGCCTCCGGACGCACCGTCATGGTGGTGAGGGCCGGCGACCGGTTCCTGGGCGCGCTCGGCCTGATGGACACCCCGCGGGACGGGGCCGCCGAGGTGCTGGCCGCCCTGCACCGGATCGGCATCCGCCGGACCATCATGCTCTCCGGCGACAACCAGGGCGTCGCCGACGCCATCGCCCGCGAGCTCGGCCTGGACGAGGCCCGTGGCGGTCTGATGCCGGAGGACAAGGTCGAACTGGTCCGGGCGCTGGCCGCGTCGGAAGGCCGGGTCGCGATGGTCGGGGACGGCGTCAACGACGCGCCGGCCATGGCCAACGCCACCGTGGGCATCGCCATGGGCGCGGCTGGCTCCGATGTGGCGCTGGAGACGGCCGACGTCGCCCTGATGGCCGACGACCTGCGCCGCCTGCCCTTTGCGGTGGGCCTCAGCCGGCGGACGAGTTCGGTGATCCGCCAGAATCTCTGGATCAGCCTGGGGGTGGTCGCCTTCCTGATCCCCGCCACGCTGTTCGGCCTGAAGATCGGGGCGGCGGTGATGGTCCACGAGGGCTCGACCCTGTTCGTGGTCGCCAACGCGTTGCGGCTGCTCGGCTACCGGGAGCCGAAGCCATGATCCGGCGCGCCGGGGGAGGCCGGCGATGTTCCTGATCGCGGCGGAAGCCCTGACGCCCGCGGCGCCGGAAGAGGCCTGGCGGCTGCTGACCGACTTCGGGCGCTATCCGCTGTGGACGCGCGCCCTGGAGATCGAGGGCGCCGCCACGCCGGGCGCGCCGCTGAACTACAGCTTCCGGATCTGGCGCGAGGACGGTGCGGATCGACGTGTGACCTTCCCGGGGATCGTCGACGTGGTGGAGCCACGGCACGAGATGCGCTGGTCGCTGGGCGTGCCTGCCATCTTCGACCTGCGGTTCCGCTTCGCGCTCGTCCCCGGACCGGGCGGGACGGTCGTGCGTCACACGGCCGAGGCGTCGGGCCTCGTCGCCGACACCCTTCGCGGCCGGCTGGAACGACAGCTCGGGCCCGCGGTGCGGGCGTTCGTCGCCGATGCGGAACGCGCGTTCGCCACCCGGCCACGGTCCGCCCCATCCCCCACCCTGCCCGAGAGACGTCCATGAGCCCGCCCCTGCCGCCCGTACCGAGCCCGCGCAAGCCGCACCTGCGGGCGCGACACCGACGGCGCCATCGCCCGACGCTGGCGATCCTCCTGCGGCTCGTTCTCGTCTTCGCCGTCGGGCTCGGCCTCGTCGTGGCCGTGTTCGCCTGGCGGGATCGCGCCGACCACGATCAGTTGGGTCCGGGCCGCATCGTCGTGTCGCCGCACTGACGGCGGCTGTCGGGGATACCTTTCATGGGCGCCTTCATCGAGACGCTGATCCACGACCACGGCGTCGCCCTCGGCGCCGCGGCCGGCCTGCTCGCGCTTCTGCTGTGGGCGCTCGCGCTCTGGCAGAGCCGGCGTTGACCGGCGCCTGGAGCGGGCCGGCGAACACACTTCCTCACGAACCGGCTTCGCGGCGGAAAGGCCGGGACGCTACGCCGGGCGCGCGTCAGTGCGGCGCGCCCCAGCAGGGGTCCGCCGGCGCCTGACAGGAGACACCCTTGGTCAATCGAATCCTCACGCCCGACCGCCGCGCCCTCGCCCAAGAGGCCTTGCTGAGGCCGCCGGTCCATCACGCCCCGGCCGGCGTGACGGACCGCGTCGCGCTGGGCTTCACCAAGCTGATGCGCTTCGCTGCCGACACCTTCTTCGCCAAACGCTACGGGCATCGGGCCATCGTGCTCGAGACGGTGGCCGCCGTACCCGGCATGGTTGGTGCGACGCTGACCCATCTCAGCGCGCTCCGGCGAATGGCGGATGACGAGGGCTGGATCCGCACGCTGATGGAGGAGGCCGAGAACGAGCGCATGCATCTCATGACGTTCGTCGAGATCGCCCGCCCCAACCTGCTGGAGCGCTGGATCATCCTCGTCGTGCAGTGGCTGTTCTACGTCGGCTTCTTCCTCCTCTACCTGGTCTCCCGGCGCACGGCGCACCGTGTCGTGGGCTACTTCGAAGAGGAAGCGGTCACGAGCTACAGCCTCTACCTGAAGGAGATCGAGGAGGGCCGCGCGACCAACGTGCCGGCGCCCGCGATCGCCCGGCACTACTGGATGCTGCCGCCGGACGCGACGCTGCGCGACGTGATCCTCGTGGTCCGGGCGGACGAGGCCCACCACCGCGACGTCAACCATGGTCTGGCCAGCACGCTTGCGGGGGTTCCGGTCGACCCGGACTCCATCGCGCCCTATCCGCCGCACACCAATGACATCCGGATGACGCCCTGACGCTGCCCAACCCATCGGACAGGAGCGACGCGCCGCCACGCGACGAGGCGCTAGCCCGCGGGACACGGATTCGGCGCCGCGGCGGCAACGCTGGGAGGGAGGCGCCACATCTCGCGAAGATCGAGGCGCGCCCTCTCACGCGGAGCGCGGCCTTGAGGCCACGGATGCGCTCAGGGGTGCAAGCTCACCAGAGCACGCCATGCTCATCCGGCCCCAGCGCCTCAGGGGCCTCCCGCCCGATCGCCTGGAGCAGGTCGATCTCGATGGTCCGGGTGATGGCGCTCAGCGGCACGTCGTGCACGCTGTTCGAGAACGGGTCGGTGAGATCTTCACCGATGCTGAGGGCGGCGAGAAAGACGAGGCCGATCAGGGTCGAGCCGACCGGGGTCGCCAGGCCGAGTTGCTCGACCATGGTGATCGGAAGCAGGACGCAGAAGATTCGGGCGAAGAGCATCGGAAGGAACCGGAAACCCATCGGCATCGGCGTGTTGCGGATTCGCTCGAGCCCACCCTGGGCATTGGCGATGTCCGTCAGGGTCCGCTCGGCGAAGGTCTGTTGGACGGGCGCAATCTGCCTGACCTTCAGGGCATCCGCGAAACAGGCGGAGATCTCTTCAAGCAGGGCGTTGGCCGGATTCCGGCGACCGGTCAGGCCTTCCGCTTCCGCGCCGAGGACGCGCACCGTCTCGTCTTGCGTGGGCTGGCCTCGCAGCTGACAGCGCAGGGCGTGCGCGAAGGCGATCTGGCGTATGACGACCTTGTCTCGCAGCCACTCAACATCGGCACCGCCGGCGCGGCTCAGGCTTACGGACAGACGCGCGAGGCTGCGCGACGCGTTGACGATGGCGCCCCAGAGTGTGCGCGCCTCCCACCACCGCGCGTAGGCGGCGTTGGTGCGGAACCCTAGGAAGAGCGCCAGCGCCGTGCCGAAGAGCGCGAGGGGAAGCGGGGGCTCTTTGATCGGTATGTAAGCGAAGTGAAAGACCGTGACGGCCACGTCCCAGACGAACAGGATCGTCAGCGGTCTCCAGACTTCCCGCACGATCTGGCGCAGCCGCGGCACAGCTCCAACAATCACGCGAATCGCTCCTACACTTGGAACTGGACCACTCGGCATGGGGCGCGTTACCGGCGCGGCGCGCTCGCCCATTTCAGCTTGGTGTGCCTGATCAAGGCGCGGCTGTCGTGCCTCCTTTTGGAAGGGGTGGTTGGCGGGGACGTGATCTGACGGCGCTTGCGCCGCCGCGGATCCACGTCCGGGCGCTCGACTGGGCGTCGCCGACAGTCTCAGCTTCGGGTGCGCCTGGCCGCCATGGTGAGCGGTGCTGAATCGGCGCCTGCGAAGTGTGGCCCGTGTGCGCAGGCCGCGCAGGCGCCATGGACCTCAAAGACGATGCGTCCTGGCTGAAACCCGCGGGCATGCGCGGCCTCGATCGCCGCAGCGCCGATAGCTAGGTCGAGCTCCTCCACGCTGCCGCAGCAATCGCAGATCAGGAACTCCGTGGCTGCTCCCTGGTGGTCGGCGTGGCAAGCGAGGAAGGCGTTGAGGCTTTCAATCCGGTGGGCCAGGCCCTGGGCGACCAGGAACTCCAGTGCGCGATAGACCGTGGGCGGCTTGGGCGGCGGCCGTCCGGAGCCGGCGTAGGCCGCGATAAGATCGTAGGCCTTGATGGGCCGGCCGGCCTGCAGAAGCAGTTCGTAGGTGCGGCGGCGCGGCGCGGTCCAGCTCTCGCCGATGTCTGCGAAGCGCCGCGCCGCCGCCGCGAGGGTGGCGGTGACGTCTTCGCTGGACGGAGTCTCCGCGTGGACGTGATCGCAGTGGGCCATGTCGAACGAACGCGAAACGCCCTCGTGCGGGCTGTCGTTACCTCAGATTAGCTCGGCGCAAAGCGCTCCGCCATGGAGGTCCGCGTGAGTCTAGGCAGGCTTCGCTGGCGATTGCAGTGAAGTCAGGCTGCGAGCCGCCATCAGCTCAGCGACAAAACGGCTGACGATCTGGGCGCGCTGCGCGTCGGGGCGGAAGAGCAGGTAGGTGGTGAATGTGAAGATCCAGTCCGGCGCCTTCACCAAGGCCAGCCGCTACCGGCGACCCGACTGGGTGACGCTCCACGCGTTCCGCAACAGCAGCGATCCGCGCGACGTCGCCATCACGGACCGCCGGCAGAACCCGTCGCTTCCGCCCGACGGGCGCCGGACCTATTACGCGACCTTCGCCAGCCCGATCAAAGCGGCCGTGGCCTTCGGCATTCGCGACATGACCAAGCTGTGTCAGGCGATCCAGGCCCGCGGCTTCGAACGGGTTCGTGTCGAACGCATGATGCATCGCGCGTAGTTTTCATAGGTAAGCGGAGGCTCGAATGGCGGTAACGGCAAAGGACGTCGAGGCGCTGCACGTCTATGCGGACGGCGTCATGGGGCGGGCCGACCACCATGCCGGGAAGGTCAAGGGCATCGCCCTGGCCCTTCTCGGCGGGATCATCTGGCGCGGCGAACCTGGGACCATCCGCCTGCGCCAGATGTCCGGGAGCCCGGCCAACATGCTCTGGGTGGACATGTCGGGACGGACCTACGTCTTCGCCTATAACCACATCACCGAGAAGATTGAGATCCGGGACCGGTCCCAACAGGGAGCCGTGCTGCATGCGTTCGACGACACCAACACGCCGGCCGAGGTCGAAGCCGTATTCCGGGGGTTCTGATCGATGCTGGTCGCTCGCGCCCAACTCGACTTCGTCCGGATGCTCCTGGCCCGCCTTGCGCGGGAAGACAGCATCATGCAGCCGGTTGCGGACTACCAGGCGCAGTACATTGCGATCGTCGCGATGCTGCGGTCCATCGGGCAGGTCTTCGACAAGGTCGACAGCCGGCTTGGCGGACACCTGGCCTGGAGCCGGGAGCGGTGGAAGGTCTGGAAGCAGGACCCGATCTTCGCCGACTTCATCGAGCCGACGCGGGACGCTCTGCTCAAGGAATTCGAGGGCGGCCTGGAACTGCGCGGCGAGGCCTTCGGCGCGCCCGCCGTCGTCGTCGACGTCACGGCGCCGGGCGGCACGTCGCTCCTCGTCAGTTTCGAGCCGAAGAAGGCCTGTGACCTCCGTGGTCGGCCGGTCCTGCCGTTGTTTCACGCGGCGATGACGTTCTGGGATCGCTGCCTGAGCGAAGCGGAGGCGGAGTTCGCCAAGGGGCGCTAACCGCCGATAAAACAGAGCTTGATCCTCTAGCGACTAGAGGAACTATCGTGTGCGGACATCTCGAATGGAGGTCCGACATGGGCGCCAGTTGCTGTGCTCCGCCGCCGCCGAAAGCCGATCCGCGCTGGCGCCGCGCGCTCTGGATCGCGCTGATCGTCAACGCCAGCATGTTCCTCGTGGAGTTCACCGCCGGCTTCGCGGGCCGTTCGGTTTCGCTCTGGGCGGATGCCGCCGACTTCCTGGGCGACAGCGCCAACTACGCCATCAGCCTGGCCGTCGTGGGGCTGGCGCTGTCGTGGCGCGCACGCGCCTCACTGCTGAAGGGCGCGACCATGGCGCTGTTCGGGCTCGGTGTGCTGGGAATGGCCGTCTGGAACGCCAGCCGGGGCGGCGTCCCGCACGCCGAGACCATGGGCGTGGTGGGCTTCGTCGCGTTGCTCGCCAACGTCGGCGTCGCGATCATGCTGTTCCGGCATCGCTCGGGCGATTCCAACATGCGGTCCGTCTGGCTCTGCTCGCGCAACGACGCCATCGGCAACGTCGCCGTCATGGCGGCGGCGGCCGGCGTGTTCGGGACCGGTTCGGCTTGGCCGGATCTGGCCGTGGCCGGCGTCATGGCGAGCTTGGCGCTGTGGAGCGCCGCCCAGGTGATCCGCCAGGCGCTGGGCGAGCTGCGCGGGTCGGACGTCGCGCTCGATCCGCACGCCCATCACGCTTGAACTGACGCCCGCTTTCGCGAGGGCGGCGCAGCAGCAGTCCGTTAGTGCGCGCCTGCCCGGCGGTGGAGATCGCGACGATTGAGGATCTCGGCGATGTCCTCGGCGTCGGCTTCCGGAATCCCGGTCTGGGCGCGGCCGGCGAACTCGGCGGCGTCGCCGCTCGCCCGGTCCAGCACCGTGAACCCGAATGGGTCGGGCTCGGCCACGAACCGGCTGTCGCGGCGCTTCCGCGCCCGGCTCTCGGCCTCGTAGGCGGCGAGGTTCTCCGGCGTGCGCCGCCAGGCGAAGAAGGCGCCGACGTCTTCATTGCTGATCGACGTGCGGCTCAGCCTGTCGATCCAGGCGACGGCTTCGGCGGCGGGGTCGGGACGCGCGGTCATCGGGTCAGGGCGCCAAAGCCGATGCCGTTCGTCAAGGCTCAAGGAAGGCCTTGTCGCCGCCGGTAGGGTGTCGTCCCGGATTTCGCGTCTTAGTCGCCAGGGCCGCGGTCACCCGCGGCGGGAGGAGCGCGCCATGGATCCGGGGGACGACGGCATCGGTCCGGACGACGGCGACGGGAGCGACGCCATCGACTGTGGCGAAGACATTCTCGGTCCGGTGTGCTGTCCCACGTGCGGGCGTCCGTTGCCGGCCTCCGACGAGGGTGTGATCGCCTGGCGTTGACGGCTCCGGCGGTGCGACGCCCAGGCCGATGGCCTCGCGCGCGGCCCGGATTACGGTGGGCCTTCGAGGAGCCGCCGCATGACGACCATCGAGACCCCCACGCCGGAGTGGCCGAAGACGCACGAGGTGCTGGCGCGGCTGCATGCCTGGTCGAAGCCGCTACGCGAACAGCCGGACTTCCGGGCGTTCAACCGGCGCAAGATCAGCGCGGCGATCGACCTTGATGGGCGCGATCCCGAGCCGGCGGCGGGCAACTTCGACATCCCGTCGGAAATCGCGGCCGAGTACGACGCGGTGATGAAGTTCTATTACCTCCATGCGGCGTGCGATCGCCTACAGAGCCTGCACCTGTATTTCCGCCGCTACCCGTTCCGACCGGGCGAGATGCGCAAGGTCGAGCACCTGCAGAACATGTTCGACCTCTTCAGCAGCGCCTTCTACGTCGTGCTCCAAAGGGTGGAGACGTACCTGAACGCCCTGGAGCCGCTCGCGGGTATGGACCTGCAGATCGGTTGGTGGGTGAAGCGCTACCGGAAGGACTTCGCCAACGAGCTGGGACCGCGGAACCAGACGACCCATCATCGGCCCTATGACGACATCGTCTACGACCGCCTGTGGGTCTCGGAGGTCATGGGCCTGAAGGACGGCGATGGCGGGGCGTCCTGGCAGCGGGAGCATCAGGCGATCTATCGCCGGGAGACGCGGCGCTAAGCGGCGCTCGCGCAGAAGCGCAGCCGGCTGGTGCTTGTCCATCTCGAGGCCATCGCAGACCTGACCCTGGAGCACGCCGCCTTCCTGCGGCCGCTCCCGGCCGAGGCGGCATGAGCATCCCGCCGGCGATCGATCCTCGGATGCTGGCCGCCGAGATCGAGGCTTCCGTGGCCGAGTTCAACCGGCTCACCGCGCTCGCGGCCTCGATGCACATCGCGGTCGTGGCCGAGGTCGACACCCAGCCGATGCCGGGGACGCCGGACCGTCCAGTGCTGCGCGTGCAGGTCGTGGCGCCGCTCTGAGCCGGCGCCGCCCACGGTGGGCGTCCTGCTCATAGGCCCAGACGCAAGGCGACCCGCAGGATGAACGGCCAGGCCGAGGCCCCCGCCGCCGACAAGAGGATCGAGAACAGGACGGCGAGTCCCAGCCAGAGCACCAGGAAGCTGCAGATCGCGTGCGGCACGTAGCGGCCGCGCGCCTCGACGCTCCGGATCGACAGCTTGATGTAGTCGGGCTTCATCGGTGGTTTCGTCCGGTCCTTCATTGGCCGCAGGATGCCGTCACGACTTCGGAAATGCCTTCGGGACATTCCGAAAATAACTCGCGCCTGCGCCTCTCAGCGGTGCGCAGCGTGCCCCGGATTGCCCGGCCATGCGTGGCGAACGTTCGCCACGCCCGGCACGCGGGCCTCCGATAGGCTGGCGGGCGTCCTTCCATCTCATCGGCCCGCGGATGGGGTCACGGGCCGCGGGCGAAAGGTCCGGTGTCGCGGAGGGGACGACCTTCGTCGGGCGAATGACGGCGTCCGCCGCGCGACCTCCGGTCGATCTGCGGCGTTAGGGGTGTCATGCGACTGAGCCCGGACCAGCGCGGCGTCGTGATCGGCGGCCTCAAGGGGGTGGCGGTGGCCTTGGTGCTGGGGATTCCGGCCTACGGACTGGCGCGCGCGATGGGCCAGGGGCCACCTCCGGATATGGACGCCGGCGAGAGGCTGGCGTTCGCCGTGCGCTGGGACGTCCCACTCCTGATCTGGCTTGCCGCCTGCGTCCGGCGCGTCAGCAGCGGCCGGTTCCGGTCGCCCGCCGATATCGGCGGGTCGGCCTTCGCACAGCCGAGCGCGGCGATCGCCGTGCCGCGCGCGGTCCTGCAGAACAGCCTGGAGCAGGTCGTCCTGGCGGTGGGGGCGCATCTGGCCCTGGCCGTGGTGCTACGCGGCGCTGAACTCCTGGCGCTACCGGTGTTGGTAGGCCTGTTCCTAGCGGGGCGCGTCTGGTTCGCGCTCGGCTATGCGCGCGGTGCGCCGGGACGGGCGCCGGGGATGGTGCTGACGGCGGCCCCAACTTTCGCCGCCCTGCTGCTCGCGGGCGTGCTGGCGCTGTCTGGGCGCTGAGCGGACCCCGGCGGCGCGGCTCGCAAGCGCCGCGTTTGGCGGGACGTGATCCTGGGGCGTGGCGCACCTTAAGCTCGGCCGCTCGAATCGCGGGCGGCGCACATGGACAAGCTTCTCCTCCAGGCGGTGGACAAACAGCGGGACGCAGTGATGCGCATCTGGCTGGCGGAGACGATCCAGCGCCAGTTGGCCGGGCAGGACGTCGAGAACCCCAAGCTGGTGGACGCCCTGGTGGATCGTGTGATGACGGGCGGGGATCTCGACAGCTTCACGTGGTCGGACGACGACGACGCGGATTCCGATGGCGACGCGTCACGGACCCTGGAGCTCAGTATCTCGCCGGCGGACATCGCCGAGTTCGAGCGCCGGCAAAAGGACGCGCTCGACGCGCTGCCGGGGATCATCGAAAAAGCCGCGAAAGCGACCGCCCGGTCCGTGCTGCGGCGGTTGCGCAAGCGCTGGCCCGGGGTCGCCGCGCAGCGTCGGCGGGATTGCGCCGCCTTCCTGGACGCACACGCGTCGTGGTGGGCGCCGGCCTTGGAGCCTTTGCGCATGCTGCACGAGATGGCCCTGGAGGAGGCGCAGGCCGAAGCCAAACGGATCCATAGGTCGCGGGCGAAGCGCAATCTCGCCAAGCGCGATGTCCAGTTCCGGTTGCATGTGCGGATCTGCCAGGTCGGAGACGAGATCATCACCCTGCTGGAGCAGGGCTTCGCGGACGGCGCCATGGCGCGGTGGCGGACACTGCACGAGCTCGTGGTCGTCGCCCTGGTGATCTACGACCACGACGACGATCTGGCGCAGCGCTACCTGGACCATGAGGCGGTCGAAGCGTGGGATGCGGCGGTCATGTACCAGAAGGTGCGCGTGCCCTACGGCGACAAGCCGTACAGCCCGGCGGAGATGGCGGCCTTCACCGCAGACCGCGACGCCATGGTCGCCAAGTACGGCAAGTCCTTCGGCGGGGAGTACGGCTGGGCCGCCCATCACCTGGGCGTCAAGGCGCCGAGCCGGGGAACGCTAGAAGCGGCCGCGGGCCGGGTGGCGCTGCAGTCCCACTACAAGATGGCCAGCTACAACGTGCATGCCGGCGTGAAGGGGATCGTCTTCCGGCACGGGGCCGGCGACAACGCGGCCGCCAACATCGCCGGCCGCAGCATGTACGGGCTCGAGGAGCCGGGCTGCGGCACGGCCTTCGCCCTGGCGCAGGCGGCGATCATCTTCGTGGAGGCGCGCAAGGGGATCGCCCACCAGGTGCGCGGCTGGACGATCGTCATGCTGCGGGACTCGGTCTGCCGGGCTTTCGTGAAGGCGGGCAAGGCCGTGCGCGCCGCCTAGGCGGTAGGGTCTCGCGGACCCGTTTGCGTCTTCACGCGGCCGCCTCGGAATCGATCTGCTGCGCGGCGGGAGGACCCGGCGCTGTCGCAGGAACACGAGGACCAGCTGGAGGCGGACGGCATTGGCCCCGAGACGGAGGGCGGCGACATGGATCTCGACGTGCTGTCGCCGTGCTGCCCGCACTGCGGACGGCCCTTGTCGTACTTGGACGACGGGGTGCTGGCCTGGACCTAGGCTTCTCGGAAATTCCCCTTTCGTTCTGGTCCTGCTAGATTGCCGCTGTGAACGCGCCGATCCGCAAGATCATCCACGTCGACATGGACGCCTTCTACGCGTCGGTGGAGCAGCGGGACGATCCGTCCCTGCGCGGCCGGCCGGTCGCCGTGGGGCACGGGGCGCGGCGCGGGGTGGTGGCGGCCGCCAGTTACGAGGCCCGCGCCTTCGGGGTGCGCTCGGCGCTGCCCTCGGTGACGGCGCTGCGGCAGTGCCCGGACCTGGTGTTCGTGCCGCCGCGGTTCGAGGTCTATCGCGCGGTGTCGGCCCAGATCCACGCGATCTTCGCGGAGTTCACCGACCTGATCGAGCCGCTGGCGCTGGACGAGGCCTACCTCGACGTCACCGCCAACCGTGCCGGGATCGAAACCGCCTGGCTCACCGCCAAGGCGATCCGGGCGCGGATCCTGGAGGAGACCGGCCTGACGGCGTCGGCCGGCGTCTCTTACAACAAGTTCCTGGCCAAGCTGGCGTCGGGGCAGAGGAAGCCCAACGGCCAGTTCGCGATCCAGCCGCACGAAGGGGAGGCCTTCGTCGAGGCGCTACCGGTGGCGAAGTTCCACGGGGTGGGGCCAGCGACGGCGGCGAAGATGCACGCGCTGGGCGTCCAGACCGGCGCCGACCTCAAGGCCCTGTCGCTGGGGGAGCTGCAGGCGCGATTCGGGAAGTCGGGCGGCTGGTACTTCGGCATCGCCCGCGGGGTCGACGAGCGGGCCGTGAACCCGAGCCGGGAGCGCAAGTCCTCGGGGTCGGAGACCACCTTCGACACCGACCTCACCGATCCCGAACGGATCAAGGCCGGGATCGTAGAGATGGCTGACGACGTCTGGGCTTGGTGCGAGAAGACAGGACGGCGCGGGCGGACTGTCACGGTGAAGGTAAAGTGGGCGGACTTCCAGAACACCACGCGCAGCCGGACCTTGAGTGGGCTGGTGCAGACCCGCGAGCAGCTGCAGGCGGCGAGCGTGGCGCTGATCGAGAGCGTGTTGCCCCCGCCGAAGGGCATTCGGCTCGTGGGCGTGACGCTGTCGGGGTTCGCCGGGGTCGGCGAGATGGACGCGCAGGACACGCTGCTGTTAGGGCCGCAGGCCGCTTAGGAGGATGGCCATGACCCTCGAGGAGCACGTCGCCCAGGTGAACGGGGCCGCCTTCTGGAAGGAGTTCACCTTCGCCGAGAACACGTTCGCGCCGAAGCCCGGCCAGGAGCTGGAGCTTGCCGACAACCTGGTCTGGTTCGGGGACTTCGCCCTGGTCCTGCAGCTGAAGGAGCGCGAGGCGCCCACCGAGGACCCGGCCGCGGAGGCGACCTGGTTCGCCAGGAAGGTGCTCGACAAGGCGACCAGCCAGGTGCGGGACAGCCTGCGGTTCCTGGACGAGCAGCCGCAGATCAGCGTCACCAATGCGCGCGGCCAGGCGTTCGACATTCGGCGCGCCGATCTCGCTGACGTCGTGAAGATCGTGGTCTATCAGCCCGGCAAGGCGTTGCCCGATGAGCAGGCCCGCAAGCGCTTCCACGTGAGCCGCACCGCCGGCTTCATCCACCTTCTGGACATTGAGGATTACCGGGGGATCCTCGACACGCTGCGGGTGCCCGAGGACATTCGGCGCTACTTCGTCTACCGCGAGCAGGTCGCGCCCAAGATCGAGGACGCCCGGGTGGAGGAGCCCGACATCATGGGCGCCTTCATCGGCGAGGCCGAGCTTCCAGCGGCCGGCATGCGCGAGATCCTCGGGCGGCTGGTGCAGGACTACGACGCGTTCGACCTGTCGAGCCTGATCGGCAATCTCCACGACCACATCGAGAAGGACGAGCATCCGCTCGCCTACTACCGGATCATGCTGCAGTTCGCGCTTGTCCCGCGCTCAGTCTGGCGCGCGATCAAGGAGCGGTTCCTGCTGTCGCTTGAGGCCGCCAAGGCCGGCGAGTTCAAGCTGCCCTACCGGCTGACGTTCCCGGACAGCCGCTGCACCTTCATGATCACGCCGTTGCACCCGGACGTTCCCAAGGAAAGTCCGGAGCGCGAAAAGGCGCGGATCGCCGGCCTGACCAACCTGACCCGCCTGGCCAAGTACGATCACAAATCGCCGAAGGCCGTCGGCATCCAGGTGGGTTACGAGGGCGAGCACGTCACCATCGACTGGATCCTGATCGAGCAGGCCTGGGTTCAGGACGACGAGACGGACAAGATGCTCGCGGAACGGAACCCCTTCCGGTCGGCGAGCGAGAAGAAGGTGGACAGCTTCTTCGTCGTGAACCTGCCCGAGGGCGCCTGAACCGGATCGCGTCGGGTCCCCATGTGGTATGCTGGGCGCATGACCAGCCTGCAGGACATCCTGGCGGCCGAGGCCCGCCCCGAAGTCGCGGAATTTCGCGCCATGTCCCTCGATGCGTTCGACGCGGTGGGCCCGAAGGTGCTGGCCTCGGGCGACCCGCAACTGGAGTTCATCTGGAAGCAGGAGAGCCGCCGTCGTCTCCTGAACAAGACGGCCCTGGGGCTCCCGGAGCAGACGCCGCCAGCCTGATCGCCTGGACGGCGGCGGACTTACTTCTTGCAGAAGTCCCGGACCTCGCCGGCGAAGGCGATGTCGCCGGTGCCGAGGGCGGCCTTGATCGCGCCGTCGCAGTCGCCGCCGGCCATCATCTCGCCGATCTGCTTGCGGGCGAAGGCCTGGGCTCGGGCGTCGCACTCGTTGCCGGAGGACGCCAGGACTTCGAGCTTGCTGCAGATCTTCGGCTTCACGTCGCGCCAGCTGTAGACCGGGGCCGGCGCGGCCGCGCGGGCGGCTCCGCCCGAGCTCTCGCAGGTCATGCCGAGCTGCGGCGCGCCGGCGTAGGTTGGGCGGCAGTTGGTGGTGGTGGACTGGGCGGCGGCCTGTCCGGCCAGGGCGGCGACGACGACGGCGACGGCGAGACGGACGCGCAACTGGAGATCCCCCTTTGGACGTGGCGGGACCCTAGGCTGCTCCGGTGAAGGTCGTCACCTGCTGGGATCGGGGTCGATGTGGTCGGCGCGCTCAGGCCGGCGTGTCCGCGGCGATGCGGTCCCGCAGTTCCTCGGCGCTCAGGATGACGATGGTGGCGCCGTCGGCGATCAGGGCCTGGGCCTTCTCGTAGAGCGCCGTGCGGCGGACCCCGAACGAGAAGGGCCGGGCGCCGGCGATCACCAGCATGGTCGTGGTGCGCCCGACGCCGGCCATCACCTTGCCGCCGGCCGCGGCGATGTCGGCGGGCAGCGTGGTGTCGTGCAGCGAGGTGATGAGGGCGACCTTCTCGCCGAGCAGCGGGCCGTTCAGGGCCGGGGTCGGGCGGGCCTTGCGGCGCGGGGCGCCGCGCCAGGGTCCCGCCATCCAGGCGTCGAGGTCGAGGCCGGTGTGCTCCATGGCCCGGACCAGCACCCAGCCGGCGACGCGGGCGTCGCTGAGGGCGTCGTGGTGCTTGTGCTCGAGGCCCAGGTGCTCGGCGAGGGCGTTCAGGCGATGGGTGTGCAGGTCGGGCCAGGCGTGGCGGGCGACCTGGACGCTGTCGAGCCAGCGAGTGCGGATCATCGGCAGGCCGGCGATCCGGCAGGCCGCCGAGAGCGCGCCCTGGTCGAACATGGAGTGGGCCACCGTGACTCGTCCCCCCAGGTGGTCGAGCAGGGTTCCATGGAGGCGGGGGAAGGTCGGCTGGCCGGCGACGTGCTGGGGGCCAATGCCGTGCAGGCGGGTGTTGAAGCCGCTGAAGCTGTCCTGCGGGTCGACCAGGGTCTCCCAGGTCAGCGCCTCGCAGCCGTCCTTGAAGCCGACGACGCCGATCTGGCAGATGCTGGAGGACCGGCCGCAGGCGGTCTCGACGTCGATGACCACGAAGTCCAGGTCCGCGCGGATCGCGGGGGGCGCTGGGGGTTGAGCGGGGAGCCGGGTCTCCGGCGTGTCGACGAGCGGGTCCAGCGCCGAAGCGGGTTTCAGTCCGTACTGCTTCGCCAGGTCCTGAAGAATCGTCACGTGCGCCTCTGCGGACAATTTGGAGAGTCGCGGAGCGGACGCCAAGCCGGCGGGAGGTCGCGGTCGGCTAGGCCGGCAGCTTTGCCGGTGCGGCGGCCTGGGACGGCTTCCCGGCGGGCGGGGCAGGCTTGGCGCCGAGCTCGATCGAATAGGTCCCGCCCGGCGCCTTGATCTGGAGCGTGGCGCCGCCCTGGGCGGCAAGGGCCAGGGTCGTATAGGCGGCGAGGACCACGGTCATCGCAACCAGCAGACCCGCGACCCGCAACAGCAGGCCGGTGGACGACCCCAACGGCGCGTGCGTCGCGTCGATGGCGCGGGCGAGCCGCGCCATGCGCTGCGCGTGGGCGCTCGCGGGGGCGGGGCTGGAGAGGGCGAGGTTTGGGTTCGGCACGATCCACAGGGTGAGCGCCGGCGCCTCCGCCGTCCCGAGGTTTCGCGGGTCTTCGTGGGATCTGGCGGGATCGCGCGGGACTGACGGCGTCGTCTCGGCTGGCGGTGGCGCAGGCATCGTGAAAGGCGTCCACATGGGCAAGGCGGCAAGCCTGCGGCCGGTCTGGCCGAACGCGGATTGAGGGGCGGGATGCGGGGCCGTCATCGGTACGTCCATGTCGCCGCCGGTTTGGCGGGCCCTGGCCGGAGGTCGCAAGGGGTCAAAGGCGGACATCCAGTGGATCTCGGAACTTCCTCGGGTTCAGCAGCAGCATGGCGGGGACGGGCTTCTGGACGGAGGCCGGTTCAGTGGCCTCGTGTGGGGTGAAGGTGTTGATCGGGGAGGGGAAGGCTTTCCCCTGCGGCCGAGCCCGGGGTCTCGCCCGACCCCTTCCAGCGGGGGCCGCGCCCCCGCAACGCCCCCGCCTGGTCCTCGGTCTCGCGCATCGCATCTCCCCTCGGTTCCCGATGTAGGCCGCGGCGCCGTCGCGCGGCAGATCGACAATTGTCGGCCCCAGCCTGGCGCCGGCGCTGGCCCGGGTAGCCCGTGACAGTTGTCACCCCCTGCGCCGGTTCAGGATGGCGCCGCAGGCGTCCCGTTTCACCGCGGACAGTTGTCCGCCCCAAAGCGCCGGCGGGCCGTGGGGAGGGGGAGGAAGGACCGGGGCGGGGCGGCCCCGCATCGGGGGTCGTCCCGTCCCCTGGAGGCGGCCATGCCGTCATCGTCCCCAGATCCCGAGCCCGCCGCCGCCGTCGCGCGGCGGCTGATCGACGCCGGCCCGCGGGTCCTCGTCGACGCCGAGGTGCTGCAGATGGTCTGCGGCCTGCGGCCGGGGGAGGCCGAGGCGCTGCTCGCCGAGTTCGGCTCCCTGCCGGAGGCCCTGGCCGCCGACCGGTCCGCGCTCGCGCGCGTGGTGCCGGCCGGCCGCGCCGCGCGCCTGGGCCTCGCCCGCGACCTCGTGCGTCGCGTGCTGGAGACACCGCTGCGGGAACGGCCGCTGATGCCGGGCTGGGCGGTCGTCGCCGACTACCTGCGCGCCATGCTGTCGGGCCTGCCGCGAGAACAGTTCCGGGTGCTGTTCCTCGACAAGCGCAACCGCCTGATCCGCGACGAGGTGATGGGCGAGGGCACGGTCGACCATGTGCCGGTCTATCCGCGCGAGATCCTTCGCCGGGCCCTGGAGCTGAACAGCTCGGCGGTGGTGCTGGCGCACAACCATCCGGGCGGCGACCCAGCGCCGTCGCAGGCCGACATCGACGCGACCAAGCTGGTGGTGGAGGCCGGCCGCGCGCTCAGGGTCAGCGTCCACGACCACTTCCTGGTGGCGGGGGAGCGCGTGGCGAGCTTCCGGGCGATGGGGCTACTCTGATGAGCGGCCCGACCCTCGCCCCCATCGTCGAGGCGCTCGGCGGCGACCTCTGGTCCGGCGGCCGCTGCGCCAATGTGCCCGGGCCCGGTCACGGGGCGGACGACCGGTCGGTCTCGTTGCTGCTCTCCGGCGGCCGGGTCGTGGTCAACTGCTTCGCCGGCGACGACTGGCGCGCGGTGCTCGCGGACCTCAAGGACCGCGGCCTGGTGGACGCCGACGGGCGGTTGGTCGGCGCCGGCGGCCGCGCAGGCGACGCGGCGCCGACGCCCGGGCGATGGGAGCGCGCCGAGATCGCCCAGCGCCTGTGGTCCGAGGGTCGCCCGCTCGGGTGCACGCTGTCGGCGCGGCATCTGGCCCTGCGCGGCGTGGCGGCGCCGGCGGAGGGCCTGCGGCACCATCCCGAGGTTCCGGCGGCGGTCTACACCTGCGCGGGCCCGCGGCGGCCTGCGCTGCTGGCCGCGATCCGCGCGCCGGTCTCGGGCGAGGTGGTGGGCGTCGAGGTCACCTACCTGGCGCCAAACGGGCTCCGCGCCCGCCTGCGGCTGCCGCGCAAGACCGTCGGCCTCTGCCCGGCGGGCGCGGCCGTGCGGCTGACTCCGGCTGGGCCGCGGCTGCTGGTCGGCGAGGGCGTGTTCACCTGCCTCTCGGCGGCGGCGCGGTTCGGGCTGCCGGCCTGGGCGCTGCTGTCGACCCGCAACCTGCGCCGCTGGCGTCCGCCGCCGG